>CALWSU010000027.1 GCA_944384295.1 uncultured Lachnospiraceae bacterium | reverse complement strand
ATGAAATCTTTTGCTAATATAAAATCAAACCCCTGAATTTGATGTGAAATTCAGGGGTTTTTTGACAGGCTGACCCCTAGTTTTACTAGGGGTCAATAAAATGCTTTAGTATATTTTTTGAATGATAATTATTATGGATTTACTAATTATCAAATGAAAGATATACAATATTTAATTAACACATTGTATTGTCAAGTACAATACCTGTTTACAGGTTGCAGTGCAAATAAATGCAATGATATTTTTCGATGCCCCTTTTAGGGGCTGGCACGTAATACCCCTTCTAGGGGTTGTTCAAACCAATAGTTTACTAGTGGTTTTGATTATTTTATATAGTTTCTTCCATTTGTTTTGCTATCTGAATCATAATGGCACATTCCATACGTTTGCGGAACAATTGACAACCGTATTCATAAATGCCAGTAATATCACCAGTTGCATGATATGCATTTGCAGCACAACCACCAGAACAATAAAGCTTTGCCCAACAGTCTTTGCAGTCTGGGCGTGCATATGCGTTACATTTTCTAAATTTGTCTTGTACTTCGGGATGTGTCACGCCTTTCCATATATCACCTAAGCTATAAGCAGGATCGCCTACAAATTGATGACAAGGGAATAATTCGCCCCAAGGTGTAACAGCCATATATTCTGTACCACTGCCACAGCCTGTAACACGTTTATAAATACATGGTCCACCTGTTAAGTCAATCATGTAATGATAAAATGTGATGGGTTTTCCTTCTTTTTCACGACGCAGCATATCTTTTGCCAGAATTTCATATTGTTCAAACAAAAGCGGTAAATCCGTAGCAGTCAAAGCATAAGGTTCTTTTGGATCGCAAACGACAGGTTCCATAGATAATTCTGTAAAGCCTAAGTCTGCCATATGAAAAATATCATTTGTAAAATCTACATTTCCATGAGTATAGGTACCACGTACATAATATCCTGTGTTGTTGCGGCTTTTTACAAATTTTTGGAATTTTGGTACAATCACATCATAACTGCCTTGTCCACCAGCAGTACGACGTAATTTATCATGAATTTCTTTTCTGCCGTCTAAACTCAATACGACATTATGCATTTCTTTGTTTGCAAATTCCATGACATCATCATCTAAAAGCAAACCATTCGTAGTCAATGTGAAACGGAAATTTTTTCCATGTTCTTTTTCTACACTACGCGCATAATTTACCAATTGTTTTACAACGTCCCAATCCATCAAAGGTTCTCCGCCAAAGAAATCTACTTCCAGATTTCTGCGATTGCCAGAATGTGCAATCAAAAAGTCCAATGCCTGTTTTCCTACTTCAAAGGACATTAAGGCATGGTCGCCTTGATACTTTCCTTGGCTTGCAAAACAGTAGTCACAAGTCAAATTGCAGGTATGTGCTACATGCAAACAGAGTGCTTTGATGTCATTATTTTGCAGTTTGAAATTTGCAGCAATATCAGCATATAAATCTTCTGTAAAAAGTTGCCCGATTTGTTTCAATTCTGCAATACCATCTAAAATTTCTTGTATTTCTGATTCTGTTACTTCAGGCAGATGTGCGTATTTTGTTAAGATTTGAGACTTGATTTCATCAGGTGTATTTGTTTCATACATACCAATGATGTCATAAGCTATATCATCCACAACATGTACTGCACCACTATATACGTCCAGTACAATATTATAACCGTTTAATTTGTATTGATGTATCATATAAAAGAACCTCTTTCTATTTTCTATGTTTCGTATGTTTTGTTTGGAGTGTACATAAAAAGTCGCCGTCTGCCCAAAGACAGACAGCGACGTTCCTGTCACAACATAAAAAGTTGCTTATTTGTTTTCACACTGCTGGTTTGCAACACCACAAGATGTTTTGCAAGCAGACTGACAGGATGTCTGGCATTCGCCACAGCCGCCGTGTTTTACACTTGCAGCCAAGTCACGTGTACGTAATGTCTGAATGTGTTTCATGATATCACTCCTTTGTCGTTTGGGTTATATTCTTCTGCATATACGAAAAAGATATTGCACTTCTTCGATATGGAAGCAGCAAATATACCCATAGGCATATCTGTGTTTCTTTACTATTTAACCATAAAATACAATTTATTTCAAGAGGTTCGCTTACTGTATGCAGAAAAATTCTGAACGACTTGTATCTGTGCTGTATGAGAATAAGCAGACCAGACAGAAATACCGTTTTTTTGTAATGTTTGTATATAATGCAATAATTCAGTAGTAAATTCTTCTCCAGGAACAATCAAAGGGATTCCAGGAGGATATGCCCATACATAGTCCGCAGCAATGCGATGGATTGCGTCAGAAAAAGAAATGGTTTCATGTGGTCGTTCCAATGCCTGTGCGATACTGCATATTGTATGTGGGATAGGAGGAAGTGCCACAACTGTATTCGCAGAAGCAGACAGCAAAGTTTGTTCTATTTCACATAAAGCATTTGCAAAACGGGAAAATCCTTCTTCTGTATCTAAAATACTTGTCATTGCTAGTACATAAGAAGGTTGTGCAAGTTCTGTTTCCATTCCATATTGATTTCGCAATATATTTGCACATGTTGTACCATTGAGATTGCTATGACTCGTATCGACTAAAATTTTTCCTATATCTGCATCAAAAATGACATCTTCTTTTAAAGGGCGTATCCGTAATTTGCGAAGATGACTGACTGCATGATAAAATTGTTTTAATTTTGCGACATACTCTGTAAAATACGATGTTCCATTTGTTTGCAAAAGTGAGATACAACGCTGCATTTGGGATAAAAGCACATAAGAAGGGCTGCTGGTTTGAAAAATAGCAAGTTGGCGACGCACTTCAGAAAGTGAAACTTGCGCAGAACAAATGTGCAATAAAGCAGTTTGTGTAGGGGCAGGCAATGTCTTATGAATGCTTTGTATCACAATATCCGCACCAAGACGTGTTGCTGACAGAGGAAATGCAGCATCAAAGCCAAAATGTGCTCCATGCGCTTCATCTACCAATAAATATGCGCCTGCATCATGTACAATCTGTGCAATATTTGCAATGTCACTTACAATCCCTTCATATGTTGGACTTGTGAGAATGACCAATTTACAATTGGGATTTTCTTGTAATGCTTGTTTTACCATTTCTGGCGTGATGCTGCCAAAGATTGGCAAGTTTTGACAAATTGGTGGTACCAAATAGATAGGTCTTAAGTCGCATAATTCTATGGCATGATATACACTGCGATGACAACCACGTGCCATTAAAACGGTGTCACCTGTTTTGGTTAAAGCACGAATGCCGGATAATATACCGCTGGTACTGCCATTGACCAGAAAAAAAGTTGCGATTGTACCCCATAATTTTGCTGCATCGTCCATGGCTTCTTTGAGTATGCCGCTTGCGTGATGCAAATCATCAAATTCTTCGATTTCGGTAATATCCATATAATAGGGAAATACATTTCCCATAATTTCCAGATTGCGTTTATGTCCCGGCATATGAAAGGGATAGTATTGCGCATGGTGATTTTTTAGCTTTTGTTCTAGCTGCAAAACAATTCCTCCTTCTTAATTTCTATAATGATGATAGTATCAACAGTCTGCCACAAATGCGAAATTTTTGCAACCTACAGAAGGCAAGCATTGTAATTTCTGGAGAAATTGTTTATACTAAGAAAAAGTATAGAAAGGAACACGGTGAAAACGTATGAATACAGAAATATTGGTCGCATTAGATGCGATGGGCGGAGATTTTGCGCCAATAGAAACAGTCAAAGGTGCTGTAGACGCGGTACAGGAAATGCAGCAAGTCAAAATCAAATTGGTTGGTCAAACAGACATCATACAAAAAGAATTAGCCAAGTATACATATCCAAAAGAAAAAATTGAAATTGTGGAAGCGTCTGAAGTGATTACAACAGAAGAATCTCCAACAGCAGCGATTCGACGTAAAAAAAATTCTTCTATGGTAATCGGAATGCAGCTTGTGAAAAATGGAGAAGCAGATGCTTTTGTATCGGCTGGGAGTACAGGTGCATTATTAACAGGTTCTTTGATGATTGTTGGAAGATTGCCAGGCGTAGAACGACCAGTATTAGCAACCTGTTTGCCGACGAAAAAAGGTCATACATTTTTGGTAGACAGCGGCGCAAATGTGGATTGTAAAGCGAAGTACCTAGAACAATTTGGTAAAATGGGTGCCGTGTATGTGGAAAATGTGTTTGGAAAACAAAATCCAACTGTAGCTTTGGTCAATATTGGTGCAGAAAAAGAAAAAGGAAACGCATTGACCAAAGAAGCGTATGAACTATTGGAAAAAACAGATTTGAATTTTGTGGGGAATATTGAGCCACGCAACATTCCTTTTGGGGAAGCAGATGTTGTAGTATGCGATGGATTTGTTGGGAATACCATCTTAAAATTTGCAGAGGGCTTGAGCAAAACTTTAGTAGAAATTATCAGAGATGAGATTACCAAAGGTATGTATAAAATTGCGGCAGCTATGTTAATCAAGCCATTTCGCAATATAAAGAAACATTTTGACGCAGACGAAGTGGGGGGAGCGCCGTTTATTGGATTAAAAGCTTTGGTGGTCAAAGCCCATGGTAGTTCCAATGCAAAAGCGTTTAAGAATGCAATTCGCCAATGTGTCGTATTCAAACAAGAAGACATCATTGGAAAAATTCAAAATAAAATATCAGAATAAGTTTTGTAAGAAAAAAACCAGAAATTGAAAAACTTCTGGTTTTTTTATGTACTTATATAAAATTGGATTGTTCGTTTTCTGCGTCTTCTTGAGATTTTTTGGTTTGCAATAGAAAAATATCACGACATAATTCGTCTTCTGCACGTGTTGGAACTGCAATAAATTCGCAGCCATAAAAATATGACTGTTTTTTGGTTTCATCTTGTTTCTTTCTTCTAATGACACAATAAAATTGATGTACTACAGTCATAGACTCAAATTCCAAATCAGATAAAAGCAAAACATCTCCGACATTATAATTGCCTGGACTCCAAAATCCGATTCCTTTGATGCTAACATCTACTACATGGCAGGGATTGGATTCTTTCACAGTGATGATTTCATTGGTATCCGGCAAAAGAATTAATTGTTGGATACGTGCTTCTGATTGTGTTTCGATTCTAAAATGTTTCCGACTTTCGTGCAATGCTTCAGCTTGTTTCAAAGAAATAAACAAGCAGTCTGTTAAAGAACGTAAAATTGTGCCATAGAATACAACAATGGTGCGTTTTAATTTATATAGACGCAAAAATATTTTTACATTGGTACCATATTGCAAATCATCAAAAACAACCTCACGCCGGTCTTTTGCCATAATTGCGAGTTCTTGGCGAATGGAATCATAGCTATCAATGGTACCTTCATATAATTTTTTCCCTAAATCAGAATATACAGAGCAAGATACACCAATATATTCTTCTGGAAATTCATAAGTTTCAGAAAACATAGTATTTCGTTCACTTCCATTCATAGAATTACCACACATAAACAAGCAAATAAAAAAATTTTATAACAACTCTGCATAGCTTTGTATGTATTTATCTGCAATCGATTTGATTTGTGCGGTTTCTGTTTCTGAAGTATGGTCTGCAATGGCGTATACACATAAACCGCCATCTTTTGCACCTTTGATTGCATAATACGCATCTTCAAAAATCAGAGTATCTTCTTTTGTACCCCCTAAACGTTCCATCATACGATAAAATACGTCCGGGCTGTCTTTGGTTGCACCCATTTCTGTACAGGTTGCTACAAATTCAAAGTATGGTAAAATTTCTAAACGTTCTAAGGCTAAGTGTATATAACTAGCTTCAGAAGCGGTTAATATACACATTTTGACCCCTTTTGCTTTTTGTGCTTGCAAAAAATCTTTTACAAAAGGCTTGAGAGGAATATGGTATGCATATTGATCGGAAACATAAGAGATGACCTCTTGGCAGATTTCCTCCACGCTTTGCGTCGCCCCCAATTCTTTGCGAAAGAATTCAGCGGTTTGGGGCAAAGTTTGCTTTTTAAGAATGGAAAGCAAATTTGATGGAATGGGGATATTATGACTTTCTAAATATCTTTTTCCTGTATTGCGCCAAACAGGCATGGAATCAATCAATGTTCCGTCTAAATCAAATATAATATTTTTTGTCATAGAGCATCTTGATCCTTTGTTTGTATGATTACTTTTGAAATTTATCAATTTTTTCGTTGATGGTCAGAACCCCAGTTGGGTTGTGGAATACTTTGATATAAGTCTTGGTAGAAGGCGCGCCTTCTTCGATTGGAATTTCTTGACAACGTTTTGCAATTTGCATCAGACCTTCTAAATCTCCTTCGATTGTTGTTTCAAAAGGACCTACAACATAATGATACCCTGTGCTGTCAATATATGCGATCACCTTATCTACAATTGCTAACACTTTTTCTGTTTCTGTTACGTCAGGTAAAACCTGTACGGCAATACTAGTTGTATACATTTTACAAAACCTCCTTTTTGTCAGTGTAACATTTTCACATAAAAAACGCAAGTCTAACACATATGGTATATCAAAAAATGCGATGGATAGAAGATTATTTCAACGGCAGGATTGATAGATGGAATATAAGTCTTGCAATAAATTTTTTTGACTGAAATCATCTCGTACGACTAGATTGATTTCTCGAAATGTCTGAAAATTTTCAATTGGTATGATTTTCAATTGTCCGCTATGCGCTTCTGAAATACAGGTAGAATGCGCAATGATAGAAACGCCTAAATTAGACTCCACTAAATCTTTTATGGTGGATACGTTGTCGATTTCTAACATGACATGAAAATTTTTCAATGTTTCATTACAACTATATAAATAAGTTTCAAACATTTTGCGTGTACCAGCGCCTTGAGGTCGTATAATCAAGCGTTCTTGTTTCACTTCTTCCAATGATACGCTTTTTCGCGCAGCAAAAGGATGTGATGGTGATACAATAAAACATAAATAATCTGTATCCAATAATATTGAGGTGACACCATCTTCCACAATTTGCCCTTCCACAATGGCAATATCCACTTCATAAGTTTTTAATTTGTTTGCGATGGTCTGTATGGTATCAGTTACAATCGTAATTTTTGTATCTGGATATTGGTTGCAGTATGTAGCAATGACACGTGGCACGATATTTTCTTCTGCAGAAGGCGTAATGCCAATGACAAAACGGTTGATTCCGCTGCGATAAGTTTCAAAGTCTTGTAATAAATTATGATAAAGGGCTGTTTCTCGACGTGCGTATTTTTCTAATATTTTTCCTTCTGGCGTCAATATAAGCCCTTTGCTGTCTTTCAAGAAAATTTTAATTCCGTATTCTTGTTCTAAACCACGAATATGTTGGCTGACAGCGGGTTGTGTGAGAGAAAGCATCTGTGCAGCTTTGGTATAGCTTTGGGCTTCAATCAAAGCCAATAAGGTGGTCAGTTTGGCATCAATCATAATTTGTTTCCTTTCTAATCTTGCATGATATATCTAAAGATTATCGTTTGATATTATCATGTTGCGCTGGTATAATCAATATATGTCACAAAATAGAGCAGATTAAAATATGAGCAGTGCAAATAAATATTGCAAATGGGGGTGAATCTATGTGGGAAAATATCATATATATACTTTCAACCGAAATGGAATTTGTACTCCGTCTGATACTTTCTTGTATTTGTGGTGGCTTGGTGGGCTATGAACGTAGTCGAAGACATAAGGAAGCCGGAATCCGTACACATATTATTGTTGCATTGGGTGCTGCAATGATGATGATTGTTTCCAAATATGCGTTTTTTGATGTGCTGGCATATAAAGATATTACAGTAGACGCCTCTCGTGTGGCAGCAAATGTGATTACAGGTGTTTCCTTTTTGGGTGCTGGGGTTATTTTTGTGCGTGGTGTTTCGATACGTGGTTTGACAACTGCTGCGGGTTTATGGGCAACGGCTGGCATTGGGCTTGCCATTGGCGGTGGCTTATATGTAGTTGGCATTGCCACTACCATGTTGATTGTGCTTGTACAAGTGGGTATGCTCAATCATTTACAGCGTTTTGATGGACCTGTATATGAAACATTGACAGTGACATATGAGGATTGTGTGGACGGTATAGAACGCTTGAAATTAGAATTGGCAACACGTAAAATTTTGATTCATCATATCAAAATGGATAAAAATGATGACCATACTGTGACAGTTAGTTTGCAAGTCAGTCGTGAGATGGGCAATGTTGGCGCAGAATTGGCTGATTTATTAGCAAAAGATGAACATGTCAAAAGCTTTAGTTTGTAAAAAAATAAGAAGATATGAAAAAGCCCCAAAAGAAACATTTTGGTTTCAATTGGGGCTTTTTGTATGGCTCCTTGTTCGGGATTGCGCAAGATTTAAGGCTGTGTTACCCCTTCATCTACTACTTTTTGCGCAAAACTGTTATCTACAAAGTCAGTAAAAGGAACACGTTGTTCCAGTTCTCCGCCTTGTTCCATGATGTCTTGAATCAATGTAAAACCTTCCTCAGAAAAAATGGGGTCAGTTTTCCAAGTATCTTGTTCTTGATAGCGTGCAATGATAGTAGTCAATGTTTCCAAATCAGAATCGGGAAATTGTGGTAAAATAACTTCCGCAATTTCTTCGGGTGTGTGGGTATCTACCCAAATTTGTCCACGATAAATGGCACGTGTAAAGGCTTCTATGACTTCTGGGTGTTCCTGCATGTAGGCATCATTTGCCATATATACCGTATAAGGTACATATCCGCTGGCTTGCCCTAAAGAAGCTACGATATAACCAGCGCCACTGTTTTGTAATGCGGTTGCGGTTGGTTCAAATTCTACCGTATAATCACCTACATCACCAGTGAAAGCGCCTGCAGTAGAAGAAAAATCAATATTATTGACAATTTCTACATCTGTGAAAGGGGTCAATCCATTTTCCCGTAATACATATTCCAATACCAATTCTGGCATACCACCCAATCTGCCGCCAATGACAGATTTGCCTTCTAAATCTGTCCATTGAAAATCTGGTTCTTCGGTACGTGATACCAAGAAGTTGCCTGCACGTTGTGTCAATTGTAAAAATGCTTTGGGATAGTTTTCTTTTCCTTCGTTATACACATAAATGCCTGCTTCTGTTCCCAATAAGGCAATATCGGCAGAATCAGATAATAATGCAGTCATAGATTTATCTGCGCCATTGCCGATTGTGACACTGACATCTAAACCTTCTTCTGCAAAAAATCCCAGTTCTTGCGCGACATATTGGGGCGCATAAAATACAGAATGTACCACTTCATTCAGTCGTACCGGTGTCAAATCTGCGTTTGTGTCTTGTGTACTACAGCCTGCCATCAGAAAGATACTGCATAAGACAGCCATACCTATAGAAAGTTGTTTTTTCATACTTTGCCTCCTGTCACAAAGAGAATATTGATATATCATATGTGCGAAGCCACGAGAAAGAAAGTTGTTTCCTAAAAAATAATACAATGATATTTTATATAAAAAGAAATACACATTTGATATATCTTGATATATGAAGGAAAGCATACTTTCTGTTACTTTTTTGTAATATTTTTTTTCGATGTTTGCCATACTTTTTTATGGGAATTGGTGTATAATGAAACATAGCATGTTACTTTCGTAAAGTAGGGAAAAGGAGAAACATATGACAAAAAAAATCATGCTGGTAGATGGAAATAGTATTGTAAATCGTGCATTTTATGGCGTACCTTTGCTGACCAATGCAGAAGGACGCTACACCAATGCAGTTTATGGATTTTTAAATATATTATTGAAATTGTTAGAGGAAGAAACACCGCAATATTTGGCGGTTGCGTTTGATTTACACGCACCTACATTTCGTCATCAAACATTTGCAGATTATAAAGGCACCAGAAAAGGTATGCCAGAGGAATTGAGAGAGCAAATGCCATTGCTAAAAGAAGTCCTTGGGACAATGGGCATTGCTATGTTTGCACAAGAAGGATTTGAAGCAGATGATATTTTGGGAAGCCTGTCCCAAAAGGCAGAGCAAGCAGGTTGGTCTGTGGTAGTTGTATCTGGCGATAGGGATTTATTGCAAATTGCGAGCGATACTTTAAAAGTTCGTATTCCAAAAACAAAAGGCGGACGTACCGAAACGGAAGATTATTACGCAGCCGATGTAATAGAAAAATATGGTGTGACACCGACAGAGTTTATTGATGTCAAGGCATTAATGGGAGATGCATCAGACAATATACCAGGTGTACCAGGTATTGGAGAAAAAACAGCTTCAAAAATCATACAGCAATATCATACATTAGAAAATGCGATTTTGCATGCAAGTGAAGTGAAACCAAAAAAGGCTTCTGAAAATCTTGTCACATACGCAGAACAAGCGCGATTGAGTCAATATTTAGCAACCATTGTACGTGATATGGATATTGCTTTGGTGCCAGAAGATGTGCAAATCAAAAACCTTTTTACACCAGAAGCCTATGCATTGGTGAAGCGTTTGGAATTCAAAAGCTTGTTGCCGCACTTTGAACAAAGTGCAAAAGCAGCTGTACCAACTACACAAAATTATCGCCATATTACGACAAAATCAGAAGCACAAGCCTATTTTGCAGACTTGCAGCAAAAAGAAACAGCTTATATTTTGATTGTAGACGATGGAGTTTGGAAAGGGATTTCAGTTTATCAAGAAGGGCAAGACGCAGTTTTTGTGGAAATATCTCCTAATTTTGCCCCAAATGATTTATTGGAAATCGCAAAGCCGTTTTTGTCTGCATCGGCGTATCATAAAATTGGACATGATGTAAAAACCAATATTCGTTTGTTGTCAGAATATGGATTTCGTGACGTTGTGGCGGATTTTGACACAGCTTTAGCAGCATATTTGCTCAATCCTACAGGGAATTCTTATGCATATGATGATTTGGCGCGTGATTTTCTGTCAGAAGTATATCCTTCTGCGGAAGAAGTGTTGGGCAAGGGCAGAAATAAAATTGCTTGGGAATTGGTGCCAGTAGAGGAACGTGTTCGTTTTGCGGCAAGACAATCAGAAATTGCATATCGTGCAAAGCATGTCATGTTGCAGCAGTTGCAGGAACAAGAGCAAACAGAATTATTTTTCCAGATTGAAATGCCTTTGTTATATGTATTGGCAGATATGGAATATTATGGTATGAAGGTAGACAAACAAGCGTTGTTGGTTTATCAAAAGCAATTAGAGGAAAGCATCAATACAATTACAGAAGAAATTTATACACTTGCAGGAGAAGAATTCAATCTCAATTCCCCAAAACAGCTTGGAGTGGTCTTGTTTGAACATTTAGGCATACCAGGCGGCAAAAAAACAAAAACTGGATATTCTACAGCAGCAGATGTTTTGGAAAAATTAAAAACAGACTATCCCATTGTAGAAAAAATATTATATTATCGACAATTGGCAAAATTAAAAAGCACATATGCCGATGGTCTGTTATCTGTGTTAGATAAAAAGACAGATAAAATTTATTCCACATTCCATCAAACCATTACTGCTACGGGTCGTATTAGTTCTACAGAACCGAATTTGCAAAATATACCAATCCGTTTGGAATTGGGCAGACAATTGCGCAAAGTATTTATACCAACAGATGCAGATTACTGTTTTTTAGATGCGGATTATTCTCAAATCGAATTGCGTGTGTTGGCGCATATCGCAGGAGATGAAACTTTGATAGAAGCCTTTCGCAATCAACAAGACATTCATCGTTTGACTGCATCACAGGTGTTTCATGTGCCTTTTGAAGAAGTAACATCATTGCAAAGACGTAATGCAAAGGCAGTCAATTTCGGGATTGTATATGGCATTGGTGCTTTTAGCTTGAGTCAAGATTTAGAAATTACTAGAAAAGAAGCGGAACAATATATCGCGTCATATTTTGCCAAATATCCAAAAATTAAAGAATATCAGGAACGTATGATTCAAATGGCAGAAGAACAAGGGTATGTTTCCACTATTTTCCATCGCAGACGTGCTATGCCAGAACTGCAAAGCGGAAATCATGTGCAGCGTTCTTTTGGGGAACGTGTTGCTATGAATATGCCAATACAAGGCAGTGCCGCGGATATTATCAAAATCGCTATGGTCAAAGTGCATCGTGCTTTGAAAGAAGGCGGATACCGTTCCCGCTTGATTTTACAAGTGCATGATGAATTGTTGATTGAAACGTATCGGGAAGAAAAAGAAGCTGTCGCAAAAATTTTAAAAGAAAATATGGAACAAGCGGTACAACTTTCTGTACCATTAGAAGTAGATGTGCATATGGGAGATACTTGGTTCGATGCAAAATAAAAAGGGTGGAAGGTTATGAAAGTCATAGGTTTGACGGGCGGTACTGGCAGCGGAAAAAGCGTTGTCAGTCGCCGTTTGGCGCAAATGGGTGCGGTGATTGTAGATGCAGACGCCATCAGTCGACAGATTGTAGAAGTCGGTAAGCCCGCATATGAGGAAATTGTAGCACATTTTGGACAAGGAATTTTACAAGAGGATGGTAGCATTTTCCGTAAAAAATTAGGTGATATTGTGTTTCATGATGCTGCGGAACTGGCATTTTTGAATCAGTGTACCCATACATATATTGTGGCACAAATGCGGGAAGAAATCGCACAGGCAAAGGCAGAAGGAACAGCACTCTGTATCGTATTAGATGCGCCATTATTGTTTGAAGTGGGTTTAGATGCATTATGCGATCAGATTTGGGTGGTTTATGCGTCTGAAAACGTACGTGCTGCACGTGTTATGATGCGAGATGGTATCAGTCAGGAATCTGCTATGGCGCGTATTGCAAACCAGAAAACATGGAATGAGTATGCAGAAAGGGCAGACTTGATATTAGATAATAGCGGAGATATCACGCAATTAGAACAACAACTGCAAAATGCAATACAAAAGATTGCACAATAGAGGAGCAAGAACGATGCGAGGTTTGAAAAAATTGCTGACATGGATATTTTTATTGGGTATCGTGACAGCATTCGGATATTTTGTTGTATGTCCAAAATTAGTACCTTTGGCATATGAGGAAGAAGTGGAAGAATACGCAACACAATATGGTGTAGAGCCATCTTTGGTGTATGCTGTGATTTTGTGTGAAAGCGGTTATGATGCACAAGCGGTTTCTCACGCAGGAGCAAAGGGTTTGATGCAGATTGGTGATGACACTGCAGTATGGGCAGCAGAACAAATCCCAGATTTAGAAGGAAAAAATATTGATATTTTCAATCCAGCAACCAATATAGAAATTGGGTGTTGGTATTTGGGGTGGTTGTTAGAAAAATTTGATGGAACATTACAGACTTCTTTGGCGGGATATAATGCTGGTCATAATAAGGTAGCACAATGGCTTGCAGATGAAGAAAAAAGCAAAGACGGTCTGACCTTAGATGAGATTCCATATGCCGAAACAGATCGCTATGTTAAGAAAGTAATTACAATGCAAAAATTCTATCAATGGCGATATGGGGTTTAAGAAGGAGGACAGCGGCAAAATGAAACGAATATTTGGGATTTTGGCACTGGTCTTATTGTTGGGACTGACAGGCTGTAGTGGGGAGGAAACAACAGAGGAGTTTTCCGTACAAACAGGAAAAGATGCACAAACTGTAGCGATACAAGATGATTTTACGCTTTCTATGCGGGTACCAGAAACATTAAATCCGCTACGCAATCGAGATGCATCGGTCGATCGTATCTTAAAATTGGTATTTTTGCCATTGATAGGACAAGCGGACAATGGAAAGCCAGCAAGCGGCGTAGCACAAAGTTGGACATTATCCCCAGATGGCAGTACATTGTCAGTGGTATTACAAGATAATTTAAATTGGCAAGACGGTACACCAGTTACCGCAGACGATGTGGTGTTTTCTTATCAAACAATCGTCAATGCACCAGAAGATTCTGTATATAAACATGTGACAGATTATGTGGCTTCGTGTACAAAAACAGGAAGTAAGACCTTGAATATACAGTTTCGCAGACCTTTTAGCGGAAATCTATCTGCATTATATTTTCCAATCATTCCTGCATCTTATTACCAAGGTGCAGCAGAAACCAATGATATGCAGCCTATGGGAAATGGCCCCTATCGTGTAGAAAGTTATACGATGGCATCTTCTTTGACATTGGTGGCGAATGAAAATTATATCAAAGGTGCGCCGAATATTAAAAAAATTCAAGTACGTATTACTGCTGGGGAAGATACAGATGTTTTTTCGCTTAGTCAAGGAATATTAGATGCTATGGTCATGGACGCAACAGAAGCGGGAAAATATTTGACTACAGAAGATCAGCTCAAAAGTTATGCTTTTGATTCTGGTATTTATGATTTTGTGGGCTTTAATTTTGGACGCGAATTATTTTTGGATAAAAATATGCGACAAGCAATTGCTTATGCCATACCAAAAGATTATATTTACGAAAGCATTTATTTACAATATGCACAAATGACAAATACACCAGTCAGCCCTCAATTTTGGTTGTATGAAGAAAATGTGGTATCTTATTCGTATGACCCACAAATGACAGAAACTTTGTTAAAAAATGCAGGTTGGGCTGATACAAACCAAGATGGTGTTTTGGAACGTACTCAAGAAGACGGCAGCACACAAGAACTGCGTATTTCTATTTTGGTCAATCAAGAAAATACAGCACGCAAACAGATTACTGCAACAATGAAAGAAGAATTGGAAACCGTTGGTTTTGCGGTTACCATAGAAGAACAGACATATAAGGTATATAGTGAAAAATTGCAGTCAGGAGATTTTGATTTAGTAGTTGGCGGCTGGCGTATGTCAGAAGTGTTAGATTTGACGCCGTTTTTTGCGACAGGCGGTGCATATAACTATATTGGTTATACCAATGAAGAAATAGATCAATTATTGACAGCAGCACAACAAGCAATTCAAGAAGGAGAAATGCTTTTGGCATATAGCAATTTGCAAAAGCGTTTATCCGAGGAACTGCCTTATATTAGCATCGCATATCGACAAGATGTGCTTATGGTATCTGAAGAAGTTACAGGAGAGATACAGCCCAATCGTATCAATGTTTTTCAGAATATGGAAAGTTGGAATATTGAAAATGGCGCGTAAGGGGAGTGGTGAAGCATGTCAGAATTTCGCAGAAACCCTTTTACAGGAGAATGGACGCTATATGCACAAAATAGAAAACAAAGACCCTATCAATTCCAATGGCGTACAGTCAATCAAAAAGAAGATATAGATTGTCCATTTTGTATTGGAAAAGAAGCATCTACAACGCCTGCAATTTATCAAGATGGTGCAGACGGCGCATGGCATGTGCGGGTATTTCCGAATATGTATCCAGCTGTAGATACGGAGATTGCGCAGGTAAGCAAGGAAACATTTTATGAACAAGTGATTGGCGGAGGACAGCATGAAGTTTTGGTAGATACACCAAAGCATGGACAAACCATTGACCAATTGTCAGATCAAGAAATTTTTCATATATTGCAAGTATTGCAAATGCGGTATCATAGTATACGAGAAAACCCAGAAACAAAGTATGTCCAAATTTTTAAGAATTGTGGTGCAGAAGCAGGTATGAGCATACAGCATTCTCATTGGCAAATCATGGGAGTGCCGATTGTACCAGAACGAATTCGCAAAATGATACTTTTGGGTATGCAGACTGGGTGCAAGTTTTGCGATATGATTGCATATGAACAACAGCAAAAAAATAGGATTGCAGCAGAAAATCAAGAATTTCTTGCAATTGCGCCATATGCTTCGCGGTTTCCTTATGAGTTGTGGATATTACCCAAAACACATATGACATCTTTTTCGGAATTGACAAGAGAACATTTGCAGTATTTGGCATCATTATTGCAATATCTATTACCAAAGGTCAAAACATTACGCGCCAATGTAGGATATAATATCTGTTTGATGGATGCACCGAAATCAAGGGAGGATTTTCATTGGCATTTACAAATTTTACCTAGAATTGGCGGTTTTGCAGGGTTTGAACATGCCACAGATTGTTTTATCAATACTGTACTTCCAGAAGATGCTGCTAGATACTATCAACATGACCAACAGAAAATAGAGGAGAAGGAAGAATGAAAAAACATGCTTTTATATTTGATATGGACGGTGTATTGATTGATAGTCAACCCATACATTATGATGCAGATATTGCCATGATGGCTCATTTTGGCGCAACCGTGACACGACAACAGATTGAGCAGTATGCAGGTATGACAAATCCAATGCGTTTTCCGATTTATCAAAAAGTATTTCATATTGCGGCAGATTTGGAAGATATGCTATCTTATCGTGCGGAAATTGTAAGAAAATTATTTTTAGAAAGTCATGCACATGCCATTCGTGGCAGCAAAGCCTTATTGGAACAGATACAAGCGGCGGGATCCCCGATTGGTTTGGCGTCTTCTACAGACCATGCATTGATTGAGTGGATTTTACAAACGATTGGTTTATTGCCCTATTTTGATGTGATTGTGAGTGGGGAAGAAGTGCCGCAAGGAAAACCTGCACCAGACGTATACTTGGAAGCAGCGCGTCAACTTGATGTTTGTGCGCAGGATTGTTTTGTGGTAGAAGATTCTACAAATGGATTGCGTGCCGCAAAAGCAGCGGGTATGTGGGTATTAGGTTATCAAAATCCCACTAGCGGGAAACAAGATTTATCCCTTGCCGATGTTGTGACAGATGATTTTACAAAAGTTTCAGTAAAAACATTTTTACAAAATAATGAAAACTGAAAATAAAAATACCCCCTTCTAAAATGAGAAGGGGGATTTGTTTTTTTATTCTTTTGCAATCAAGTGTTTTTCGATAATTTCAGCGGCATCTGTCATGCAGCCAGGGCAGCTTCTTAAGGTAACGCCTGTATGGATTCCTTTCAGTTCACTGCAAATGGTAGATTGATTTTTTTCCTCAAAAGCTTTGCTCATAGGGTGGAAAGTATTATAACAATCTACTTTTGTTTTTGGATTTTCTAAATTGGCATCGGATACTTTCAGCCCTACCAGATATGCCATAGCAGATACTGCGCCACAAGTACCCATCACACCCATGCCGCGACCAAAACATTCTACAGCACGAAATGCTTCTTTTTCATCTACACCAAATAAATCGCTGTATGCGCAAGCAACAGCCTGTGCACAGTTATAACCCTTTTTGTGATTTTCTTCTACTTTTTTCATACGTTCTGTCATATTTGCCACTCCTTTTCCAAAACATCATGAGATACCATATAATCTCTACAAAGAATGTATCATATCAAAACAATACATGTTTCTATGCAAAAGAGATATGATATAGTCTAAGAGAGAAAATCAAAGAAAAAAGTGATAAAAACGCGAAAACGCGTATTCATCACTTTTATCATCAACGAAATCAATTATCTATCTTACAGACCGTTTACTAATCTAGTCAAAGAAGATTTTTTTCTTGCAGCAGCATTTTTGTGGAAAATGCCTTTGATATATGCTCTGTCGATTGCGGATGTTGCACCTTTTAAAGCAACAGCAGCTGCATCGTTATCACCAGCATTTACTGCTACGATAACTTTTTTCATTGCTGTTTTTACCTGAGATTTAATCATTTTATTTCTCAGAGTCTTTTTGTTGATTACTTTGATTCTTTTTTTTGCAGATTTAATATTAGCCAATTTGTTTTCCTCCTAAAAAAATCTTTTTGTGGTTTTCTCTTTCGATATTGGGGAATATCGCTTTTTCAATTACCATTAACCACCTTGAGGACAAATTCCTCCGACACGGTCAGGCATTACGCAGCCTGTGGTTAATTCAACACCATATATTCTACCCGATGATGCGACATAAGTCAATGAATATATTTAAAAAACTACGGAAAAAATAAGGCAAAGTATGAGAAAGGGTGATAGAAATGAATATAAACGAAAAAAATATGCAAAAACGTTTCTCCATTCGTACCGATTTGGCAATCGAAGCGCGTGAAATGATAGAAGAAACACAAGAAACAGGAATCCATGTAGATACAGAAGAAACAGACAGCTACATTTTGACAAGAGTGCAGATTCAAACCGAACAAGCCAGTCAACAGATGGGAAAACCAAAAGGCAATTATATTACATTAGAAGCACAAGCGTTAAAAGAAAATGATGTAGACAGTCACAAAGAAATTATTCAGGCATTGGCAAAAGAATTGAGTACTTTAGCAAAGCCGAAAGCAAAAGCGACTGTGTTGGTAGTCGGTTTAGGAAACTGGAATATTACACCAGATGCCTTGGGTCCGAAAGTAGTATCCCGCATTTTGGTTACACGCCATCTATCACAAGCTTTGCCAGAAAATATTGCAAAAACAATGCGTCCTGTCGCTGCAATCAGTCCAGGGGTTATGGGTTTGACAGGGATTGAAACAGGGGAAATTGTCAAAGGGATTTCTGAAAAAATGCACCCCGATTTGATTTTAGCCATAGATGCTTTAGCGGCAAGAAAGACAAGTCGTATCAACGCGACCATACAGCTTTCGGATACTGGATTGGCACCAGGTGCAGGCGTTGGGAATCAACGCAAATTGTTGAGTAAGGAAACTTTAGGTATTCCTGTGATTGCAATTGGGGTACCTACGGTCGTAGATGCGGCAACATTGGTCAATGATACTATGGATTGTATGTTGGAACAAATGCAGCAACAAACGGGACAGGAAGAAGCATTTTATGCAATGCTGCGCAGTTTAGAAGGGGAAGAAAAATATCATTTGATTACACAAATGTTAACACCATATGCAGAAAACATGTTTGTCACACCGAAAGAAGTAGATGCTGTGGTAGACCGTTTGGCAAATATTATTGCCAATGCAATCAATATTGCTTTGCAGCCAGAAATTACATTAGAAGATATTGCAAAATATCAGGGATAATGTGCATCAATGCGTATCAATCAGAACAAAGGAGGAACTTTCCTGATTCGATTGCGTCAAAATAAAAAAATGTGTGATTTTGCCGAAAGAAATTTTTTCGGCATTACATAGTTATGTTCCTTTATCAATCCGACGGCGTGCAAATGGCGGAATGTTCGGGCTTTCTTGCAACGAAAAACATTTTGTAGTATAATATTAAGAAGTGTTTTACAGTGTTTCATTTTTGTAGAATGATGAATAGCAAGAGAAAAGAAAAATGAGAAAAAAGAGAAAAAAGAGAAAAGAGGAGATATTCATGGAAGAGTCCGCAGTTGTATTGATGTTAAAAGAAGCAGACACTGGTTTTTTGACCAAAGAAATGGGCTGTTATTCTGTGGCTGGCAATATGGATTTATTGTTTCAAATTTTTGTACAAGAGGATGCCCAGATGCCTATGGTACATATGGGCTTGACATGTGCAAAAGAATTAGAAGATTGGGAATATGATGCAGTTTTTGATTATTACGATACAGAAGTTTTTCAAGGATTGGTAGACAGCATCACCGAAGAAGATGGTCATTTGAATCCAGTATGGGTACTGACTTTTGCATGGATAGATGAACCAATACAAATGGCGGAAAAATTGTCAGAAATTTTGGCAGTACATGAGCAAGAATTGTGTTCTGTATACGAAGCCATTGCAGATAAAAAGGATGATTATATTGAAAAATAATACATACAGAAATTTCTGTATGTTGATATTGGTTTGTGTGTTTGTATGTACAAGCTGTGGTTGGTTGCAACGACAAGCAAATACTACACCTGCACAGTCTGAAAAAGAGCAGGATACTACCATGGCACAAGAAGAAACACCAATCTTGCAATCACCAGAATCAGAAGAAATAGAAGAAATAGAAGAAAAGACAGAACCAGAAATGATAGGTGCTCCAGATGTGAGCGAAATCGAAACACTCAAACCGGAAGTACATACAGAAAAAGAAGAAAATGCACGACAACAAGCAAATCAGAATAAACAAGAGGAAACGGCATCGAATCCACAACCTGTAGTAGAAACAAAGCCATTTTGGCAAAGTGAAAACACAATGCAATATCAAAATTTGAAAGCAGTTGCAACAGCGGCACAGCAGGCATATAACGATTTATGTGTAAAAGCAGGGTGGATTTCAAAAAACGGAAAATTATATGCTTATTACGCAGGAAATTATATTACAGTAGATACTTTGGTGGAGAATGGATATTTGGCAGATGGTTTATCAGCCAAAGATTATGAAATTCTATTAGTAGATGGCAGAGATGTAGCACAATATGTAGGCGCAGAAGTGCCGGACGAAAGCAAACAACTTTGCGTTTTTGCTGCACATCGCCAAAATGATGGGAAATATCTTTTGGCAACTGCTGCGGATAAAGCAGGCAGTATCACGAGCGTAGACTATACACAACTATTATCTTTGTATAATCAAAATCATGGTACAGTTGGTCGATTGATTTCTACGACCCCAGATTATGGTCGAATCCTAAATTTTGTAGGATTATATGAAGGAAAATTGGAGGATTATTTTGTCAGAGAAATCCGAAAAGATGATAAATATGCTGTGATTACATTTTCCAATAAACAAAATACGGCAGATATTAAGCAGTATATCTTGCGCAATGACAATAATTATTGGGAAGTCGTATTTACAAATCTGCAAAGTATATATAATCCAATTTATAGCGTCAATCGTGCTTTGCCTGATTTGAATTTAGAAATATTGCCGGACTATAATTTGGCAGCATGGCAGCCTTATGTGGTCAAAAAGGATTCGTCGCTCATCAATACGATGATGCAACGACAGATGATTGCACAGGAAAGTGATATTTATTATCAATGTGGTGTAAAGAATTATTTTTATGTTGTATTAACAAATGGGAATCGTTATGTTGCTGCATTGGTAGATGGTGTATGGCAGCTTATTTTTGTAGAAAGTGATTATGCGGCAGTAGAATTGATGAAACAACGAACTGGAGAAAATTTAGGTTTTATTGTATTAGACGATTGACATCGCTTACAAAGGAAGAAGGAGAACGATGAAAAAAAGTAATGATGCAATTGTAAAAACAAATGCAATGCGTCAATTAGAAGCGGCTGGCATTGCATTTCGTACAGCGACTTATGCATATGAAGATCATAGCCATGCAGGGATTTTTGCAGCGCAGCAAGTGGGTTTGATGCCAGCACAGGTCTTTAAAACATTAGTCACACGAGGAGATAAAACAGGTATTTTGGTTTTTTGTATTCCAGTGGATCAAGAACTGGACTTGAAAAAAGCAGCTGCGGTGTCTGGAAATAAAAAGTTAGAGATGACGCAAGTCAAAGAATTGCTTGGATTGACAGGCTATATTCGCGGCGGTTGTTCGCCGATTGGTATGAAAAAGAAATATCCAACGTTTCTTGACCAGACCGCTTTACAATTTGATGAAATTGCAGTCAGTGCAGGAAAGCAGGGAGAACAGATTTTACTTTCCCCTGATACACTGATACAATTTGTGCAGGCAACTGTGGCGGATATTACAAAACCAATGTAAAAGATACGACATAAACAAAGAAGTACAAGATTTCGTTTATTAGAAATTTTGTACTTCTTTTTTACATTAATCTTTTTTGTATTCTGTTTCTGTTTGCGCAACACGCAAAGAAGCCGTTTCGGAACCGTCTTTTGCAGAAAGCAAATTTTCTTCTTGCAACTTTTTTTGACGATCTAATAACCATTGCATGTACAGCAAAAGTTCTTGTCGATTGGATTTATTCAACTGTGTATAATACGATTGAAAACGATTAAATTCCGCGGAATCCTCATCTACGATATAAGGGTGACGAATATCATTGACACCAAGAAGATAGTCTAAAGAAACATCGAAGATAGAGGCGATTTTTTTAAGATCAGCAATCGCAGGTTGATTTCTGCCGGATTCATAATTGGCAATGGCGGTATAGCCGTAATTTAGCATTTCACCAAGTTTCACCTGTGTCAATTTTTTCTCTTTTCGTAGCATCTTTAATCTGTGCTTGAATTCCACCATAAAACTCACCTCATTTCCCATATTACCAAAACATTAAA
This sequence comes from uncultured Lachnospiraceae bacterium, assembly GCA_944384295.1. Classification (GTDB taxonomy): domain Bacteria; phylum Bacillota; class Clostridia; order Lachnospirales; family Anaerotignaceae; genus Anaerotignum. The sequence continues at coordinate 3,862 of CALWSU010000027.1, read as the reverse complement.
AACATAAAAAAGCATAAAAATCATAAAAGCATCAGCTTATGATAGGTTGCCTTGGTATGTGTAGAATTATTACAAAATACATTATTCTATAGCAATAGTATATTGTGTACTTTGATTTTGAAATGACAATGTATCTCCTATTCTACAAAAACACATCATTTTAATATGAGAATATTATATGGGGATTTGAGGAGCGAGAAAAGGGCATGACACAGAAAACAAGAAAAGATTTTGAAATATCACAAACTGTGAATAGAAAAAGTAATAATTTTTGTTGATTTTTGTGTATTTTCTGTTGACAAAAATATAAAAAAGTGGTAAATTGAAATCACATAAAACATATAAGAATACTATGATATAACATAAACTATTTTCCATTAGGAGGAATTGATATGAAAACAAAAATTTATATGGATCATGCCGCTACTACACCAGTACGTCAAGAAGTTTTAGCAGAAATGTTACCATATTTTACAGAACATTATGGAAATGCATCAGGTATCTATGTAGTTGCAAAAGAAAGTAAAAAAGCTTTGGAACATGCAAGAGCGCAAGTGGCAGAAGCCATCCATGCAAAGCCGACTGAAATCTATTTTACAGCAGGAGGCTCAGAAAGTGATAATATGGCATTGCGTGGCGTTGCAGAAGCGATGCAGCAAAAAGGTAACCATATCATTACAACCAAAATCGAACACCATGCGATTTTGCATACATGCGAATATTTGGAAAAACATGGTTTTGCAGTCACATATTTAGATGTAGACGAAAATGGTAAAATTCGTATGGAAGATTTGAAAGCGGCAATCCGTCCTGAAACTATTTTGATTTCGGTTATGTTTGCCAATAACGAAATCGGTACCATACAGCCTATTGCAGAAATTGGTAAACTAGCCAAAGAAAAAGGAATCGTTTTTCATACCGATGCAGTACAGGCTATGGGGCATGTACCAATTGATGTAGAACAAATGCAGATTGATTTGCTTTCCATCAGTGGACATAAATTAGGTGCACCAAAAGGGATTGGAGCAATCTACATTCGCACAGGTATCAAAGTATGTCCTTTGATTTTTGGTGGTGCGCAGGAAAAGAAAATGCGTGCAGGTACAGAAAATATTCCGGGAATTGTTGGTTTAGGCAAAGCGGTAGAATTGGCTGTAGCAGAGATGCCAGAAGTCACACCTAGACTGGAAAAAATGCGTGACCGTTTGATTCATGGCATTTTGGATACCATTCCATATAGTAAATTGAATGGTCATCCTACGGATAGACTGCCTGGTAACTGCAATATCTCTTTTGAGTTTATAGAAGGCGAATCTATGTTGTTATTGTTAGATGCGGCTGGCATCGCTGCTTCCAGTGGTTCTGCTTGCACATCTGGTTCCTTAGACCCATCACATGTACTGCTTGCAATTGGTTTGCCACATGAAAAAGCACATGGTTCTTTGCGACTGACATTAGATTGGGATAATACAGATGCAGAAATTGATGAAGTACTGCAAAAACTGCCACCTATCGTACAGCGTTTGCGCGAAATGTCACCATTATATGAAGAAATTATGAAGCAACAGAATTGATAAAATAGAATGATACAATTTTGAAAAAGACTAAGGAGGAAAAACTCATGACAGAATACAGTGAAAAAGTAATGGACCATTTTATGAATCCTAGAAACGTTGGAGAAATTGCAGATGCAAGCGGTGTTGGCACAGTTGGAAATGCAAAATGTGGCGATATTATGAAAGTGTATTTACAAATCGAAAATGGTGTGATTGTAGATGCAAAATTTCGTACATTTGGCTGTGGTGCCGCCGTTGCAACCAGTTCTATGGCAACAGAATTGGTAAAAGGAAAAACAGTGCAAGACGCATTGCAGGTGACAAATAAAGCGGTGATGGAAGCGCTGGACGGTTTGCCACCAGTGAAAGTACACTGTTCTTGCTTGGCGGAAGAAGCGTTACATGCAGCGTTATGGGATTATGCAGAAAAAAATAATATCAAGATTGACGGTTTGAAAAAGCCAGTCAATGATATTGAAGCACTGCATCATCATGAAGAAGTTTAATATTCAATCATTTATGATAGGATACGAAAGAGTGTTGCAATCCAATTTTTATATGGAGCGCAACGCTCTTTTTATATATAAAATATTGTGCAGGTTGCGAAAGCTTGAATTTATGGTATAATACTAGAGTATACATCAAAAAAGCAGTTATGTAAACAGAAATGAGATGTATCGAAATTTCTGAGATTCATAAGAAAAAGGAGTGTATATACCATGAAACGTTTTGCAACAATGGCGATGACATGTTTGCTTTGTGCAAGTTTTGTTGTACCTGTGTCAGCAGCAGTAGAAACAAATGCCTCTGCTTGGGCTGTGGAAAAAATGCAAACGGCTTACGATTTGGGTTTTTTGACAGATGATATGATGCAGCATGCAACAGATGACATCACACGAAAAGATTTTTGTAAAATCGTGGTAGCATTTTATGAAAAAGTAACTGGAAAAGATGTACAGGTTCCGCAAGAAAGCCCATTTTCTGATTGTGAGGATACGCAAGTGCTGGCTGCATATTCGTTGGGAATTATTGCTGGGGTAGAGCCTGGCGTATTTCGCCCAGATGCAACATTGACAAGAGAACAAATGTGTATTATGCTGATTCGCACATTATCCGCTTGTGGATTGGATATGACACAAAACAATGCAGAAAATCCTTTTTCAGATACAAAAAATTTATTATCATCTACCCAACAATATATCAACATGGCATATCATGCTGGTTTGGTTTCTGGTTATGAAGATGGCACCTTTGCGCCAAAAAAGACATTGCGTGTGCAAGAAGCAGTATCTGCGTTTTTGTGTGCATATGAATATTATGAAAGTGTGCAGCAATCTAATTTTGAAAAAAATCGTGTGCATTTGGGGTCGAAAACAGTCTCTATCGGTGCAACGAAAAATGCTGTCATTGGCGCTTGGGGACAACCAACGCGTATCGATCGAACGGTACATGGTTTAGAACGCTATGTATATGCACAATCGAATACACCTTATGTCATGATTATATTTGACCAAGATAAAATTGTAGAGATTTTCTCACCAGTGCAAAATATGAAGTATTGTAATATCACCGGTGGTACACAGTTGGGGAATATCCCAGAAGGTTTTACCTTTGTAGAACGCAATAATACAATCGTTTGTGAAAGTGCACAAGCAAAAGCACAATTGATTCTAGATTATGAAAATCGAGTGAGTGGTATTTTGTTACAGACTGCGGATTTTGCGCAAAAATATCCACAACAAACAGAACTAACTACACAGCAACGTCTTGCGATACAAAAAGAATTGTTTGAAATTATCAATGTCAAACGACAGGAAAAAGGATTGCAAGTATTACAATGGGAAGATGTTTTGATGGAATCTGCTTATGCACATAGTTTAGATATGGTAGAACAGGAATATTTTGATTATACAGGCAAAGATGGGCGCACACCGTTTGCACGTATGCAAGAAAGCGGTATGACATTCCATTCTGCTACAGAAGTATTGGTACGTTATCAAGGAGAAACACCACAATTGTATATGGAACTGATGCGAGTTGCAGCGCGATATGGAAATGTTTTTGATGCGCAAATGAGCAGAAGTGGAATCGGTATTGCAGATAGATATGGAATTTTGTATATGACAATTGATTTATGTGATGATGCCACGGCATAAATTGAATATCCATTTTTATTTTTAGAGAATAGTGAGCATAAAAAAGCATGTTATCTTTTCGATATAGATAACATGCTTCAGGGTGTCGAAAAAGTCGACACCCTGTCGTCAAAGGCTCATTTCATTCAAGCCTTTGACGAGTAGACAGAA
>CALWSU010000026.1 GCA_944384295.1 uncultured Lachnospiraceae bacterium | reverse complement strand
AGAAACGGGGGCAGCGAAGCTGACTTTGCGAAGCAAAGTGCTTGACCAGAGCTTTATACTTCTGTCTACTCGTCAAAAGCTTGAATGAAATGAGCTTTTGACGAAGGGTTGTCGACTTTGTCGACAACCTAATTCGGTATATGCTGCAAAAGCCCTTTTGCCAAAAGACAAAAGAGCTATCTGCTCATAACATATGCGCTTTTTTACACAATCGAATCAATTTTCTGCCCATAGGGATAGATTCCAAATCTTCCTCTTGTATACCGCGAATCAAAAGCATCACAATGCCATAAATAAAGATTGCCAATACAATGGCGGTCAATGTGCATACAGTATTATTGGGCAGTAATAGATAGAAACCTTTGTAAATGCCGAATGCTCCCAGCCCCATAATCAAGGAACCGATGCAAGGTTTCCATAATATACGGTTGAAATCAAACCGCACATGTGTCAATTTGCTCAACATATAAACATTGAAAATAGACGCCACCAAATAACAGCCTGTTGTAGACAATACCGCGCCTATGACATTCAAAGAAGGAATGGGAATCAACAAAGCATTTAATATCACTTTCATGATTGCACCTAAGACAGCACCGACTACAGGCACTTTGATATGCCCAATGCCTTGCAAAATGCCGGTTGCGGTTTGGCATAGCGCAAGGAAAATGATAGACACGGAACCTATGGTCAACAAAATGCCGCCGTCTGGCGCATCTGGAAACAGCATTGCAATGATTTGAGGACCTAAAACACCTATGCCCACCGCTGCCGGTACCGAAATAATCATAGAAATGCGCATGGTCAAATTCATTTTTCGCTTGATTTGCTTTTTCTCACCCAAACGGTTTGACGCTGCAATGCTTGGCAATACTGCCGTGGCAATGGAGGAAGAAATGGCGACGGGTAATGTCGTCAAGGTCACATATTTCCCAGAAAGCTGACCATATAATACGGTTGCTTCTGATTCTGAATAACCCGAAGCAGTCAAGATACGCATTACCATACCAATATCAATCAAATTTGTCATGCTAAATACGGCTGTCCCCACAATGATAGGCCATGCAGTCCGCAGCAAACTTCTGGTCAGTTCTTTCTTGCTTTCTTCATATTGTTGTTTGCAAATTTGGGAACGACGCAGCAAATATGGGCGAATCGAAATATAGCTGAGTAAAACAACCACCAAACCGGCTGCCGCGCCAATGCCTGTACCCATAGTACCGCCTGCCGCACCCAAAGCGATATTTTTTGTTTGACCTTCTGGAATCCGTACTTGCAAAAACACATACGCGAGATATACACTAAAAAACGCGTTGAAAATCTGTTCCACGATTTGTGATACCGCTGTGGGTACCATAGTATTCATACCTTGGAAATATCCACGATATACCGACATAATCGCAACAATGACCAAAGTCGGGCAAAGTGTCAAGATTGCATAATAGCTATCTGCCGACTTTACCAATGCCGCAGTTTGTCGGGCTGTGAGTGCCATTAAAATGGCAAACAACATGCCCAAAGTGGTAGAAATGATGAGAGCCGTCTGAAACACACGATGTGCATTTCGATATTGTCGCAACGCCAAACGCTCTGATACCAATTTGGAAATCGCTGCTGGTAAACCTGCGGAGGACAAAATCAACAAAAAGGTATAGATATAGTACCCCATACCATAAATGCCATTGCCTTCGTCCCCCAACATATTTGTCAAAGGCAAACGGTATACAAATCCAAGAAAGCGCACCAATAGACCAGCCGACGCCAAAATTGCCGCCTGTTTGACAAATGTCCCCTTTTTCTTAGAACTTGTTACCATGTTTTTCTCACCTCAACATACCATCTTTTGCTTATTTGCATATTTGTATATTTGCTTATTGTTATGATTTATTATTTTCCGTGGATTCTCAATTTTCTGCGTTGGTTACAATCTAACACTTTTTTACGCATACGCAGACTGATGGGTGTCACTTCCACCAGTTCATCTTCTCCGATAAATTCCATGCATTGCTCCAAAGACATCTGAATGGGTGGTGTCAAGCGTAACGCATCGTCAGAACCAGAAGAACGTGTATTGGTCAATTGTTTCTTTTTGCAAACATTGATGTCCATATCGTCTGCTCTTGCGTTTCTGCCTACAATCATACCTTCATATACTTTGACACCCGCACCAATGAACAAATCTCCTCTTTCTTGTGCATTATACAAACCATAGGTAATGGCTTCGCCGCTTTCAAACGCAACCAAAGAACCTTGTGCACGTGTTGGGATTTCGCCTTTATAGGGTGCATATCCATCAAAAATGGAATTCAAAATGCCGTTGCCTTTTGTATCTGTCAAAAACTCATTGCGGTATCCAATCAGCCCTCTTGCAGGGATAGAAAATTCCAAACGTGTATATCCACCCTTTGCAGGATACATATTTGTCATTTCCCCTTTGCGAGAACCCAATTTCTCAATCACATTTCCCACAAATTCTTCGGGTACATCAATGGTAACGGCTTCCATAGGCTCGCATTTTTTGCCGTTGATTTCATGGAACAATACTTCCGGCTTAGAAACCTGAAATTCATAACCTTCACGGCGCAAGGTTTCCACCAGTATAGAAAGGTGTAATTCCCCTCTGCCGGATACTTTCAGAGAATCCATAGAATCTGTATCTTCTACACGCAAACTTACATCTGTATTCAATTCTTTATACAATCTATCACGCAACTGACGAGATGTGACAAATTTCCCTTCTGTACCTGCGAAAGGACTATCGTTAACAGAAAAATTCATAGACAATGTGGGTTCTGAAATCTTCACAAATGGTAAGGGTTCTGGTTTCAAAGGAGAACAAATAGTATCTCCAATCATGATATTTTCGATACCACTCAAAGCCACAATGCTGCCCACGCTTGCCTCTTTGACTTCCACACGCTGCAAGCCGTCAAACTCGTACAGTTTTGTAATACGCACTTTTTTCTGTGTATCTGCATTATGCATATTCAGTACCACAACTTCATCGTTTACATGAATGGTACCATTTTCAATTTTACCAATCCCAATTCTACCAACATATTCGCTATAGTCAATGGTAGAAATCAAAGCCTGCAAAGGTGCTTCCACATCGCCTTGCGGTGCTGGAATATGGTTCAAGATTGCCTCAAACAATGGTTTCATATCGCCGCTTCTGGCTTCTGGGTCTGTGGAAGCATACCCACCACGCGCGGAGGCAAACACAAATGGAGAATCCAACTGCTGGTCATTTGCATCTAATTCCAAGAACAATTCCAAAACTTCATCCACCACTTCTTGTGGTCTGGCTTCGGGGCGGTCTACTTTATTCACACATACCACAACGGGGTGATTGAGTTCCAAAGCCTTACGCAATACAAATTTTGTCTGGGGCATAGGACCTTCAAACGCATCTACCACCAAAACCACACCATCTACCATTTTCAATACACGTTCTACTTCGCCGCCAAAATCGGCATGTCCAGGTGTATCAATAATATTAATCTTTGTATCGCCATAATGCACGGCTGTATTTTTAGACAAAATTGTAATCCCACGTTCTCTTTCAATATCGCCACTATCCATGACACGTTCTTGTACCACTTGGTTAGAACGAAAAATACCGCTTTGTTTGAGCATTTGGTCTACCAAAGTTGTTTTGCCATGGTCTACATGCGCAATAATCGCAACATTACGAATTTTTTCAATATGTTCTCTCATACTTGATACGCTCCATTTCTTCTCTTTTCTTACGTACATCATGTTATTTTATCACAGCTACACGCGCCTTGCAATTCATGTACAGAAAAAAATCACAAATTTCCTATCTTTACACACAAAAAAGCCCGTTTTTTTCATAACGGGCTTTTGTGACATAACCGAACTATATATATTTCTCAATGCCTGATGCATCTATGGATTTATACTAAGATTGATTAAGCCTTTGTTACATTTGCAGCCTGAGGACCTTTTGCGCCCTGTACCACTTCAAATTCTACTTCCTGACCTTCTTCCAGTGTTTTGTAGCCTTCTGCCTGAATTGCAGAGAAATGTACAAATACATCATCTTCACCGGGAACGGAAATAAAACCGAAACCTTTTTCTGCATTGAACCATTTTACTGTACCTTTTTTCATTGATAAATCCTCCTACTTGGAAAAAAAATAAAAAATCTTACGCTTTGATACTACCATATATTTCTAGTAGTGTCAATCCAAAATTCCATACACCAAATTCGATTTTCTTACATAATATACAAAAATATGCAAAAAAACTACATTTTTTGATAGGCTGTATCTTCTAACAAATCCCCTTTTGCTATGGCGGCACGTGCCAAAGCGTCGCATCTTTCATTGCCGGGATTGTCTGCATGTCCTTTCACCCAACGGAATTTGACGTCATGACGTTCCAGTTGTACCAAAAGCCTTTCCCACAAATCCACATTAGACGCTTTTTCTTTTGCAGTGCGGTACCAACCTTTTTCCTTCCAACGAGTCACCCAACCTTTTTCTATGGCGTCTACCACATATCTTGAGTCACTGTATAATGTCACAGAACAAGGCGCTTTCAATGCTTCCAATCCCACAATGACCGCCAAAATTTCCATACGATTGTTGGTTGTCAAACGATAGCCTGCGGATAATTCTTTTTTTGCGCTGCCGTATAATAATACAACACCATATCCGCCCGGTCCAGGATTGCCCGAACATGCGCCATCTGTATAAATGATGACTGCTTTTTCTGTTTGGGTATCTTGATGCGGTTTTGTTTCTGGCTTGGTTTGTGTTGCTTTTGGGGCTTCTTGGTTCGTTTGTGCTTCTTTTGGGGCTTGCGCCTGTGCCTCTTGCAAAAAAGCCTGCGCAATGCACAAATCCTCTGGTGTTGTGATTTTGATATTTCGATAACTGCCCATCATCACTTTGACACGATGCCCCGCAAATTCAGCCACAGAAGCATCATCTGTACCCACAAAGCCAGTTTTTGCGGCATTTTGATATGCTGGTACAATGATATTTTTTTGGAATGTTTGGGGCGTTTGTATCTGCCATAATGTATTGCGGTCTGGCGTTTGCACAGCGATGCCTTCCGCGTCACATACTTTTATGGTATCTTTTGCGGGAACACCAATCACAGCGCCGCCATATTCCATAGCCGCTTTTATGCTGTTTCCAATCATCTCATCTGTAACAAATGGGCGTACTGTGTCATGAATCACAACAATCTCTGTCCGTTCGTCCAATTGCGCCAAACCATTGGATACAGAATCCTGTCTTTCTTTGCCGCCCAATGCAACCGACTGTATTTTTTTCCAGCCGTATTGTTTGCACAATGCCAGAATATCAGAGAAACCATCTTGGCTTGCCATAATGATAATTTTCTGTATATATGGGCTTTTCTCAAACACCTCTACCGTCCATGCTAAAATCTCTTTTCCGCATACGGGCAAAAATTGTTTGCTCATTTGCGTACCCATACGTTTTCCTTGTCCAGCCGCCACCAAAATCGCTGTACAATATGGGAAATCCTTCATGACAGAAGCTCCTTTCTGGTGCATCGCTTTTTCTGTGTTATCTGTTTTTTCTGTTTTTTCTCTCTGATTACTCCATTGTTTTGGCAAAAATCATACGCCCTGCCGCCGTTTGCAGTACACTTGTCACGGAAACTTTTTTTGTTTCTCCTATATGCCGATTGCCGCCATCTATGACAATCATAGTACCATCATTCAAATAAGCAACGCCCTGCCCTTGTTCTTTTCCTTCTTTGATGACAGTCACCTGCATTTCTTCTCCCGGCAGTACCACTGGCTTTATGGCATTTGCCAATTCATTGATATTGAGCACACGCACGCCTTGAAATTCCGCAACTTTATTCAAATTAAAATCATTTGTCACCACAAAAGCATCCATATCCTCCGCCATTTTGAGCAACATGGAATCGACTTCCATGGGTTGCTGGGTTGTAAAATCCTTGATTTCTACAGGAACGGCAAGTTGTTTTTGAATTTCATTCAAAATATCCAAACCACGCCTGCCGCGATTGCGTTTCAAACTGTCGGCAGAATCCGCGATATGACGCAGTTCTTCCAAAACAAAGTTTGGAATGATAATCGTACCTTCAATAAAGCCGGTTTGCAGCAAATCCAAAATACGACCGTCAATGATAACACTGGTGTCCAAAATTTTGGGACGACCATATGCTGTTGTTTTGGGTGGCATCAAAGCGGCGGGGCTTAAAATCTTTTGTATATTGCTCACATCGACATCGTCTTTTTTTCTGCGTGCCACGCGAAAGCCAAGCACACCCAATAATATATTGAGCAACACTACAATAATGGTGCCTGCTGTGCCCAATCCACGAAAGGCAATCCCAATCAGATTGGCAATCACCAAACCAATCAAACAGCCGAAAACAGAAAATACCAATTCTTTGAAATTCATTTTAATCAATCTATCTTCTGTTTGTGCCAAGCGTTTCATCAATAAATTGGTCACAGGGGAAGATATAATAGAATAAAATATAAGTCCGGTAATAATTGCAAATCCCACAGGCAAATACACTGCATATGGCATAGAATCCAAGTTCAAAAATCCAAAGCGTTGCAAAACATGCAGTATTGCAAAAGTTGCTACTGTAACCAACAAACTGATGATAATTTCCAGCAATTTTTTCATGTGGTTTTTCCTCCTTTCCATCAAACTAGTAAATATACATGATATTCACCGTATACAAAGTGTATCAAGTTTTTCGCACTTTGGCAAGCATTTACCAGTTTTTTCTATTCTAACATTCTGACATATCTATTCATAAAAAATGGTGGTGCATTGTATTTTCTTACAATACACCACCTAAAATTCATTTCTTAAGATTCTTTTACGGTAATTTCATATACACCATTGACCACATCTACCACAAAGGTATCGCCTTGCGCAATATCCCCCGCAATGATTTTTCTTGCCAACAATGTTTCGATTTCTCTTTGAATCAAACGTTTCAATGGTCTTGCACCAAACGCGGGGTCATATCCTGTTTCTACGATATATGCCTTTGCGCGTTCTGTCAATTCGCATTTGAGCTGTCTATCTGCCAAACGACGATTCAAATCTTTGATAATCAAATCAATGATATTTGTAATATTGTCTTTTGTCAGCGGTTTATAGAATACAATCTCGTCCAGACGATTCAAAAATTCTGGTCGGAAGGAGTGATGCAGCAATTCTTCCACCTGTGCTTTTGCTTCTGGTTTGATTTCGCCGTTGTCGTCGATGCCTTCTAACAGATATTGAGAACCCAAGTTGCTGGTCAATATAATGACTGTATTCTTAAAGTCTACGGTTCTGCCTTGTGAATCTGTGATACGACCATCGTCCAAAACTTGCAGCAAAATATTAAATACATCTGGATGGGCTTTTTCCACTTCATCAAACAGTATGACGGAGTATGGTTTTCTACGAACGGCTTCTGTCAATTGTCCGCCTTCTTCGTACCCAACATATCCGGGAGGTGCCCCAATCAGTCGAGATACACTGAATTTTTCCATGTATTCTGTCATGTCGATACGCACCATATTTTTTTCGTCATCAAACAGACATTCTGCCAAAGTTTTCGCCAGTTCTGTTTTGCCGACACCAGTAGGACCCAAGAACAGGAACGAACCAATCGGACGATTTGGGCTTTGAATCCCTGCACGGCTACGCAAAATCGCTTCGGAAACTTTTTGTACTGCTTCTTCTTGTCCAACGACTCTTTCATGCAGTATATCTTCCAGATGCAATAATTTTTCTCTTTCGCCTTCCATCAATTTGGCAACCGGAATCCCTGTCCAACGTTCTATGATACGTGCAATTTCTTCTTCTGTTACTTTATCACGCAACAGTGTATTTTTTGCACCATTTTCTTCTGCTTCTCTTTCTTTTTCTTCCAATTCTTTTTGCAATTGGGGCAATTTCCCATATTTCAATTCAGCCGCTTTATTCAAATCATAATGGCGTTCGGCTGTTTCGATTTGTGCATTGACATCTTCAATTTGCTCTCTGAGTTTTTGTACCACGCCAATGGCTTCTTTTTCGTTTTCCCATTTTGCTTTCAGGGTTGCAAATTCGGTACGCATTTCTGCCAATTCTTTTTGAATCTCTTGCAGATGTTCTTGAGAAAGCTTGTCATCTTCTTTTTTCAAAGCAGCTTCTTCGATTTCATGCTGAATGATTTTTCTTTGGATAACGTCCAATTCTGTAGGCATAGAATCCATTTCTGTACGAATCATCGCACATGCTTCGTCTACCAAGTCAATCGCTTTATCTGGCAAGAAACGGTCAGAGATATAACGATTGGATAACGTTGCAGCGGCAATCATAGCTTGGTCTTGAATTTTCACACCATGATATACTTCATAACGTTCTTTCAGACCACGCAAAATTGCAATGGTATCTTCCACAGTTGGCTCATTGACCATAACCGGCTGGAAACGACGTTCCAAAGCGGGATCTTTTTCGATATATTGTTTATATTCATTCAATGTGGTTGCGCCAATACAATGCAGTTCCCCTCTTGCCAGCATAGGTTTCAAGAGGTTGCCTGCGTCCATTGCGCCATCTGTTTTGCCTGCGCCAACAATGGTATGCAATTCATCAATAAACAGTATGATTTTGCCTTCGCTTTTCTTGACTTCGTTCAAAACAGCTTTCAATCTTTCTTCAAATTCCCCTCTGAATTTTGCGCCTGCAATCAAAGCGCCCATGTCCAAAGAGAATATGGTTTTGTCTTTCAAGCTGTTTGGTACGTCTTCTTTTACAATACGTTGTGCCAAACCTTCTGCAATTGCAGTTTTGCCGACACCAGGTTCCCCAATCAGTACAGGATTATTTTTTGTTTTTCTGGACAAAATACGAATCACATTTCTGATTTCGTCATCACGACCGATAACGGGGTCTAATTTTTGGCTTCTTGCTTTTTCCACCAAGTCAGTACCATATTTTTTCAAAGCATCGTAAGTTGCTTCTGGGGAATCACTTGTCACACGTGTGTTCCCTCTTACGGTTGCCAATATTTTCATAAAAGTATCTTTTGTAATCTGATGTTTTTTGAAAATTTCTTTCAATGCTGCATTGGGGCTGTTCACCATTGCCATAAAAATATGTTCTACAGAAACATATTCATCTGTCATATTTTGTGCCAGTCTTTCTGCGGCAGTCAACATTTTTTCTGTATCAGAAGCCACATATGTCTGACCACCTGTTGCACGAGGCAATTTTTGGACTGCGGCTTGTGCATCTTGCAACAGTGCATTGACGTTGATGTCCATGCTTTGCATCAATTGCGGAATCAAGCCATCTTCCTGCATCAACAAAGCGGTGAGGATATGTTGTTGTTCTATCTGCGGGTTGCCATATTCCACTGCCATAGATTGGGCGTTTTGAATGGCCTCCAGAGATTTCTGTGTAAATTTTTGTAAGTTCATCACCATTCCACCTTTCTCCAGCAAAATCTATTTCTATATTTCTATATTTTGATTTGCTTCTTGATTTATGTCCTCATTATACACTGTTAGCACTCACTTGTAAAGAGTGCTAACAGATTTATTTTGCACAAATTTTTGTCTGACAATAAAAATAAATTGTATACTTTTCAAAACAAAAACCCCCTACACGCTTTTTGGCGTATAGGGGATTCTGGCTTATTTTTATTTTTATTTTTATTTTTATTTCTTTTTATTCTTCATTTTCCTGGGCTTGTGCCGCTTTGAGGATTTCTTCATTAAAACAAATTGCCAACTCGTCCAATTGTTTTTGGTCTACCACATTCGGCGCGTCTGTCATAGGACAAGAAGCATCTTTTACTTTCGGGAACGCAATCACGTCACGAATGCTAGGCGCGTTGCTCATCAACATGATGATACGGTCCAGACCAAATGCCAAACCGCCATGTGGTGGTACGCCATATTTGAACGCATCTAACAAGAAACCAAAACGTTCCTGTGCATCTTCTTGTGTAAATCCAAGCAGTTCAAACATTTTTTGCTGAATATCTCTGCGATGAATACGAATGGAACCGCCGCCCAATTCATACCCATTCAAAACAATGTCATATGCTTTGGCACGTACTGCGCCTGGGTTGGTGTCTAACAATTCCAAATCTTCGTCCATAGGTGCTGTGAATGGGTGATGCACTGCGACATAACGATTTTCTTCTTCGTCCCATTCCAACATAGGGAATTCTGTAATCCACAAGAAACGGAAATCGTCTGGCTTTGTCAATTCCAACATACGGGAAAGTTCCAAACGCAGCGCGCCCAAAGAATCAAACACAACTTTGTCTTTGTCTGCACAAATCAGTATCAAGTCGCCAGGTTTTGCCTGCATACGTGTTACAATTTCCTGTAATTTTTCTGGTGTAAAGAATTTTGCAATCTGGGATTTCAGACTGCCGTCTTCATTAACCACAATCCAAGCCAAACCTTTGGCGCGATATGTTTTGACAAATTCCACCAAAGAATCAATTTTCTTTCTAGGGAAAGAGCCACAGCCATTTGCATTGATTGCGCGCACACTGCCGCCAGCTTCCAATGCGGATTTGAACACAACAAAATCTGTATCTGCCACAATATCAGAAATGTTTACCAATTCCATGCCAAAACGCACGTCTGGTTTATCCGAGCCGAAGCGTTCCATAGCTTCTTGATAGGTCATACGTGGCAAAGGCAATGCAACATCTACATTCATAATGTCTTTGAACACTTTCTGCATCAATCTTTCATTGATGTCCAGAATATCATCAACATCTACAAAAGACAGTTCCATATCTACCTGTGTAAATTCTGGCTGTCTGTCCGCGCGTAAATCTTCATCACGGAAACATTTTGCAATCTGATAATAACGGTCCATACCGGATACCATCAACAACTGTTTATACAATTGTGGAGATTGTGGCAAGCCATAAAAATTCCCTGGGTGTACACGGCTAGGCACCAAATAATCTCTTGCGCCTTCGGGTGTAGATTTGCCCAAAATGGGTGTTTCGATTTCCAAGAAACCTTCTTGGTTCAAAAATGCGCGCAGTGCTTGTACGACTTGATGACGCAGCACAATATTTTTTAATTGACAAGGACGTCTTAAATCCAAGTAACGATATTTCAAACGCAAATCATCTTTGACTGTAATATTATCTTCAATCTGAAATGGTGTAGTTTCTGATTCGGATAAAATACGCAATTCAGATGCTATGATTTCAATTTTGCCTGTTTTCATATTGGGATTGATATTGCCCTCTGTACGCGCTGTTACAATCCCGCGCACTGCTAAAGTATATTCACTGCGAATGGTTTCTGCTTTTTCAAAAATTTCTTTTGGTGCAGTATGTCCATCAATCGCAATCTGTACCAAGCCAGTGCGGTCACGCAGTGCAATGAAAATCAGCTGTCCCAAATCACGGCGACGCTGTACCCACCCCATAACAGTCACTTCTTGTCCAATCATGGATTCGTCCACATGACAACACATATGGCTTCTTTTTAAGCCGGTGATAGATTCTCCCATATTTCACTAATCTCCTTATTCATACGAAAAACTTTGATTTTTCTTTTTTACGTTTACTATGATACCATTTTTCCGAAAAAAGTAAAGTTTCCTGACAAAAAAACATAGCACTCTTTTCTAAATTCTGTTTGGATATGCTCGCCCCAGCTGGTATGCGATTTGTTTCCCTGCGGCAAAAGATTGTAACTTTTGGAACAATATGGTATGATATATAAAAGGAACAATCGCATCACATGATAAAGATACACAGCAATTGTGAAAGGAGTTTTACATATGCAGCATAAAATTATCACAATTAGTCGACAATATGGCAGCGGTGGTAGAATCATCGGCAAAAAATTGGCGGATAAATTGAATATCCCCTTTTATGATAATGAACTCATCAATTTGGCGGCGGAAAAAACGGGTCTTTCTGAAGAATGTTTCCGAGAAGCGGAATCTGTTTCCACTGGTAACTTATTATTTTCTTTGACCAATCTTACCCCAACGGTAGATTCTTATGGTTTGCCATTGAATGAAAAAATTTTCCTCGTACAGTCACAAGTCATCAAGGAAGTTGCGGAACAAGGCAGCTGTGTCATTGTTGGGCGTTCTGCGGACTATGTATTATCTGATTTTGCAAACTGCATCAATATTTTTATCCATGCAAACATAGACGACCGTGTCAAAAGAGCAACAGAATTATATGGTTTAGATGCAAAACATGCAGAATCTTCTGTCATCAAAACAGATAAAAAACGTGCAAACTATTATAACTATTTTACAAGCAGAAAATGGGGCAAACTGGAAAACTATGATTTGTCCATCAATACCTCTACCATAGATTTAGACGATGTAGTAGAAATCTTGAAATTATATGTAGAAAAACGTTAAGTTTCCTATTTTTAGCAAAGAAAAGAAACCTCACAATAAGCAAGTTCCTCTTAAGAAAACATAGTTTTTTCTTGATTTCTTAAGGGGAACTGCGACGGCTATCTTCAGAAGAAAACATACCGAATCCATATTCGTAAAAATAAGAATGCCAAAATTCTTTCTATCATAAGGATTTCGGCATTCTTTGTTTTCTTATGAAGAAGCCTCTTACCGTTTGGGAGGTTTCTTTTTTTTGCGCATTTGTATATTTGTATATTGGTATATTTTAGTTTTGTCTAGGAATCAATCTTTGACGCACCACTTCATACATCAATACACCCGCCGCAATGGAAGCATTCAAAGATTCTGCTTCTCCTGGCATAGGAATTTTTACAAAGCTATCGCAAATTGCCGCGGCTTCTTCCGAAATCCCTCTTGCCTCGTTTCCAATCAAGAAAGCACATGCGCGACGCAGATTCAAACTATAGGGATATTGCCGCCCTTTCAGATGTGCCGCATAAAGCGGTATACCTCGTTCGCGCAGCATTTCTGCGGTTTCTGACAGCACAATGCCTTGAAAAACAGCAATATGGAAAATAGAACCCATTGTCGCTCTTAATACTTTTGGGTGGTATAAATCTACACTGCCTTGTGATAAAAATACAGCATCGACATTGCAAGCATCTGCGGTACGAATGATGGTACCCAAATTTCCAGGGTCATTGAGTTCCTCTGCTAAAAGAAAAAATGGATTTGATTTTTCTAAAAATGGCGCAATATCCAATACTTTTTGCGCACAAACAGCCAAAATGCCTTGGGGGTGTTCTGTTTCGGAAATCTTTTCAAACAAAGCATCTGGCACGATATAAAGTGGTGCACGCTGTTCCAAAATTTCCAAATCATAATTTTGTGCATATGTATCAGATACGGCGTATAATTCAATTTCCCAATCCAACGGAATCTCAGACACAAAACGAATCCCTTCCGCAATAAAAACCTTTTCTTTTTCTCTATTTTTGCGCAGTTGTAAACCATGCAGTCGTTTGATGAGTTTATTTTGTGCGCTTTCAATCCGTTTTCTCATATCTTAACCCCTATACTTAACCCTGCAAGACTTGACGATTCTTGACAATATAATCCACACCGGAAACAATCGTAAAGAACACAGCCAAACCAATGAAAATATTTTCAATCCAATCCATAGGCGCAAATGGCAATTGTAATAATACCAGAATAATCATCAGCATTTGTATTGTGGTTTTGATTTTCCCCCACCAACTCGCCGCCATGACAATATTGGCTTCCATTGCCAAGGTACGAAAACCAGTGATTGCAAATTCTCTAGCCAGTATGATGATGACCACCCATGCCGGCAAATCTTCTAAAGCCACCATAGACACCAAAGCCGACATCACCAAAAGCTTATCTGCCAAAGGGTCCATAAATTTTCCGAAATTTGTCACCAAATGATATTTTCGCGCCAAATGTCCGTCTAAAAAGTCTGTCAAAGAAGCAATGATAAAGATTGCAACTGCAATATAACGATTCATGGGTTCCTCTAACAAAAACAGCACCAACAAAAATACAGGTATCAAAATGACACGTAATGTCGTCAATTTATTCGGTAAATTCATCTGCATAAACCACATCTCCAATCAAATCATAATCACTTGCTTCTTTTATCTGCACCTGCACAAAATCCCCGGAATATGGTTCTTCTTCTGCGCCAAAAAACACCATACCGTCAATATCTGGCGCGTCCCATTGTGTACGCCCGCAATAAATATTTTCTTCTGGCAATTTTCCTTCTACCAGCACTTCTAATGTATTGCCAATTTCTTGTTCACAACGTGCCGCAGAAATATTTTTTTGTATTTGCATGATACTTTCTTTTCTCTCTTGTTTGACTTCTTCCGAAATTTGATTGGGCATGGTTGCGGCAGGTGTGCCTTCTTCCTGAGAATAACAGAAAACGCCCAAACGGTCAAAGCGCATTTCTTGTACAAAATCCTGCAATTGTGCAAAATCTTGCTCTGTTTCTCCTGGAAATCCCACAATCAAAGTGGTACGAATGGCGATGTCAGGCATCGCCGCACGCAATCTTTTGACAGTTTCGCGAATTTCCGCTTGACTGGTTTTACGTCCCATACGTTGCAAAATGGAATCACAGCCATGCTGTATGGGCATATCAATGTAATGACAGATTTTTTTATTGTTTGCCATCACTGCAATGGTTTCTTGTGTCAAAGTTTCAGGATAGCAATATAACAAACGAATCCATTGTATTTCTGGAATCTGCGCCAATTTTTCCAACAATTCATGCAATTTGGAGGTTCCGTATAAATCCCTGCCATAAATGGAAGTATCCTGCGCAACGACCACCAATTCTTTTACACCCTGCTTTGCCAATACTTCGGCTTCTTCCACTAAACTCTCCATACTACGGCTTCTATGTTTGCCGCGCATTTTGGGTATGACACAATATGTGCAATGGTTGTCACAGCCTTCTGAAATTTTTAAGTATGCTGTATAAGGTGCTGTGGATAATATACGCAACTTTCCGTTTTCATTTTTCATAGATTTATCAATATCTTCCAAACATTTGAAACCATGTTCCCCAGACAAAATACGGTCTGCCGCGTCTGCGATTTCCTCATATGCCGCAGTACCCAATACCGCGTCAACTTCGGGCAATTCCTCAAAAAATTCTTTTTCATACCGTTGCCCCAAACAGCCGGTCACAATCAGCCCTTTGCATTTCCCTTCTGTTTTATATTTTGCCATTTCGAGAATGGTTTCGATACTTTCTTCCAAAGCGTCACGGATAAAACAGCAAGTATTGACCACAATCAAATCTGCTTCTGCTTCCTCTGCGACTGCTTGGTATCCCCTCTGATGCAAAATACCCAACATCACTTCACTGTCTACTCTATTTTTGTCACAACCCAATGAGGTAAACGCAACTTTTCCCTTCATGGTTCTCCTCCTTGTATCTCTTTGTACTCATAAAACAGGCGGAACACATCTGCTCCGCCCGCTTCCTGCATTGAGTATACTATATTTTTTAGAAAAAATCTACCTTTCGGCTGTATTTTCTGAATTTTCCAACCAACGCTCCAATTCTTTTGTGACAACAGCCTGCTCTGTACTGTGCAAACGATATTCTATATGGTCATAAAACACATGCCCATCGGATAAAAACGCAATCGGCGCAGAAGCCGTATGATCCGCATAAAAGATACGCACCCAATACAAATCTTGACTGGCGTCATATGTAATTTGATTGTCATACCAAAAATGAAACGATACTGTATGAGCATCCAACAAATCACAAAACGCGGCAATCTCCTCGGCTTCTGTCAAGCGGATTTGTGCCGTATCCTCTCCCGATTCTTTCGCAATGGTACAATATGCAATTTCTTTATTTTGCCAATCCAACAAAGAGGAGATATGTTGTGGTCTGCGTATCCAAACAAGCGCAACCAAAACGATACATAGCAATAATAAAATTATTTTTTTCTGCATCGACATAAAGCTCCCCCTTCTGTTTGACTACATATTGCAAAAATTTGTAAAATCAGTATATAGTAAAAAGATACCATGTCTTTGTAAAAAAAACAATGGTATCTCAATTACTTAAAAATAAATTTCAGATTCTGCGTACAATGCCGCTTTTCCACGCAATACAACGCGATTTTCATTCATTTGGCAATATAATACGCCACCACGCGCGGAAGCCTGATAGGCAACCAAAGTATCTTTTTGCAATGCTTGCAGCCAATAAGGTACAATATGACAATGTCCGGAACCACATACCGGATCTTCTGCTACATTCAGTTTCGGCGCAAAACTACGAGAAACACAATCATATTCTTTGCCTTGTGCCGTAATATGCAGCAGTAAGCCTGGCAAAGCTTTGATTTTTTCTAAATCTGGTACAAAGTTTCTCACAAATTCTTCTTCTGAAACCACACATAACAAATCTCGTCCCATATATACTTTCTGTGGTTTGATGCCCAATGTATCTATGATTTCTTGGCTGATTTCCACCGGCTGCAAATCATATGCCGGAAAATCCATTTCGAGCAAATCTCCAGCTTTTTTTACAACCAAATCTCCACTCATTGTATGAAATGTGATATGATCCAATTGCGCATCTATATATTTCATAATCACAAAAGCTGTTGCCAATGTCGCATGTCCACATAAATCAATTTCGCCGCCTGGCGTAAACCAGCGCAAACGGTAGCCGTCATTTTCTTTGACTGCAAATGCCGTTTCTGACAAATTGTTTTCCTTTGTAATTTGCATCATGGTTTCCTCAGGAAGCCACTGCTCCATCACGCAAACTGCCGCAGGATTTCCCGAAAAAACATGATCGGTAAATGCATCTACCACATATTGTTTCATATGGCATCCACTCCTTTGTATCTATTCCTCATTTGTATGATTTGTATCATTTGTATGATTTGTATCATTTGTATGATTTGTATCATTTGTATCATTTGTGTAATGTGTGTATGGATTCATTATGATACGATATGATTTTGCAGTTTTGCCGCAGTGATACAATTTTTCATCAACATGGCAACTGTCATCAATCCTACCCCACCAGGAACGGGAGAAATTGCGCCTGCGACCTCTGATACTGCGTCAAAATCCACATCGCCGCATAACTTGCCATCTTCGTTTCGATTGATGCCCACATCAATCACAACAGCACCAGGTTTGACCATATCGGCTGTGACGGTATGCAATTTCCCTACTGCACTGACCAAAATATCCGCTTCTTTGCAGATACCGGTTAAATCTTGTGTTTTGGAATGGCAAATCGTGACCGTGCCATTTTTTTGCAATAACAACATCGCAATGGGCTTTCCTACATTATGACTGCGTCCTATTACGACACAGCGTTTCCCAGAAATGGTATAACCGCTGCGTTCAATCAATTCCAAAACGCCAGCGGGTGTACAAGGCAAAAAGCCTTTTTCCCCAGTTTGTACCAAACCCACATTGAATGGGTGAAAACAATCCACGTCTTTTTGTGCGTCAATTGCTAGTATGACTTTCTTTTCATTGATTTGCGGCGGCAAAGGCAGCTGTACCAAAATGCCATGTACACTTTTATCCATATTCAATTCTTCAATCAATTGCAACAAAGCATTTTCTTCTGTATCTTCGGGCAATTCATAAGAACGGGATACAATTCCCACTTTTTCACATGCCTTCTTTTTATTATTGACATATACAGCAGAAGCCGGATCATTTCCCACAAGCACAACTGCCAGACAAGGTACAATGCCTTTTTCACGCAAAGCAGATGCTTCTTGTGCTGCTTCTTCTTTGATTTGGTCGGAAATTTGTTTTCCATCGATACGCTGAGCCTTCATGCGCCGCAACTCCTTTTCTTCATAAGATTCGTAACATCAGAATAAACCGATGATATTACCATCTGCATCAATATCAATATTCAATGCCGCTGGTTTTTTGGGTAAACCTGGCATAGTCATCACATCACCTAACAATGCAACGATAAATCCTGCACCCGCAGAAATACGAATTTCTTTTACAGTCACTTCAAAGCCTTCTGGTCTGCCCAATACTTTGGGATCGTCCGAAAGAGAATACTGTGTTTTTGCGATACAAACAGGGAAATGAGAAAAACCTAATTCGTCTATTTGTGCGAGTGTTTTTTTCGCTGCCGCAGAGAAATTGATATGACCTGCACCATAGATTTCTTTACATACTTTATTGATTTTTTCCTCGATACTCAAATTGTCTTCATATAATACATGGAAATGGTTTTCTTTTGTTTCCAATGTTTCCAATACTTTTTCTGCCAATGCTTTTCCGCCGGCACCGCCATCTGCCCAAACTTTTGCGACCGCGAAGGTAGCGCCCATTTTTTCACAGCGTTCTTTGACATAAGCAACTTCTGCATCGGTATCTGCTACAAAGTGATTGAGGGTTACCACAACAGGTACGCCATATTTTTGAATGTTTTCGATATGTTTTTCTAAGTTGACAAAGCCTTTTTCCAAAGCTTGCAAATTTTCTTGACTCAAGTCTGCTTTTGGCACACCGCCGTTATATTTCAATGCACGTATGGTTGCTACCAATACCACCGCATCAGGACGCAATCCAGCTTTTCTGCATTTGATGTCAAAGAATTTTTCAGCACCCAAATCCGCGCCGAAGCCTGCTTCTGTGACAACATAGTCCGCCATTTTCATAGCAAATTTTGTTGCACGTACACTATTACAACCATGTGCAATATTTGCGAATGGTCCACCATGAATGATTGCAGGGGTATGTTCTAATGTTTGTACTAAATTGGGCTGTAAAGCGTCTTTTAATAATACAGTCATTGCGCCGTCTGCGCCAACGTCTTTGGCTGTGACAGGTTTATCATCGTATGTATAGCCCACAATGATTTTGCCTAACATTTCTTTCAAATTCTGCAAATCATTTGCCAAACAGAAAATTGCCATAATTTCAGACGCTACTGTAATTTGGAAGCTATCTTCTCTTGGTACGCCATTGACTTTTCCGCCCAAACCAGAAATCACATGGCGCAATTGTCTATCGTTGAGGTCAACCACTCTTTTCCAAACAATTTTTCTAGGGTCAATATTCAATTCGTTGCCTTGTTGGATATGGTTGTCCACCATAGACGCCAATAAATTGTTTGCAGTTGTGATTGCATGCAAGTCGCCTGTAAAATGCAAATTGATGTCTTCCATAGGCACGACTTGTGCATAGCCACCGCCAGCTGCGCCGCCTTTTACGCCCATGCAGGGACCTAAAGAGGGTTCTCTCAAGCAAGTCAAAGCATTTTTCCCCATTTGCTGTAATGCCTGTGTCAAACCGATGGTCACAGTTGTTTTCCCCTCGCCCGCGGGAGTCGGATTGACAGCAGTTACCAAAATCAGTTTTGCGTCTGGGTTATCTTTGATTTTCTCATAATATTTGTCACTGATTTTTGCTTTATACTTCCCATAGCATTCTACATATTCTTCTGGAATCCCTGCTTTGGCTGCAATACTGGTAATCGGTTCCATGGTACATTCTTGTGCAATCTGCAAATCTGTTTTCATGTCAAAAGCTCCTCTCTGCACTTTTCCTACTTCTACTGCATGATACCGGTTTTTCCACGCAAAAAAGCCGACAGTCCAAGCAGTAGCGCCCAGACGGTCGGCATTCTTCTCGTCATACTCCATGTGGTTCGCTCCACTTCCGTCAGTCATATGACTCCTAATCAAATGGTACTACACCCCAAAGGATTTGTCAAGAAAAAACCTTCCTTTTGTATACTCAATCTTCGATTTCTTCTTCGTCTGTATCTGTAGTCACGCCGCGCAATTCGTCCCATTGTGCTGCTGTGATAAGCACTTTTCGCGGCTTGCTTCCGTCTTCTGGACCAACCATACCACGTTTTTCTAAATCTTCCATCAACCTTGCAGCGCGGTTATATCCAATACGGAATTGACGTTGCAGCATAGAAACAGAAGCTTTCTTTTTCTCAATAATCAATTCTACAGCTTGTTCGAAAAACTCGTCAACTTCTGCGTCTATGCCGCCAGTTTGTGCAGTGGTTGTAATTTCTGCCACCATTTCCTCTGTATAGGTTGGTTTTGCATTTTTGCGTAAAAAGTCAACAATGCTTTCGACTTCTTCATCTGTCACAAATGCACCTTGCATACGCGCGGGCTTTGACTGTCCAGAAGGATAGAATAACATATCCCCTTTGCCCAGCAATTTTTCCGCTCCAACGGTATCCAAAATGGTACGAGAGTCAATCCCAGAAGACACCGCAAAAGCCATACGTGAGGGGATATTGGCTTTGATAACGCCTGTAATGACATCTACAGAAGGTCTTTGTGTCGCAATAATCAAATGCATACCTGCTGCACGCGCCATTTGTGCCAAACGACAAATTGCGTCTTCTACCTCACCAGAAGCCGCCATCATCAAGTCTGCCAATTCGTCTATAATAATCACGATTTGCGACATTTTTGCTTCTGGCTCGCCCTGTTCTTCTTTTTGTTTGTTAAATCCTTTCATATCACGCACGCCACATGCCGCAAACGAATTATAGCGCTGCAACATTTCACGTACTGCCCAATTCAAAGCCGCAGAAGCCTTTTTCGGGTCAGTTACAACAGGAATCAAAAGATGTGGAATCCCATTGTATACGCTCAATTCTACCACTTTGGGGTCTACCAAAAGCAATTTGACTTCTTTTGGTGTTGCTTTATATAAAATACTGGTAATCAGTGTATTGATACATACACTTTTCCCACTGCCGGTTGCCCCTGCAATCAACAAATGCGGCATTTTTGCAATATCTGTTACCACAGGATTTCCGGCAATATCCACACCTAAAGCAAAAGCCAGTTTGGAAGCATGGTTTTGGAAGGCTTCGCTTTCCAATACGGTACGCAAATATACAGAATCCGTTTGACGATTGGGCACTTCGATACCGACCGCGGCTTTTCCTGGTATAGGTGCCTCAATACGAATCCCACTTGCTGCCAAATTCAGCGCGATGTCATCAGCCAAATTCACAATTTTGCTTACCTTCACGCCTTGCGAAGGGGACACTTCATATCTTGTTACCGTTGGACCTTTATTGATTTGCACGACTTTTGCATCTACGCCAAAGCTTTTCAATGTATTTTCTAGTTTTTTGGCGGTTTCTATCATTTCTGCTTTATTTCCGCTGTTATTTGCGCCGGGGTCTTGTCCTAACAAAGATAAAGGCGGAAATTCATATGGTTTTTCTTCTATTTCAACTTGTTCTTCCTCTATTTCTTCGTCTATCTCTAAAATTTCAGATTCTTCTATGCCAGCCTGTTCCGATTTTTGTGCAGGTTTTGGTTCTGGCTGTATGGTGTGTATGGTTTGCTCATTTGGCATAGATTCTGGTATCGGTTCTGAGATAGGTTCTATTTCCAGACTAGGCGCACTTGTGGTATGCTCTATGGTCGATGCAAAAATCGGAATATCTTGCTCAGCCGCATCTATGGTATCTATTGCATCTATTGCATCTATTGCATCTATTGTATCCATACCATTTTCTGTATCATATTGTGCCTGCATCTGTGTCGCAGCCAAAGATGCCGCTTCTTGCACAGGTGGTATGGGACTGGGTTGCATATTGGGTTGTATACTGGGTTGTATACTGGGTTCTATATTTGTTTCTGTGGTATGTGCTCCCTGTATGATGTGATTTTCGTTATCCAGCGCTTTGTTTGTAGTTTCTTTTTTGTCGCTTTCCTCATGGTTTTTATATGCACTATCTTTGACATAATCATAAATCGGTTCCCGTTTTTTGACTGTAATAGATGTTCTTTTGTTTTGGAATACCGTTTCTTTCACCAAAGGACGTTCTTGGGCATATCCCGCTTCTTCTAACTCAATATTAAAACCTTCTTTTGTCGGTTTGCGTCTATGCCGATACCGCAGTTCTCTTTCTTGCGATACTGCTTGTACTGCTGGTTTGGGTTCTTCTTTCTGTATCGGCTCCCTATCATATTCATAATCATAATCATCTTCGTATTCATTTTCGTATTCATTTTCGTATGCATCTTCATATTCATATGGCTCATCGTCATACATTTGTTCCATTTCCTGCTGCAAACGTTCTTTTCTTTCTTGGTATCTTGTTTTTTGCTGTTCCGCAAAACCGCCAACTGTACCGAAGAAAGATTTTCCCGTCACCATCACAATGGATATAATCAATAATGCCAACAAAATCACGATACTGCCCAAAGCATCAAACATGCGCAACAGCCCATCGCCCAATAGTCCGCCCAATAATCCACCATTGGATAAGGCACCATCTTTATAAAAAGAAGCGCATTTTTGCAGCCAACTTAAACCAGATTGCTGTGACAATGGGTGGAACAGATACGCCCCCGCAGACAGCACCAATATGAATAAAAAACTGCCGCAGCCACGCACTACCATCCATTTTCTTTCTTGTGATACCAGCATCCATATACAGTATGCAATCACACACAAAGGCAGCAACAATCCGCCAAATCCTAATAATCCTTGTAACAGCGAGCGAAAGATATTTCCAATCACGCCCATATGTTCTGTCATTTGGCTTAAGGTTGCCACGGCAGAAATCACAATAATACCCAGCAAAATGACTTCATCTAATATCGTATCGCCAAAACGTTTCTCCTTCACAGGCAAATGTGTGGTTTCTCTCGGTCTGCGTTTTGTTGTTTTTGTATGATTGGATTGTGTTGTTTTTGTATTGTTTGGTTGTGTTTTTTTGGTCGTTGTTTTTTTCGTTGTTCTTCTTTTGGAAGTGTTTGTTTTACTTGCCAAATAACTCACCTCGAAATCTCCATATTCAAAATCACTAATTTTATATTATACCTGAAAAATTATGGAAATTCAAATAAAAAAAGCCTGATTTAGGGTGTCGAAAAAAATCGACACCCTATCGTCAAAGGCTCATTTCATTCAAGCCTTTGACGAGTGACAGAAGTATAAAGCAGGAATTTCATCGGCTAAAAAGCCTTGAATTTCCTGCTTTTCCTCGTCGGAAATGAATTCCGACTGCGGATTCCAATTGGGGAACTACACACCGCAAAGAAATGCGGACAGCCATTTATGGCTGGCGTTTGCGCAGCAAACGTGTTGACAATTGTTCCCCAAGCCCTTCCGCGCTCTTGAAAAAATTACCAAAACTAGTTTTTCTACACTCTGAAGCCTGATTCTAATTTAGAAACAGACTTTTTTATCCAGCTTGCAAAATGGTATTTATGAATTGGGATACAACTGTTCAAAACGAACAACCTCTATTTTTGCTTCTTCTAAAATATTACGTGCCAGTTCGTCTGGATACTCGCCTTTATGCACAATACGGGTAATGCCCGCATTGATAAGCATTTTCGCACAAATCACACAGGGCTGTAATGTAATATAAATGGTAGAATTTTCTGTAGAAATCCCCAATTTTGCCGCTTGTATGATTGCATTTTGTTCTGCATGCAGCGCGCGGCATAACTCATGCCGTTCTCCCGAAGGTATGCCCAATCTGCTTCTTTCGCAGCCGCCCAAATCGGTGCAATGCTGCAACCCTGCCGGCGCGCCATTATACCCTGTTGTAATGATACGATGGTCTTTTACAATCACAGCACCTACTTGTCTGCGCAAACAGGTAGAACGTGTTTTGACAATTTCCGCTATTTCCATAAAATATTCGTCCCAGCTTGCTCTCATGTAATCCCTTCTTTCCCTTCTTTCCCTTCATTCCTTTCTTTCTCCGTATTTTTTTATATCATAAAAAAACGTATGTGTCAAAACAGACTGCATGTCAGACAAAATATGGGTACTAGAAAAAATTCTAGTACCCATTGTTGTATATTCGCTATATTTACAATATTTACAAATACATCAGATAATCAAATTCATTTTCTTTGCTTCAAATTCCAATTCTTCTCTGAACTGAGGTGCAGCAAGAGAAATAATCAGTTTTGCTCTTTGGCTTGCTGTCTGACCTTTCAAGCGTACAATACCATTTTCTGTTACCAAGAAATCCACTTCGTTTCTAGGTGTTGTTACAATGGAACCAGGTGTCAGAACCGGTTTGATTTTGGAAATGGTACCGCCTTTTGTAGTAGACATCATAGCGATAAAGCCTTTTCCGCCTTTAGATAAATTTGCACCTCTTACAAAGTCCAGCTGACCGCCAGAACCGCTATAATGTTTTGTACCAATGCTTTCGGAGCAAACTTGTCCAAATAAGTCCACTTCGATACAAGAGTTTACAGAAACAAAATTGTCATGTTGTGCGATGACATTTGGGTTATTGATATAGCTTACAGGATACATTTCAAATGCTGGGTTATCGTCCATAAAGTCATACATTTTTTTGGAACCCCAAGCCAAGGTTGCAACTGTTTTTCCTACATGAATGGGTTTTTTCATATTGGTAACAGCGCCACATTCTAATAAATCTACCATACTATCTGTAAACATTTCTGTATGCAGACCCAAATCTTTCTTATCTTTGAGCAATACACCTACTGCATTGGGGATACCACCAATGCCCAACTGCAAAGTTGCACCGTCTACTACTTCATCTGCAATCATTTGACCAATCTTTTTGTCATCTTCAGACAAAGGAGGATTGTTCAGCACCAACAAAGGTCTGGAGGATTCACACAAAGCGGTTACTTGAGAAATATGAATCAAGCAATCCCCCATAACACGAGGCATTTGGTCGTTGACATCCAGCAAAATGATAGAAGCCTTGTTGCGCATTGCAACCACTTCTGCGCCTGCCATAGGACAACTGAAATATCCATGTTTATCCATAGGAGATACTTCTGCATAAAATACATCTAATCTAGGCTGTATCTCTGTCCAATAGCCAGGGATTGTACTGTAATTACAAGGAATGTAAGTATGGATACCTTCTTGGATACCTTTTCTGCCAGGACCGCCAGTAAACCAAGAAACATATTCATATTTCCCTTTTAATTCAGGTTTCATGAAAGGACCGCCTTTGACAGACAATGTTGCATGGTGTACCACGCCTGTCAATTCCCCTTTCATAGCTCTTGCAGCTACTGCTTCACAAATAGCGGTTGGTTCTTCCAAACCAGTTGGACATGCACAGACATCGCCAGATTTTACATACATTGCCACTTCTTCTGGAGATTTACATTTTGCCTGATACATTTCTTGGAATTTGTTCACTTCAAACACACCTTTCTCGTTTTCTACACAATTTTCCGTCAAGTTGACATTTGTTTTTCTAATTTGCATACAAAATACGATATATTATCATTATTTTACCATAGTGTATGTGTTTTCGTAAAGTATTGTTTGTCATGTTTGTAATTATATACAACTTTATGTCATCTTTGTATATGTTTTGTGGACAGCAAAAAATGTATGCACAAAATTGGCTTGTATCCTTTTAAAAAGTAAAAAGGTATCTGCACATAACAGATACCTCTAGCCTGTCAAAAAACTAGATTTTATACTTCTTTCAAGAATGCGGAAGGGTTTGGGAAACGATGTTCAACACGTTTGCTGCGCAAACGCCAGCCACAAATGGCTGTCCGCACTTCTTTGTGGTGTGTTCAACACGTTTGCTGCGCAAACGCCAGCCACAAATGGCTGTCCGCACTTCTTTGCGGTGTGTCATTTCCCAATTGGAATCCGCAGTCGGAATTCATTTCCGACGAGGAAAAGCCGAAGTTTCAAGGCTTTTAGCCGATGGAGCTTCGAGCTTTATACTTCTGTCAACTCGTCAAAGGCTTGAATAAAATGAGCCTTTGACGACAGGGTGTCGACTTTTTCGACACCCTGAAGGTATCTGCACATAACAGATACCTCTTTGACCATTTCAGACAAGTTATTTTTTTTCATCTACATTTTCTACTGCTTCCAACCATTCATTGGAAACTCCCTCGCCCGGCACTTCTACCGCCAGATGAGAAAACCAACTATCATTCGTTGCACCATGCCAATGTTTTACGCCGACTGGAATATGTACCACATCGCCAACATGTAATGTCTGTATCTCTTTTCCCCATTCTTGATAATACCCTTGTCCATTGACACAAATCAAGATTTGTCCCCCGCCTTGTTTTGCATGATGAATATGCCAATGATTCCGACAGCCTGGCTCAAATGTGACATTATAAATCCCCACTTGTTCTGTCGAAATCGGTGCCAAATAACTTTGTCCGCTAAAATATTGTGCAAAAGCATCGTTTGGCGCGCCAATTGGAAAAATCATATGATTTGCATGTTCTGTTTTTGCGTCTTGTGCTGTGGTTTCTTCTGTCCAAACTTCTTTTGCCATACGAAACGCCGCCCATGCTTTTGACCAGCCTACATAAAATGCCGCATGTGTCAAAATTTCGGCAATTTCTGTTTTTGTCACGCCATTCTTTTTTGCAGTCATCAAATGATATTGGAAAGAAGAATCGGTCAGCCCTTGCGCCAGCAAAGATACCACTGTCACAATAGAGCGATCTCTCAAGGAAAGCAGTCCTTCCCGACTCCAAACTTCGCCAAATAATACATCATCATTCAACTGCGCAAATTTGGGTGCAAAGGTACCCAAAGCCTCACGTCCTGCTGTTTGTTTGATTGCCATAAAAAACACCTCACTGATTTTTGAAACAAATTTTGCTTGTATTACATTATCTTAATTGTTTTCATTGTTTTCATTGTTTTCATTTTCTTGATTGTCTATCTGTATCTTTTTTATGATTTTCGCCGGTACACCGCCTACCACAGTATATGGTGCGACATCTTTTGTCACAACAGCCCCCGCCGCAACAATGGCACCTTCCCCAATCGTAACCCCTGCCAATACAGTGGCATTCGAGCCAATCCAAACATTTTTTCCAATGTGGATAGGACGCGGGTGCATATTGGCTCTTTTGGACGGATTTATATCATGATTCAAGGTTGCCAATACGACGTTATGCCCAAGCAATACACCGTCTTCTATGGTGATGCCTCCTTGGTCCTGTAATTTACAACCGCTGTTGAAAAATACACGATTTCCAATGGTCAAATTTTTTCCACAGTCTGTAAAAAACGGCGGAAAGAAAGCAAAGTTTTCCCCTACTGGTTTTCCTATCAATTTTTCAAAAAGCTGGCGGTTTTCTTCAGGTGTATGATTGCCTGCATTGATTTGCGCAGTAAGCGCAATGGCTTCTTGTGCCAGCTTGTGCATACATTGGTGTATGGGCGAACCTGCTTCTACTTCCTTTTGGCAATTCATATAATCCAAAAATTCGGATACCAAAACGCTTTTTTCAGAAACATTTGTTTCAGAAGCAGTTGTTTCTTGCAGTGAAAGCCCAAACTGATACAATTCCTGTTTCTTTTCTTCGGATTGATTCTGACTGCCATAGGCAGTATAAACGCCGCAGTCTTCCAAATGCAGATATTGTACAAAGGAATTTTCATAAGCATAGATTGCACCATCATATACATGATTGCTGCCCGAACTCAAAAACAGTGCTACTTTTTTCAATTTTTTGGGTTTGCCGATTGCATAAAAACGGCTGATTGCGCATTGCAATTGTCCACTCAAATGAAAATAATAAATCGGCGATGCAAAAATCAGCATTTCCGCTTCTTGCAGCAAAGTATATATTTCTTGCATATCATCTTTTTGTATGCAAGTCCCCTGCCCTTTTGTATGACAATATTCACAGCCCAAACAGCCTGCAATCTTTTTGCGCGCAATGGGTACGACTGTGATTTTATGATTGTGTGTCGACGCGCCCGCGATAAAAGCATCAATCAAAAACTGGGTATTGCCATTTTCTCTGGGGCTGCCATTCAAAATCAAAATATTCATATCATTTTCTCCCTAATATTTTATAGATTCTGTTACGTTAATATGAATTGATACCTTCTCTTTCTTGATATATTATGGAAATGAGAATAGTTTTCTTTTAC
>CALWSU010000025.1 GCA_944384295.1 uncultured Lachnospiraceae bacterium | reverse complement strand
GTCGAAAAAGTCGACACCCTGTCGTCAAAGGCTCATTTCATTCAAGCCTTTGACGAGTAGACAGAAGTATAAAGCTCGTGGTCAAGCACTTTGCTTCGCAAAGTCAGCTTCGCTGCCCCCGTCTCTTTCGGGGTGCGGCATTCCATCGGCTAAAAGCCTTGAAACTTCGGCTTTTCCTCGTCGGAAATAAATTCCGACTGCGGATTTCATTTGGGAAACGCTTCGTTTCCCAAGCCCTTCCGCGTTCTTGAAAAAAGTAAAAAATGTAGTTTTTTTACAGGCTGACCGGAAATCTCTTATCCAATAGATTTCCGGTTTTTTTATCATTGTGTCATGATGTTATTTGGTATTGCTGTTTACATTTTATGATCCAATACAAAACGTTCCAAAAGTTCTTGGAGCATTTGTGCCTGACCTGCCATTTCCTCACTCGTTGCAGCATTTTCTTCTGCGGTTGCGGTATTGGTTTGTATCGCATCAGAGAAATCTGAAATCGTTTGTGTGATATGGTCGATATTATTACTTTGTTCTTGTGATGTTTCTGCAATCGCTTGTGTTTCTTCTACAACTTGATTTGCAAATTCTACTGCTTCTAACAGTGCTTTTTCTGTCTGATGTGCTACTTCTACGCCACGGTCTACTGTTTCTATAGAAGTTTGAATCAAAGCAGTTGTATTTTGTGCCGCTTCTGCGGATTTATTGGCAAGCGCACGTACTTCATCTGCCACCACAGCAAAGCCTTTGCCTGCTGCACCTGCGCGTGCGGCTTCTACTGCCGCATTGAGTGCCAAAATATTGGTTTGGAATGCAATATCTTCAATGGTTTTGATGATTTTTCCAATTTCGCTGGAAGACTGCTTGATTTTATCCATTTCTTGCATCATATCAGACATATGGTTCTTGCTTTCTTCCAATTGTTTGGATACATCCATGGTCACCGTTTCTGTTGTAACGGTACGACGTGTATTTTCTTCTACCGCTTCTTTCACACGGCGCATATCCTCAAAGATACTTTCTACATGTGCTGCCTGTGTCATGGAATTTTCGGACAAATGCTGTGCATTATCTGCTACTTGTGCGGCACCGCTGGAAACCTGTTCCCCAGCCATTTCGATGTTATACATCACTTCATTCATCTGTCGTATGATATGATGGATGGCAGTTTGTACCGTAACAAATTCGCCTCTATATTCCAATGTTGTTTTGACTGTCAGATTTCCTTTGGACAGTTCTTGTAAAATATTGGAGATTTCCTTGATGACACTGCGTAAATAATCTCCAGTGTCTTCAAAACTCAACGCCAAATCACCCAATTCGTCTTGACTGTTTACATTCAAATGAATATCAAAATTGCCATACTCCAATTGTTTGGCTGCATTTGTGACGTCATAAATCGGCAAAAATTTCTTGCACATAATGCTTGTCAATATAAACAATCCAATGACTACCGCAGCCACAAAGAAAACCAAACTGCACAATACTTGTGTGATGATATCATGACGTACGGCTTTTTGTGGGTAAGCAATACCAACAATCCAACCGCTATCTGGTTCTTGTTCCGCAAAGAAATATTTGTTTTCACTATCATAATCTTTTTCTATGATTGTTTTGCCAATGGCTTCTTGCATGCTAGTCATACCAACATCAGAAACGGTTACCAATTGGCTACTGGTTGTTTCATATTCGTCATTGGCATGCATCAAAATACCGCCCTGCGCATCTAACAGATACAAATAACTG
The DNA here is from genome assembly GCA_944384295.1 of uncultured Lachnospiraceae bacterium. Lineage (GTDB taxonomy): Bacteria > Bacillota > Clostridia > Lachnospirales > Anaerotignaceae > Anaerotignum. Next base: position 26,933 of record CALWSU010000025.1, on the reverse strand, counting down.
CCTTCTGTTTCTTCATAAGAATGCAGTATTTCTTGTACTGCCGCTATACTCACATCACGCGCCAATACACCATAGAACTTGCCATTGATTTCCAAGGGCATAGAAATGGTAATAATAAACTGATGGGTAGTGACATCGATATAGGGAGAACTAATATATACATCCATGCTTTGTGGTTTTATGTAGTACTCATTTTGTGTTGGGTCATAGTCTTCTTCTATTTCCCATCCATCGCCCGAAATCATTTCTTTTGTGCTTAAGAGTACATAATCCACTATGACGCCGCTATCCTTTCCATATTCTGTAGAATTTTTTACAATCGGCATAATATTTTCATAGGTCAAGTCTTGCGGTGCAAATGATTGTAATTTATGTTGCATCAATTTGAGTTGCTGAATTTGCACATCCATCCAACCGGAAACTTCTGCTGTATAATACTGTACTGTTTGTTCAAAAAGTCTTTGTTTTTCATCTTCTATATTCACTTTTGTAATGATTATATTGACGATAAAAACAAGTGCTGCACTCACGCAAAAAATCGTGGTAATGATTTTCATTAAGCTTCTGACCAACCGTGAGCCTTTGCCCGGTTTTTCATTTTGAGAATTTTTGAATTTTTGTAATATTGGTATTTGCATAAAAAACGCTCCTTGCTTGTGTATGTTTTCAAATATTTTCAAAGATATGAAAGACATACAAACTCCCCTAAATTGTAATGAATTGTTATGATTTTTCCTTTTGTTCTTCGCAATACAGAAAAATTCCAACCCGCTTTTACGATCAACCCCTTCTCTTTTATCTGATTGAGAACAATGAGATATTGCACAATGTATACATTTTATACAAAGCTGCCCCTTCTTCTTTTTGTGCATGAAAACATCACACCGTTTTTTGATAAAACCGCGCCACACAAAAAGGTATAAAATCATACATTGTTTGCATATTTGTACTACAATTCTAGGCGTATTATACTACGGTTTTTTTTGTTTTTCAACCAAATAATCGTTTTTTCCACTCTAATTTTTTAAAATTTTCGCAAAAATGGAATAGAATACATCATCACAATCCGCAGAGATATTTATTTATGCAAACGGAAACAGGGATTGCATGTTTTTTTCTATAAATTTTTATTTTTATTTTGAAAAATCAAAATTTACCTTGACAAATTTTTAAAAGCTGTTATAATAATGTTAAATCAAGAATGATAATAATTATCAACTAATAAAAAATATTTATAAGTAGGAGGGTATGTACATGAAAGATTTAAAAGGCACAAAAACCGAAGCAAACCTGCGCGCAGCATTTGCAGGGGAATCTGAAGCAAGAAACAAATACACCTATTACGCAAGTCAAGCAAAAAAAGACGGATATGAACAAATTGCAGAACTGTTTACAGAAACTGCAAACAATGAAAAAGAACATGCCAAAATCTGGTTCAAACTGCTGCATGGCGGCGCTGTACCTTCTACAGAGCAAAATCTCTTAGATGCCGCAGAAGGCGAAAATTATGAATGGACAGATATGTATGCTGGTTTCGCAAAAGATGCGAAAGAAGAAGGCTTTTTGGAAATTGCGGCACTGTTTGAAATGGTTGGCGCAATCGAAAAAGAACACGAAGCAAGATACCGCAAATTATTAGAAAATGTAAAAGGCGGTCTGGTATTCTCTCGCGATGGCGATATGATTTGGCAATGTGCAAACTGCGGTCATATCCATGTAGGCAAACAGGCACCTCAGGTATGTCCTGTCTGCAAACACCCTCAGGCATATTTTGCAATCGCAGCAAGAAATTATTGATTGCACAAATTACACAAAGATACAAGCCAATTGACTTTGACATAACGAAAAGTATGTCATTTTGATTCATAACCTTAACCCATGAAAAAGGGGTGTAACGGAAATTTTGTTTTCGTTGCACCCCATTTTTCTTTTTTATTTTTTTATTTTTTTATCTTTGCACAGTTTTTTGATATAACAGCCATACACAGCCCAAAGCACACAATGCCAAAAGCCCGCCGCCAAAACCTAAATACCGCATATCTACAAAATTCACAAGCGCACTGCCGCAAACGGAGCCAAACGCAATCCCAAAATTAAACGAAAAAGAATTGGTAGAAGCTGCCAATGTGACAGCGCCGGGATATTCTTTTGTCGCAATATCCAATACATTGACCTGTATGGGGGAATTTTGCAGATACATCAAAACCCCAATCCCGAATATGACCAATAAGCCCAAAGGTGCAACATACAACGCAAACGGCAATACAAACATGCACAATGCCAACCCAATATAACTAAAACGCAGGGCATACAAACCGTTTTTTCGCGCCATGCGTCCCGAAAGCAGATTACTCAAAAGTACCATCACACCAAACAAAAGCAGTACCAAACTCAAGAAACGAGAAGGAATCCCAATATACTCCTCTAGCACCGGTGTCAGATATGTATACAATACATATGCGGAAGACGCACCAAAAAATACAGTCAGTATACTCAGAAAGATACGGCTATCTTTGAGCAATACAAATTGCTGTAACAATCCAGAAGGTACTTTTTCCTGTTGTCTAGGCAAAGAAACAAACAAAAGCGCAAGCACGACCATACTGCATAAAGTGATTGCGACAAATGCGGCACGCCAGCTAAACATATGTGTGATGGTCGTACCCAACGGCACGCCAAAAATAGACGCCAAACTGAATCCGGCAAACACCCAAGAAACCACAGTCGCGCGATGTTCCACGCGTGTAATCTGCGGTACAAATGTCATAGAGATGGAAATCAAAGTACCAGAAACAATCGCAAGCACAATACGTGCCGCAGAAAGCAAAATATAATTTGGCGCAACCGCACACCACAAATTCCCCACTACAAACACAAGCCCCAAACAGATTAACAGCCAAAAGCGATTGCAGCGTCCCGCCAATGCGGCAGTAAATGGCGTACCTACCGCATACACAAACGCAAACATGGATACCAGACCGCCTGCTGTGGTCAAAGGCACAGACAAACCTTGTGCGATTTCCGGCAAAACACCCACAACAATAAATTCACTGGTACCCAATACAAAGCTCAGCGCAATCAACGCAATGACAGGTAATGTAAATACTTTTTCTTTTGGTTGCATTTATGGTTTCTCCTTTTTTCCGAATCTTTTGTTATTTTTTCTGTTTTTTCTAATGTTCTTATTTTTTCGATTTTTTTCTGATTCTTGTCAAAGCATATTGTTTCCTGCTACAATGAGAAAAAAATACAGAAAGGACAATCCCAATATGTCACAAATCATATTAGCTTCCAATTCTCCCAGACGCAAAGAGTTGCTTTCTCTTTTGGGTTTGGATTTTACCATACAAGTCAGCCCTATTGACGAGCGAGCAGTCGAAGCCGCATTGCCGCCGGACATGCGCACACCATCGCAATTGGTCGCACAAATGGCGCAAGCAAAGGGGCTTGCTGTCGCAGAACATGCACAAGCCGGACAAATTGTGATTGCTGCCGATACCATTGTGGCTTATGCAGATGAAATCTTGCACAAACCCAAAGATGCCGCAGATGCACAAGCTATGCTTTCCAAACTGTCTGGGCAAACACATACCGTATATACAGGTATGTCCGTCATATATCTGACAGAAAATACAGAAAACCCAATTGTGCATACTTCTGTCACAGCAACCGATGTCACATTTCGTACTTTGACACAGCAGGAAATACTAGATTATATCGCAACAGGCGAACCGATGGACAAAGCCGGCGCATATGGCATACAAGGCAAAGGCTGTATACTGGTCGAACGCATACAGGGTGATTATTTGAATGTTGTAGGCTTATCTTTGACGGCATTATATGAAGAATTGCGTGCAAATGGTGTCGACATCACAAAATTTTGGTAAAATCTCTATGACGCACAAAAAACGCGCCTTGCATTGGGCAAAATACCCATGTAAAACGCGTTTTTTTGATTGCCTATGACTTTGTTCTGTCATAACCAAAAATTTTAATACTTAAAATTCTGCATTTCTTACTGTTCTAGGGTAAGGCAGTACATCACGGATATTGCTCATACCTGTCAAATACATCACAGCACGTTCAAAGCCCAGACCATAGCCCGCATGTCTTGTGCCACCGTATTTGCGCAAATCCAGATACCACCAATAATCTTCTTTTTTCAGACCCAATTCTTCCATACGTGCTTCCAATTTATCCAAGCGTTCTTCTCTCTGGCTGCCGCCAATGATTTCGCCAACACCAGGAACCAGCAAGTCCATTGCTGCAACTGTCTTTCCGTCATCATTCAGACGCATATAGAATGCTTTGATGTCTTTGGGATAATCGGTAACAAAAACAGGTTTTTTGAAGATTTCTTCTGTCAGATAACGTTCGTGTTCTGTCTGCAAGTCAATGCCCCAAGATACAGGATATTCAAATTTTTTGCCGGATTTGAGCAATAAATCTACGGCTTCTGTATAAGTCACACGACCAAAATCATTGTTTAAGATATTATGCAAACGCTCTAACAGACCTTTGTCTACAAAGCTGTTGAAAAATTCCATTTCTTCAGGTGCGTTGTCTAATACATACTGTATGATGTATTTGAGCATTTCTTCTGCGACTTCCATGTTATCGTTCAAGTCAGCAAATGCCATTTCTGGCTCAATCATCCAAAATTCTGCCGCATGACGTGCAGTATTGGAATTTTCGGCACGGAAAGTTGGTCCAAATGTATATACATTGCGGAATGCCATTGCAAATGTTTCTGCGGAAAGCTGACCGCTTACGGTCAGATTGGTTTCTTTGCCAAAGAAGTCTTTGGAAAAATCGACCGTACCATCTTCGTTTTTGGGCAGATTGTTCAAATCCAAAGTAGTCACGCGGAACATTTCGCCTGCGCCCTCACAGTCACTGCCTGTGATGATTGGGGTATGCGCATACACAAAACCTTTATTCTGGAAAAATTCATGAATGGCATACGCAATCAAGCTACGTACACGGAATGTAGCGGAAAACATATTTGTTCTGGGACGCAGATATGCAATCTGGCGCAGAAATTCTACGCTATGGCGTTTTTTCTGCAAAGGATAATCTGGTGTAGACAGTCCTTCGATAGCAATGCTTTGGGCTTTGATTTCAAAAGGTTGTTTTGCTTCTGGTGTTTCTACCAAACGCCCATTGACGATGATTGCCGCGCCAACGCCCAGTTTTGTAATTTCTGTATAATTTTCCAAATGCTCCGCTTCAAACACAATCTGTACATTTTTGAAGAAAGAGCCATCATTCAATTCTATAAAACCAAAGTTTTTGGATACACGCATGGTGCGAATCCAGCCGCCCAGTTTTACTTCTTTGTCTGCATAATCCGCGGTATGGCGGTATAGTGCTTTTACGGTATTCAAGTCCAATACAATCTCTCCTTTACTGCGTTCCAAAAAATTGATATGTTCCATTGTAGCCCTCTTTGCCACAAAAGACAACCTTAAATTTTGTATTTTGCCGATTTTATTGCTTTTCTTGGACATTGTCCTCGACATAGGGCAAAAATGCGCCATAGCCTGCCGCCTCCATATCCTCTTTTGGGATAAAGCGCAGCGATGCAGAATTGATACAATAACGCAGACCGCCTAACTCCGCCGGACCATCATCAAACACATGTCCCAAATGTGCATTGCCCACACGACTGCGTACTTCGGTACGCACCATACCAAATGTCAAATCATCGTATTCGTTTATGGTATTGGGGTCAATGGGACGCGCAAACGCGGGCCACCCACAAGCAGAGAAAAATTTATCTTTGGAAGAAAACAGCGGCTCTCCTGATGTGATGTCTACATAAATCCCGGGCTGTGTTTTCTGCCAATATTCATTTTGAAAGGGTGGCTCTGTGGCATTGCGTTGTGTGACGAGATATTGCAGTTCTGTCAGATTTTGTTGCATTTCTTCTTTTGTCATGACTTTGTAATCTTCTGGTCGCACACAATGTTGTTTTTCTTTTTCTATTTTTTCAAAATTGATATGGCAATATCCATTTGGATTTTTTGTCAAATATTGCTGATGATATTCCTCTGCTTCTACAAATTGCAGCAAAGGCAGATTTTCCACCACCACAGGGCGGTCATACTTTGTTTGCAGTTGTTCCAAAAACGCGGCGGCAATCTTGCCTTGCGCTTCTTCCAACCAATAAATACCAGTGCGATATTGTATGCCAATATCCATACCTTGTCTGCCCAAAGAAGTTGGGTCTATGGTATATGCAAACTCCTGCAAAATCTGCATCAGTGTTGTTTGTTCGGTATCAAACACCACCTCAACGGTTTCCGCATGCCCGCTATGTGCGCATACCGTTTCATAGGTTACCGTTTCAGGCGGAGGTGCTATGACGCCTTCTCGTTTGCCTAACGCATAGCCAACCCTTGTAGCACATACGCCTTTTTGTTGTTTCATATAATGTTCGGTGCCCCAAAAACAGCCACCAGCCAAATAAATCGTTTCTATATGTTTTGTATGCAAAATCCATTCCTCCCATCTAAAAATATGTGATTTCTAAAATATGAGAAATGAGGCTGTCGGGATTGCCGGCAGTCTCAGGGTGTCGAAAAAGTCGATACCCTGTCGTCAAAGGCTCATTTCATTCAAGCCTTTGACGAGTAAACAGAAGTATAAAGCAGGAGTGCCATCGGCTAAAAAGCCTTGAAACTCCTGCTTTTCCTCGTCGGAAATAAATTCCGACTGCGGATTCCGGTTGGGAAACTACACACCGCCAAGAAGGGCGGACAGCCATTTATGGCTGGCATTTGCGCAGCAAATGTGTTGACCATCGTTTCCCAAGCCCTTCCGCGCTCTTGAAAAAAGTATAAAATTTAGTTTCTCTACAGTCTGAGGCTGTCGGGATTGCCGGCAGCCTGTTTTCTATTTTTCTATTTTTCTATTTCTTATTTTTTTCGTTATTGTGTTGTAATGTAGGATATGATGTTTTTTAAGCGTATAAACAAATATTTCGCCCATTGACTTCCAAAAGCCCTTCCGCTTTCATTTTGCGCAATTCGCGCGTCATGGCACTGCGGTCGACACATAAATAACTTGCCAAAGCACTAAACGAAAAAGGCAATTCAAAATGCACACTACCCTGTTTGCCGCTTTGCATGCGAAAATAACATAATAATTTTTCCCGTATCGAACGATGGGAGAGTATTTCTACCTTTTCACTCAATTGCTGGACTTTTTCTGTCATCAATTGCAATAGATTTTCTACTACAACGGTATGATGATGACAAGCATTGTGACAGCGTTTCGTAATATGAAACGTATCAATAAAGACTACCGTACATGCTTTTTCACAAATCACCATCAAATCACTGGTATCCGCAAATAAAGAAAAAAACGCGCCAAATATACCACCTTCTGTCATATATTCCAACATAGATAAATTGCCATCTATATCCAAACGATTCAAAGAAATACAGCCTGAGAGCAAAATACCAATTTTGCCGCCTATGGGTAATTCTTCTTTTTCGCGGTATGTTTTGCGCTCCATTTGGAAGCAATCTTCCATTTGCGATAATTCTGATGCAGAGATACCGGCAAAAAGTGGATTTTCCAGTAATATCAAAGAAAAACCCCCTTTCTGTTGCATTTGCAACAACACTTTTCTTCTTTTTATGGTATCATGAATTCAGTAAAAAGTAAAACAACAAATTGCATAAAAAAGAAGTATATTTCACAACATCATGATATATCCATTTTTATGATTTTTATTTTTGAAGGAGGTCATTCACATGAAAGCACCAAGATTTTTTATTTGTCAACATTGCAAAAACATCATCACTATGGTAGAGGACAAAGGCGTACCTGTCGTATGCTGCGGCGAAAAAATGACAGAACTGGTACCCAACACATCTGATGGCGCAGGTGAAAAACATGTACCTGTTGTAACAGTCAATGCAAACACTGTTACCGTAAAAGTGGGCGAAGTGGCTCACCCTATGCTGGAAGAACATCACATCGCTTGGATCTGTCTGCAAACAACAAACGGCGTACAAATGCGTTATCTGGATCACACAGGCGCACCAGAAGCTGTATTCGCACTGGCAGAAGGCGAAAGCGCAGTAGCAGCATATGAATACTGTAATTTACACGGACTGTGGAAAAAAGAAATCTAAATTTTGTTCAATTTCTTATATCAGAATCATGAAACAGGCAAACAGGAGGTTTTACGGCGATATGCCGTAGAACTGCCTGTTTTACGCGTTAAAAAATAGGTTAGGATTATGTAGAATAAAGGAGGCATTTGTGCATGAAAGCATTGCAATTGAAACCGGATTTTTATTGGACCGGTGTACTGGATAAAGATTTGCGTGTATTTGATATTATCATGATGACCGAATTTGGTACAACCTATAATTCCTATGTACTCAAATGCGGCGATAAAACGGTATTATTTGAAACAGCAAAAGAAAAGTTTTTTGATGATTATTTGGAAACACTTTCTCAAATCGTAGATGTCAAAACCATTGATTATATCGTTGTGGACCATACAGAACCTGACCACGCTGGCAGCATTCAGAAAATTTTGGACATCTGCCCTCGCGCAAAAATCCTTGCTACCCCTACCGCAATCGGATTTTTAAAACAAGTGGTCAATGATGATTTTTACAGCATTGCAGTCAAAGACGGCGAAGAAATCAAGATTGGTAACAAAACACTGCGTTTCCATATCTTCCCCAATCTGCATTGGCCCGATACCATGTACACCTATATTGTGGAAGATAAAATTCTGGTTACTTGCGATTCTTTCGGCTCTCACTATGCACATGATGGTATTTTGCGCAGTACCGTTACCGATACAGAAGGCTATCTGCGTGCGACAAAATATTATTTCGACAATATTTTAGGACCATTCAAACAGCCCTATATGACCACCGCTTTGCAAGCAGTTCGTCAAATGCAGATTGACATGATTTGTCCAGGTCATGGTCCTGTATTGGACAGCCACATCGAAGAATTGATGGATATTTACGAAGGCTGGTGTGCTGTACCACAGAACCCTCGTAAAAAAGTCGTGATTCCTTATGTAAGCGCATACGGCTATACTGGTCAGCTTGCAGAACAGATTGCAAAAGGGATTCAGGATAATGGCGACATCGAAGTCAAACTGTATGATATGGTAACTGCTGACGCAGCGGAAGTATCTGGCGAAATCGCTTCCGCAGATGGTATTTTATTTGGTACCCCTACCATATTATGTGAAGCGCTCAAACCTATTTGGGATTTGACCACAGGCATGTATCCTCCCATTCATGGCGGCAAATTAGCCAGCGCATTTGGCAGCTATGGCTGGAGCGGGGAAGGCGTACCTCACATTTTGGAAAGACTCAAACAAATCCGCTTAAGAGTTGTAGATGGCTTCTGTGTACGTTTGAAACCTTCTGAAAATGATTTGGTAGAAGCCTATGAATACGGCTATCGTTTTGCAGATACATTATTACAGAAACAAAAAGCAAAATCCGGTGGAAGAAGCGGCTTAGTGAAATGTTTGGTTTGCGGCGAAATTTTTGATGCCTCTCTGGAAACCTGCCCTGTTTGCGGCGTAGGCAAAGAAAACTTTGTACCTGTTGACTTGGACGAAGTGACATTCCGTATGGATACTGCTGAAAAATTCGTTATCCTGGGCGGCGGTACCGCAGCAGTGAATGCGGCAAAAGCCATTCGCGACCGTAACGAAACCGCAGACATTATCTTACTTTCTGATGAAACAGAATTGCCTTACGACCGTCCTATGCTGACCAAAAACATGTTTGGCGACATTGCAAACGGTGCAATCGCAAGCAAAGAAGCTGCTTGGTACAGACAAAATATGATTGACTTACGTCTGGGCGTACGTGTCAGCAGTATGGATATTGGCAGAAAAGAAATTCGTTTGGAACACGGAGAAGTACTGCACTACGACAAATGTATCTATGCTTTAGGCTCTCACAGCTTTGTACCGCCAATCCCTGGCGCAACATTGTCTGGCGTGACACCAATCCGTACTATTGCTGATGTAGAAAATATCAAACAAATGGCATTGACTGCAAAACATGCGGTTGTCATCGGCGGCGGCGTACTGGGTCTGGAAGCAGCTTGGGAACTGCGCAAAGAGAAATTACAAGTGACTGTATTAGAAGGTATGCCACAATTGATGTTGGGCAAAATCGACGCTGTAGCAGCTGATATGATGTGCAAAGTAGCGGACAAAGTGGGCGTGACCATTCATACAGGCGTAAAAATTGCCGAAATCAAAGGCGATGGCAAAGCAGAAGCGGTTGTATTGGCTGACGGTACAGAAATCCCTGCGGACATCGTTATCATGTCTACAGGTGTCAGAGCCAACAAAGAATTGGCAGAAGACGCAGGCATTTTGGCAAACCGTGCAGTCATTGTCAGCGACAAAATGCAGACCAGCGACAGCAGTGTATATGCAGCAGGTGACTGTGCAGAATTCGACGGCGCAAATATTGCGATTTGGCCTGTTGCTATGGAAATGGGACGTATTGCAGGTGCAAACGCTGCCGGCGATGCACTGCCTTACATTCCACAGACAAACGGCATGACCATGCATGCACTGCATACCACATTATACGCAATTGGTGATGTAGGAACCAAAGAAAACATCTCTTACAAAACATTAGAGATTCGTGACGATAAGAAATTAACACTCGAAAAATTCTATTTCAAAAACAATGCTTTGTGCGGCGCAATTTTGCTTGGCGATACCAGCCGCATGAAAGATGTCACAGAAGGCATTGCAAATAAAGTATCCTTCCATGATTTTTTCGATAAATCTGAATAATCACGATAAGCACTAAAAAAATCCCCTATGATATTTCCGCTATCATAGGGGATTTTTTATATACAAACTGTTTGCGTATATTGAAACCAAAACGCCCGCATACAGCAAGTTCCCCTTCAGAAAACATAGTTTTTTCTTACTTTCTTACAGAGAACTGGCTATCTTCCGAAGAAAACACACCTGATGCATATTCGTAAAAATAAGAATGCCGAAACTCTTTGTATGGTAAAGATTTAGGCATTCTTTGTTTTCTTATGAAGCAGCCCTTTAAGGCAGACGATGTAAGTATTTTTCTTTTGTCGCCATACCACCGCGGATATGGCGTTCTTGTTTATTGACGTCTAGTACCGCGCGGGCTTGTGCCGCTAAGTCGGGATTGATTTGTGTCAGACGTTCGGTCAAGTCTTTGTGTACCGTTGACTTGCTGATACCGAATTTCTTTGCTGTTTCCCGTACCGTGGCATTTGTATGAATCATGAACTTCGCGACTTCCACCGCCCGCTCCTCGATATACGTTTTCAAACAAAGCAACTCCTCTACGCTTCTCTTGGGTTATGTATATGCCGCAAACAAAAAGGATATGAACCAAAAGAGAAGCATAGAGAGAGATTTCAAACAAAAACTGAGAAATGATTGTACAGAAAAAATATTTCAAAGAAAAATTATTTCAAAGAAAATGTGACTGTCACATTGCCATCACCCAAAATTTCTTTGAGCTGCTGTTGTGTCAAATCCTGTACTTTTCCAAGCTGTGTAAAATTCCATGTATTGGTGTCATAATATATGGTAATCTGATTCCCCTGATACAAAATCACATCGCCGGGCTGTGTTGTGATTTGTGTATCATTGGTTGGCAATGTGGTGCCCAAACTGCCGACTTTTTCAAAACTGCCATAATCTTGCATTTGTACAGTAATATCACCTTCTGCCAACAAATCTAAAAATGCTTGTGCAGAGGTATTATCTTCCGCTTGTATCTGCAAAGTTTGTGTGCCGATTTTTGCATAAAATACCATTTCTGTTTCCTCCTGCGGCTGTGTTTGTTCTTGTATGAGCGTTTGTTCTTGTGTTTGCGCTGTGTTTTCTTGTATCTGCACCGCGATGTTTTGGCTGGGGGTGCAGGCACATAATCCTATGATACACAAACTTAACAAGGGCAATGTAACACAACGGGTCAAAACATTACCATGTCGTTTGCTATATTGGTTTTGTCTACTTTTTTTGTGCATGCCTTATCACCACATTTCTATTCTATTTGAAATTATCATGGAAAAATTTTGTAATTTCTGCAAACGGTATGATGTCTATTTTATCATATAAATCGGTATGCACCGCGTCGGGGATAATCAGCAAATGTTTGTTTTGTACGGTCAGTTTTGCAAAAGCGTCTTTGCTAAAATAGCAGGAATGCGCTTTTTCCCCATGCACCAGCAATACCGCGTTTTGGATTTCATTGCTATATGCCAGCAACGGGAAGTTCAAGAAAGGTAATGTGGAGGTCAGATTCCAGCCTGCATTGGAGTTCAAAGACCGTACATGATACCCACGTTTTGTTTTATAATAATCATAATAATCTTTCAGGAATTGGGGCGCGTCTTCTGGCAAAATATCCGGTACGCCACCAGCTCTTGCATAACTGCCATTTTGATAATCTACGATTCTTTGGGCACAAAGCGTCTTTCTCTTTTCGTTGCGGCTTTCTGGGCTATCTTCCGCGTCAAAATATCCGTTTGCATTCACGCGGCTCATATCATACATGGTCATTGCGACAGTTGCTTTGATACGCGGGTCTAAAGACGCCGCCTGCAATGCCATACCGCCCCAGCCACAGATGCCCAAAATACCGATTTTCTCTGTATCTACGTTTTCCTGTACTGACAAGAAATCGACTGCCGCCAAAAAATCCTCTGTATTGATGTCTGGAGAAGCCACATTGCGCACAGCGCCGCCGCTTTCCCCTATAAAAGAAGGGTCAAACGCAATGGTCAAAAAACCTTTTTCCGCCAATGTTTGGGCATACAATCCCGCGCATTGCTCTTTGACTGCCCCAAATGGTCCACAAACGGCAATGGCAGGCAATTTGCCGCTGTTTTCTTTGGGTGCATAGCAATCTGCCGCCAACTGGATACCATACCGATTCTGAAAAACGACTTTTTTATGATTTACTTGTTCGCTTTTGGGAAATGTTTTGTCCCATTCCTGTATCAAATGTAATTCCATTTTCTCAAACCCTCTTTCTATCGTCATGCCTGTATTGCTTTGCCCATATCATATGCCTGCTGTAAAGCGGCATGTCCTTTGATTTCGCCTGCATCGGTGACACCACCCGCAAACACAGTGCCCGCCAGTTTTGCACGTTCAAAACAATCAATCCAGCCAGTCAGCCCGCTGATTGCGCGTTGTGGGACTTCTTCTGCATCTTCCGCCGCCGCAGTCAGGAAATAAATATCGCCAAAAGCATAGTCAGAATCAAACAAAGCATTTGCACGGTCCAGCAATGTTTTCATCTGTCCGCTCATTTCGTAATAATAAATGGGTGTTGCAAATGCAATCACATCGGCATCATGCATTTTTTCCACAATTGCCACAGCATCATCTGCAATCGCACAGCGACGATTTTGCAAACAAGCAAAACACCCACGGCAAAAAGCAATTTCTTTTCCTTGCAAAGAAATCTGTTCGACTTGATGTCCTGCGTCTGTCGCACCTTTTGCAAAAGCATCTGCTAAAGCTTCGGAATTACTGGCTTTACGCAGACTGGTGCTAATGATCAATACTTTTTTTGCCATTTTGAAAACCTCCTATATCCATTGACAGATTGATTTTTTGTTGTTACGATGATTGTAAAGCCTAAACCTAACTTTAGGTCAATACTTTTTTGATAAAAATTGCAAAAAGGAGGGTTTATATGTATACCATTGGACAAGTATCTCAAATGTTCGGTCTGCCGATTTCGACTTTACGCTATTATGACAAAGAGGGACTATTTCCAGAAATGGCGCGTACTTCTGGTATCCGGCAATTCAGCGAAAAAGAATTAGAAGCATTGCGCATTATAGAATGTCTGAAAAAATCAGGTATGGAAATCAAACAAATCAAGCAATTTATGCAATGGTGCGCAGAAGGCAGCAGCACCTATCCCAAACGTCTGGATTTATTTTTACAGCAAAAAGCCGCTGTAGAACAGGAAATGGAAAAACTTCAAAAAGTATTGGATATGCTTTGTTTCAAATGTTGGTACTATACGCAAGCCATACAAGATGGCAATGAAACACGATTGGAGCAAATGTTGCCCCATCACTTACCGCCTGAAATACAGAAATTATACGACAATGCACATGATACCGACCAACCAGAATCCAGCGCATCCTGACCATAAATTCTGAATATCTGCGAATATACTTCTAAAAAATACCAAAAAATTCCAAAAAGAATCAGCCAATACATATCTTTTTGCATATTTGCCTAAAATATCTTGAAAAAATACAGAAAAGTACTGTTTTTCGCTTTCTTTCTCATCGCAAATTTGCTAAAATAATTTGTTGGAAATTTACTGATACTTTTTAGGAGGATGTATTTATGTCAAACACAAAATTGGGGCAGAATATACAATATTCCACGCCCTACAAATTTGAGGGTAAATTGCCACTTTCGCAGGCGATCCCTCTAGGTTTACAGCATGTATTGGCGATGTTCGTCGGCAATCTGACCCCCATACTGATTATCACCAGTGTATGTGGCACAGAAGATTTCGCCGCGATACAAGTCAGCTTACTGCAAAATGCTATGCTGATTGCGGGTATTGTGACACTGATACAGTTATTTGCGATTGGACCCATTGGCGGGAAAGTGCCCATTATCATGGGGACAAGTTCCGGCTTTATCGGCGTATTCCAAAGCGTGGTACAGGTAATGGGCGGTGGTGTGCTTGCCTATGGCGCGATTATGGGTGCCAGTATCATAGGCGGTTTGTTTGAAACCGTTTTAGGCGCATTCTTAAAACCTTTGCGACGTTTCTTCCCTGCTGTTGTAACAGGTACGGTCGTATTATCCATAGGGCTTTCTTTGATTAGTGTCGGCGTTGGCTCTTTTGGCGGCGGTACTTCTGCGGCGGATTATGGTTCTGCGGAAAATCTGCTGATTGGTTTAGCCGTTATGGTCGTGATTTTGATTTTCAAGCATGGTACCAAAGGTTTAACAAGTTATTCCTGTATTTTAATGGGTATCATATTTGGTTATATCGTATGTGCGGTACTGCCCATGTTTATCTCTACAACAGGCATTGCCGCAGATGGCAGCGAATATACAAAGGCTTGGGTGCTCAACTGGCAGAAAGTAGCGGATGCAAGTTGGTTTGCAATTCCTTCTTTGCTGCCTGTCAAACCTGTGTTTGACCTGCGCGCCATCATACCAGTTATGATTATGTTTATTGTAACAGCAGTCGAAACTGTAGGGGATATTTCTGGCTGTATGGAAGGCGGTTTGGGACGCGAAGCAACAGACAAAGAACTTTCTGGCGGCGTGATGTGTGATGGTATCGGTTCTTCTTTGGCGGCAGTATTTGGCGTATTGCCAAACACTTCTTTTAGCCAAAATGTAGGTCTGGTTACCATGACAAAAATTGTCAATCGTTTTGCATTATCTTGTGGCGCGATTTTCTTGATTTTGTGCGGTCTGTTCCCAAAACTGGCTGCGATTGTGTCCATTATGCCACAATCTGTATTAGGCGGCGCGGCTGTTATCATGTTTTCTTCTATCGTAATCAGCGGGATTCAGCTGATTACAAAAGAACCCCTGACTGCACGTAATATGACCATTGTTTCTGTTGCTTTAGGTCTGGGCTATGGTCTGGGTGCAAATAGTGCTGTATTGCAAGGTCTGCCTGATTTTATCAGCTTGATTTTCGGCGGTTCCGGTATCGTGCCTGCCGCATTTATGGCGATTATATTAAATCTCTTGCTGCCAAAAGAAAAGAAGGAAAACGCATAAATGAGAAATGTTTTAGGAGGTGTGCTTGTATGCTTACCATCAATCAATATGTCAGAGCCGAAAGCTTAGAGCAAGCATATGAACTCTGTCAAAAAAAGCGTAATGTTGTATTAGGCGGTATGCTCTGGCTGAAAATGCAGCATCGCAATGTAGAAACTGCCATTGACCTCTGTGATTTGGGTTTAGACCAAATCACAGAAACATCAGATAGCTATACCATAGGGGCAATGGTTTCTCTGCGTACATTGGAACAACATGCAGGACTTGCCGCACTCACACAAGGCGCATTTGCAGAAGCACTGAGCCACATTGTAGGCGTACAGTTTCGCAATACCGCAACGGTCGGCGGCAGTTTATTCGGACGTTTTGGGTTTTCTGATGTACTGACATTATTCGTGGTATTAGATGCCAAAATTGAATTGTATCATCATGGTATGCTTTCCATTGCAGAATTTTGTGCATTGCCTCGCAATACGAGAGATATTTTGGTACAGGTACATGTGCCAAAAACACAAAAACGTGTTGTATATCTTTCTCAGCGCAATAGTGCAACCGATTTTCCCGTTTTGACTTGTGCGGTAGCGTTGCAGGACGGAAACTGTCAATGTGCCATTGGTGCCAGACCTTTGGCGGCTGTGACATTTACAGATGAAACGGGCATCTTGCAAAACGGCATCACACCAGAAAGTGCGGCAGCATTTGCACAAAACATTGCACAAAAAGCAGAATTTGGAAAAGACATTCGTGCTGGTGTAGAATATCGAAAGCGTGTTTGTGCTGTGTTGGTGCGTCGTGCGCTGTTACAGGCAAAGGAGGGCTGATTGTATGCAAATTCAAATGACACTCAATCAAAAGAAAATCACTGCCGAAATTGAAGCCGATACTTTATTACTCGACTTTGTGCGTGACCATGGCTGTTTATCCGTCAAACGCGGCTGTGAAACCGCAAACTGTGGGCTGTGTACCGTATTACTGGACGGCGTGCCTGTGCTTTCCTGCTCGACTTTAGCCGCGCGTGCTACGGGACATCACGTACAGACATTGGAAGGCTTACAAGCAGAAGCAGAGGAATTTGTGGGCTTTATCGCAGACCAAGGCGCGGAACAATGCGGTTTTTGCAATCCTGGTTTTGTAATGAATACGATTGCACTGCTGCGCGAAAACCCCACGCCTACCGATGACGAAATCCGTGCATATCTTGCCGGTAATCTTTGCCGCTGCTCTGGATATGACGGACAATTGCGCGGGATTCGCGCATATCTGGACTGGAAGGAGGCGCAGGCAAAATGAACAAAGGGTATCGTTATGTTGGACAACCAATCCGAAAAAAAGACGCTATGCAATTGCTTTTGGGCAAGCCCGCTTTCGTGGACGACATCACACCAAAGGACGCGCTTGTTGTCAAAGTACTGCGCAGCAAATATGCACATGCATGGATTCAAGAAATCAATACCGATATTGCCTTAAAAGTGCCGGGTGTGGTTGCGGTTTACACATACAAAGATGTGCCACAAAAACGTTTTACACAAGCAGGACAAACTTATCCAGAACCTTCACCCTATGACAGATTATTATTAGACCAAAGAGTCCGTTTTGTAGGCGATGCGGTTGCAATTGTAGCGGCAGAAAATGAAAAAGCCGCTGACAAAGCCCTGAAACTCATCAAAGTACAATATGAAGTATTAGAGCCAGTATTGGATATGCACACAGCCAAAGACAATCCCATATTGGTACACCCAGAAGATAACTGGATTGCAAACTGTCCTGTTGGCGCAGACAATCAACGCAATCTTTGCGCCAGTGGCAGCGAAACACATGGCGATTTAGAAGGCGTATTCGCTACTTGTGACGAAATCATAGAGCATAGCTATCGTGTGCAGGCATGTCAGCAGGCAATGATGGAAACTTTCCGTACCTATACGGAAATCGACCGTTATGGCAGATTGCATGTTATCAGTTCCACACAGATTGTATTCCATTGCCGTCGTATCATTGCGAATGCTTTGGACATTCCCAAGTCAAAAGTACATGTGGAAAAACCACGTATTGGCGGCGGTTTTGGTGCAAAACAAACGGTTGTAGCAGAAGTTTATCCCGCATTTGTAACATGGAAAACAAAACGCCCTGCAAAAATGATTTATACCAGAGAAGAAAGCCAAATTGCGGCTTCTCCGCGTCATGAAATGGAAGTGCATGTGCGTTTGGGCGCGTCCAAAGAAGGCATCATACGCGCTTTAGATGTTTACACATTATCCAACACAGGCGCATATGGGGAACATGGTCCTACGACCGTTGGGCTGTCTGGGCACAAATCTATTCCATTATATACTGCAAATATGGAAGCCTTCCGCTTTGGCTATGATGTAGTATATACCAACAAACAGGCGGCTGGTGCGTACCGTGGGTATGGTGCAACACAAGGTATTTTTGCTGTAGAAAGTGCCGTGAATGAACTTGCGGACAAACTGGGTATCGACCCGACTGTGATTCGTGAAAAAAATATGGTACGGGAAGGCATGACCATGCCTGCATATTACAACGAAACCACAAACGCTTGTGCTTTAGACCGTTGTTTGGAACGCTGTAAAGAAATTTTTGATTGGGAGCATAAATTCCCTGTGCGCCATATGCCTGACGGGAAAATCCGTACTGCTGGCGTAGCTTTGAGTATGCAAGGTTCCGCAATTTCCAATTGTGACGTTGGCTCTGCTACCATCAAACTAGGGGACGAAGGATTTTACAATCTCTTGATTGGTGCAGCAGATATGGGGACAGGCTGTGACACCACATTATCCCAAATTGCGGCGGAATGTCTGGAATGTTCCCCTGATGAAATCGAAGTATTTGGTGCAGATTCTGACGCTTCGCCTTATGACTCTGGTTCTTATGCGTCCTCTACAGCGTATTTGACCGGTAAAGCAGTCGAAAAGGCTTGTATCGAACTAAAAGAAAACATGTGCCGCATTGGTGCGCAATTATTACAATGTGAGCCAGAAGAATTGGAATTCCGTGGAGATGGTGTATACAAACTAGATGGCAGCGGCTTTGCTTCTCGTATGGACATTGCTACAAAATCTATGGTATGCAACACCATACCCGCACAGGCAACCGTCAGCCATACCTCGCCAGTATCTCCACCACCTTTCATGGCTGGTATGATTGAAATTGAACTAGATCCCGAAACTGGCGGCGTACAAGTATTAGACTGCGCAGCTGTGGTAGACTGTGGTACTGCGCTCAATCCAGCTTTGGCACGCGTACAGACAGAGGGCGGTATTGTACAGGGCATTGGTATGGCATTGTTTGAAAATGTCAGCTATATGCCAGACGGTAGCATTGCCGAAAATTCCTTTATGCAGTACAAAATACCAACCCGTTTGGACATGGGCAAACTGCATGTAGAATTTGAAGAAAGTCACGAACCAACCGGACCTTATGGCGCAAAATCCATTGGCGAAGTTGTGATTAATATTTCCGCGCCTGCCATCGCACACGCCATTTTCCGCGCAACTGGCGTATGGCATCGCACTTTGCCTATCACACCTGAAAAAATATTGCTGGCAATGCCAAATGCATAAACATATTTGTTATTTGGCGTCCGGCGCGGGGCGGCGATTTGGAGAAAGCGAAGAAAATAAATTATTGTATCCTTTAGAAGGAAAAGCTTTGTATCTGCATGGACTGGAACGTCTGACGGAGATTGTGGCAAAGCGTGAGGACTGCACATTGACCGTAATTTCACGTTATGACGAAATACGCAAACAAGCGGCAAAAATGGGCATAGCTGCCATAGACAGCCCAGAAAGCGAAAAAGGGTTATCTTATACCATACGTGCGGCAATGGAACACTTACAAGCTGTACCAGACAGTGATTTTGTTGTGTTTGTGGTAGCAGACCAACCCTATTGGACAGAAGCGTCTTTTTTACGGCTTTTGGACACTGCCACACCAGACACACAGACTGCACGGCTTTGTTATGGCATACGGCAAGGCAATCCAGTATTATTTTCATTACGTCTGCGAAATGCGCTGTTGGCATTAGAAGGCGACCACGGCGGGCGGGCGTTATGCGAAACATATGGTTGCAAGCAGATACAGGCAAGCAATCCTCAGGAATTATGGGATATTGATACCAAACAGGACTTGACAAAATCAATATAAAGAAAAAGGGAAATGCACAAAGGCATACACCCTGTCACAAATAGGCATAGTCTGTTTTGACTATGTCTATTTGTTTACCCAAAAAATAACAACGCAAAGTATGGAGATGTAATACGAATGAAAAATGCTTTTATACTAAATGCTTATGGTAGTGCGGAAAAAATACAAGGATATTGCAGTGGTATTCTAAATTACTTAGAAAAAAACAACATTTCAATAGAAAAAAATCAAATGTTGCTTTTTGGACGGGCATTGACTGATTTGTATATTGGAGATATATTATTGACTCCAAAAGGAAATCGAATCAAAATTGATGGCTTTCATTTATATGGAAACCGTTTGGATTTTGTCAGTATAGGCTGTACGTGCATCATCATTTGTGATGCTGTGACAGAAGTCTTTACCGTTCATACGATTTTAAAGCTTTTCTCAAATTTTCCTTGAAAAATACCAATGACAGATTGCAATACTTCTTGTCACACAGTACCCTCCAAACAGGGAATATTGTCAAACTGCTATTTGATGTAAAAAAGGGACAATCCGCTTCTTGCTGGTTGTCCCTTTTTTACTGTTTTACTGTCAAATTTCGCTTATCAATGTTCCCATTGAAATTTACCTAATTTGCCTAAATACTTTTTTTGTTTAACGTACATCTAAGCCTGCCAAACGCGCCATTTCTAATATGGATTGTCTGGAAACCTTTTTTCCTTTGTAATCAATCAAATCGTCCATACTGCCTGTAAAAATATCCGCCGGTTCGTATTTCTTCAAAATAATCATGTTGTCTTCTACAAAAATTTCCAGAGAGTCTTTGATGGCAATTCCCATATTCCGGCGCAGTTCAATCGGCAATACCACACGCCCCAATTCGTCTACTTTTCGTACAATACCTGTTGATTTCATGGTGTTCCTCCCTTTTACAGACCAAGTGGTCTAATTTTCTTAACAAAATATTAACACAAGTAATGGTAAAACACAATATAAATTGATAAAATTTTCCAAAAAAATAAAAAAAAGGAAGTTATACGCAGTCTATCTATCATTTTTCGCTGTCACACCTTCCAGAAAGTTTACCAAAAGTCGTGAATTTTCATACAAAAAATGTTATACTATTACAAAAAACGACAAGGGGGTTCGGCATATGCGAAAACTACTATGCTTCTGGATTGGGGTATTGTCTATCTTGCTGTTTGTTGGCTGTGCGCAAACCGAAGAAACCAGCTTTTACGCACAGGCAGGCACGCCCAAAGCGATTGTCAAACAAGCAACGCTTGCCGTAGTAGGGGATATTATGGTGCATGACTACCAATACAACGAAGCGTATGACGCGGCAAGCGGAACATACAATTTTATGCATAATTTCCAAGATGTCAAACGCTATTTTGCAGACAAAGATTTTGTCATAGGCAATCTGGAATTGACATTCGGCGGCAGCGAACAGCCATACAGTTCTTTCCCTTGCTTTAACACGCCTGACAGCTTCTTAGACGCATTATCTGATGCAGGCTTTGACTTTGTCACAACTGCCAATAACCATTGTATGGACACGGGCAGTGCTGGAATGATACGCACACTAGACCGTTTGGACGAATACGGCATTGACCACACGGGCACCTATCGCACACAACAAGAACGTCAGAATATTTATACAAAAGACATCAATGGCATTACTTTTGCCTTTGTTTCTGCAACATATAGTACCAATGGCATTCCTGTGCCAGAAGATTATATGGTCAGTCTATTAGACGAATCTTTCTTAAACGACATCACAAGAGCGCAAGAATTAGCAGATATTGTGGTGGTATTGCCGCATATGGGCAATGAATACGAAACCGTACCCAATGACATTTTTGTAGATTGGGCAGACCGCATGTTTGCCGCCGGTGCGGATATTGTATTGGCAAGTCATCCGCATGTTTTACAGCGTATGGAATACCGCAGTGTCGACCATGGGGACGGTGTGCATGATGGTTTTATCATTTATTCTTTGGGGAATTTTATTTCTTCACAAACAACACCGCCGCGCAATGCCTCTATTATATTGCAACTAACGATAGAGCAAGAAGCAGACAATCCACCATCTGTGAAAGAAGTATCTTTTGTACCGATTTGGACACAATTTCGCAATGCGGACAATGTGAATCATTTTGTCGTGCGCAGTGTATACGAAATGCTGACTTTACCAGAGGAAACACGTTACAGCGTAGTCCGTCCCAAAGATTACACACGCTTACAAGAAATCCATGAAGAAACCGCTTGTTTTTTGCTCAATCGGGAAATTCCGCTTTCTCAGATACAAGATTGCTATGTGTTTGAAAAAGGCTTATCGTAGAATATATTGTCATATTATTGTATAAAAATGCTTGCAGTCTGCTTGCAATAATGATAAAATAATAGCATGCGTTTATAAATATGTATAAAAATACAATATAAAAGGAGGGGTGTATCATGGAACGTGATTACTTTATGGAGCAGGCAGAATTTCTCAAAAAAGATTTGGGAAAACAAAATATTTCGCAAAAGCTATTCCAAAGACTCAAAGAACTAATCATGGACGGCAAACTTCCTCCCGGTTATATGATGCCAAATGAAAATGTGGTGAGTGAATTATTAGGCGTCGGCAGAAGCACTCTCCGAGAAGCATATACCGCTTTGGCTGTATTTGGCTTTATCCGCCGTTCTAAGGCTGGCACTTTCGTCAATGAGATTGACAATATTGTCAATATTGCGCCTTTTAGCATGACAGTAGAAACGTCTGATCTCAATGATTTATTGGAATTTCGTTATATGCTGGAAGGGGAAACCGCAAGTTATGCCGCAAAACGCGCAACACCAGAAGACATTGTACAGCTTACGCATTGTTATGAAAAAATGGTAGAGTATAAAAATGATGTGAATCTATTTGTAGATTATGACTCTATGTTTCATATGCAAGTATCCGCGGCAACACATAACAAACTTCTGATCAGTACAATGATTGCAGCAAAAGATTCCTTTGAAAAGGGGATTCGCCTTGCCATGCGAGAATCTTTGACACAAAATCCGCGCGTGATTGATGTCACAATCGAATTACATGGAAAAATATTGAATGCCATCAAAAATGGGGATTATCAAACAGCATATTCTGCTATGCGGGAACATATTTCGTATGTCAATTTGACAGTAAAATATGGTTAATTTTGTATTTTGCCGGTGGAAAAAACTACCGGCAAAAAATTTTTTAAAAAAAGGGTTGACAGATGAGAAAGTATGTTGTAGAATTATATTCGCATCTGAAGTGTGTATGCCGATGTGGCTCAATTGGCAGAGCAGCTGACTTGTAATCAGCAGGTTATCGGTTCGAGTCCGATCATCGGCTTTTTTCTTTTTGTTTGAAATGAAATGGTTATTTGGAACTGTTGTTTATACTCAGAGAATCATTTCGTCAAAGCAAGGTTTATTTTTTTCTTTCTTACGAAAGAAAAAACCACTTCATGATTTTCTATTCACAAGCTCTTTCGCACTACGTGCGTTGGTCGCTTGTTCATAATCAGAAAATCATTTCGTTATATGGGTGGATTCCCGAGTGGCCAAAGGGGGCAGACTGTAAATCTGTTGCGATAGCTTCGAAGGTTCGAATCCTTCTCCGCCCATTTTATACTGCCGCGGAGTAGAGCAGTCCGGTAGCTCGTCGGGCTCATAACCCGGAGGTCGCAGGTTCAAATCCTGTCTCCGCAATTCAATGAAAAGAACAGCATCATACTATAAAAGTATGGTGCTGTTTTTTCATTGTACGAAGATGTATCTATGCAGAATCTGATCTCTTTCGGGGTCCCCATGCACATGTGCATGGGGTGTATTACAAATCCTGTCTCCGCAATTTCTTAAGAGATACGCAAATGTATCTCTTAAGACTGTCAAAAAACTAGATTTTATACTTTTTCAAGAGCGCGGAAGGGGTTGGGGAACAAAGGGTTCCCCAACTGGAATCCGCAGTCGGAATTCATTTCCGACGAGGAAAAGCCGAAGTTTCAAGGCTTTTAGCCGATGGAATGCCGCACCCCGAAAGAGACGGGGGCAGCGAAGCTGACTTTGCGAAGCAAAGTGCTTGACCACGAGCTTTATACTTCTGTCAACTCGTCAAAGGCTTGAATGAAATGAGCCTTTGACGACAGGGTGTCGACTTTTTCGACACCCTGAAGAGATACGGAAATGTATCTCTTTTTTTATTGTACTGCGACCGACAAAGTGAGACAGCAATCTTATTCCTATTTCCTATAAAACACACATCACATTTTTTTCTCTTTTGCTTTCGCTCAGTTGAAACAAAAAAGGGACTGTATTTTATGACAGCCCCACTATATTTTCTATTCTCTTATATTTTTTTATATACTATTTAAGAGATAGCTACCAAAAGCGCAAATGCTTTCTGCAAAATAGAAATATCTTCTAATATCATTTTTGTCTGCTCACTGACAGGCTCGTCTATCACAGGATTGAACATACTATGGCGTTTGACTGCAATATATAATCTTTGGTCTTGAAATGCCATAGATACCTGCACCCCAACCGCATCAACAAACTCCATGATTTTTTCCATTTTCTGCGGTGTCAAGATATAATACGCATTATGCGGATCATCTGCATAGACATAAAACCGATCTTGAAATGCTGCATTTTCTACTTCAATTTTATGCTCTGCCTTCCAGCCGCGTAAATCGGACAAAAATTTTTTTTCAAAAATTTGTATATGCCCTTTGCTGCTTTTTCTGTCATCAAACTGATACACACACATGACCTGACCAGAAAAAATTTCTTCTACTTTATTCCGTTCGTCACTTACTTTTGGTCTTCGTGTGGTGACATCACTTAGCTTAAAATAAATGCCTTGATACTGTCCCAAAAGTAAATCTTCTTTCTTATAATACTTTCTATGACCACAATTGACGACACCAGAATCGCGAATTTCTTCCCATAAAAATCCATCATCTTGATTGTATTGCAGTTTGCTAAAACCAGGGATATTCCCAATCAAGGACAATACATACTTATTACGGAAATTTTTATCAAACTTGCGATATGTTCCGTTGACCAATATCCACCATAAAATCGCCAACACACCCACTGCGCATACAGCACCTACCACAATGGATTTTACCAGTATCAACCAAAACGCATCTGTGCTATCTTGAAAACTCAAATAGAAAATATAGCACAAAAAAGGCAAGGAAATCAAAGACAACACATATGTAATATTGGTCAATATTTTTGCTCTGCCACGCAGTTTCTCCAGTTGCATTTCATCCATATCACACGCCCCTTTCATCATTTCATCAAAATTGGACACGATATTGCTTTTTTTGTTCCTCTACTTCATAAAACTCAGCTTTTTGACTGTTATGCAGACCTGCTACAATACAATAGGGAAACATAGCTATGGTCTGATTATACAAAGACACATTCGCATTATACAGCCGTCTGGCTGCTTGCAGATGTTCTTCCGTATCAAAAATAGAGCGTTGGAAATGCTCCATAGAAATGCTGGAATACAGCACGGGATATTGTTCGGATAATGCGTCAATTGCAGAACCAACACCGCCCAAGTTTTGCTGTATGGAAGACAGCAAACCAATTTTATGACTGGTATTCATTTTTTGTTCCTGCATACCAGCTTCATACTGTGCTTGTTTGTCTTGTCGATTTTGTTTTTTATTGCGCATTTGTTTTTTGATTTTCTGCAATTGTTCCGACTGTTTTTGTATGGTTTGGTCAATGGTGCGCAAGGCTTCCTGTGACAATGCTTTTTGTTCTTGGAAGGTTGCATCTTCTAATTCTGTTCTGGTACGAATCGAAGTGACAGCCGTATACGTTTCATATTCATGCTGCAAATATTTTTTGACTGCTTCGATTTCCTCTGACAACAAATCATATCGTTTTTCCAATGCAACATCAATATCGGCTGCGCCTTCTTCGACCTTAATCTGCAAACGGCGTATTTTGTTATACATGACAATATACCCAATCAGTGCCAGTACAATCACAACCAGACATACCATGCCAATCACTAAGAATAGATTGGAAAACATTGTATTTTTTCTCTCCTTTCTTAATAGGGCGTATCTGAAAAGTCAAAAGTGCACAAAAGTCTATCATATGTTATAGTTATAGTAGATAGGAGATGATAGACATGGCAAAACGATATGAACTCAGTGATTCAGAATGGGAACGTATTTCTGATTTTTTCCCAGTATCCAAAACAGGACGTCCTCCCAAATGGGATAATAGAACAATGTTCAATGCAATTCTATGGCTTGCCCGCAGTGGTTCCGCATGGGAGGATATCCCAAGTCGATATCCTCCTCACCAAAGTGTTTACAGCAGATTTTGCAAATGGCGAGATGATGGTACTTTAGAAACTGTTTTTCACATTCTAAATGCTGATGCTGATTTAGAAAATCTTAGCATGGACAGTACCTATATCAAAGCACACCCACAAAGCGCAGGAGCTAAAAAAGGGCTTTAAATTCAGAATTTAATCAATTTATTGGTACAAGTCATGGTGGAAAGAGTACCAAAATTCATGCCATTGTAGATGGATTAGGCAATCCTATTTCGTTTTTACTCTCTGGCGGTCAAATTCATGATAGTAAAATCGCCATCTCTCTACTGGAAACCATAAATATTCATGGCAGTCGTATTATCGCTGATCGAGCATATGGTTCAGAAGAAATTCGTGCATACATTATACAGCATAATGCTGCCTACGTGATACCACCCAAACGCAATACCAAAGAACCATGGTATGTGGATTGGCATCTTTATAAGGAACGACATTTAGTTGAATGCTTTTTTTATAAACTCAAGCAGTTTCGTCGTATTGCTACTAGATACGATAAGTTGGCATCTTCCTTTTTTGCTTTTATTCATATTGCTGCAATCGCCATTTTGTTAAAATAATAAATATAGAGGACTTTTCAGATACGCCCTA
>CALWSU010000024.1 GCA_944384295.1 uncultured Lachnospiraceae bacterium | reverse complement strand
CTTTGCAAACACCATTTTACCAGAAACTGTGAGTCATTTTTACTTGTTGCACTTAGATTATAAATTCAAAGGCAAAAAAAGAAAAGTTTGGCAGAAAAAAAGGTTGAAAATCAAAAAAATGGAGGAAAACAGCATGGAACAAGTAGCAAGAACAAGTAATGTCAAAAAAAGAAACAATGTTAGAAAATTAACCGCATTGGGTATGTTGGGTGCCATTTCTATCATATTGGTGGCAACCGTACATTTCCCGATTATCCCTGCGGCACCGTTTTTGGAATATGACCCAGCCGATGTGCCCATTTTGATTGGTGCGTTTGCATTTGGTCCAGTAGCGGGATTTTTGCTGACCGTTGTCGTATCTATCATACAAGGTATGACTGTCAGCGCAGCAAGCGGTGGACCGATTGGTATTATCATGCACATCGTGGCAACAGGTAGTTGTGTGTTGATTGCTGGCAATGTATACCGCAGAAACAAAACCAGAAAAACCGCAGCCGTTGCGCTTGTGATTGGCGCATTGACCATGACAGTCGCTATGGTTGTGATGAATCTGATTTTAACCCCGATTTTCTTGGGACAGTCTATGGAAACAGTGATGCAGATGTTGGTTCCTGCCATCATTCCTTTTAACTTGATTAAGGCAGGGCTGAATTGTGCCATTACATTTGTATTGTATAAATCTATTTCTCATTTAATCAAAGGCGAATAAAAACAGAAATCAAAAAACGCAAAATTTCCGTTTTCTTGGAAATTTTGCGTTTTTTTAATATGTTTCAATGTCTATGATTTGTGCCGTATATGGGTGTTTTAATGCCTTTTGACATAATGCTTGGAACATGCTGGTCGTATCGCTCAAATAAAAACGGCGTTCCCCTTCTGTCTCATTTTCATTCAACTGGTTTTGCTGTGCCAAAAAATCCCGTACTTGTCTTGCGGTGGCTTTGGCTGGGTCTACCAGCTTCACACGTTCCCCGACTGTGGTACCAATGCAGCGTTTGAGCAATGGATAGTGGGTACAGCCCAATACCAAAGTATCAATATCTTTTGACAAAAGTTCGTTCAAATATTGTTGTGCGGTCAGACGTGAGATGTCGTTGTCCGTCCAGCCTTCCTCCGCAAGCGGCACAAACAAAGGACATGCCTTTGAATATACGGCAATGTCTGGATTTTTTTGACGTATCATGCTTTCATATGCGCCAGAACGTACCGTAGCTGCGGTGCCAATCACGCCCACTTTCTGGTTTTGTGTGGCGCGCACTGCCGCTTCTACTCCTGGCACAACTACGCCAAATATGGGAATATCGGTTGCCGCGCGCATGGCTTCCAAACTGTTGGAACTTGCGGTATTACAGGCAACAATGATTGCTTTTACGTCTTTGCTTTGCAAAAATCGTACATTTTGCAGGGAATATTTTGTCACAGCATCTTTGGATTTTGTACCATAAGGCACCCTTGCTGTATCCCCGAAATATACAATATGTTCATGGGGCATCACTTTCATCACTTGTTTGACCACGGTCAAACCACCTACCCCAGAATCAAATACGCCGATTGGTCTGGTATCCATAATTGTCCTTCTTCCTTATGCACGGATGCCATTGTCGCGCGCAAGTGCCAGCGCAATCAGGCAATCCATCAATTCTGTTTTTGTAACGCCTTTTTCTTCCCATAACATAGGATACATGCTGATGGAAGTAAAGCCCGGCATGGTGTTGAGTTCATTGAATAACACACGCCCGCTGTCTTTTTCCACAAAGAAATCTACACGCGCCAAACCTGCCGCGTCTGTGGCGCGGTATATCTTTGCCGCAATACTGCGCATGGTTTCCACACTTTCGGCGTCAATGTCCGCTGGAATGACGGTACGTGAATCTGCATTGTTGTATTTTGCGTCATAGTCGTAAAATTCTGCCGCCGCCAAAATCTCGCCTACTCCGCTGACGCGAATGTCCTCATTGCCCAATACGGCACATTCCATTTCTCTGCCTTCTATAGCTTCTTCTACAATGACTTTGCGGTCATAGTGCGCCGCCAAATAGAGTGCCTTTTCCAATTCTTCTCGGTTTTTGGCTTTGGATATGCCCACAGAAGAACCCGCGTTAGAGGGTTTCACGAAACAAGGATAGCCTAGTTTTCTTTCCACTTGTTTCATAAATTTTTCTTTTTCTTTGTCCAGTGTACGCCCATCACACCATACATATTTTGCCATGGGGATTTTGGCTGCTTTGGCAATCAATTTTGTATAGACTTTATCCATACAAACCGCCGAAGCCAATACCCCACAGCCGACATAAGGAATCTGTGCCAATTCCAAAAGCCCTTGTATGGTGCCATCTTCCCCCCATGCGCCGTGCAGTGCTGGAATCACAACGTCAATCGGGATTTCTTTATATTTGCCGCCTACCATTTTGAGCAGACATTTTTTCGATGCGTCCGGGCTGATTGCCGCTTCTGCGCTAAAGGGCAGCCAGTTGCCTGTTTTGATGTATTCCGTAGGTCCGTGATAGATGCGCCAATTCCCCGTTTTGGTGATGCCTACCGGAATGATTTCATATTTGTCATAGTCTAAAGCGGAAATGATATTTGTAGCAGACATACAAGAAACTTCATGTTCGGAAGATTGCCCGCCAAAAATCACTGCGACTGTTAATTTTTGCATGGTATCCCTTCTTTCTGCTGTTTTTATCGAATGGTCAAAGCCAATAGGGATAAAAACAGATGGCAATTAGTAACATTATATGCAATCTCTTGCCTGCTGACAATAGCAAACACTGATTTTTCACATGCCATGATGTAAAAATGCAGACCAAAACACACAGAAAAACTGGCACATCTGCCTGTCTGAGAGATGCACAAGGGGGATATGGTGCGCCAATCTGACAGATTTTAGAAAAGCCTTTTGTTCGCTATAGTCACACTGTAGCTTTTATGGTATGATAAGGCAGAATCTACAAAATATATAAAAAAATCAGTCAAAAGGAAAAAGCAAAAAAGGAGCAAATGTATGGCAAAATTATATTTTCGATATGGCACAATGGGCAGTTCCAAATCGGCACAAGCCTTGATTACAAAATTCAATTACGAAGAAAGAGGGATGCGGGTATGGCTCGTAAAGCCTGCCGCAGATACCAGAGATGGACGTGATATTGTCAAAAGTCGGATTGGGCTTTCTGCACCGGCGGAGGCGATTGGCGCAGATGTGGACTTGTTCGCAGTGTTTCAAGAAAGAGAACGCGAATTTTATGATGTGATTATCGCAGATGAAGCCCAGTTTTTCACACCGGCGCAGATTGACGCACTGCGCCATATTGTCGATACCTATAATGTACCGGTATTTTGTTATGGTCTGCGGACAGATTTTCGTACAAAATTATTTCCGGGCAGTATGCGTTTGTTTGAAATTGCAGATTCTATCACAGAGTTGAAAACCGTTTGCGCCTGTGGCAATAAAGCTATGGTCAATGCCAGACTGGCAGAGGACGGCACAGTTTTGACACAAGGCGAACAGATTTTATTGGGCGGCAATGAAAGCTATTTGCCCATGTGTTTCAAATGCTGGGAAAAAGCGATACAAAAGGAGCAGGAAACATGACAGAGCAACAATATTTTGATTTGGTGCATATCGCAGAACGGCTCAAGGACAATACACGCCATTGTGTGACCAGTCAGGGCAGAGCCGAAAGCGTCGCAGAGCATAGCTGGCGGCTGGCGTTTATGGCAATGCTTTTGGATGGCACTGTCGAGGGCGTTGATTTGGGACGTGTACTAGAGATGTGTATCCTACATGATTTGGGGGAAGCCATGACAGGGGATATTCCCTCTTTCTGGAAAACAGAAGCAGACGAGCAAACAGAACAAGCGGGCGTTTTTGGGCTGGTGGATACTTTGCCCGAACCTTTGCAAAGTCGTTGGCGAGCGTTGTTTTTGGAGATGCAGGCTTTGGAGAGCAGAGAAGCAAAACTTTATAAAGCATTGGACAAGTTAGAAGCAGTCATACAGCATAATGAATCCCCTTTGGAAAGCTGGCTGCCGTTGGAAAAAGAGTTGAATTTGGTTTATGGCGCAGAGGAAGCCGCACAAAGTGAACCTTTTGTACAGAAATTGCGCGCAAAAGCCGCAGAGGATACCCGCGCAAAATTAAAAGAGCAAAGACCAAGCAAAAGAGCAGAAAAGGAGGATATGTGATGATACAAAAACAGTTAAAAACACATATGAAACTTTCTAATCTGCAAATCGTGGCATTGGGTTATATGCTGGTCATATTGTTGGGTACATTGCTTTTGCTTCTGCCCATTTCCACACAGGCGGGAAAAACGACCAGTGTATTAGATGCGCTGTTCACTGCCGTTTCTGCCTCCTGCGTGACTGGGCTTGTGGTAGTGGATACGGGCACCCATTGGACATTGTTCGGGCAGTTGGTAGTGCTTTTGCTCATACAGATTGGCGGTTTGGGCTTTATGACCATTTCTTTGAGTTTTCTGCTTTTGCTGCGCAAACGCATTGGCTTGCGTCATAGAGAAGTTATGGTAGAAAGCATCAATTCCACACAAATTGGCGGTATTGTCCGCTTGACGCGTAAGATTTTATTAGGTACGGCGATTTTTGAAGGGCTGGGCGCATTGCTGCTTGCCATACGATTTGTGCCGCAGTTCGGACTTGCGCAAGGGCTGTATTTCAGTGTGTTTCATGCCATATCCGCGTTTTGTAATGCGGGGTTTGACTTGTTCGGCAATTTTGCTTCGATTGTTGCTTATGCCGATGACCCATTGGTTAATTTTACATTGATGGGCTTGATTACAGTCGGCGGCTTGGGCTTTTTGGTATGGGAAGATGTTTGGGTCAATCGCAGCAAATTGCATCGCCTGCGCCTGCAATCGAAAATTGTATTGTCTACTTCTATTTTACTGACATTGGGCGGTGCACTGTTGTTGCTTTTGCTTGAACGAAATAACCTGAATGTCACAATGGATACAAGCGAACGCATTTTGACAGCATTGTTCCAATCCTGTACGGCACGTACTGCGGGTTTTAATAGCGTAGACCCTGCGGCAATGACAGGCGGCAGCAAACTTTTGATGATGCTTTTGATGTTCATTGGTGGTAGTCCTGGTTCTACGGCAGGCGGTATCAAGACCACGACCATTGTTGTGATATTGATGTATACATTGGCAGGGGTGCGTCATGAGCGCGGCGCAAATTTGTTTGGCAGACGTTTCGATGATGGTGCTTTGCATAAAGCCATCTATGTATTTTTTGTCAATCTGTTGTTTGTCATTTTTGGCAGTATCGCGATTTGTTGCGTGCAGCCAGAATTGGGCTTGACAGATGTTTTGTTTGAAACATTTTCCGCAATGGGTACGGTAGGGATTACAACCGGCATTACACGAGAATTAAATATCGTATCAGAATGTGTTTTGATATTTTTGATGTATTGCGGACGTGTGGGCAGCATTTCCTTTGCTGTGGCATTGTTGGAACGCAAAGCAACGCCGCCCGTGACCATGCCTGTAGAGCGGATTACCATAGGATAAAAAAATAGGAGGAAGAAAAAACAATGAAATCCTTTTTGATTATTGGAATGGGTTCTTTTGGACATCATTTATGTAGAAGTTTGGCAAAGAATGAATGTGAAATCATGGTAGTAGATACCGATTCCGCGGCAGTGGAAGATGTACTTCCTTTGGGCGTGAGTGCGCGGATTGGAGATTGTACCAATATGGAGGTATTGCGTTCTTTTAGCATTGATTTATTCGATGCCTGCTTTGTCTGTATGGGTACGAATTTCAAAAATAGCTTGCAGATTGCGAGTTTTTTGAAAGAATTAGGCGCAAAAAAAGTGTATGCCAAAGCAGATGAGGATATACAAGCCAAGTTTTTGAAGCGTAATGGCGCAGACGAAGTCATTTATCCCGAAAAGAATGTTGCCGAACAGATTGCGATTGAAGCATGTTCCGACAATATTTTTGACTGTATCCCGTTTGTGGAAGATTATTATATCGCGGAAATACAGCCAGTACAGCGCTGGTTGGGACGTACTGTCGTAGATGTGAATTTCCGTGTGCGTTATAATCTCAATATTGTGGCAATCAAGCGCGGCGAAGAAGTCTTTCCGGTACCGGGTGCGCAGTATGTTTTTAGTGCGGAGGAGCATTTGATGGTGCTGGGGCATATTGACGACATTCGTCATGCATCGCAGTTATAGTACTTTTTTCGCGTCATGCAAAATTCTTACAGTTTTGTTACATGGGCATTTTGCACGAATTTTTACTTGCAAGATGTCCAGTGTTTCTGTTAGACTATAATAATGTAAAAGTATGCGTATCCGCAGGTAGCAAAAAAGTCTGTGCGATACAACGGATACAAAATGCAACCGCCTGTTTTTTTGCAAGTGGCGGAAAAATAAAGATGAGGTGAACCAAATGGGTTTATTGGAAAAAATATTCGGTAATTACAGCGCAAAGGAAATCAAGAAAATTACACCAATTGTTAATAAAATAGAGGCGCTTGGTCCCGAATATGAAAAATTGACGGACGAACAGCTGCGTGGCAAAACGCAGGAATTCAAAGACCGTTTGGCAAAGGGCGAAACATTGGACGACATTCTGCCCGAAGCATATGCTGTTGTCAGAGAAGCGGCTTCCCGTCCGAATGTATTGAATATGCGCCATTTCCCTGTACAGTTGATGGGTGGTATCGTCATGCACCAAGGACGTATTGCGGAAATGCGTACTGGTGAAGGGAAAACTTTGGTGGCAACTTTACCAGCATATTTGAACGCTTTGGAAGGCAAAGGCGTGCATGTCATCACCGTCAATGACTATTTGGCAGAACGTGACAGCCAGTGGATGGGGGAAGTATTCCGTTTCTTAGGTTTGACCGTAGGCGTAATCTTAAACGGCATGGAAAGCCATGAACGCCGTGCGGCATATGCTTGCGACATCACATATGGTACAAATAATGAGTTTGGTTTCGACTATCTGAGAGATAATATGGTCGTGCATAAAGAAAGCATGGTACAGCGTGACCTGCATTTCGCCATCATCGACGAAGTGGACTCTGTTCTGATTGACGAAGCCAGAACACCTTTGATTATTTCCGGCAGCGGCACAAAATCCACCGATTTATACCGCGTTGCCGATTTGTTTGTAAAACAATTGAAAAAAGGTCGTATCCTGAATGAAGATGACGCCATGAATCCTTTGATGAAAGAGGAATTGCAAGAAGAAGGCGACTTCATTGTGGACGAAAAAGCAAAAAGCGTTGTTCTGACACAAGAAGGTATGGCAAAAGCCGAAAAATTCTTTAGTGTGGATAATCTGTCCGACCCCGAAAATCTGGAATTACAGCATCATATCAATAACGCTTTGAAAGCAAACTATAACATGCACTTGGATAAAGATTATGTGGTGCATGAAGATGAAATTGTGATTGTAGACGAATTTACAGGTCGTATGATGCCCGGTAGACGTTATTCTGATGGTCTGCATCAGGCAATCGAAGCCAAAGAAAATTTGCAAGTACGCAGAGAAAGCAAAACATTGGCTACCATCACATTCCAGAACTATTTTAATAAATACACCAAAAAATGTGGTATGACTGGTACCGCAAAAACAGAAGAAGACGAATTCCGCAATATTTACAGCATGGACGTTGTGGAAATCCCGACAAACCGCCCTGTGGCAAGAAAAGACTTGCAAGACGTGGTATATCGTACTGAAGCAGGCAAATTCCGTGCGGTAGTGCGTGAAATCGCAGCGGCACATGAAAAAGGACAGCCTGTATTGGTCGGTACCGTTACCATTGATAAATCGGAAGAATTGAGTAAAATGCTCAAACGCGAAGGCATTCCCCATCAAGTATTGAATGCGAAATATCACGCAAAAGAAGCTGAAATCGTTGCATTGGCAGGGCAGAAAAATGCTGTTACCATTGCGACCAATATGGCGGGGCGTGGTACGGACATCAAGCTGGGTGAAGGCGTAGCAGAATTGGGTGGTCTGAAAATCATCGGTACCGAACGTCATGAATCCAGACGTATCGATAACCAGTTGCGTGGACGTGCGGGACGTCAGGGTGACCCTGGGGAATCTCGTTTCTATATTTCTTTGGAAGATGATTTGATGCGTCTGTTTGGCTCCGAACGTACTATGAAACTGGTAGACGCTATGGGTATGACAGAAGATGAACCCATCGAAGCAGGTATGCTGACAAAAGCCATCGAAAACGCACAGAAAAAAGTAGAAGGCAATCACTTTGCAATCAGAAAACATTTGCTCGAATATGACCAAGTCATGAACGAACAGCGTGAAATCATTTACGGCGAAAGAAAACGTGTGCTGTATGGCGAAAACCTGCGTGAAAGCATTATGAATATGATTGCACAGACTGTGACACGTATCATAGATACCCATATTTCCGATGAACAATTGCCCGAAGAATGGGATATGAACGCATTCAGCGAAGCATTTTCCGCAATCGTGCCTGTAGGCAAAATCAATATCAAAGAAGATGCATTACAGGGCATGACAAAGGATAAAATGAAAGAAAACCTGACAAAATTGGCAATACAGGTTTATGAACTCAAAGAAAAAGAAATCGGGGAACCCGAACGTATGCGCGAATTGGAACGCGTGATATTGCTGCGTGTCATCGACCAAAAATGGATGGACCATATCGACGATATGGACCAAATGCGTCAGGGGATCGGTCTGCATGCTTATGCACAGCGTGACCCTCTGATTGAGTATAAATTCACTGCATATGATATGTTTGAGGAACTGAGCAACCATATACAGGAAGATACACTCAAAATGCTCTATCGTGTACGCATACAGACAGAAGTCAAACGCGAAGAAGTACAACAACCTATGTTTACCAATAAAGATGATTCTGCTGTCAAACAGCCCAAAAAACGCGCAGAGGAAAAAGTGGGCAGAAATGACCCTTGTCCTTGCGGCAGTGGCAAAAAATATAAACAGTGCTGTGGCAGAAACGCATAACAAAAAGCTGAAAAAAAGCAGGTGCGCGCATGAAACAAAGTATCTATGTGGCAAAATTGCCTTTTTATACCCAAAGAATGACGGCAGAAAATTGGCAGGCGGAGGGTTTTCCCTCCCTTGCCGAAGCCGAAAGCTGGTGTAGCCGTGGCTGTGGCATTGCGTCTTTGCGTATGGTGCTGGACGGTTTCGGCTGTGGCTGTGGCATTGCGTCTTTGCGTATGGTGCTGGACGGTTTCGGCTGTGGCTGTGGCAGACAGTGGGATATGATTGCACAAGGGCTTGCAAAAGGCGCGTATCGCGCAGGCGTTGGCTGGATTCATTGGGGGCTTGCGCATATGGCAGAAGCCTATGGTATTTTTGGCGAGGCAAAACGCGGAAAAACAGTGTCAGACCTCCAACGAGATTTGCAAAATGGTTTTGTTTGTATCGTTTCCATTACGCCCAATTTTCGTTTTGGGCAGAAAAAAGCCGACGGTTCTGTGTATGGCAAAGGCGAACATTTAGTGCCGGTCTATGGCTATATGATGCAGGACGGCGCAATGACAGATTTTTTGCTGCATCACCCGTCTATGTACCAAGAAGGCAATCGCGCGGATTGGGCAGTGCCAATCCAAACATTTTCTGATTCTTTTTCTGGAAATTATATTCGTTTGCGCAAAGCAGGGACAATACGCCAAGCAACGGCGGCAGATGCTTTGACCATTAGCCGTATCTATGCCCAAAGTTGGAAAAGTGCGTTTCGTGGACAGGTGCCAGACGCATATTTGGAACGTCTGCCCGAAAACCATTGGGTGCCTTTTTTTGAAAAGCATTTGTCCAATGGCAGCCTTTTTGCAAAATTGATTTATGATAATCAGAATCAGACTGCAATCGGTGCGGTGGCTTATGGTGCCGCACGCCAAGAATTGCCCGCCGGCGGTAAAATGGTGGGAAAAAGTTCAGATTATCATGCTTTTGGAGAAATCGTTTCTTTGTATCTTTTGCCGCAGTATTATGAAAAAGGCTATGGCAGAGAATTGCTCGAAGCGGTACAGCAGGAATGTATGCAAACGTATGTAGGGCTGTATTTGTGGGTACTGCGCGAAAATGAACGCGCAAAGGCATTTTATCAAAAATTGGGCTTTTGCCCAACAGAAGAAGCCTGTCTATGTGAAATAGATGGGAAACAACTTACGGATATTCGTTACGTTTATCATATATCATAAATAAAACCAACTATAAAATTTTTTATCAAAAAAAGGAGTTGATTTTGCATGTTCGAGTTAGAACAGATCCGTCTGGGACTTTCTTCCTACGACGAAAAATTAAAGGAAATGGGGGCTTCACTTTGACGTCGCTGGTGCGAAAGAAAAGATAGCCGAATTAGAAGAACTTTCTGCTGACCCCGATTTTTGGAACGATATGCAGAAAAGTCAAAAAACATTACAACAGCTCAAAGGGCTGAAAACAAAAGTCGAAACCTATGAAAA
Source organism: uncultured Lachnospiraceae bacterium (assembly GCA_944384295.1). Classification (GTDB taxonomy): domain Bacteria; phylum Bacillota; class Clostridia; order Lachnospirales; family Anaerotignaceae; genus Anaerotignum. The sequence continues at coordinate 19,256 of CALWSU010000024.1, read as the reverse complement.
TTTGGTGACAAAATACGACGATATCCTCACACTCATTGAAATGGGGATTGAGGAAGAAGACGACAGCGTTTACGAAGAAGTCAAAGAAATGAATGATTCCTTTTTGCAAGAATATGAACAACTGCACGTATCCACTATGTTGGACGGCGAGTATGACCGCAATAACGCTATTGTCACACTGCATGCTGGTACAGGTGGTACAGAAGCCTGTGACTGGACCAATATGCTCTTTCGTATGTATAGCAAATGGGCGGCAAAAGCCGGTTTTGAAGTCGAAATTTTGGATATGCTCGACGGCGAAGAAGCAGGCTTAAAATCCGTAACCATGCAGGTCAATGGCGAAAACGCATATGGATATTTGAAATCTGAAAAGGGTATCCATCGTCTGGTACGTGTATCCCCCTTTGATAGCTCTGGTCGTCGTCATACGTCCTTTGCGTCCTGCGATGTCATGCCCGAAATCGAAAATGATAACGAAATCGAAGTCAAAGCCGATGACATTCGTATTGATACGTACCGCGCAAGTGGTGCCGGTGGGCAGCATATCAATAAAACATCATCTGCCATTCGTATCACACACTTCCCAACCGGTATTGTGGTACAGTGCCAGGACGAAAGAAGTCAGTTCAGCAACAAAGAACGCGCATTTAAGATGTTAAAAAGTAAACTGCTCGCGCTCAAAATTGAAGAACAGATGCAGAAACTTGCCGAAATCCGCGGCGATGTCAAAGAAATTGGTTGGGGTAGTCAGATTCGTTCCTATGTCTTTATGCCGTATACTATGGTAAAAGACCATCGTACCGGTGAGGAAACAGGGAATGTCAATGCAGTGATGGACGGCGAGATCGACGCTTTCATGAGTGCATATCTGGCATGGATTCATAGCTGATGTGTTTGATGTGTTTGAGATAAAGGAGATTTCCGTTGAAAGAAATACGCATCACCCAAAACGAAGAAAATCAAAGATTAGATAAATATTTGTGCAAATATTTCAACAAAGCACCCAAAAGCTTTGTCTATAAAATGCTGCGCAAAAAGCGTATTAAGCGTAATGGCGGCAGAGCCGAAGGCAATGAGATTTTGCAGGCAGGCGATACTTTGCAGCTTTATCTTGCAGAAGAAACCATGCAGGGATTTATGGAAGCAAAGTCGCTTGCACCTGCACCGCGGCATTTTGGCATTGTATACGAAGATGATGATTTGCTTGTGGTCAATAAACCCGCAGGTCTGCTCACACACCCAGAACGCAGAGAGGATACCCAAACGCTCATCGACCAAGTGCTGTACTATCTGTATGAAAAAGGACAATATACACCCGATGCGCAAAATGCTTTTACGCCTGCACTTTGTAACCGCCTAGACCGTAATACCAGTGGTATTGTAGTAGCTGGTAAAACATTGCGCGCGGTACAAGCAGTCAATGCGGCATTCAAAGAACGCAAAGTAGAAAAATATTATGTGGCTTTGGTGTTCGGTGTTGCGGACAAGCCTGGTGAAATTCGGTTGTATCTTGCCAAAGATGAGGCACAAAATCAGGTGCGTACCAGTCAGGAGGCAAGGGAAGGCTTTCGCCCTGCCTTGACCAAATACCACCCTTTGGCTTATACCGCAGATACCACATTGTTAGAAATGCAATTGATTACTGGAAAAACGCATCAATTGCGCGCACATTTGCAGGCAATTGGTCACCCGATATGGGGCGACCGTAAGTATGGCGATGTCACATATAACGCGTCATTGCGCAGGGACTATGCCGTGTCCCACCAATGCTTGCATGCACAAAGACTGGTCTGGAAAGAGAAAAAAGGCGTGCTGGCGCCGCTGTATGGCAAACAGATGATTGCGCCGCTGCCCAAACAAATGCAGCAAATCTGTGAGGATTTGTTTGGGGATACGGTACGTCTGTGATACGAGAAGGCGATTCTGAAAGGAACGTGATTTTTCATGAAAGCAATCATATTGGCGGCAGGTTATGCCACCAGATTATACCCTTTGACACTGCATACGCCAAAGGCATTGCTTCCTATCAATCAAAAAGCAATCATTGATTATATTGTGGAAGAACTCAATACCATACAGGAAATTGATGCGATTTATGTTGTTACCAATCATCGTTTTGCGGATGATTTTACAACATGGGCAAAAACAGCACCAGGCAAAACACCGATAGAGGTCATTGATGATGGTACAACGGACGATACCAATAAAAAAGGCGCTGTTGGAGATATTGGTTTTGTCATTGAACAAAAACAGATTGATGATGAATTGCTGGTCATTGCCGGCGATAATTTCTTTACTTATTCCTTACAGGATTATGTAAACTTTTATCGCGAAAAAGGGCATGACTGCGTTTGTGTCAAAAAATGGCCCAATCGGGAAGAACTCAAACAGTTTGGGGTTGCGCTTTTAGACGCGGACGGAAAAGTATTGGATATTGAGGAAAAACCCGCACAGCCCAAGTCAGATACGGCGGTATTTGCGACCTATTTATACAAACAGGATACGGTGCCGCTGTTTGCCGAATATCTGGCGGCAGGAAATAATCCCGATGCGCCTGGCAATTTCCCCGCATGGCTGTATCGTAGAAAAGATGTATATGCTTATACATTTTCGGGAGAATGTTATGATATAGGCACACCAGAAAGCTATCGCGAGGTATGCCGTATGTATGAAAAATAAGAAATAGGCAAAGCCGCAGACTGTAGACAAAGTAGTTTGATATGATTGCAAGAACGCGGAAGGGTTTGGGAAACGATATAGTCAACACGTTTGCTACGCAAACGCCAGCCATAAATGGCTGTCCGCACTTCTTTGCGGTGTGTAGTTTCCCAAGTTGAATCCGCAGTCGGAATTCATTTCTGACGAGGAAAACAGTGAGTTTCAAGGCATTTATGCCGATGGAATGAACTGTTTATACTTCTGTCTACTCGTCAAAAGCTTGAATGAAATGAGCTTTTGACGAAAGGGTGTCGACTTTGTCGACACCCTCAGGCAAAGCCGATATTCTGCCGTGCTTTGCAGTCAGAGCCGGCATCGTGTTTTTTGTAACACATGCCGGACTTTTTTGTATAGTTTGTATAGATAGTAGGAAGGAGCAAACAAATGCAAGATGATTTGCAACAAAATTGGATAGAGGTTTTTGTTTCCACCTCACAAATCGGTTTAGAACCCATAGAAGGTGTGCTATATGCCTGTGGTCTGACAGGGCTTATGATTCACGATAGCACAGATTTTACAGAATTTATGGAAAATCCAGACCGTAAATGGGACTATATCGCAGATGAACTGCTGGAGCATAAAAAAGACGAACCAATCGGGATTACATTTTTCCTGCGTGATAATGTGTATGGCAGAGAACAACTTGCTCAAATCAAAGACGCTTTGCAAAACGTGAAGCGTACTGAAACAGAATTGGACTTGGGTACTTTAGAAATCACTATGAAAAATGTAGCGGAAGAAGATTGGGCAAATAATTGGAAAAAATATTTTAAGCCATTTCCGATTGGGGAAAAAATCATGATAAAACCCTCTTGGGAAGAATTGCCAGAACAGACCGATAAAGTGGTACTACAAATCGACCCCGGACATATTTTCGGTACAGGTACCCATGAAACCACACAGCTTTGTATTACATTGTTGGAACGCTATTTGCAAAAAGAAGATACTATGTTAGATATTGGCTGTGGAAGTGGTATTTTGTCTATTGCAGGGCTTTTGCTGGGCGCGAAAGAAGCCGATGCTATAGACATTGACCCAAATGCTATCAAAATTGCGTATGAAAATAGCGACCGCAATCAGATTGACCGCGCGCGCTATCATGTAGCGGCTGGCGATGTGCTGGAAGATACTGCTGTACAAGATATGTACAAAGGCAAAAATTATGATGTGGTGGTTGCAAATATCGTTGCGGATATTATCATTGCATTGACTAAACAAGTACCCGATTATATCAAACAAGCAGGTATTTTTGTATGTAGTGGTATTATTGTAGAGCGCAAACAGGACGTATTAGACGCTTTGGCGGCAGCGAAATTTTCTGTTGTAGAAGTGGTAGAAAAAGCAAGCTGGGCAGCCATTGCCGCGCGTTATGAGGGATAAGCCATGCCGAAATTTTTTATTGCACCGCAGGACGTAGAAAACGGACGTGTGTGGCTGACGGGAGAAAATGAAAAACATATCAAGACGGTATTACGTGCCAAATGTGGGGAAGAAATCACGCTTTGTGACGGTATGGGCATGGATTATTTCTGTAAAATTTCCTCTTTGGACGATGGCGTTTGGTTGGACGTTTGCCAAAGTGCGCCGAGTGAAAGCGAGCCTGTCACACAGATTACATTGTATCAAGGTTTGCCAAAATCGGATAAAATGGAATGGATTATACAAAAATGTGTGGAATTGGGCGTTGTGCGTATCGTGCCGGTTGCCACAGAACGCGCCATTGTCAAATTGGATAAAAAAGAAGGACGTAAATTGGAACGCTGGCAAAAAATCGCGGAAGCTGCCGCAAAGCAAAGCGGGCGCGGCATCATACCACAAATGGGGGAATCTGTACTGACATTTGGGCAGGCATTGGCAGAAGCAACCGCGCTGGACGGCGCAATCATACCCTATGAAAAAGAAACAGAAAATGACCTGCGCAGTTTTGTACAGGGTTTTTGTGGAAAAAGTGTAGGCGTATTCATTGGACCAGAGGGCGGTTTTTCGGAAACAGAAATCCAGCAGGCAATGGCGGCAGGTGTACAGCCTGTGACATTGGGCAAGCGTATTTTACGTACCGAAACAGCAGGTATGGTCAGCATTGCTTTGCTGCTGTATGAATTGGGGTAAGGAGGAAACAAAATGATTTATTTTGACAATGCCGCTACGACAAGAACATTGCCCGAAGTAGCGGAAAAAATGACATATATGTTGTGTGAGAATTTCGGCAATCCTGCGACAGTCAGTGTCATGGGGCTGGAAGCGGAAAAAGAAATCCGCAAAGCTGCGGAAATTTTGGCAAATGGTATTCGTGCCAAGGAAGAAGAAATTTTCTTTACCAGCGGCGGCACAGAAGGCGATAACTGGGCAATCTTTGGCACAGCCGAAGGCTATGTACGCAGTGGAAAACATATCATTACCACACAGACAGAACACCCCGCAGTCAAAAATCCAGTCAAAGCCTTGGAACAAAAGGGCTATGAAGTGACATGGCTGGGCGTGGACAAAGAAGGGCATATTTCTTTAGAAGAATTGGCAAATGCCATTCGCCCCGATACCATATTGGTCAGTGTGATATTGGTCAATAATGAAACAGGCGTGATACAAGACGCGGTTTCCATTGGACGTATCATAAAAGAAAAAAATCCTCAGACATTATTCCATGTAGACGCAGTACAAGCCTTTGGGAAATATCCCATTGATGTACAGAAAATGAAAATCGACCTCTTAACCATGAGCGGACATAAAATACACGGACCAAAAGGCGTGGGCATGCTCTATATGCGCAAAGGTCTGAAAGTAAAGCCTCTCATATTGGGTGGTGGACAGCAGAAAGGGCAGCGTTCTGGTACAGAAAATGGCGCAGGCGCGGCAGGTTTGGGCGTTGCAGCACAAGCAGCTTTTGCGGCAATGCAGGAAAGCCATGACCGTATTTTGCAGGTCAAAAAGACATTGTTAGACGGTATTTTGGAAATGCCGGATACACAACTCAATGGCGGCGGTTTGGAACAAGACAGCCCCTATGTGCTGAATGTGACATTCCGTGGTCTGCGTAGTGAAGTTTTGTTGCATAGCTTGGAAAGCAAAGGTATTTTTGTTTCCGCAGGCTCGGCGTGTGATAGCCGCAAACAGGTCGGCAGTCCTGTTTTAACAGCAATGGGATTGCCGTTTTCAGAAATCGAAGGCGCAGTGCGTTTCAGTTTTTGTAGAGAAAATACAGTCGAAGAAGCAAAAGCATGTCTGGCAGCTTTGCGCGAGGTTGTGCCATTTTTGCGTAAAATCAATAGACAAAGATAAATTATAAAAAAATCAAAAAAATAAGAAATAGAATTAGAAAATAGGGAGGAACCTATGGCAGATAAAGTATTGCTCGTCAAATTCGGCGAGGTGGCAATGCGTGGAGATAATCAATTTTTGTTTATCAATCGCTTGATTCTTGCCATTCGGAAAAATTTAGATCCTGTAGGGAATTATTATGTAGTACGAGAACCCGGACGCCTGATTGTAGAAGACCGTGGCGGAGAAATGGATTATGACTTGGTGGTATCCCGTGTATCGCCTATCTTTGGTCTGGTGGCAGTCTGCCCCGCATTGCGGATACAGGAAATGACGATGGACGCAATCAAAGCAGAAGCCCTGCGTCATATGCAGGAGATGTACGGCAACCAACAAATCACATTCAAAGTCAATGCGCGTCGCTCCAATAAAGGGTTCAAAGTCGCGTCTATGGAATTGGCGGCAGATGTTGGGGAATATCTCTTAGACCATATGCCCAATCTGACAGTCAATGTCAAGACACCTGACGTTGTGTTAAACATAGAAGTTAGAAACAAAATTTATATGTATTCCAAAATCATCAAAACATATGGCGGTTTGCCGTATGGTAGTTCCGGCAAAGGCGTTTCTTTGCTTTCTGGCGGGATTGATAGCCCAGTTGCTACTTGGATGATGGCAAAACGTGGCGTTGAGGTAGAGGGCGTATATTTCCATAGCCCCCCTTATACCAGCGAATGGGCAAAACAAAAAGTCATTGACTTGGCAAAACGGATTGCAGACTTTACCGGAGAATTTAAGCTGTATGTTGTACCATTTACAGATTTACAGCTGTATCTTTTGGAAAATGTGCCGCATGATAAATTAACCATTCACTTAAAACGCGCCATGATGCGCGCCGCGGAACAAATCGCGGTCAAAGACGGTGCTTGGAGTCTGATTACTGGCGAAAGCGTGGGACAGGTGGCAAGCCAGACCATGCAAGGCATTTATGCCATCAATGCCGTTTGCAATATGCCCGTACTGCGTCCGCTTGCGGGTATGGATAAACAGGAGATCATAGACATTGGTACAAAAATCGGCACATATGATATTTCTATCCGTCCATACGAAGATTGCTGTACCATATTTGTGGCAAAACACCCACAAATTAAACCACGTCTGAATGTCATAGAACGGATTGAGCATAGATTGACCGATTTGGACAAATATTTGGAAGAAGCTGTCGCAAACGCGGAAATCATAGAATTGTAAGCCAATCAGAAATAAAAAAGCGGTTGTAAAGCAAGTTGCTTTGAGAAAACATATCTGATGCATTTCAGTAAAAATAAGCATGTTGGAATCCTTCCTATTGTAAGGTTGTAAGGATTCCAGCATGCTTTGTTTTCTGATGAAGAAGCCTCGTATTAACTGCTTTTTTTTAAGATTGTATATTTGCAAAATCACATTTTTGATGCACATACAAAAGACAATCATAGGAATGCCATTGCTTTGATATTGTTTCAAAAAAAGAACAAAATACGACAGCAAACATGATGCAGATACATCAAAAACGCCATGCAAAGTATAGACTGTTTTTTCGTCCAAAGGCGCATCAATCCTTTTGTCATAGCAGTTTTTTCAGTACATACAAAGGGGAATATGTAAATTTTACAAAGCTTTGATTTTCGGAGAAATGCTTGACTTTATCGGGTGAATATGGTATGAATGAAGGGAATGGAATGGACTGACTCCAGCGGCAATCTATGCCGCCCAAAATACAAATCACAAATCATAGATAGAGGTGCGGCTGTGGTGGTACCCTCAGGTAAACCTGTCGGGCGACAGTGAGGGAAAGTACGCAGCTGCCGAAGTCATGCGATATGCCCGCAGGTCGTATGGCTGGGACGTCGAAACAAGTTCGGCGTACTGTCACTTTTCTTGGTGGAGCGCTATCATAACAACGCAAAATTTGCTTTGTGCGCCTGTCTTGGGTTAGATAGGCTGTGTTCTGTGCGCATATGCCATTTATGCCACAGGACTTTTTTTATGCGCAAATACAACAAATGTTGTCTGTATGGATTTGTATCTTGTGTCAGTCGGATTTGTCTGTATGGGAGATACAGAAAATATGTGTATTTATTTGTTTTATTTTTGAGAGGAGTATTTGGGTATGTTTCAAACAAAAGCAAAATGGCCGAAACTGCTTCTGATTACTTCCGCACTTCTGCTGTTGTTTACCGTAGCGGCGTTTGGTGCAGAGGAAGAAGCGGCAGAGGTGACCAGCAAAATGTATGCGACTGCTTGGTCTTTGGTGCCGCCCTTGGTGGCAATCATATTGGCGCTGATTACAAAGGAAGTATTTTCTTCTTTGTTTGTCGGCATTTTGACAGGTGCGCTCTTTTATACCAACTTTAATATCAAAGAAGCGTTTCTGGTCATTGTCACAGACAAAACAGGCGGCGGTCTGTTGGCAAATGTATCAGATAGTTCCAATGGTGGTATCTTGATTTTCTTAGTTGTGTTAGGCGTATTGGTTGCTTTGATGAATAAAGCAGGCGGTTCCGCGGCTTATGGTAAGTGGGCAAGTTCTGTCATCAAAACCAGAAAAGGCGCGTTGTTGTCTACTTTCCTGCTGGGTGTATTGGTATTCGTAGATGACTATTTCAATTGTCTGACAGTTGGTAGCGTAATGCGCCCTGTAACAGACACACATCAGGTTTCTCGTGCAAAATTGGCTTATATCATAGACGCGACAGCAGCGCCTGTTTGTATCATTGCTCCCATTTCTTCTTGGGCAGCGGCGGTTTCTGGTGTCGTAGAAGGGTATAATGGTTTGGAATTGTTTATCCGTGCGATTCCCTATAACTTCTATGCACTTTTGACCATTGTGACAATGATTACATTGACACTGCTCAATTTTGACTTTGGTCCTATGTATCTGCATGAACATAACGCACAAGTGAAAAACGATTTGTATACCACAGACGCAAGACCATTTGAAAACGCAGCGGATACAGAAGTAACCGGCAAAGGCGGCGTGATTGACTTGGTATTGCCTGTAATTATTTTGATTATTTGCTGTGTCATTGGTATGATTTATACAGGTGGTTTCTTTGAAGGGGAAACTTTTGTCAATGCATTTGCAAATTGTGATGCGTCTATTGCTTTGGCTTTGGGTTCTGCTGCAGCATTGATTTTGACATTTATCATGTATATCCCTCGTCGTGTATTGAAATTCCATGAATTTATGGAATGTCTGCCCGAAGGTTTCCGCGCAATGGTTCCTGCGATTCTGATTTTGACATTTGCTTGGACATTGAGTGGTATCACAGGTTTATTGGGTGCTGACGTATTCGTAGCAGACTTGTTAGACAGCAGCAAAGGTGTACTGCATTTGATGCTGCCTGTGATTGTATTCTTGATTGCTGTATTTTTGGCGTTCTCTACTGGTACTTCTTGGGGTACATTCGGTATTTTGTTGCCCATCGTTGTGCCAATTCTGGACCCTTCCAGCGAAATGATGGTCATTACCGTAGCGGCAACATTGGCAGGCGCAGTAGCAGGCGACCATTGCTCTCCAATTTCCGATACTACCATTATGGCATCGACTGGTGCGCAGTGTGACCATATCAACCACGTATCGACACAGTTACCTTATGCAATTTTGGTTGCGGCGGTTTCTGCGGTCAACTATATTTTGGCGGCAGTGATTCAGAATTGGATGATTAATCTGCCAATTGCGATTGTATCTGTGATTGTAGTGATTTTCGTAATCCGTAAAATTTATAAACCAAAAGCAGTATAAAGTATTGTAAAATTTGAAAAACAGCGGCAGGAGGTGAAAAATAAGATTTTTAACTTCTCAATTGCCGTTGTTTTTTATTTATGGAAACGCTTTAGAAAGGACGAAAAAGATGAGTACAAACGCATGTAAACTTTTGGCGTTGGCATTGATGCTGATTGACCATACGGGGGAATTTATCCCCAATATGCCGATTTTTCTGCGCATTTTGGGCAGAGCCAGTGCGCCAATCTTTATTTTTTGTACGGCATGGGGCTTTTATTATACCCATGACAAAAAGATTTATCTTCTGCGTATGTATCTTTGCTCCGCAGGTATGGGGATTTTGGATTTCATATTGAACATTAGTATACAAAATCCATATCAGTTGGTAACAAATAATATATTCTCTACCTTGTTTGTGATTTGTCTGTTTGCGTATTTGTGGGAAAAACAGCCGATTGCAAAAACCACTTTGACAACATTGTTTGTGGTTGGAAATATAGGTCTGTGGTTTGTTGTCATGTTTTTCGTAGGTATGACAGGAAATACTTTGCTTTTGAGTGCGGCTTCCGGCTGTCTGCCGAATCTGTTCACTTGTGAGGGGAGTATTCCAATCTTCTTGATGGGGCTTGTGTTTGTGTTCTGTAAGGAGCAAAAACAAAGCCTATGGAAGGGTTATACCATATACTGTGCCATCTATTTCTGCCTGACTTTGCTGGGATATTGGGGCAGTGGGATACCCTTGGGTACCTATCTGTTCACCATAGATATACAATGGCTCCAAATTTTATCACTGCCCATACTGCTTTTGTATAACGGCAGCAAAGGCAGGCAGATGAAATATTTCTTTTATTTGTTTTATCCGCTGCATATTATAGCATTGTATTATATAGGCAATCTTTTGTTTTAAGACTGTGTGGACATTGCGGCGCGCGCCTGTGCAAGCTGTGTTTGATAGGCTTGTATCAAGATTGCGGCGTCCAGACCATACCCCATTGCATCAAAGCCCTTTGCAAAGCCTGCGGCAATTTCAGAGGCATTTACTGTAAAATAAATACAGAATTTCCCGTTTTTATGACAAGCGTCTAAAATCCGTTGCAATGCGGCTTGAAAATCAGGGTGTGTAAATTGCCCAGGTATGCCCATAGAGATAGAAAGGTCAAAAGGTCCAATAAAAATACCGTCTACCCCGTCCAGTGCGGCAATGATTTCGATTTCGGAAAGACAGCCTATTGTTTCACATTGTGGTATGAGCAATGTCTGTTGATTTTGGATTGCCATGCTTTGTGCAACGCCTTCTGTGGCGGGGTAGGCATATCCCCAACAGTCTTTGCGTGTCGGACAAAAGCCGCGCTTGCCCAAAGGCGCGAATTTTGCGTATTCTATGAGTGTCTGTACCTGTGCCACACTATGTACATCTGGTACGATGATGCCCTCCACGCCAATATCCAATAATTTCAGTATGGCAGGGCGGCTTGTTTCTCGCACGCGTGCCAAAGCACAAAGCCCGCCCAACTGTGCCGCGCGTACAAAGTCAAGTGTGCTTTCGGCTTCAAAAGGTCCATGTTCATTGTCTATGATGATAAAATCCAGACCAGTTTTGCCCAAAGCCTCCGCAACATTGGCACTGCCCAACTCAAAAAATGTGCCAATGGGTTTGTTTTGCAATCTCTCGCGAAAAGATGCGCACATGTCAAAAGACCTCCTTTTGTACTTTTATAACTTAAAAACAGTTTTGCCAGATCATCAATACATCGTCAAAGCGGCAGTTTGCCAAATCCTCTGGTCGAATAAAGAAAGAGAATGTATCTTCTTCAAATTCCTCTCTGGTGGCAAAATCATATTGAAATAAAAGTGTTTCATAAGGTTGATAGGTCTCATGGTCAATGCGTGCGTCAAAAGACTTGAACGCAGGGTGACCGCCAACTTTGCAGCCCCAATTCCCAAAATCCCAACAAAAATCGTCTGTGTCATCTTCCCAGTTTTCGAGGTCATAGCCGGCTTTTTTGACCAAAGCAGGCGTCAATGTTTCCCAAACATGTGCATACCCCATATCTGCTACGCAGTCTTCACCGACATAAAATGTCGCGACTTCGGATACAGTTTCAAATTGCATTTTGCCGTCTTTCCAATCAATAGAAAGATGTTCGTCTATGTCTGTGTTTTCCAATGTAGGATTTTGCTGGCATGCGGCATCAGGCTTTGGATAATATCGCACGGTATAAAGTTCTCGTGCGCTTTCCTCGTCATCTATTTTGTCATAGAAACGTGCTTCGTTTGTGTCTAAGAAAAATTGTACAATCCCTTCGCGTGGGAATCCTGGTAAAGGTGGAAGTTCTGCAAAATTGATTTGTGCCAAAAACTGCATCTGCTCCCCTTCTGGACAAACGGGAATCTGTTCTCCCTGTGGCAGATAAAAAATACCACCAAACTTGCTTTCTAAACATGAAGTATCTTCTTGCACCACGTCAATATGTACAGAAGGCAGTAAGGTATCTTGTAATAATGCTGTGATTTTTTGTTTGTTGCCCATTTACATTTCCTCCTATTCTGTAAAACAAATTTTTTCAAAAATTGTCAAAATAGCTTGTTTTTTGTTTGCTGCTGGAATTGTGCCGCGCTCTTGTGTTTCTGTGGTATTTGGGGTATAATAGCCATATCGTAGCGCATTTCAATTATTTTTGAAGGAGGCAATCAAAATGCAGGTAACAAAAGATATGACCATCGGCGAACTGCTGATGATGAACAGAAGCGTAGGCGCAGTATTGATGCAAAATGGTATGCACTGTGTAGGCTGCCCTTCCGCTGCTGGTGAAACATTGGAAGAAGCAAGCTTGGTACATGGCATGGACATTGATAAACTGATTGCAGACATCAATGCATTTTTAGCAAACGCATAAAAAACAGTTTGTCACAAAAGGCGTTTTCCTATTTAGGAAAGCGTCTTTTTTCATAAGAGAAATTCCCCGCTTACCAAATCATTACATTTGTACAAAAGTATACCACACAAAGACAAAAAAGAAAATCTCAAAATTTCTGTAACCTTTTATTTGTGAAAACGTTTCTAAAGTGAAAGGCGTAAAAAAAGGGGGTGGCAATATGCAAGAGCAGCTTTTGGCGACATTATATGAAAAATATCAACATACAGCATATGTCTATGTATTGGGCTTATGCGGCAAAAAAGAGCTTGCGGAGGATATTGTCAGTGAAGGATTTTTACGCGCTTTGGAATCTTTGCCTGATGAAAAGGAAATGTATTTTTTGTGGTGGTTATTGCGTGTATGTAAAAATGTCTGGTTGGATTTTTGCCGCAAACAGAAGAAGATAGCGGATTTTGCGCCAGAGGATTACGCAAGTCAAGCCGATGTTTGGGAAAGTGTATTGCAGCGCGATACACAAAAAAAGCTGTATGATGCATTGCGTGCCTTACCACCCAAAGCCCAGCAGATTTTGTTATGGTATTATTACGCGCAATTGCCCATACAAGAAATTGCTGTTTTGCAAGGCATCAGCGCAGGCGCAGCAAAAACAGCGCTGTTTCGTGCGCGTAGACAGCTCAAACAGCAATTGGCACAACAGGAGGTGGAACAACATGACTTATAAAGAAAAATTAGCACGTTATCGCAATCAAACCGCAACGTCAGAGGAAATCGCCGAAATTGAAAACGATTTAGAAAAATACCAAGCCATTACAGATTATTTATTAGAGGAAGAAGACGCTATGGAGTTGCTGCCGCTTGTGGAGGACAAGACGGAACACAAAAAAATTATACAAGCAATGCGCCGCCGCAGTCGACAAACTGTGCTTTTGGCAATGGTGTGTGCTTGTGTGGTGATGATAGGGCTGTATATTGCTATGCCCACAATCAGCCGCAAAATTTGGTATGACCCACAAACCAATACCATGAGCGAATTTACCAGTGATTTGACTTGCTCCATTGCAGTACTTGCCGAATTGACGATGCCCAATGTGCGTATGGAAAGCGTACAAGTGACGCCGTTGGGTTTGGGACGTTACAACATACAGGTCGAACAAACGCCTCGCATAGACCCATTTGCTTCCGATTGGGTAGGCGGCACCATCACACGTGGAAAAATACAAATGCTGCCAGATTTTTGGCAGTATCCCGCTGCAAATAGTTTTTGGCGTGCTACCACTGGTTTTGCAGAAGAAGCACCCGGTCCAGACCGTTTGATATTGGATTGTGACACAGCAAAAGAAATTTTGGCAGATTTGCCAGAAGAATATATATTGCAGGCATATGTGTCTTTGTCTGAAGATTGGAGTATGGAGCAGTTGGCACAGGTCAAAGAAACTGCCATGCAGGACGGCACATTGGGCTGGGTGGCTGTGCGTTGCGTGGAAGAAGAACAGCAGTTGTTTCCTTTGCTCGGATTTCAGGCAGACAGCAGTGGTCTGATTTTGGAAGGTGTAGACGCCTTGTATCCTTATTATGAATTGTCTATGCATAAAGATACCCCACTGGCAGAAAGCTGGAGCCGGCATTTTCAGGCATTGCTGCAATACAGCATAGACCATGCCGAAGACTACGCGCGCTTTATTGGTGATTCGACAGAACAACTAGGTACCAATACTGCACCGCAGGCACAAGCCTATATTGCACAAAATGGCATCTATACGTATGGTTTTGTCTATCAGGCAAACCCAAAAGCAGTATCTGCACTTTTGGAACAAGAGGGCATAGCAGGGGTATATTTTGTTGATACCAAAATCCGTATTGTGCAATACTAAAAAGTTGTGGATATAAAATGTAAAAGTGTGTTTTTTCTGGTATGAGTTGACAGCATACTGGGAAATATAGTACAATGCAGGGTATCAGGAGAAAAGCTGTGAAAAGGAGAGTACACGGTATGCAATATGCCACAGAGAGCCTCGGCAAGCTGAAAAGAGGTGCTGCGCAATCGTAGAACATGGCCTTGGAGCTGCGCACCGACTGCCGCCAAGAATAAACCAAAAGCGGCATAGGCTGCGACGGGTGCGCCCGTGAACGCGTGAGGGTAGGCATCTGCCGACCTATAGAGGTCTTTTTTGTGAAAAAAAGATAAAGTAAGGTGGTAACACGGTACAAACCGTCCTTTGATAGAAAGGGCGGTTTTTTTATTTTGTATCTGTTTGAAAAATGTAAAAAGGAGAGATGATTGTGGAAAAAGAAAAATTTTATATCACCACACCGATTTATTACCCGAGTGATAAGCTGCATATCGGACATTCCTACTGTACAGTAGCAACCGATACCATGGCGCGCTATAAAAGACTGCGCGGCTATGACGTTATGTTTTTGACTGGTACAGACGAACATGGTCAGAAAATCGAAAGAATTGCCAATGGACAAGGCATGACACCAAAGGAATATACCGACAAAATCGTTGTGGGCATCAAAGAATTATGGAAAACATTGTGTATTTCTTATGATAAATTTATTCGTACCACAGATGATTACCATGTAAAGACAGTACAGAAGATTTTCAAACAACTGTATGATCAGGGTGATATTTATAAAAGCTCTTATGAGGGCTGGTATTGTACCCCTTGTGAATCTTTCTTTACAGAACATCAGCTCGTAGACGGCAAATGCCCCGACTGTGGCAGAGATGTGGAATTGTTGAAAGAAGAAAGCTATTTCTTCCGTCTTTCCAAATATCAAGACCGTATCATAAAATATATGGAAGAAAATCCCGAATTTTTGCAGCCTAACACCAGACAGAATGAAATGATCAACAACTTCTTGAAACCAGGTCTGGAAGATTTGGCGGTTTCCCGTACTTCTTTCAAATGGGGTGTACCGGTAGAATTTGACCCCGGTCATATTGTATATGTTTGGGTAGACGCGCTTTCCAACTATATCACTGCTTTGGGTTATGATTCCGAAGACGATAGCCTGTTCCGTAAATATTGGCCCGCAGATGTACATGTGGTAGGGAAAGAAATTGTGCGTTTCCATGCTATCATATGGCCCGCAATGCTGATGGCGTTGAATCTGCCTTTGCCAAAACAGATTTTTGGGCATGGTTGGCTGGTCATCAATGGCGGCAAAATGTCAAAATCCGTGGGGAATGTCGTAGACCCGAATGTGTTGGTTGATAAATACGGCGTAGATGCAATCCGTTATTTCCTGCTGCGTGAAATCGCGTTTGGACAAGATGGCAATTTCAATAATGAAGCATTGATTCAAAGAATCAATTCTGACTTGGCGAATGACTTGGGCAATCTGGTATCCAGAACGGTAGGTATGATTGACAAATATTTCGGTGGCACACTGCCTACAGAACGCAGCGCGACATCTTATGACGAAGATTTGCGCGCAATGGCACTGGCAACCACAGAAAAAGTCGAAAACGCTATGGAAAAAATGTTCTTTAGCGATGCTTTGGTAGAAATCTGGAATCTGGTACGTAGAACCAATAAATATATTGACGAAACACAGCCTTGGGTACTGTGCAAAGACGAAGCCAAAAAAGCAGAATTGGCAAACGCGCTGTATCATGTTGCAGAAAGCATTCGTATCATTTCTGTATTGATTCAGCCCTTTATGCCCAATACACCCGAAAAAATTTGGAAACAGCTTTGCATCGAAGCAGGTGATTTGACTGCTTGGGACAGCACAAAAACATGGGGCAAACTGCCTGCTGCATTGCATGTAGAAAAAGGCGAAACATTGTTCCCTCGTATTGATATGAAAAAAGAATTGGCAGAACTGGAAGCAGCCATCAAAGCTTCTCAGGCAACTTCTGTTGCAAACCAGCAGAAAGCCGCAGAAGAAAAGAAAGAACAGAAAGAAGAAAAAGAAGCATATCCTGCTGAAATCACAATTGACGATTTCTGCAAAGTGCAGTTAAAAGTGGGGGAAGTGCTGGAAAGCACAGCCGTAGAAGGTTCTAAAAAGTTATTGCGTAATGTTATCAAACTGGGAGAAGAAGAAAGAGTGATTTTCTCCGGTATCAAAGACGCATACGCACCTGGCGAATTGGTAGGCAAACGCGTAGTCGTTGCCTATAACCTCAAGCCCAGAAAAATGATGGGCGAAATGTCCTACGGAATGATACTGTGTGCCGAAGACGGAGACGGCAAATTGTCCATTCTGACAACGGACGACAAAGATTTTGCAAGTGGGAGCAACATCAGCTAATGTATTTTGAATCTCATGCGCATTATGACGACAAACGGTTTCGCGAAGATCGGGAGGAGCTCTTGGAGCTTCTCCCCTCTTGCGGTATAGACTATGTGGTCAATGTGGGCTGTGACCTCAAAAGCTCTCAAAACTCTCTCCGTCTTGCAAAAAAATATCCCTATATTTATGCGGCTGTTGGTGTACACCCGCATGAAGTGGGCGATATGTCCTCACAAACCATAGAACAACTGCGCAGCCTTTCGGCAGAAAAAAAGGTTGTTGCCATTGGTGAAATTGGTTTGGATTATTATTATGATTTTCACCCCAGAGAACTGCAAAGATTCTGGTTTCGCCAACAGCTACGCCTTGCCGAAGAAGTCGATTTGCCTGTGATTATCCATTCCAGAGATGCTGCACAGGAAACTTTTGACATCATAGAAGCAAGCCCTGTACGCCGTGGGGTAATCCATTGCTATTCTGGCGCATGGCAAATGGCACAAGATTATGTAGACATGGGCTTTTATATTGGTGTCGGTGGCGTTGTGACATTCTCCAATGCCAAAAAACTGCATGAAGTCGTGGAAAAAATACCACTAGAGCGTATTTTGATTGAGACAGATTGCCCATACCTTGCCCCAAACCCCAACCGTGGCAAGCGCAATGATTCACGAAATTTACAGTATGTCGTGGAAAAAATCGCACAAATGAAGCAAATGTCAACAGATGATGTCGCAAAAATTACAGCAGATAACGCAAAATCATTGTTTTTTTAAAAAAGGGTTGCGTAATTGTTACAAATGTGTTAATATTAAACTCGTAATGAAAATGAAGGTATATCGTTATGATATATCTTTATTTTTTGCAGTTGTGAAAAGAGAAAATTTGGTTTGAAGGTGACGACTTTCATACAGTATACGACTGCGATACCAAAGGCGCGAAGGAAGCCATTGGGTAAGGCATACAGAAAAACATCTTTGTGTATTTCGTTGTACATAAGATGTCAAAATGTCTATCATCGAGAGCGAGAGGAATGCCCGCAAACGGCAAAAGCGCACTTTCCCACAAGCGCGCAGAACCGGCGGCGTTCAAGGAGGTTAAACATGAAAACACATTTGAGAGTATTTGCCATCGTAGTAATGATTTTGGCGATTGGCTGCGGTACAGCGTCCGCATACAGTAAAGAAAGCATGAACACCGTATTGTTAAATATGGACGGTATCCCCCGTATGGTGACCACTGATAAAGCAACCGTAGGGGAATTGATGCAAGACTTGGCACAAACCACAGACACAGATTATGTGGTAACCAATGCACAAGACACAGATGTCATTACAGAAGATATGCAGTTGACATTAACAGCAGTAACAGAAAAAATGGTTTCTACTACAAAATCCATACCATATGAAACATTGGAAATGGAAAATCCAGACTTGGCAAGCGGCGAACGTCGTGTGACACAAAAAGGCGTGAATGGCGTAGTACGTGTGACCAATAAAGAAATTTATCATGGTACAGAATTGGTAGATACTGTATTTGTAGAAGAAGTTGTCACAACAGAACCCGTAGTAGAAATTATCGAATATGGTCCCGAAAACGTGATTGACGGATACCGTTATTCTAAAGCCATTCAAGTAAGAGCAACCGCATATACACCATATGACCCAGGCTGCACAGGCATCACAGCAACTGGTATGAAAGCCACAAAAGGCGTGGTAGCGGTTGACCCTAGAGTGATTCCTTTGGGCTCTCAAGTATATGTACCAGGCTATGGCGTTGCCATTGCGGCAGATACCGGCGGTGCAATCAAAGGCAATCGTTTGGATGTATGTTACAATACATTAGCAGAAGCATATACATGGGGCGTGAAAAACGTGACTGTATATGTATTAGAATAATTAGATGTATCATATAAAAAAATCGAAAGTGAGGGTGTCCCAACAGCCAAAACGGCTGGCAGGACACCTTTTTTATGAGATTTCCTGTTTTCTCATAGGCGTAAAACCTTGACAAAACAAGGCGGACTGTCTATAATCTAGTTATATTTTTGGAAAAAAGCGTAGAAAAGAAGGAGTATGCAGCAAAACGAGTCTTCAGAGAGAAACGCGCATGGTGCGAGCGTTTTGACAACGTGTTGCAGAAGCAGTCTTTTCGGGTAAATTTGCCCGCGTTCTTTGGCGGAAGGAATTTCTATATTTTGTGTATGTCAAAGCGTATGCCTGCGTTAAAGGTAGGAAGCGACGGATTGACAGTTTTGTCAAAACGTAAGTAGGGTGGTACCACGGTTCATTCGTCCCTGACATGTTTGTCAGGGATTTTTTTTGGTGAATCCAATAAAAACCCCCGGCTATGCCGGGGGAATCAGGGAGCTTTAGCTTCAGGCAAAAAACCTC
>CALWSU010000023.1 GCA_944384295.1 uncultured Lachnospiraceae bacterium | reverse complement strand
TGAAATCCTTGATTCTAAGTATTTCACCCATGATTATCATAGAAGAATCTTATTTACAGACTTTTCTTCATAGACCCCTTTTTTGAGAGGAACCTCATCATTTGAAAATAACAGCCTTATTTTTTATATATTTACAATCTATCTTTTCCAAGTAATATATTTTTTAATTCTTCTGGTGTATCTACAATACAATTTGCACCAAAATCCAATAATTGATTTTTTGTGCGAAATCCCCAACTGACTGCAATACATGGCATATTTGCATTTTTTGCTGTTTGCAAATCCACTTCCGTATCCCCAATATAAATACAGTCTTGCAGTGCTATCCCCCATTTTTTTGCCACTGCTTGCAGCATATCTCCATTTGGTTTTGGACGCAGTCCATGCCCTTCCCCAATTGCAAAATCAATCCGATTGCCAAAATATTGTTGGCACAAGCCTTTTACAGCCGCATCAAATTTATTCGACACCACCGCTGTATAGATACCTGCCTGTTGCAAACTCTCCAGCAAAGGTAATATTTCAGAAAATGGCTTTGTTTTCTGATTCATATGTGCTGCATAATATGTTTTATATGTATCTAAGCATTCTGCAAATTGTTCCGGATTCAATTTTCCACCACTTGCTTTTTCTAAATAAACTTGACTGCCATACCCCAAATAAGATGCTGTTTGTATTTTACTGCATGATGGCAAACCATACTGTTGTAATATGAAATTTATACTATCTGTCAAATCATCCAAGGTATCCAACAATGTACCATCTAAGTCAAATATAACACCTTGATACCGTTTCATAATATCCCTTCTTTATTCTTTATTCTTTATTCTTTATTCTTTATTCTTTATACTTCATTCTTTTGATACTTCAGATTGAACACTCATTTATCTCATTTATCCTATTTATTCTATTTTTTATATTTGCTATTGATTTTTTATTTTATCTTGTTTCTCAATCCTGTCAAGACCTGTTTTTTCTCACCTCTTACAGAAAAAATCATCATATCGCATAGAAAATCAACGTAAGTATACAATTTTTTTATAAGAAAGTACTTGTATTTTTTTTGAAACAGCTTTATAATATAATCAAATCATACATAACATAGATTCACATAGAAATCTATGCCCTTTGGCAGAAGGAGGAGATTACAATGGGAAAGAAAGTTTTAATGTTGGCTGGAGATTTTACAGAAGATTATGAAACCATGGTACCATTTCAGGCTTTGCAGGTTCTGGGTTATCAGGTTGATGTTGTTTGCCCCGAAAAAAAAGCAGGTGACATTATCCGTACTGCAATCCATGACTTTGAAGGAGAACAGACATACTCCGAAAAAAGAGGTCATAACTTCGCTTTGACAGCCGATTTTGACGCTGTAAATACAGCCGATTATGCTGGCTTATTTATCACCGGCGGACGTTCCCCGGAATACCTGAGATTGACACCCAGAGTAATTGAAATTGTACAGGAATTTTTCTCTGCGAATAAACCAGTTGCTGCAATTTGCCATGGTCCTCAGATCTTGACTGCAGCCAACGTACTCAAAGGAAAGAAAGCAACTGCTTATCCGGCAGTCGGTCCCGATATTACATTAGCAGGCGGCGAATATGTAGCGGTGGACGCTGACAAAGCAGTTGTAGACGGCAATCTGGTTACTGCACCCGCATGGCCCGGCGACGCTGCGATTGTTGCCGAATTTGCAAAATTGATGGGGGCAAAGATTGAGATTTAACAATCTTTTTCATATGGTATATGATCCGTTTTTACGGTAATTCCATACATATTCTTTCAAACATAAAAGGGCAAAGCTTATCCATGATAGGTTTTGTCCTTTTCTATTGCAGTAGCATCACAAACCGTGACTTTTGAGTATAAAAAAACGTTCTGTTGTAATATACAACAGAACGTTTTTATTTTCATTCCATGCTTAAATCAATTCATCGTCATCGATAAACGCACTATCATCTGAATAGATTTCCATATCTTCCTGATCTTTTTCTATTTCTAATTCGATGTTACGATAGCGTGACATACCAGTGCCAGCAGGAATCAATTTACCAATGATAACATTTTCTTTCAAACCAATCAAAGGATCAATTTTACCCTTGATTGCAGCTTCTGTCAGCACTCTTGTAGTTTCTTGGAAAGATGCCGCGGACAAGAAGGAATCTGTTGCCAAAGATGCTTTTGTAATACCCAAAAGCACGCGAGAACCTTCTGCAGGCTGTTTGCCTTCTGCTTCCAAAGCCGCATTTGTATTTTCAAATGTCAGCCAATCCACCAAAGAACCTGGTAAGAAATCGGTATCGCCATTTTCTTCGATTTTTACACGTTTCAGCATTTGACGTACAATAACTTCAATATGCTTGTCGTTGATTTCTACACCTTGCAGACGGTATACGCGCTGCACTTCCTGAATCATATAATCCTGTACACCACGCAGCCCTTTGATTTTCAGAATATCATGAGGGTTGACGCTACCTTCTGTGATTTCGTCACCCGCTTCTACCACATCGCCATCATATACTTTGATACGGGAACCATAAGGAATCAAATAATCCTTTGTTTCGCCTGTTTCTGGATTGGTAATGATTACCTCACGTTTTTTCTTGGTATCACTTAATGTGACAGTACCACCAAATTCTGCAATGATTGCCAGACCTTTTGGCTTTCTTGCTTCAAACAATTCTTCGACACGAGGAAGACCCTGTGTGATGTCATCGCCGGCAATACCACCTGTATGGAAAGTACGCATAGTAAGCTGTGTACCTGGTTCCCCGATGGACTGCGCTGCAATAATACCAACAGATTCCCCAATACGTACATATCTGCCACTTGCCATATTTGCGCCATAACATTTTGCACAAATACCAATATTGGAACGGCATGTCAAAACAGTACGAATCAATACTTTCTTAATACCAGCTTTTTCTACGGCTTCTGCCTGATCTGGTGTAATCATACTATCTGCTGGCACCAAAATTTCTCCTGTTTCAGGATGAATAATATCCAATACGGACCATCTGCCACGAATACGGTCTTGCAGACTTTCGATCACTTCGTTGCCGTCCATAAATGCGGATACCCACAGACCTGGTGCTTCCTGTCCTTCCTCATGGCAGCAATCCCATTCACGGATAATGATGTCCTGAGATACGTCTACCAAACGACGGGTCAAATAACCAGAGTCGGCTGTACGCAAAGCGGTATCGGTCAGACCTTTTCTTGCACCGTGTGCAGAAATGAAGTATTCCAATACGGACAGACCTTCACGGAAGTTTGCTTTGATAGGCAATTCGATGATACCACCGGAAGGGTTCGCCATCAGACCACGCATACCAGCAAGCTGTTTAATCTGGCTATTAGAACCACGGGCACCAGAGTTTGCCATCATATAAATGTTATTATATTTCCCTAAGCCTGCCAACAGTGCAACGGTAATCTTATCATTTGCTACATTCCATGCTTCGATAACTTTATTATGGCGTTCTTCGTCTGTCATCAAACCACGTCTGAATTTTCTGGTAATCAATTCTACTTGTTCTTCTGCTTCTGCCAAGAACTGTTGTTTTTCCTTTGGAATTTCCATATCAGATACGGAAACGGTCAAAGCAGCTCTTGTAGAGAATTTATAACCCAAGGATTTGATTTTATCCAAAACAGCAGCGGTTTCTGTTGCACCACAACGGTTGATACAACGGTTCAAAATCTTGCCGACACCTTTTTTATCTACCAAGAAATCGACTTCATAACGGAATTTTTCTTCGTCATTGGTTCTGTCTACATAACCCAGATTTTGAGGAATCGCTTCATTGAATATGATACGTCCTACTGTAGTTTTTACCAATCTAGTTTCAGGCACACCATTAAATTCCAGTGTTCTTCTTACTTTGATAACTTCCTGCAAATAGATTTCATGGTTATCATATGCCAATATTGCTTCTTTTTCGTCTTTGAATACTTTGATAATGGGTGAACCCTGCTCTACAATGACATTGCCATTGGCGTCTACCAAATCCGCTTCATACTTTTTGTTCAAGTCTTCGCGTTCCAATGTCAGATAATACATACCCAAAATCATATCCTGAGATGGTACAGTAACTGGTGCACCATCAGAAGGTTTCAACAAGTTATTGGGAGAGAGCAGCAGGAAACGACATTCCGCTTGCGCTTCTACAGACAGTGGTACGTGTACCGCCATCTGGTCACCGTCAAAGTCGGCATTATACGCGGTACATACCAGAGGGTGCAATTTGATTGCACGACCTTCTACCAATACAGGTTCAAATGCCTGAATCCCCAATCTATGCAGTGTTGGGGCACGGTTCAACATAACTGGATGTTCTTTGATAACATCTTCCAAAATGTCCCAAACTTCGGTTTGCAATCTTTCTACCATACGTTTTGCAGATTTGATATTATGCGCCAAACCGTCTTCTACCAGTTTTTTCATAACAAAAGGTTTGAACAGTTCAATTGCCATTTCTTTTGGCAAACCACACTGATAAATTTTCAATTCTGGACCTACTACGATAACAGAACGACCAGAGTAGTCTACACGTTTCCCCAGCAAGTTCTGACGGAAACGACCTTGTTTCCCTTTCAACATATCAGAAAGAGATTTTAAAGCTCTGTTACCAGGACCTGTAACGGGTTTGCCACGTCTACCATTATCAATCAAAGCATCTACTGCTTCTTGCAACATTCTTTTTTCATTTCTTACGATAATGTCAGGCGCGCCTAAATCCAGCAATCTTTTCAAACGGTTATTACGATTGATTACCCTTCTATACAGGTCATTCAAATCACTGGTTGCAAAACGTCCGCCGTCCAACTGTACCATAGGACGAATATCAGGCGGGATAACTGGAATCGCGTCCAAAATCATCCATTCTGGTTTATTGCCGGAGATGCGGAAACTTTCCACAACCTCCAGCTTTTTGATGATACGTACACGTTTTTGTCCAGTTGCATCTGTCAACTGTGCTTTGAGTTCTACAGATTCTTTTTCCAAATCTATATCTTGCAACAGTTTTTTGATTGCTTCCGCACCCATTGCGGCTTCAAAGCGTGCGCCATATTTATCATATGCTTCACGGAATTCTCTTTCGCTCAAAAGCTGTTTATATTGTAATTCTGTATCCCCTGCATCTAATACAACATAAGACGCAAAGTAAAGCACTTTTTCCAATGCTCTTGGGGACATAGAAAGAATCAGACCCATACGGGAAGGAATCCCCTTAAAATACCAGATATGAGAAACTGGCGCCGCCAATTCTATATGCCCCATTCTCTCACGTCTTACCTTGGCTTTTGTTACTTCTACGCCACAACGGTCGCAGACAACGCCTTTATAACGGATTCTTTTATACTTTCCGCAATGACATTCCCAGTCCTTGGTCGGTCCAAAAATTCTTTCACAGAACAAACCGTCTTTTTCGGGTTTCAATGTTCTGTAATTGATGGTTTCGGGTTTTTTTACTTCGCCTCTGGACCATTCATGGATTTTTTCGGGAGAAGCCAATCCAATCTTAATGGAGTCAAAAACAATTCCCTGTTCTGTGTTCTGTGTGCTCATGGGCTTGTTCTCCTCTCTTATTCTTCGTCATAGTCATCTAACAAACCATCTGTGACAAAATCATCTGCCAACAAATCGTTGCTGCTATGTGATGTGTTTTCATCTTCAAATAAGAAGTCTACCAATTCTTCTTCAGCTGTCATAGGTGTTTGCCGACGGAAATCGTCATCACCTTCAAAGCCATCTATATTGACATTCAAATCGTCCACATCTTCAATGGATTCTTTGATTTCTACTTCTGTCTGGTCTTCACGCAGTACGCGAATATCCAAAGCCAATGACTGCAATTCTTTGAGCAGTACTTTGAAAGATTCTGGTACGCCAGGTTCGGGGATATTTTCCCCTTTGACGATAGATTCGTATGTTTTTACGCGTCCTACGATATCGTCAGATTTTACAGTCAAAATTTCTTGCAGTGTATAAGCAGCACCATATGCTTCCAGCGCCCAAACTTCCATTTCCCCGAAACGCTGACCGCCGAACTGTGCTTTACCGCCCAGAGGCTGCTGTGTTACCAGAGAGTAAGGACCGGTAGAACGCGCGTGAATCTTATCATCTACCAAGTGGTGCAGCTTCAGATAGTGCATATAACCAATAGTAACACGATTATCAAAGAATTCACCGGTACGACCATCTCTCAAAGAAACTTTACCATCTCGATTGATCGCAACGCCTTTCCATTCTTCTCTATGGTCTCTGTTTGCATACAATTCGTCATAAATATCACCTTCAAGCAAAGGTTTCCATTTTTCGGAGAATTCTTCCCAATCGGTATTGACATAATCGTTTGCCATTTCCAGCGTATCCATAATGTCAATTTCGTTTGCGCCGTCAAATACAGGCGTAGAAATTTTCCAGCCCAGTACTTTGGCTGCCAAAGACAAGTGGGTTTCCAATACCTGCCCGATATTCATACGGGAAGGAATACCCAAAGGATTCAGTACGATATCCAATGGACGACCATTTGGCAGGAAAGGCATATCTTCTACTGGCAATACGCGGGAAACAACCCCTTTATTTCCGTGACGACCTGCCATTTTATCCCCTACAGAAATCTTACGTTTCTGGGCAATATAAACACGTACCAACTGATTTACACCAGGACCTACATCATCGCCATTTTCTCTGGTAAAGATTTTTACGTCAACAATGATACCTGTTTCACCATGAGGTACACGCAAAGAAGTATCTCTTACTTCTCTTGCTTTTTCACCGAAGATGGCACGCAGCAGTCTTTCTTCTGCGGTCAGTTCTGTTTCGCCTTTTGGTGTTACTTTCCCGACCAAAATATCATTGGGGTGTACTTCCGCACCAATGCGGACAATCCCTCTTTCGTCCAAATCGCGTAATGCGTCATCGCCTACGTTTGGAATATCTCTTGTGATTTCTTCGGGACCCAATTTGGTATCTCTTGCATCTGCTTCAAATTCATTGATATGCACAGAAGTATATACGTCTTCTTGTACCAGTTTTTCGCTTAACAAAACAGCGTCTTCGTAGTTGTAACCTTCCCATGTCATGAAGCCAATCAGAGGGTTTTTCCCCAATGCCAATTCACCCTGACAAGTAGAAGCACCGTCTGCAATAATCTGACCTGCTTCTACACGATCGCCCAAATTGATGATTGGTTTCTGGTTCAAGCAAGTGCTTTGGTTACTGCGCTGATATTTAATCAATTTATATACATCGCGTTCGGAATCATCATTACGTACCACAATTTCATTTGCTGCAACGCGTTCTACCACGCCGCCTTTTTTCGCAATGACACAAATACCGGAGTCTTTCGCTGTCTTATATTCCATACCTGTTCCGACGATTGGAGAATCTGTCACCATCAGAGGTACAGCCTGACGCTGCATGTTGGAACCCATCAGCGCACGGTTCGCGTCGTCGTTTTCCAAGAAAGGAATCAGTGCAGTTGCTACAGATACCATCTGTTTTGGAGAAACGTCCATCAGCTGAATCTGGCTTCTATCTACTTCGATGATGTCTTCTCTATGACGACCAGTTACTTTTTTGTGTACGAAGTGACCTTCTGCGTCCAATGGTTCATTTGCTTGTGCAACGTTATAATTTTCTTCTTCGTCTGCGGTTACATAGATAAATTCATCTGTAACGCGAGGTTCGTCACCGCTTTGGTCTACCACTCTATAAGGCGCTTCAATGAAACCATATTCATTGATACGCGCGAATGTAGCCAATGTGTTGATCAAACCGATGTTAGGACCTTCTGGTGTTTCAATAGGACACATTCTGCCATAGTGAGAATGGTGAACGTCACGTACTTCAAACCCTGCTCTTTCTCTGGACAAACCACCAGGACCCAAAGCAGACAAACGTCTTTTATGTGTCAATTCACTCAAAGGATTGTTTTGGTCCATAAACTGAGACAACTGAGAAGAACCAAAGAATTCTTTGATAGCTGCTGTGACAGGACGAACGTTAATCAACGCTTGTGGAGTTACAGCTGCCAAATCTTGTGTTGTCATTCTTTCGCGTACCACACGTTCCATTCTGGATAAACCAATACGGAATTGGTTTTGCAACAATTCACCAACAGAACGAATACGTCTGTTACCCAAATGGTCGATGTCGTCCACATTGCCATATCCATAATCTAACTGAATCACATAGTTGATAGATGTCATAATGTCATCTAGTGTAATGTGTTTCGGAATCAGTTCGTGTATATTTTCCTGGATTGCTGCTTTCAATTCTTCCGCAGTTGCATATTCTTCCAAAAGCTGCTCCAGAACAGGATAATATACTTTTTCTTTGATGCCTAACTGTTCGCCTGTCAAATCAAATTCTTCCAAGAAACCATCAATGTCAACACAGCGGTTAGACAGAATTTTTACTTTTTTCTCTTCTACTTCGATATACAGATGGTCGATACCAGAGTTTTGTACAGTATCGCACAATTCCATGCTCAATACTTCGCCAGCTTCTGCCAATACTTCACCTGTCATAGGGTCTACGACTGCTTCTGCCAGCTTTGCACCACGGATTCTGTTGCGCAGTGCCAATTTTTTATTGAATTTATAACGACCTACTTTTGCCAAGTCATAACGTTTGGGGTCGAAGAACATACCGCGCAGCAAAGATTCAGAACTTTCTACGGTAGGTGGTTCACCTGGGCGCAGTTTTTTGTAAATCTCAATCAAACCTTCTTCATAAGATTTGGAACTATCTTTTTCGATGGTTGCCAAAATCTTAGGGTCTTCCCCAAACAAGTCAATGATTTCTGCATCTGTACCAATTCCCAGCGCACGAATCAAAACCGTAACGGGTACTTTTCTGGTACGGTCTACACGCACATAAAATACATCATTGGAATCTGTTTCATATTCCAGCCATGCGCCACGGTTTGGGATAACAGTAGCGGAAAGCAATTTTTTGCCGACCTTATCAAAGTCAGATGCATAATAAATCCCGGGAGAACGTACCAACTGGCTGACGATAACACGTTCTGCACCATTGATGATAAACGTACCTGTTTCTGTCATCAATGGGAAATCACCCATAAAGATTTCCTGTTCTTTCAAATCGTCCATTTCCCGATTATACAATCTTGCTTTCACCTTTAACGCTGCCGCATACGTAGCGTCGCGTTCTTTGCATTCTTCAATAGAATACTTCGGTTCAGAATCCAGTGTGAAATCTGTGAATTCCAGCACCAGATTGCCGCTAAAGTCTGTGATAGGAGAAATATCCTCAAAGACTTCGTGCAGCCCTTCTTGTAAAAACCAACGGTAACTTTCTTTCTGCACTTCGATCAGATTTGGCATTTCCAAAACTTCATTGATTTTGGAATAGCTCATTCTGGTCGTGTCACCTAAACGGAGTGCATGAATTCTGTTTTTTTCCATTTTGTCACCTCTCGCATTGATTTAGACCGACAGTATCACTGCCTACGGACACTTGATACAGAAAAACGAACCGCCGTTTTTCTCTATCAGGCGCCCCTTGGCAGGTCGTTACAAAAATACATTATTTTCTGCTTTTGGGCAAAAAATTTAGAATTGCCTAAACAAAGCTAGACCTTTGCCTGCACCACCTTTGATCAGTGGTCGTGACAAAAGCCTCTTTCATCCAAGAAATTCTAATACCATGTTTGGAACAGTTGCCATATAGCCTCCCGTTCTCCCTTATACATCTTTTCCAATCTGATTTCCTATGAAGCAAAAAGCCTATGAAATCAACATTTTTCAGTATGCATCAAAAAAAATATTGAATTTTTTTTGCCCCTGTGTTATACTGACGATACAGCATGGGAATGTGTGCATATCTGTTAACGTGTGAGATATTCTACCACACATTACCCCTTCTGTCAAGCCTTTTCTTGATATTTCCGCGCTTTTGCGCTTTTTTTTATTGTTTTTTTCTTCTCGTTTTTTTGTACAATGTCATTTTTCTTTTTCATCATTTTATGAGATGCGATTTTTGTCGAAAGCAACACTTCTCACAACGACATCGATTATTTTTCAAAAAAATTCGTATATAATTTTTGTACAGATGCTCATACATTTTTTGCTTTTTTGTGAAATATTTTTGTTCTTTTTTTCATACATATAAAAATCAAATTTGGTTTCTTTACTTTTTGTGTCTATACTGCTACACTAATGCAGATGTAAAAAATACAACAAGCCATCTTGGATTGAAAAAATTCAAAAATTGCAATCCATATTTAGGAGGCAGCATATATGGTCAAAGAAAATTATCAAAAAATATTAGAAACTACATTGCAATCTATTCTAAAACAGCCATATCGTCCACGTTTACTGTTACATAGCTGTTGTGGTCCATGTTCTTCTTACATACTGGAATATTTATCGCAATATTTTGATATTACAGTATACTATTATAATCCAAACATTTCCCCTGCTTCTGAATTTACACATCGTGCAGAAGAACAGCAAAAATTGATTGCAGCTATGTCGCTTGGTGGAAAGGTTGACTGTATCATAGCTGATTATGAACCGGAAGTATTTTATGACATGGCAAAAGGAAAAGAACAAGAACCGGAAGGTGGTACAAGATGCTTTGACTGCTACACATTGCGTCTACGGAAAACTGCGGAAGCTGCCAAAGCAGGTGGATATGATTATTTTACAACTACACTCTCTATCAGTCCACATAAAAACGCGCAAGTTCTCAATGCCATTGGCAAAGAACTTTCCGCGGAATATGATATTGCCTATCTCTATTCCGATTTCAAAAAGAAAAATGGATACAAACGCTCTTGTGAGCTTTCGGAACAATATCATATGTATCGGCAAGATTATTGCGGCTGTATTTACTCTAAATTGGAAGCAGAAGCCCGCAAACAAATATAGCAAGACACAAAACTTTCTTGTCTATAAAACCAGAATTGTCTAAAATCTAAGGCAAATTCTGGTTTTCTCTTTTCTTTATCACAATATACACACGAAAAAAATCAGAAAGGATTTTGATTATGACACAAAAACAAAAGGGTATCCTTTGCATCATTGCATCTTCTTTCTTTTTTGCTTTGATGAATTTATTTGTACGGCTTTCTGGCGATTTGCCAGCTATGCAAAAAAGCTTTTTTCGTAATTTTGTAGCATTGCTTTTTGCTGTTATGATATTATGGAAAGAAAAACCCAAAATATCTTTGACACCAAAATCTGGTCTGCATCTATTTTTGCGTGCGCTTGCTGGCACGATTGGTGTATTATGCAATTTTTATTCTGTAGACCATTTGGTATTGGCAGATGCTTCCATGCTCAATAAAATGTCCCCATTCTTTGCGGTCATATTTGCAATTTTTATATTAAAAGAAAAACCCAACCGTTTTCAAACCATCTCTATTATCGTTGCATTTTTCGGTGTATTGTGCATTGTCAAACCAACTGGGAATTTTGATTTATTCCCTGCTTTTATTGGTTTGATGGGTGGTTTAACTGCTGGACTTGCCTATACATATGTACGCGCTTTGGGACAACAAGGTGTTGCAGGACCTTTTATTGTATTTTCGTTTTCGGCTTTTTCTTGTATTGTCTTGTTGCCCTATTTGTTATTGGATTTCCACCCTATGACATGGACACAGTTAGGTATGTTGCTTTTGGCGGGCTTATCCGCTGCTGGCGGTCAATTTACAATCACTGCTGCATATTGCTTTGCACCAGCGCGTGAAATTTCAGTATATGACTATTTTCAAATTCCATTTTCTGCGTTATTGGGCTTTGTCATTTTCGGACAAATTCCAGACTGGTTAAGTTGGATTGGGTATATCATTATTTGTGGTACTGCTATAGCGATGTTTTTGCATGGCACAAAACAGCCAAATAGCACTACCCAACCACCTACTAAATCATAAATCAAAAAGGAGGATATTATGTTATTACCAGCTATGCTGCAAACATTAAAACAAATTGGAAATGAACGGTTGCAACTTCCTATTTTTTAT
Source organism: uncultured Lachnospiraceae bacterium (assembly GCA_944384295.1). Taxonomy (GTDB): domain Bacteria; phylum Bacillota; class Clostridia; order Lachnospirales; family Anaerotignaceae; genus Anaerotignum. Next base: position 18,442 of record CALWSU010000023.1, on the reverse strand, counting down.
GAATGTCCTTACGCATTGCGCTTTGAAATTGGAACACCTTCTTTAATGGATAGACAAACATTATATACACGCGCAGCGCTCATGCGCACACATTCTTTGTATGTGAGCAGTGCGACATATGATACATTACTTTGGATTCATTATTGCAGCCCAGACACTTTGACATCCACACATACCCAAGAATTGCTTGCGCGTTTTTGTCTGCTTGCCGACTTGCCAGAACCCATAGAAATTTATCAACAAGAAACCACAGATAGTGATGGTGCGCCTCTTTTGCGTATTTTCTTTCTTTGGGACATGCGACAAACACCACCAGATATAAACGCATTATTACGTGGGATTATTCAAACCGATTTTATGGATTTTTTAGAATTATCCTCTGCTGTATTTTTCTTTGATACTACCTCACATATTTTATTACACCTTTATGATGATAGAGGAATGGATATTGCTGCCGCATCTATCGAATCGTTACGCATATTATATGAACAGTTCCCCAATTGGTTATTGGCATATGATCGGCAGCGTATGGATACTTTATTTCAAGACTAAACAAAAAAAGCTCGAACCTTATACAAAAGATTCGAGCCTTTTTTATTTGTTTCTATTATTGATTTTGATTATTTTGTAAATTAGACGGTATCGGATTGGATACATATTTTAACTGGAATTGAGAAATCAAAGAACGCATCATACTGGACTGTCCGCTCAATTCTTCACTTGCTGCAGCACTTTCTTCTGCTGAAGCAGAGTTCATTTGTACCACAGAAGCAATTTCACTCACAGTACCTGTAATCATTTGCATAGAAGCAGACTCTTCCTGTACCGCATGCGCAATCTTTGTTACCATTTCTACCATTTCCTCTGCATATTGTGTTACTTTATCAAAAGATTCTCCAGTACTTTCTACTAATGTTTCCCCATGCGCCACTTGTTGAATGGTATTTTCAATCAAAGTTGTTGTTTCACGTGCTGCATCAGCAGATTTCTGCGCCAAATTACGTACTTCGTCTGCAACTACAGCAAAGCCTTTCCCTGCATTGCCTGCACGTGCTGCTTCTACTGCGGCATTCAAAGCCAAAATATTGGTCTGGAACGCAATATCATCAATAACTTTAATAATTTTCTGAATACTTTCTGCTGCTCTTGAAATTTGTTGAATTGCAGCGCGCATTTGTTCCATTTCTTGCTGACTTGCCTGAATCATCATGCTGGATTGTTCACCCAAATCATTTGCTGCTTGTGCATATTCAGCAGAAGCCTGAATCTGTGCAGAGATCTCTGTCACTGTCTTGTTTAAGTCGTCCAAACTGCTTGCTTGTTCTGTAGCACCTTGCGCTAAAGATTGTGCGCTATTCGCAACACGTTGTGCGCCAATGTCTACTTGTGTTGCACTTGTTTGCAAATCCTGCAAGGTCATATTCATCTTGTCTTGGAATTTTGCAATTTCTTTTTCGATATTCACAAAATCGCCTAAGAATGTAATCGGACATTCACAAGTAAAGTTGCCTTCTGAAAATTCAGTCATACCATAATCAATGGCATCAATATACTTTTGTAATTCATTAAAAGAGAAATTGATATTGTGTGCCAATTCCCCAAATTCATTTGCACCTTCATAATCCACTCGTTTATGTAGATCGCCTTCGGACAATGCAGAAACAGCGGTCTGAATTTGTTCTGTTGCAGTTGTAATATTTTTGGTTGCTTTAAACGCAAACAGTAAACCTATCACTGCTGAAACCAAAAATACAATACCTAAAGCAATCACGCAACCCCACAATACTTGTTGTGTATGTGCTGCTGCATCTTCTTTTTGTTGTTCAATGGTTGCATCAATTGTACGAGAAATTGTCAACAAATCATCTAATGCTGGTGCACACTCATCTAATATGATACGTTTTGCAGTTGCTTGGTCCCCTACTTCCAAAGCCTGCATTGCGTTTTCTGCAATTGCAAACCAACCACTAAACGCCTTTTCATATTCCGCTGCTAAGCCATCTGCTGTACCATGTGTTTGTTTAAATACTTCTACTTGTGTATTGATATTGGTGATACTTTCATCAATTGCCTGTTCATATTCTGCATATTTTGATGTATCATCTTGCAATGCCATTTCACGCAATTCTTTTGCTGCAATATTTACTTCAATACGGCATGTTTTTACAGCTAGTTCTGCCCCCAAAATATCGTCAATAAATGTTTGCATATTTTTCTGTGTTTCCAGCAAACCACCGATGCCCACTGCTGTAATGATAACTGCCAATGCAATTACAGTAGAAAACATAGTCAACAAATAACTTTTCAACTTCATCTTACAAAACAAAATACTTCACTCCTTCTATTGATGATATATTGATGATATATTCTAGTCCCCTCATTGCTTTTTCATCTCTAATTTATTATCATACATCTTTTTTCCAAAAGATACAATACCACTTTTTACCAGATATTGCATTTTTCTGAAGTTATACAGAAATATAAATTCTTTTTGCTTAAAAGGTACACCTTTATGCAAGTGAAAAAAAGATGCATTTTTTTCTCCACACTACTCCAACAGCCTTGATTCTAACATAAAAAAATGTCGAATTCAAGCTATTTCTTATGTGAAAAATGACTGAAAATACAGTATTTTATCTAAAAAAAATAGACAATAAGGTGTACCTTTACAGCAAATTCATACTTTGAATAATCCATATATATTTTGAAGAAACCACCAAGTTTCTTTCTAAAATTTTCCACAACTTATCTGTATTTTACTCATTATTTTTGTGTTAGTTTTACAAGTATTTAGCAGTATATTTTTTATCTTCATTCATAATTTTTTCTTCATGGAAAAAGAGTATCCTAAAGTAAGTTCTTCATAAGAAAACATACCTGATTCACCTAAGTCAAAACAAGAATGCTGGAACCCTTACCATATAAAGGATTCCAGCATTTTTTATTCTTTGTTTTCTTATGAAGAAGCCCCTAACAGAACACTCTTTTTTATCATTTTATCAGATAGCTTTTCCATGCCATCGTATCATAGCATATTACACGCGTTACTTAAAAAATGCCATATTTTTCATTTTGCTGTATCATACTATCTGAAATCAATCCTAAACGCCATACAGACACGCCTGTAACATCAAACATTTGCGCCAATTGTATTTTGTCGCGTAAACTTTTTGTATTTTCGTACCAGATGACACGTGTTGTATTTCCATCTTGTATGGTTAAGCTTGGATTACGATATTTATCAGAATATGTCACAACAGCACCATTTTGTATATATTGTAATATCGTATCATATGTATTGTCGATTCCTCGTCCATTGACAATCACACCATCTTGCAAATCCCATTCTACATTGGATGATGGACTCAAACCCAAAACAACTTTTCTGGTATCTGCAACACCTGTTGTCGGGTCGGTAATCATACGTAATCCATAATATATTTGGTCAAAAGGCGTAACTGGGGTTGTGGTAAATCCACTTTGCTGCTCTTGTTCTGAGATATTTTTCGCTTCATAATCATATGCCATTACAATCACTTTATCTGCAATTTCCCCAATGGCTTTGTAATCATATCCATCATAATATTGTTCATCTAATAAGGCTGGATGTACCGCAACATAAAGTTGTCTATCTGCCGCAGTCAAAACAGTATCCAATTCTTGTAAAAACGCCGTAAAATCCGCTTTCATTTGACTACCGCGTAACCCTTCAAAATCAATGGTCACTCCTGTATACGGACTTCTGCCTAACGTCTGATAAGTAATGGTAGCTTCTTCTACAATCGCTTGTACTGCCGCAGTACGATTTGCCGCATTGCTTAATATCGTATTTGCGGTATTGGTATCTGATAGAAAAACATTCAAGTTTGTTTTGACACCACTATTTTGCAATTCATTCACGACGCTGTCATATCCTTCTGGCACCACCCATTCATTTTGATGATCCGAAAGCGTATTCACCACAACGCCCTCTCCTTCTCGATATTCCAATTTGCTCCAACCAAAAGAAACTGCATCCATTTGTTTTGCAAGTTCTTTTTGACTATAAGAAGAAAAAGCATAAAAGCCGTGTACAAATTCTGTATTTTGATGCAATTTATCATAGCAACGCAATAACATTGCAGCGGCTTCTTCTCTTGTTGCAGTGCCATCGGGCGCAAATTGCCCATTGCCTTTTCCGCTGACAATACCGAAATCATATGCCAAATTGATATACCCTTTATTGGTTGTTACATCTGTAAATGGTGACGCAAGCTGTTGTGCGGTTTCTGCCAAAGAATCATAGCCTAACCCTTTGATAATCATAACTGCCATTTCTTCTCGGGTAATGGGGTCATTGGGACGAAATGTATTGGTATTGGTGTCAATTGCGCCATGCTGCACCGCAGTTTCGATACCTGCAAAATACCATTGGTCTGGTTGTTGATTATCCGAAAAAGAGCCGGTTTGTGTATTGCTCATTTCCCAACCAAACATGCGACAAAGCATAGAAACAAATTGTCCTCTTGTTACCGTTTGCCCCAAACCGAATACACCATCTCCCATACCACTGACTAATCCAAGTTCATTGGCACGCGTCACTTCGGTATATGCCCAATGTGTTTGTGGTACATCAGAAAATGTGGCTGCAAAAACGGTTTGGCTACATAATACACCTGCCAAAGCTGTTGTGAGTAAAACCCTTGTTTTTTTCACAAAATCCCCTCCTTTGTTCGCATAGAAAAAGCCATAGAGTGGGTACTCTATGGCTTCATGGTGTCGAAAAAGTCGACACCATGTCGTCAAAGGCTCATTTCATTCAAGCCTTTGACGAATTAGCAGAAGTATAAAGCATGAAGTTCCTTCAGCTAAAAGCCTTGAAACTTCAGCTTTTCCTCGTCGGAAATGAATTCCGACTGCGGATTCCAGTTGGGGAACTCTTTGTTTCCCAAGCCCTTCCGCGCGCTTGACAAAATATAAAATCTAGTTTTTCTACAGTCTGAAGCCATAGAGCGGGTACTCTATAGCTTGATTATACTACTTTTTGTTGTTTTTGTTTCTTACAATTTTTTAAATCATATTATCTTTCTGGTTTCTTTTGATGATGTTTCTCTATCTTTTGTTGTATTGCCTTTCGTTTGTGATATAGTATCACAGCCAGCAGTATCAATACAAGCACAGAAAGTGGCACAATCACAACAAGATAAGAGATGCGTACAGCAAAGAATGAAATCGTATCTCCTGTGGCATCAAATGACAGATATTGCCCATTCTTTTCTGTTGCAATTGGTTCTATGGCATCGCCTTTGATTTCATACAATCTGACAAAGCCTATACCTTCTGGCTGACAATAACTGAATGTATGCTCTGCTATACCATCTTGCGGTAAAGTAACATTCCAACCTTCCAAATATGTCCCTATTCCTGTATATGCAACGTCTTCACCTGCAATGGATGCCATTTGCATCTGCATATCTTCTTGAAAACTGCCCTCTACCAACAACACAGGTCGTTTTCCATCTTCTCGCATTTGTTCTGATGCAATCGAAGAACGATACTGTGTATAAATTGGTTCTAATATACGGTCAAAAGTGACAATTTCAGGCAAATCCTCCCATTCTCCTGTATAACCTTCTTTGGTAGGAACTGCTGGGATTTCTTGACTATCGGTACGCGCACCATATTCATATGCTAATTCGGCTATGATGGCGCCATTCGATATAAATGTCAAATAGAATGCATGGAATCTTTCTGGTATTTCTGGCAGTTCCAGAAAATCTGCATATGCCATGGGTTCTGCTTGATTGCTCAAACTAATGTCATCGACACCGCCCCAATCACATTCTGCAAATATATTATTTTGTAATACGCCATCTGCTTTCCCAGCAATTGCGCCCACTGCCTCTTGTGCATCTGGAAAATCTACCATCGCACAACATGCAGCAATATCCATACCGTATCCCGCAATACCGCCGACATAGCAATTACCAGAAGCCGAAACTTTGGCGGCACAATTCCGAATGGTAGATTGTGAATGTCCAACAATACCACCCACATAATCTCCATTTTCGCTCTCTATCCAGCCATATGCCGTACAATTTCGTACACTGCCCAATTGCATATAGCCAACGATGCCGCCCACATCATCTTTTTTTCCGGTTACAGTACCATAATTCGTTGCTTGTTCTAAGACCGCTTTCGTTTGATACTTTCGATCCATGGTGCTTTCTCCATTGCGTGTCAAATCATCTTCAGGATCAAAATCATATTCTATTGCCATTGCACCGCAAATCCCGCCTGTATCTACATCGCCTTCAATCGTACCATAGTTACTGCATTCACGCACAACACCCTCTGTCAAATTTGTGTTTTCTTCTGAAATGTCCTCAAATACATCCTCTTGGCTTTTTGGCTCAAGCAAAGCTTGATACATATCCGTCATGATGTCCATAATCACACGCATTTGATCATTTAACGCCCGCATATCGTTTAACAGAATATCGCCTTGCTCTGTCATTTCTGTGCGCAACTGTCCAAATTCAAAAAATAAATCATCTGCACGCTGCAAAAGTGTATCCACTTGTTCGCGATATTCTGGGTCTATGTTAGAAAGCTGCGGCGTACCGCCGTCGCGCAGTAATGTAATCGCCCAACGAAATTCTGCTATCATATCAGATAGCCCATCTTGTACTACCTGCATCTGTTCGATAGAACGTTCCAGACTATTTAAAGAAGATTGTAAATCATCAGATGCATCTTGCCCTGTATCTACCATATCCGAAAAATCATCTTTTGAACTATTGACCGCACTATGTATGCGGTCTCCTGCCTGCTGCAAGTCATAAAAACTATTCTGCATTGCCTCTAACGCCGCCAAAGCACCTTGTATATCCAAATTGCGGATCGCTTGTGCTGCGGTTCTTGCATTTGTGGTTAAGGCGTTCAATGCTTTGTTGTATTGTGTCAATGCAGACGAAATTTCTGATACAGCGTCATTTGCATAAGATAATGCACTATCTGCATTATCTACCGCACCTTGTAACTGTGTAATAGATTTTTCCAAAAGCTCTAATGTTTTATCAATATCTTCGGCTACTGTCTGACCTTGTGCGCCAATGCGTTCCATTTCTGCCAAGAATCGATCTGCGCGTTGTGCCAAATCATTGACTGTATTGACTGTATCATCTACATAATCTTCTGTTCGATGCACCAAATCATCTGTGCTGTCCTTTGCCATATCTGACAATGCTGAAATACTATCCATACGGATATTAAATGTATCCATACTGCCTTCTGTATGGTCAATCATTTGATCCATAATATCCTGCAAATCCGAAAATGCATCCGAAAGTCGCTGCAAATCATCCTGACCAAACTGCAAAATCATATAAGGCTCCATTTGTCCTACAATGCCGCCAATATCTTTTCTGCCATAAATCTCGCCTTTATTTTCACTGCTGCATAAATATCCAGTTTGTCGCCCAGCAATGCCCCCTACATTATACCCGACATGTGGATACCCAATCTGTCCAATATTTTGACAACTTTCGATCCAGCCTGAGGAAAAACCAGCGATTCCTCCTGTGTCAGTATATGCAAAAAGATTTTCTGTATTGTTCAAATCAGTTACATCAATGTCATCTAACGTTGGTGTAATTTCTGTACCTTCTATATTGACAGAACTTTCATTGCTGCAACGTAAAATCATACCCAAATTTTGTCCTGCCACACCACCGGTATAATGCTCCCCTTGTATACTGCCTCTTACGGTACAGCCCCGTATGGTTGCACCAGCTTCATTGATGCCTGCAATACCTCCAATATTATTTTTCCCTTTTACCAAACCATTGAATAAACAATCTTGTACTACACCAGAATTATGTCCTACAATGCCCCCAACTTGACTTTCTTGTCCAGAAGGCTGCCAAGTGCCTGTTACTGTTAGATTCTTTACAACAGCCCCACTTTGTATATAACGGAATAAACCTGTATCAGAACCAGCTTTTGTATAAGAGCCAATATGTATGGTATGTCCATTTCCGTCAAAATTGCCGCTAAAAATGGGCACAGGCTGAAATTTTCCGCCTAAATCCAAATCGGTATCCAATCGAAAGGATTTTCCTTTTGACCATGTATCCAATTTGCAATTTTTTACAAATGTATTCCAGTCTTCTTGTGATGCAATGGAAATTGGTGCCGCATCAGATGCCCATACTGGCATGGTAGGCAGTTGCAGCAGAAAAAAGATACATACCATTACGATAGCAATATATTTATGATATTTCTTGTGGCTCTGCATCTGCTGTCACCTCCTGCGTTGTTTTTTCTGGCAATTGCAATTTTCCTTTTGTTTCCACAACTGCATGCACTTCCCCATGAATCACACCATGTACTTCTGCATCAATCGTACCTTGTACCTGTCCGCGTATCCGTCCATCTACACGTACCATACCTTCTAAATCACGTGTGATTTCTGGTGGTTTGATTTCAAACATGGTTTTCTCAATCACTTTGTCACCAAGCAATAAAATTTCTGGCAGTACAAACATTACCAAAAATATAGATAATATCGTACCACGCCCCAAACAAACACCAATTGACGCTACTGTTGGATCGGAAGACATCAAACCAATCAAGATACCCGCAGATGCCAACATGGAACCAGATGTGATAATGGTCGGAAATGCCTGATTCAGTGCTAGTATAATTGCTTTTTGTGGTGGCATTTCTTTTTTCAATTCCATATATCGGTTAGAAATTACAATTGCATAGTCGATATTTGCGCCCATCTGTATGGAACTTACCACCAAATAGCTTAAGAAAAACAGATTACTATGCATCAAATACGGGAATGAGAAATTGATCCATACACTGCCTTGAATGACCAAAATCAATAAAATTGGCATACCAACCGACTGGAAGGTAAACAGCAATACCAAAACGACAAATACAATAGACAGTACACTAATCATCACATTATCCCGTCCAAAGGAAGTAGACAAGTCATAATCACTTGTGGTATTGCCTACCAAATAATAAGAATCATAATATCTGCTGACATCTGCGCACAGTACGCTTAAAAACTCAAAAGTTTCTGTACCTTCTTCGGGTAAGTTTAAATCCAATACCAAACGGGAATAATTTTCTCCTTGTAACTGCTTTTGTGCATTTGTAATTTGCTCATAAGCATCATCTAATTCCCGTTGCATATCATCGTCTAATGTCACATAGCCTTTTTCTGCTTCCTCATGTGCGAACAAAAACATATCAATCAAAGGGACTGCATATTGATCCAGATTGCCGATGACATGCCCATATTCTTCATTATGTATGCCATATGCCGTATACAGCAATTTTGCAAGTTCCACATCTAAATCCAGCATCTCCGCAAATTGTCTTGGCGTCAAAGCATCTGCCAACATATAATCGTCCATCGCCTCTGCGTTGGCAATCCCCAAAGCAGAATCCAATTCTTCATGCTTTTGTAAATCTGCCAACAGCATGCGTTCACTGTCATAATCCCCTTTGGGAATCACAACTGCCAATGTATTTTGTCCGCCAAAGGTTTCGCGTATTTTTTCATCTGCAATGGTGCTTTCGCTTTTCTGAAAAGATGTAATCTGTGTATAACCATATGCGTATGGACACAAAGAGGATAACTTGAAACCAACAATCAACAAAATCAAAAACAAAGGTGGGACAATATATTGCAATTTGATTACAATACGTCCTATTCCATCAATAGAGGGTACAAAATTACGATGATGGGTACGGTCAATCCCATTGCTGAATAACATCAATAAACCTGGCATCAATGTAAAAACTGCCAATAAACTACAAAAAATTGCTTTGATTAATACACGCCCCATATCAAAACCAATGCCAAACTGCATAAACATCAATGCTGCTAAGCCGGATATTGTTGTTAAACTACTTGCAGAAATTTCTGGTATGGCTTTGCTCAAAGCTTGTATGACTGCTTCTCTAGGGGCAAATAACTCTCGTTCTTCGCTATATCTATGACATAATATAATGGCATAGTCAATCGCCAAAGCCAATTGCAGTACCACCGTAACCGAATTGGAAATAAACGAAATTTCTCCAAAAAAGAAATTGGTCCCCATATTCAATACCGCCGCTGCAATAAATGTCAACAATAATACAGGGATTTCCATATACGTTCTGGAAGTCAAAAGCAAAACGCTGACAATTATGACAGCCGCCACAACCATAATCATTTTCATTTCTTCTGCCAACAAGTCGGAACGATTGTTGCCAACCTCAGAAGAAACATACACATCATATGGTTGCAATACTTCTTTTGCTTCATTTAATGCCTGCAAACAAATTTCGTCCCCTACTTCACCGTCAAAAGTGACATCATACAATGCAGATGCACCTTGATAATGGTCTTGGGTTTCATCAAATGCCACTTCTGTGATACCATCTATTTTTTCCAAATCTTCTGACAATTCTTCTGCAACCGGATATGTGATATGGTCTACCATAATTCTAGCTGTCGCAAAAGTTGTAAATTCTGCGTTCATTATGTCAAGACCTTGTCTTGTTTCTGTTTCCTCAGATAAATACGAAGTCAAATCATCATTCACACTTACCCAACCAGTTGAAAAAATCGAAAATATCATTGCTGCGCCATACAGCAAAAAAAACAAATTGCGCTTATCTACGATAAAAGTTGCCATACGTATCATAAACGAAGCACCTTTTTTTTCTTCTTCCATACTTTCACCTACTTTTCTGATTGACACAATATCCTATTTTTTACTATACAGCGAATACAAAAAAAATACCATAGACAATATGCAGTATATTGTATATTGTCTATGGTATTTTAGAAAAGAAATATAAAAGAGGATACCCCTCTCGTTGTTTCCAACTTCAAGAAATACCCTCTTATGAAAAAGTTTCGTATCAAAAATTATTTCAATGTAACTTTTGCGCCTACTTCTTCCAGTTTTGCTTTGATGCTGTCTGCTTCTTCTTTGGAAGCCTGTTCTTTCAGAACCTTAGGAGCGCCGTCTACCAGTTCTTTAGCTTCTTTCAAGCCCAGACCTGTTACTTCACGAACTACTTTGATAACTTTGATTTTTTCGCCGCCAACATCTGTCAGTTCTACGTCGAATTCTGTTTTTTCTTCAGCTGCGCCACCTGCTGCAGGACCTGCTACTACTGCAACGCCAGCTGCTGCGGATACACCAAATTCTTCTTCTGCTGCTTTTACCAGATCATTCAGTTCCAGTACTGTCAGTTCTTTAACTGCTGCAATGATTTCTTCGATTGTCAATTTTGCCATTTGAAAGCACCTCCGATAATGTGTGTTATGATATTCTTATCAAAATTTGTTTGTTAGTTTTTCTCAACCAACCAAAGACAGCATTATTCTGCTGCTGTTTCGTCTTTTTTCGCAATCTGGTCGATAACGCGCGCGAAAGAAGACATAGGGGATTTGAAGCTGCCAAGCAATTTGGAAAGCAGAACATCTCTGGAGGGGATGTCAGCGATCAGCTTCATGCCTGCTGCATCATACAGCACGCCTTCTACGACACCAGCTTTGAATTCCAAAGCTTTTACGTCTTTTGCCATGTTGTTCAAAATGCTAGCTGCTGTAGTTGCATCTTCATAAGAGAAAGCAAAAGTGCTGGGACCTGCCAAATATTCATCCAGACCTTCATACTGTGTGCCTTGGATTGCAAAGTGTACCATTGTGTTTTTGTATACTTTATAGTCAACGCCAGCTTCTCTGAGTTTCTTTCTCAAAACAGTATCCTGTTCTACAGTCAAACCTCTTGCGTCTACGATGACAACGGAAGCGGCTTTATCCAGCTTTTCTTTGATTTCGTTTACAACGACTTGTTTCTGTTCAATTTTTGCCATGTTTACACCTCCTTGAAGTATTCCTATTATGAAAAAGCCTCTTTGCACATAGACAAAGAGGCTTTGTTGCTCACATAAGCGTTTTCCTCGGCAGGATTTACGCCAAAAAGGCACCTGCTGTCTACGGCAATATACGGTTTTTCTTTTTCAACTCGCTTATTTTACTACAAAAATAAGCCTTTGTCAATAACCTCTCAGAGATTATTCAGAAATTTTTGCTGCATTTACTTTAATGCCAGGACCCATTGTGCTTGTCAATACAACGCTCTTGAGGTACTGACCTTTTGCAGCACTGGGTTTTGCTTTTATGATTGCACTCATCAGTGTCTGGAAGTTTTCTGTCAACTTCTCGGAACCGAAGGATACCTTACCTACAGGAACATGAATGATGTTTGTTTTATCCAGACGGTATTCGATTTTACCAGCTTTGATGTCGTTGATTGCTTTTGTAACGTCCATTGTTACAGTACCAGCTTTGGGGTTAGGCATCAAGCCTTTAGGACCCAATACACGACCCAGACGACCAACAACGCCCATCATATCAGGTGTTGCTACTGCAACGTCGAATTCAAACCAGTTTTCGTTCTGGATTTTAGGAATCAAATCTTCTGCTCCTACGTAATCCGCACCAGCTGCTAAAGCTTCTTCTGCTTTGTCGCCTTTTGCGAATACCAATACACGAACTTTTTTACCTGTACCGTGGGGAAGTACAACTGCACCACGAACCTGCTGATCAGCATGTCTGCTGTCAACGCCCAAACGAATGTGCGCTTCTACTGTTGCATCAAAATTTGTAGTAGATGTTTTCTGCACCAGTTCAATCGCTTCTGTTGTATCATATAAAGCCGCTCTGTCAACCAGTTTTGCAGCTTCGATATATTTTTTTCCTCTTTTCACTTTCGTGACCTCCTTATGTGGTATTATCGGGAGAATTCCCTCCCACTCTACCGGCGTATTGCCGTCTATCTACTTATTCTTCTACAACGATACCCATGCTTCTTGCTGTACCGCAGATCATGCTGTAAGCCGCTTCAATGCTTGCTGCGTTCAGGTCAGGCATTTTTGTTTCCGCAATCTTCATAACTTCGTCTTTGGAAATTTTTGCTACCTTTGTTTTGTTAGGCACACCGGAACCAGATTCGATACCTGCTGCTTTTTTCAGCAATACAGCAGCTGGGGGTGTTTTTGTGATAAAGGTAAAGCTTCTGTCCTGATATACTGTGATAACAACAGGAATGATCAGACCTGCCTGAGAAGCTGTTTTTTCGTTGAATTCTTTACAGAAGCCCATAATGTTTACGCCATGCTGACCCAGAGCAGGACCAACAGGGGGTGCTGGAGTTGCTTTCGCTGCGGGAATCTGTAATTTGATATAACCTGTTACTTTCTTTGCCATGAGTGGCACCTCCTATAAATGTGGTAATTAGCGGGGATTTTCCCTCCCACCGGCGGCTTTGCCGCCTTTGTCTACTGTTACAATTTTGTGATCTGAGCGAAATCAAGTGTGACCGGTGTTTCTCTGCCGTTAAAGGAAGGCAGCAGAACAACAACTTCTCTCTTTTTGGCATTGATTTCCTGTACCGCGCCTACGAAATCCGCAAACGGTCCGCCAATGACGCGTACAGTATCTCCTACCGCAATATTAAAGTTTTCCATTTCTGTACCAATTCCCATTGCGTAAACTTCCGCATCTGTCAAAGGCACAGGCTTGGAGCCGGGACCGACAAAGCTGGTCACCCCTCTTGTATTTCTGACAATATACCATGTTTCATCTGTCATGATCATATGCAGTAATACATAGCCGGGGAACACCTTGCGCTGCACCGTTTTTTTCTGTCCGTCTTTGATTTCCACAACGTCCTGCAAGGGTACGCTGACCTCATGAATCAGGTGCTGCATCCCTCTGTTTTCCACGGTTTTCTCGATATTCGCCTTTACCTTTTTTTCATAACCGGAATAGGTATGCACAACGTACCATTTATACTCGGCAGATGTGTTGATTTCTTTTTCTTCCGGCTGATTGATTTCTTCAGACATACAACCATCCTTTTTTCTTCTTCGTTAACCTATCAGACTGATCAGCGCGTCATATCCTGCGGAGAATACGGTATCCATGCAAGTAATGATTACGCCCACGATCAAGGATGTTACGATGACCGTTACCGTGCTTTTTGCAACTTCTGCACGACCGGGCCAAACGATTTTCTTGAACTCAGCCTTGTAATCTGCAAAGCTGTTTTTTTCGCTGCCATCTGCCTTTTTGGTTTGTTTTGGCGTAGGCGCTGCTTTTTTTACTTCTTTCGTTTCATTTGGGCTTGTCATGTTTTTTTCTTCCACACGTTTCACTTCCTTATTTGGGAGTTACCATGCATTACTTTGTTTCTTTGTGCAATGTATGGGATTTACAGAATTTGCAATATTTTTTAATTTCCATTCTGTCAGGCATAACTTTCTTGTCTTTGGTTGTGCTGTAGTTTCTCTGTTTGCACTCTGTACAAGCTAAGGTAATCCTTGTTCTCAAGTTGTCCACCTCCATAAAAATGATGTTTGTTTTTGTTTTCTGCATAAAAAAAAGACCTGCGTCTTTGTCTAGTACTATAACACAGGTCTTTTTGTTTTGTCAACCAAAAACTTGATTTTCCTTACTTTTTCAGCAAAACGATGTGTTTTTTGATTATTTTGCATTGTTGTTTTGGAGATATTCCTCCAAAGCAACTGCCAATTGGTCAGGACAGCTGCTTTTTCTAGGACCGCAAGTAATGCCACGCAGACGTCTTGCCGCTTCTTCCACAGGCATACCTTCCGCTAATGCTGCCAAACCTTTATGGTTGCCATCACAACCGCCTAAAAAATGAATGTTTTTTACTGCGCCATTTTCAATATCAAATTCTAATTTGCTGGCACAGATTCCCTTTGGTTGATATGTGATATGCATTTGTTTTTCCTTCTTTCTCAAATAATGACAATTTTATATAAAAGACAGCATACCACATTTTTTCCGAAAAATCAATGTCAGAACTTTTATCGAAAGCGCTTACCCAAAGGATATGTGACCAAAAATAAAACTGCCGCCGCTAACACCATCGTTGCCCCGCCTGAGGTATTGCCATAATAGGACACCGTCAAGCCTACAATGCCTGAAAGCAAACCAAAAATCGTTGTCAGCCAATGATATGCCCTTGCACTCTTGGTTACATTGCGCGCTGCGGCTGCTGGAAGAATCAACAAAGAATTGATCATCAAAATACCGATTGCCCGTATGGATACCATAACCGCTACAGCAACCAAAACGACAAATATATTTTCCATCAAAACCACGCGTACCCCACGACTTGCCGCCAAAGAACGATTGATACTGACCAAAAGCAGTTGATTATAACATAACGCCCAAACAACATATACAATCACCAATACCACGAGCAAAAGCATCAAATCGCTTGTTGTGATTGTCAATATATCGCCAACCAGATAGGCTGAATATTTCGAGAAACCGCCATTGCCCGCTAATATGACAATACCCAATGCCATAGAAGCAGAAGCGAATACACTGATAATGGTATCAGAAGAAGCCATATTTGCCGCTTTGACTTTTGTAATAACTAGACTCAAAAAAATACCAAACGCTAACATGGAAATTAGCGGCTGATCTAGCCCCAAAAGCACGCCCAAGCCAATGCCGGTAAAAGCGCTATGTCCCAAAGCATCTGAGAAAAACGCCATTTTGTTATTGACCGCCATAGTGCCCAAAAGTGCAAACAATGGTGCAATCAATAAAATTGCCAAAAAAGCATTTTTCATAAAATCAAATTGAAACATGGTAAACGGCAAATGTTCCAACCATGAGTAAATTACGTGCATGTTTCTGACTCCTTCTTTTCTTCCAAATACCCAAACACACTGCGAAATGCGTCTGTTTGGTATACATCTTCGGCGTCCCCTTGTGCAATCACAGTTTTATCCAACAAAACCACACGGTCAGCATAACGGCGAATCAAACTCAAATCATGTGATACCAGTAAAATCGCCATATGATAACGGTCGCGCAATTGTGTGACTCTGTGATAAAACAAATCTAAGCCCACCATATCTACACCGGATACGGGTTCATCTAAAATCAACAAATCTGGTACAGGGTGCGTCGCCAATGCCAACAGCACACGCTGTAATTCTCCGCCACTAAGCGCACCCAGTCTACGTTTTGCCAAATACGCACAGTCCATATCCTCTAATATATTGGAAATCTCTACTTTTTCTTTTTTGCTGATTTTCCACCATACGGGTGCTTTGCCTCGGGCTGCCGCCATGAAATCTTCTACGCGTATTGGTGTAGAACGGTCAAAATCCATTTGTTGTGGTACATAGCCAATCTTTGGCTTTGTGACTGGCATACCATTATGGTCCATATATATGATTTCGCCCTGATAGGGACGTTCTCCCAATATCGCTTTGAGCAGCGTGGTCTTGCCTGCACCATTTTTTCCAATCAATGCTGTTAATTCTCCACAATGCAGTTGTAAATTGATATGGTCTAACAATATATCTTGTCCACTGGTTACTTGTATATTTTTTAATGTGATACTGCACAAACCGCAGTGATTATGACTTTGCATTGTTTTTTCCTGCTTTCTATGGGGTTATTGTCCCAAAGCTTCCGAAAGAATACGCAGATTTTCTTCCATACCCAAACGATAAGCGTCTTTTGTTGCTTCTCCAGAAGTCAAAGGGTCCAGTACAATCACACGTGCACCTGTTTCCGCTGCCAAAGTATCAGCATATTTTTTGCCGTTGTCCTCTGCACACAACAAAATCTGCACACGGTCTTCTCGAATATCTTCTGCCGCTTCTGCCATTTCTCTTGCAGAAGGTTCCTGATTTTCTTCTGCATAGATTTCCGCACTGGTATCCAAATTACAGATTTCCGCCAAATAATCAAAACCTTCATGGAACAAAGCAACATTACTTTCAGGACGTTGTCTTAAGGTCTGTGTTTGTTCCAACACACCTGATAAACTTTGTGCAAAAGCGTCTGCATTCGCTGCATACTGTGTTGCATGTGCAGGATCTTTTTGAGATAATGTATCGCGAATCACTTCTGTTTGACGTATTGCATTTTGTGGATCTAACCAAATATGTGCATTTGGTACATCATCTTGCATATGGTCGTCTTCTGCCTCCAGAACATATGCCCCTTTAGAAGTGTCACCAATGAATAAAGTGGGATATTGTTTCTGTACATCTGGCAAAAAGCTTTCCATACCCAAACCATTGATCAAAAATACGTCTGCACCTTCCAATGTTTTCATATCTTCTGATGTCAGTTCATAATCATGCAGACAACCCGTTTGTGGCTGTGTCATATTGGTCACAGACACACCTTCTACGCCATCTGTAATATTCAAAGTCAAAATATAGATTGGATAAAAACTAGTTACAACTTGCAAGCCATCTTGGTTGGCTGTTGTATCTGTGGTTGCCGTATCTGTCTGTTGTTGTTTCTGTGTAGGTGCCTGTTGTGTCTTAGGTGCGCCACAGCCTCCCAATAACAATGCTGCAGCAAGTCCAAATGCGAGTAATCTTTTCATGATACTACCACCTTTCCCGATTTTCCCAATTTCATGAAGTTTCACACTTGTAAATGCAATTCATTTGCAAATTGATTGTATGCCCTTCTGCATCACTTGTCAAGGCGTTTTTTTACAAGTAAATACAGATGCCACCCTATCTCTATGATACGAATATAAAAATATACAAACACAAAAATATATTTTCACAAATCTCATCATGCCGCAAAATAAATTGGATTTACCTTGCTCTTTGCCATGATATACAATACATTCTCAAATTTTTTAGAAATTTGTATGTTTTTTTGTACGAAAAATACGAAATATTTCTTGCACAATGACAGCTTTTGATATAAAATAGGCTTGAAGAATGATGAAGGAGGTGTATTCCAATGGCACATAAAATCGGACCTGAATGTATCGGTTGTGGCGCTTGCGCTGGTGAATGCCCTACAGGCTGCATCCACGAAGCTGGCGGCGTTTATGAAATCACAGCAGCTGAATGTATCGATTGCGGTACATGCGCTGGTGCTTGCCCTACAGGCGCAATCAAAGCAGAATAATTTCCTGCAAAAAAGTGAGTATATTGCATATGCTCACTTTTTATTTTTTGCTTTTTTTCTAATCAAACATGTAAATATATGAATCTGTTCATATACCAGCCTGTCAAAAAACTAGATTTTATACTTCTTTCAAGAACGCGGAAGGGTTTGGGAAACGATGGTCAACACATTTGCTGTGCAAATGCCAGCCATAAATGGCTGTCCGCCCTTCTTGGCGGTGTGTAGTTTCTCAATTGGAATCCTCAGTCGGAATTTATTTCCGACGAGGAAAAGCCAAAGTTTCAAGGCTTTTAGCCGATGGAATGCCGCACCCCGAAAGAGACGGGGGCAGCGAAGCTGACTTTGCGAAGCAAAGTGCTTGACCACGGGCTTTATACTTCTGTCTACTCGTCAAAGGCTTGAATGAAATGAGCCTTTGACGACAGGGTGTCGACTTTTTCGACA
>CALWSU010000022.1 GCA_944384295.1 uncultured Lachnospiraceae bacterium | reverse complement strand
AGTTTAGCTCAGCTGGGAGAGCATCTGCCTTACAAGCAGAGGGTCACAGGTTCGAGCCCTGTAACTCCCATTTTTTTTATATTTTTCATATATTCTAAGGCAAAAAGTCAGAAATTTTGATATAATATCATAGATTTCTGACTTTTTTATACAAAAGGATATGTTAGAAAATAGATAAAGGAGCGTGTATCATTATGAATTTGATTTTAAGTGATTGTCCACTTTCGATACAAACACAAGATTCCCAAAACGTGAAATATATTGATTTATCTGCACTGGAAATAAAAAATTGTGTGGGGTGTTTCGGCTGTTGGACCAAAACACCTGGGAAATGTGTCATACGTGATGATGCCACTATCGTTTATCCTGAAATTGCAAAAAGCGATACAGTGCTATATATTAGCCATATCAAATATGGTGGATATGATACTATTATGAAAACGATGCTAGAACGTGCCATACCCATTCAACAAGCTTTTATTCGCATTTTAGACGGTGAAACACATCATGTACAAAGAGATGTCAAACCTAAAAAAGCAACCATTATTGCATATGGCGAGAATTTGTCACAAGAAGAAAAAGCAATTTTTGAACAATTAGTTGCTAGAAATGCACATAATATGAACTTTGTACAATATCGCATTTTATTTACGACAAAACAAGAATTGCAGACTGTAGTAGAAAATGAGGTGAAACAATGGGAAAAATAATCATATGTAATGGCAGCCCACGTGCACCAAAATCAAACTCAAAACGATATGCTGAAATTTTTACGCAATATTATAAGGGAGAAATACAATATCATAATATCACAAAAAACAACCATAAAGAATTATGTGGGAAAATAGAGGGACATTCTGATATTTTGTTTGTTTTTCCTTTGTATGCTGATGGGATTCCGGTGACACTTTTAAATTTTTTAAAAACATTGGAAGAAAATCCGCCACAAAATAAGCCAATTGTTTCTATATTGATCAATTGTGGTTTTTTAGAATTTCAGCAAAATGATGTTGCAGTCCAAATGATAGCGCTTTTTTGTAAACAAAATGGGTATCAGTTGGGTTCTGTACTCAAAATTGGAAGCGGTGAAGCAATTTTGGATACACCATTTGCATTTTTGGCAAAAAGAAAAATTAAAAAATTGGCGCATACTATTATGTCACAAAAATATACTACCTTGCATACTGCAATGCCCTTGACAAAAAAATTATTTATTAAGGCTTCTACCAATTATTGGCTGACATGTGGAAAAAAACATGGCATTACCAAAGAAGATATGCAGACCATGCAAATTGAATCATGATACAATATAGAAAAACACCAAAGCGAAGATATTGGAAAAGAAAATCATATCTTGCTTTGGTGTTTTTTGGTTTTATTGTACAGTTCTAAAATGTAACTTCCTGTGCAATATAGTAATAGAAAATATCAAATTATAATACTTATTCTGTTACAGCATCACTGGTGCTTGCAGGAGCTTCTTCTGTTGTTGTGTCTGTAGTAGCATCAGCAGCAGGAGTTTCTTCTGTAGTGGTAGTGTCGTCTGTAGTTTCTTCTGTTGTTGTATCTGTAATAGCATCAGTAGCTTCTTCAGTTGTAGCTTCTTCTGTTGCAGTTTCTTCTGCAGGAGCTGTTTCTGTGGTATCTTCCGCTTCTACAACCTGTTCTGTGATTGTGATGTCTGTATCTGTGATGACTACATCAAAACCAACTAATACGCCGAAAGATGCAGCAGGTACATACATAATACCTTCGTCATTGATAAAAGGTGCAACACCATATGTAACAGGAGCAGTCATACCAACAGCACCTTCAATTTTGCTGGTGGATACATAAGAATCTACACCTTCTGCAAAATCCATAGTTCTGGTTTCGCTGGATAAAGTTGCAGTACGTGTTTCTGCGTTCCATGCAACATTTAAGCCCAATGCGTCAGCAGTTGCTCTCAAAGGAATGCAATGTACATCGCCTTCCGCTGCATTTGCATCTAAAGTATAGGAAATGCTCAAAGGAGTAGCAGCAGTTTCTTCTGTAGGAGCAGTTTCTGTAGTAGCTTCTTCTGCAGGAGTTGTTTCTGTAGCAGTTTCTTCCGCAGGAGTGATTTCTGTAGCAGGAGTTGTTTCTGTAGCAGCTTCTCCAGCAGCAGCGTCTTCTGTAGCAGTTTCTTCTGCGTCAGGTGTAGCTTCTGTAGTTGCATCAGCAGCTTCTTCTGTAATTGCTGTATTGTTTTCTGTTTCTGTGGTTGTGTCAGCTGCAAATACAGAAGTACCGCCACATGCCAACAGTGCGCTTAATGTGAGGGGCAATAATACGTTTTTCTTCATAATGATGTCCTCCTTTATTGGTAACATGCAGGCAAGATTCGATGCTGTGTCTATTTCCTTCTATCTTTACAAATCAGAATTTCAAAAAACAAAGAATGATATTCAAAAAAAATGCCCTCTCATATGTAAAAGATAATATTTGTTTTTGTCCATTCGCTTTGTAATTTACAAAATTGTGCAAGAAAAGATAACATACAACGAAATAAAACATACCTGCGGCTAAAAAAATAACCTGCCTATCGCATAAGGCAGGTCAAAAGCGGATGACGGGAATCGAACCCGCCTCTAAAGCTTGGGAAGCTTTCATTCTACCAATGAACTACATCCGCAGAATACATTCCTATTATACTCAGAAATATACCATCTGTAAAGCCCTAATTTTATGACAAAAAATTCTCGTTTTTTGCGCATGATTTTTTGTCTGTCTGCCGCAAGTGCGGGCATACTAAAGTCAGAAATCAACAAAAAAGAGGGACAGAAAATGGAAAAATTTGTAATTCATAAAGCACAACCACTCTATGGACATGTCAAAATCAGTGGTGCCAAAAATGCGGCATTGCCTATTTTAGCAGCTTGTTTGCTCACTTCAGAAGTTTGTATCTTGCATAATGTTCCGCCATTGCGTGATGTAGAAGAAATGCTGGCATTATTAGAAGGCTTTGGCGTTAAAACAGAATTTGATAAAACCAAAGAAATGGTACAATTACAGGCAGGAGAAATTATTTCTTGTGACGCGATGCAGGCACATGCACAAACTATGCGTGCTTCTTTTCTAACGGCTGGTCCACTATTGGCAAGAATGCAAAAAGCCAAAATTCCTATGCCAGGTGGTTGTCAGATTGGAAGCCGTCCCATCGATTTGCATTTGAAAGGTTTTGCAGCAATGGGGGCGAATCATAAATTGGAGCATGGTTTGGTAGAATTGAATACCAAAAATGGCGGCTTGCGTGGGAAAACGGTTTATCTGGATTTTCCCAGTGTAGGCGCTACAGAAAATATCATGATGGCGGCAACGTTAGCAAAAGGTACCACACGCATCGAAAATGCAGCAGCCGAACCCGAGATTTGCGATTTGGCAGAATTTTTGCGTAAAATGGGTGCGCAGATTACAGGAGATGGTACGGATACCATTGTCATAGATGGCGTTGCAGCATTACATGGTGCGGAGCATACTGTGATACCAGACAGAATCGAAGCAGGTACTTTTATGGCAGCAGCAGCCATTACAGGCGGCGATATTGTATTGGAGGACGTCAAGGCGGACCATCTCAAGCCTGTGATTGCAAAACTTGCCGAAAGCAACGTCAAAACAGAAATCTTGCCCGAAGGTTTGAGAGTCTATCGAAAGGGAAAATTACGTCCCATACAGTTGAAAACAATGCCATTTCCAGGTTTTCCAACCGATATGCAGGCGCAATTTATGAGCATTGCCGCAGTGGCAAAAGGGACAAGTGTCATTACGGAAACTGTATTTGAAAATCGGTTCTTGCATGCCGGTGAATTGCAAAGAATGGGGGCTGACATCAAGATTGATAGCCGTAGTGCTGTGATTGAAGGTGTGGAGGAGTTGACAGGTTCCAAAGTACGTGCAACCGATTTGCGCGCAGGTGCAGCTTTGATTTTATCCGCATTGGCAGCCAAAGGAGAAACAGAAATCAGTGATATTTACCATATCGAACGTGGATATTATCATATCGAAGAAAAATTGCGGGCATTGGGTGCCGAGATTTCTCGCCAAGAAGATTCATAAATTATTCACAATTTGTTCATGTATTTTCACAAGAAGGGTGCTATACTGTTAGGGAAATATACAGTTAGTACCCTAACATTTTTCAGAGGTGAAACCATGCAGCATGAAAATTCTTTTTTGTTGGAGTGGAAAGCAATGAACAATTTGTTGCGCCGTTGTGTAGAAGAAAACGCACTTTGTGAAACCGTACAGCAATTGACACAAATGCAGATTTTTGTTCTGGCGTATTTATATCAAAATCGTGACCATGCTGTTTATCAACGAGATTTGGAAACAGAATTTTTGATACGTCGTTCCACAATCACAGAATTGCTCAAGGGAATGGAACAAAAAAACTTGATTGTTCGGATTGCGGTTGCCAAAGACGCAAGGCTAAAACAAATTGTATTGACGCCGCAAGCTGTGGCATTACATGAAGCCATAGAGCAAGCCATGCGAAATATGGAACAGATGGTTTTGCAAGATTTGACACAGCAAGAAATCCAAGAATTTTATAGGATTTTAGGCAAGGTCAAACAAAATTTGATGCAGATGCAGTCTCAAGAGGGGAAAGAAAAAGAAAGCGAGTGATTTTATGAAAAGCGAAAAGAAGCCTTTGATTTACTATTGGCTGATTGCGTTGGGTGTTATGTTTTTGATCAACTGGCTGGTATTGCCCTTGTTTGTAGAGAATCCAGTACAAGAGGTTAGCTATAATGTATTTTTGGACGAATTGGAAGCCAAAAATATTGATCAAGTACAAGTTAATGAAGATGTGATTTATTATTCTTTAAAAGCAGATACATCGGAAGAAATACAAACACAAATTTTCGGGCAAACCGCACAAAAACCGCTGTACTGTACCGTGCGTATGGAAGATAATCTTTTGGTAGAAAGACTGTATACAGCAGGTGCGAATTTTTCCGCAATTGAACCCAAAGAGGTTTCTCCATGGCTCAGTTCTTTGATTATGTTTTTATTCTTTTTCCTAATCTGGCGGCTTGTGTTTGGGCGTATGCTCAAAAATGGCGGTTTGGGTGGAAATGCCATGTCGTTTGGGAAAGCGAATGCAAAAGTATATGTCAAGGCGCAAACAGGCAAAACATTTGCCGATGTCGCAGGACAGGACGAGGCAAAAGAGGCTTTGACAGAGATTGTAGACTTTTTGCATAATCCCGCAAAATATACGCAAATCGGTGCCAAAATGCCAAAAGGCGCGCTTTTGGTAGGACCTCCGGGAACAGGGAAAACCTTGCTTGCACAAGCGGTTGCCGGGGAAGCCAATGTGCCATTTTTCTCCATCTCTGGTTCTGAGTTTGTAGAGATGTTTGTTGGTATGGGCGCGGCAAAAGTCAGAGATTTATTCAAGCAGGCAGCACAAAAAGCACCTTGTATTGTATTTATTGATGAAATTGATACCATAGGGAAAAAGCGTGATAATCGTGGCATGGGCGGTAATGATGAAAGAGAACAGACATTGAACCAGCTTTTGACAGAAATGGACGGGTTTGACGCCACAAAAGGGGTTGTTATTTTAGCAGCGACGAACCGTCCCGAAACATTAGATAAAGCCTTATTGCGTCCGGGACGTTTCGACAGACGGATTCCTGTAGAATTGCCGGATATGCAAGGCAGAGAAGCCATTTTGCGTGTACATGCGGCAAACATACAAATGGAGGAAAATATCCATTTTGATACCATTGCACGCGCAACCAGTGGGGCATCAGGCGCAGAACTTGCCAATATTGTAAATGAGGCGGCATTGCGTGCAGTGCGTATGGGCAGACAAAAAGTAACACAAACAGATTTAGAAGAAAGCGTAGAAGTGATTTTGGCAGGTTATGAACGTAAAGGCGCTGTCATTTCCAAAGAAGAAAAACAAATCATAGCATACCATGAAGTAGGGCATGCTTTGGTAGCGGCATTGCAAAAAAATTCTGCACCAGTGCATAAAATTACAATTATACCGAGAACTTCCGGCGCATTGGGCTTTACCATGCAAATTGATGAAGGCGAAAAATTCTTGATGAATCGAGAAGAAGCATTCAACAAAATCGCAACATTAACAGGCGGACGTGTTGCAGAAGAAATTCAGTTTAATTCTATTACGACAGGCGCCTCTAACGATATCGAACAAGCGACACGTATGGCACGTGCGATGATTACGCGCTATGGTATGAGCGAAGCATTTGGTATGGTAGCTTTAGAAACGGTAAACAATCAATATTTAGGCGGCGATACCACGCTTGCTTGCTCCAATGAAACCGCGGCGAAAATTGACGCGGCTGTGATTGACTTGATTCAACAGGCACATGATAAAGCATATCATATTTTACAGGAACATAAAGCAGAATTAGACGAAATCGCGGCTTATTTGTTGGAAAAAGAAACCATCACAGGCGAAGAATTTATGCAGTTGTTGGAAGAAAGAAAAGCATCAAAATCATCAGAAGAATCCAAAGAAGAATAAAACAAAGCCCTGTAGACCATAAGGATACAGGGCTTTTTGTCTATCTCAATATAGAAACGAAATGGTGATATTATTTTTTCATATGATTGAGCTTTTCTTTCAGACATGCTATACTAACATCGTTGTCATACCCATTCCGACAACGGAAGGGAGGGTATACATTGGACATACTGCTTTCTTTTTTCATTTCTATCACGGGCGGTATTTTTTGCCATTATATCGTCAAATGGCTAGATAGAAATAAATAATTATGACAACTAGCCAACAATGAAAGCCCCGAAGCTGGTACCTTCGGGGCTTTCGTTTTGGGTTTACATTGACAAAACCGCTTTCTTTTGCCTACAGGTATTGTATCATATACGAATACCAATAGCAAGTATATGTTTTATCATATGATATTATGCATGATAGAAAAACAGCAGTCCTGTAGATATATGCAATATCGGACTTTTTATATTTCATTTTACATTCAATACCTATGATTCACATAGTCATCAATCACAGATTTTCTGCTTTCTTCAAAAAATACGCCTTCTTCCCGCAGGCATTTTAATATCAGTGTACTGGTGGAATGTAATATGATGTTTTCTTCTGCAATCAAAATTTCAAAGAGTTTCCCTTTCAAAAAGCGACTGCGTATTTTGATAAAATAGGCTTCTATGCCTTGAAAATCTAGGATACGCAAAGCACGCAATGTTGCTTTGTCTTTTTTTGCGTAGTAATAATTGCTTTTTTCGATATAATCTTGTTTCAGATCATAGTCCATATCATGTGTGGTGCTGATGCTTTTCATTTCTTTGGCTAGGGCATTGTAATATTGATAATTAAATAATGCCTTTTCCAAAGTATCCATATTCTGAAATGGACCAATATCACCATATACCACTGCTTCATAATTGCGCTGTAAGTATTCGCGCTTTGTCATATCACCTTTTGCGTATTGGTCAATCAAACTTTGCCGATATTTAAAATATTTTTGTATGGCGTTCATGGTTCCCCTTCTTTCCCATCTATTCCCTATAGTCATACGGTTTCTTGCCTGTTACAATACCAGTATACCATGAAAGAGTACCGCAGATGCAGTGCGTCGATACGCCTTGTTCGGGCAGTTGTACTGTGTGTCCGGTGGACAAAATCTGTATATGAGCGCATATTTCTATACGTGTCTGTATATGTCCCGAACAAAGGAGGAATGGATATGACAACATTTTATGATTATTATTGCAATCGGATTCAACCTTGTATCGAAGCATTGGATCTTTTTTTCAAAACACAATCAGAACCATATACATCGCAGCAAATGTTGCGTATGTTGCCGTTTTTACAGCAAGAACTATCATGCAAATCAAAACAGCTCTGGAATAGAGAACAGTTTTTGCTTCTTTTGCAACAGGGGCAAAGTGAATTTTGCCGTATGTTTCGACGGGAATTGCAAAGCGGTTTACCGCAATGCTATACACCAGCGCAGATTTCCTACATATATGATCTGGATTTAGAATTAGTAGAGCAGGCAGCGGCACAAACAGGCTTGCAGACTTGTCCGCGTGCTTTGCTGCCGCTCTTATTTGGTGCGATTGAACTTAGTCAAACACAATATCAGATTGTATCGCCTTAGCCGCATCTTCTCCCATTAGAGCGGCAATCAATGCCAAAGCAAATGGGATAGCGGTACCAGGTGCGCGTGAAGTGATGATATTTCCATCACAGCAAACGCATTCTGTCACAGGTGTTGCGCCAATCAGACGTGCTTCCATACCAGGATAAATGGTAGCTTTTTTGCCTTGCAGCAGTCCCAGATGTCCCAATACCATAGGCGCCGCACAAATGGCACATACCCATTTTCCAGCGGCATAAGCTGTTTTGAGCAGTTCCCCCAAAGCAACATGGTCTTGGAGATGCTGTGCGCCGGGCATACCGCCAGGCAGTATAAACATGTCTGCTTGCGCAGCCAGATTTCTGTCAAACAACATATCAGCACGATATACCACGCCATGTGAACCAGTAACATGCAGTGTACCGCTTAAAGATACAAATTTTGCATCTACACCCGCACGTCTTAATAAATCTAATGGTGTAACGGCTTCCATTTCCTCAAAGCCTTCTGCTAAAAATATCAATGCTTGTTTCATAACAAGATACCTCCTTATTGTGCTAGATTTTTTTACAAGATGTGTCTTTGCAAGATGCATCTTTGATTTTATATTGATAGATGTTTCTGTATACAACTTTTGTTTTTATTATATGCTATTTTTTGCATAGAATCAATCCTATGCTTTTTTATGCTTTTCTGTGCTTTTGCTTGTAAAAGGTATCTGCTTTGGGTATGATGGGTAATGAGAGAAACAAAAAAGGAGACAGACAAATGGAAATAGAAAGAAAATTTTTGACCAAAGAAATACCATTCTCATTAGAAGCATACCCAAAAAAAGAAATTTCACAATGTTATATCAGTACGGAACCTACCATACGTATCCGACAAAGTGGACAGGACTATATTTTGACTGTAAAGGGCAGTGGAGAAATTGCCAAAGAAGAATTTGAACTGCCCATTTCTCAAGAAGCCTACAAACGCTTGTTACAGAAAGCGGAAACACCGGCTGTCGAAAAAGTACGTTATTTTGTCCCTTTGGAACAAGGTCTGACTGCGGAAGTAGATATATATGGCGGCAAATTACAGGGTTTGATGACAACAGAAGTAGAATTTGAAAGCATTGCGCAAGCACAAGCCTTTGTACCGCCTGCGTGGTTTGGGAAAGATGTGTCAATGGACCACAGATATAAAAATACCAGTTTAAGTATCTATGGTATTCCACAAGAAGAAAAGGAATAGAAATAAAAAAATGAGATAAAAGAAAAGAATCTATGCTCTTTTCGCATATCTGATATAAAAATTTCGTTTAAAGTACAAAAAGATACCATAGAAAGCCTGTCAGATGGTTGTATCCTGTTATTTTTTCGTATATAATAAGGCAATGTATCCGCAAAGTGAAAGAAAACAGTATACCATTGCGATACCATCATATTTATAGCAAATAGTCAATATCGAGAAAAAAGCAGGAGGAGATTTTTTGGCGGAAACGATAGCAAATTGGTTTGTAACAACTTTTGAAGGAACATTGGCGAAAGAATGGATTGTGTTTATTGTATCCATGCTTCCCGTTTTGGAACTGCGTGGCGGTATCATTGCTGGATTTGCCATGAATATGCAATGGCTGCCTACTTTTTTGATTGCGTTGGTAGGAAATTTATTGCCGATTCCTTTTATTTTGATGTTTATTCGTTACATTTTCCATGTGCTGAAAAAAACACCTTTGCGCCGTTTGGTGGAGTGGTGTGAACGCAAAGCGGAGAGCAAAAGCGAAAGCATACGAAAATATGCCTATTGGGGTGTTTTTCTCTTTGTAGCTGTGCCATTGCCCGGTACAGGCGCATGGATGGGCGCACTCATCAGCGTATTGTTGGGTATGGACGGCAGAAAAACATTTCCCTTTATCATTGCGGGCGTATTTACGGCAGGTATTATAGTATCTATCGTATCTTTTGGGCTTTTGGGCAGTTTGGGTCTGTAATGAGCGAAGGGAGCGAACAACATGAAAGAAAGAATTGCAACGCCTTCGCGTACCAAAGAAATTATAGAGCAGAATGACTTTTATTTTAAGAAAAATTTCGGACAAAATTTTTTGATTGACAGTAATATACTGGAAAAAATCGTTGCATGCGCACAAGTCACAGAAGACGATTGTGTATTGGAAATTGGTCCGGGGATTGGCAGTTTGACGCAAGTATTAGCAGAACATGCGCACAGTGTGGTTGCGGTGGAAATTGACAGCACATTGATTCCCATATTGTCCCAAACATTAGAAGGATATGACAATATCGAAATACGCAATCAAGATATATTAAAAACAGATGTCGATGCTTTGATTCAAGAAAAAAATAATGGACGTCCTATGAAAGTGGTAGCCAATTTACCATATTATATCACAACCCCCATCATTATGGATTTGTTGGAACAAAAGCATAAAATCGAAAGCATTACCGTGATGGTGCAAAAAGAAGTCGCAGAACGTATGCAGGCTGGACCAAAAGAAAAAGAATATGGCGCGTTGTCGATTGCGGTGCAATATTATTGCGATGCGCATTTGGATTTGATTGTACAGCCTTCTTGCTTTATGCCGCGACCCAAGGTAGCGTCTGCTGTGATTACATTGCGTGTATTGCCGCAGCGCAAAGTGCAAGTCGCAGATGAGACTTTATTTTTCCATTTGGTCAAATGTGCCTTTGGACAGCGCAGAAAAACACTCTTGAATGCTTTGCATAATCAGGGGAATCTGGGTTTGGACAAAGAAACATTGACACAGATTTTTACACAGCTTGGCTGGGACGTACGTGTGCGAGGAGAGGCTTTGTCGATTACCGATTTTGCCGCTTTGACAGAAGCTGTTGCCGCAGCACAACAAAAAATATAATAACATAAGAATATAAAGATATAAAATTACACCTGTTTCAAAAGGAAGCGGGTGTATTTTTATTTTCTTTTGGGATTGTAAGAAAGTATTAAGGGAAATCTATATAAATTTCTAAGAATTCCATGATATGTTATCTGTGGAGTGTATGAAAGCCTTTGTCAAGACAATGAAAAAATCAAGCAGCAAACAGCTGGAAAAAATTTTAGCTGTCAAACAAACGCGAGATCAAAGGAGGCAATGCTTCATGGAACAAAACAAACAAAATAAAAAGAAAGAAAATATATTGCTATTAGTCGAAGCAGGAAAACAAACCACTCGTTTTTTACAACAAGTATTGGAAAAAGACGATTCCGAAAAACAATATTTTATTTTGCATGTCACACAGGACGCTATGCCCTTGCAAAATGGCGCGCGTATGTTGGCTTTGCAAGCAGTGGTAGATGCTGGCAGCCGTATGGGTGCAGAAGTCAGCTTGCGTTTTGAGTCAAATCTGGCGGATTGCGTCAGTGCATTTACAAAAGAACATCAAATCACACAGATTGTGATGGAACCACCCACTGTGGCAGCGGCTAGAAAAAATGTTTGGCAAGAAATTTGGCAAAGTATCTTAGCGCTTTTGCCGCCAGAAACCTCTATCCAGTTGGCACCATAACACCATAGGAAGAAAAAAAGATAAAAAAATAAAAAAATACGTCTGGTATCTAATTTTTTTGAAATTCTGATAGCAGGCGTATTTTTTATTGCTGTTTAGTAAGGAAATACATTTTGATGCTTGTGTATTTTTTAGAGAAAGTGGTATGATAGAAAAAACAGTCGGTTGCAGTACGAAAGGGAAATGGTATCATGTTGGAAAAAGTTAGAAAGACCATACAGAAATATCATATGTTGCCGCAAGGAGCACAAATTGTCATAGGCTTGTCTGGAGGCGCGGATTCTGTGGCATTGTGTCATATTTTGCATACCTTGGCAAAACAATATGCTTGGCAGCTTCTGGCGGTGCATGTGCATCATAGTTTGCGCGAAGCAGAAGCAGACGAGGACGCGGCTTTCGCGCAAAGTTTTGCACAACAATATGACATTCCCTGTCAAATTCGACATGTGCCTGTACGTCAAATGGCTGCCCAATGGGGGAAAGGTCTGGAAGAAACCGGCAGAATACTACGATATGAAATTTTTTCAGAACTGGCAGGCACAGATGGAAAAATCGCTGTCGCACATCATGCCAACGACCAAGCCGAAACATTGCTGATGCGTTTGTGTCGGGGTACAGGGCTACAAGGTATGCAAGGCATGTTACCAACACGCGAAAATGTAGTGCGACCGCTCTTGTTTTGTAGCCGTGCGGAAATTGAAACATATTGTCAAACGATGGGTTTATGTTACCGCACAGACAGTACAAATCAAGATACTGTTTATGCAAGAAATCATATGCGCCATGAGGTATTGCCGCTTTTGGAAAAAATGTATGCCGGCAGTACACAACATTTGGCGGAAGCGGCTTCACGTTTTGCGGAAGAAAACGCCTATATGCAGCAGGAAGCAGAAAATGCCTTTGCAAAGGTATGTATCGACCAATCACCACAGACACTTTCCTGTACCGCCCTGATACAGTTGCACCCAGCCATACGACGGCGCGTATTACGTTTTGCTGTACAGCAGGCAAAGGGAGATTTACACAACCTCTATCAAAGCCATATACAGGCAATGGAAGAACTATTATATAAGCAAAGTGGAAAACAAGTCCAGATTACAGGCGGTTTCTGTGTCAGACGCATACAAGATACACTGCTTCTGGAAAAGCAGACAGACAGATGCAAAACAAACAATACAGAAACGCTTTTGTACGCCTATCCTTTGGCAGTTGGAGAGACCATACATGCAGAAGCAGCCGGCTGCAAAATACGGCTTTGGACAAGCCATGCACAAAATACAGATTTTGTACAAGATGACTGTACGAAGGCGTTTGATTATGATAAAATAACACAGGCTTTATATTGTCGGAACCGACGTCCAGGTGACATCATTACAGTATCTGGTGGTACAAAAAAAATAAAAAAGTTATGGATTGACGAAAAACGACCACTCAATCAAAGGGAAAAAATTCCTTTGATTGCCTGTGGTGCGCAAATCGTCTGGATATATGGTGGACAGGTGTCGAAAAAATTTACACCAACTGCCGATACAAAAACATATTTGTGGATAGAGATAAAGAAGGAGTGACCACAATGAAGGAAAGAGTCGAAGTCATGATTTCCAAACAGGAGATTGACAAACGCCTAGACGAAATGGCGGCACAAATCAACGCCGATTTTCAGGGGGAACCAGTAGAGGTGGTTTGTGTATTAAAAGGCGGCGTTGTGACCATGGTAGAGGTTGCAAAACGTCTGAAAATGCCTGTAACCATGAATTTTATGGACGTTTCCAGTTATGGCGACAGCACAGAAAGCAGTGGACATATCAAGATTTTGCGTGATTTAGACGTCGATATTACAGGCAAAAATGTATTGTTGGTAGAAGATATCATCGACAGCGGTAGAACTTTGGGGAAATTGCGCAAACTGCTTTTGCAACGTGCCCCCAAAAACTTTAAGATTTGTACCTTGTTAGATAAACCTGACCGCCGTGTGACAGAAGTACCAGTAGAATATATCGGCTTTACCATTCCAGACGCATTTGTAGTGGGTTATGGCTTGGATTATGCACAAAAATATAGAAATCTGGACTTTGTAGGCGAATTGTTTTTTGACGAAGATTAAAAATAAAAAGAAGAAACTAGATTTTATGCTTTTTTCAACAGCGCAGAAGGGTTTGGGGAACAATAGTCAACACATTTGCTGCGCAAATGCCAGCCATAAATGGCTGTCCGCACTTCTTTGCGGTGTGTAGTTCCTCAAATTTAATCCGCAGTCGGAATTCATTTCCGACGAGGAAAAGCAGGAGTTTCAAGGCTTTGAGCCGCTGGAACTTCGCACCCCGAAGAAACGGGGGCAGCGAAGCTGACTTTGCGTAGCAAAGTGCTTGACCACTGCTTTATACTTCTGTCCACTCGTCAAAGGCTTGAATGAAATGAGCCTTTGACGACAGGGTGTCGATTTTTTCGACACCCTGAAAAAACGACTGTTTTGTTCTGTCATAGACAGAAGAACAGTCGTTTTTTTATGGATGACGGAAAAAATATCATCTCATCCTGCTGCAATATTTCGTCAATATCATACAAAACATGAACTGTAAAAAGAAAGAATACCCGAAAAAAAGCCAATATATTTTGTGTATCTCGCCCGTTTGCCGTCGAAACGTGCAGAAATCCTGTTTTTTCTATGTTATACCAAAAACTTTTTCTCTCTTTTCTGCCTTTTTCTCTCTCATCAGACAAGACCTCTAAAAATTCTGCCGCCTTCGTCATGCCAAAATGTGGTATGATTTTGCATTTTATCTCAATTTTACCGACATGCTTTTGCACCCATAGACAAAATGAGAGCGTAATCGCATAATGCGAAGAAAAGCCCGTAATTTCAACAAATTTTCGGTCATAATTTGTCTGTCGATACCATATTGTCACTGCCGGATACGCTGTACTATAATCAACCCAAAAGCAAGCGGATTTTCCATATTTGCACACAAAATTACAAATGGAGGGATTTCTTTTGAATCAAATGAAAATAAAGGTACTATTGGCGGACGATAACAAGGATTTTTGTGATATTGTGGTGAAACATCTGCAACAGCAGGACGATATACAAGTGGTAGCTGTGGCAATGGACGGTATCGACGCAATGAATAAAATTCGAGAATATCGCCCAGATGTAGCGGTGATTGATGGCATTATGCCGCGTTTGGACGGCATTGGCGTATTGGAACGATTGCAAAAAAATCCAGAAATGCATCAACCTATGACCATCATACTTTCTGCAATCAGTCAGGATAAAGTCATACAGCGTGCTTTGGAACTTGGCGCAGGCTATTATATGGTCAAACCGTTTGACTTAGAAGCCCTGACGCAAAGGATTCGACAATTGATGCAGGAACGCCCCGTTTTGCGCAGCGGCGCACCCACCTATGAAAATGCTGCTGCTCCCTTTGCAAAACCTACCACAAACAATGGCAGCTTTGATTTAGAAACCCGTGTCACAGATTTACTGCATTTGATTGGTGTACCAGCACATATTCGGGGGTATCACTATATACGAGAAGCAATTATCATGAGCGTGAATGATATGGATATCCTCAATTACATTACCAAAGAGCTTTACCCTGCCATTGCGCAAAAATGCAATACAACGCCCAGCCGTGTCGAACGCGCGATCCGTCATGCCATAGAAGTGGCTTGGACAAGAGGACAGCTTGAGGTCATAGAAGCTTATTTCGGCTATACCATAAACAACCATAAAGGAAAACCCACAAACAGCGAATTTATCGCTTTGATTGCCGACCGTCTGCGTTTGGAACAAAAGGCAGTATAATCGAGTTCTTTTTTGCTTGGTCTGTGCATAGACTGGTATCGAAAGCAGACAAGCAAAGGAGAGAGATGGCGTGTATCAAAGACGATATGATAAAGTATATTTGATGCTGCGGCAGGAAGCGGCGGGCTATGGTTTGGGCAGCCGTGCGCCATGGGGCAGTTGTGTGATGGAATTAAAAAACGGAAAAGGCAAATTGAGCATACAAGTACAAGGATTGCGCCCATTGTCGCATACAAATTATGATGTATATGCTTTGTTAGAACAACCAAAAGGAAACCAGACCGCAATACATTGTGCAGCTTTGCACGTAGATACACAAGGCAACGGAACCATAGAATGGGATTTTTCGCCGGATGATATGGCAGGAGGGTATCAGGCGGAGGACTTATTCGCGGTACTGATTACCACAACAACACAAGCAAAGCGCATTGCGCCTTTGACGGCGTATTTTGGTGCAAGACGAGAATGGCGTTCTTGCTTTACACAAGCTGACACAACAGAAATCACACCGAAAACCGGTCAAACAAATCATATCAATCAAACAAATATAGAAGAAACCGACATCTGTGCCGCAGAAGCCTTACCCATTACGACCGCAAACGAAAAGCCATTTTGCAAAGAAAGTGTGCAAAATGTGATTTCGTTACCAACCGAAACAATACAAGCAGTACAACAAGAAACACATCAAGAAATACCCATAGAAACACTGCACAAAAGAAAAATACAAAAAGAAACAGAGAAGAAAACACAAGTGCAAGAAATACAAAAGAATACAACAAACCAAACAAGCTATCATGGTAATTTTAGAGGCCTGCTGCAAAAATTTCGAGATGAAATGACACAATTACAAGAAATGGGCATTTTATCAGAGGAAGAAAGTCAGCGCATTTTAGGCACAAAAACGTCGTCTAGCCCTGCGTCGCAGCCAGTACAACCAGAACAAACAGAGAAGAAAGAACAAAAAGAACAAAAGGAGGAAACGGAGGAAAGGGCAGAACCAGCCGAAATGCCACAAGAAAATCTGTGCGATATGCAAGCGGCAGAAAACAGTACACCACAAACCGAAAATGCTGCTAAAACAGAAAATACACAGCAGCCACAAACAGAACAAACGGAACAAACAGAACAGACAAAGCAAACAGAGCAGGAACGTACACAGGCGCGCGCGAATGCGTTGCAGCAAAGAACAGAGCAGCCACAAACAGACGATACACAAGCAAAAGAAACATCAAACAGCAATAGGGATTGGGAAATTTTATCCCATAATGAAATATTGACGCCCTTTGCCGATGGTGCGCCTTGGTATTGCATTTCTTTGGGAGAATTGGTATTGCTGCCGCAAGCCCCCCTTGCATGGCAGAAGGAACCATTTTTCTTGTTATCTTATGCGCGTTATGGGCATTTGATTTTACGTAAGCAAGAAGATGGATTTTTATTTGGTTTGCCAGATACTTACGAAAGCAGTGCACGACGTCGCGCGGAGCAGTTGGGTTTTGCAACGTTTGTGCGTCTGCCGCAGCAGGATACATTAGGCTATTGGATTGGGCGATTGTAAAAAAAGCAGTTGCGGGAAATGTATTTGCAGAGTATCATGGTTTTTGTAAAATAAGATGATGTACATAAAAGGAGTTTATTTACATGAGAATCAGAAAAAAACCATGGGCGGAAACAGAATTGGAGCAAAACAGCCATGTTATGAAACAAGCGGAACAATACAAAGGACGTTGGGCAGAATATTTCGGGAATGACCACCCCATTTATGTAGAAATCGGCTGTGGAAAAGGCGGTTTTCTGCGTCAGAATGCGGCAACCTATCCAGACGTCAATTTTATTGGGATTGAACGGAATTTAAGTGTTGTGGCAGTTGCGGCACGTCGTACAAAAGAAGAATTGCCGAATTTGGCTTTTGTTTGGGACGACGCAAAAAAATTATCCGATTTTTTTGCTGTGGGTGAGTTTCAAAGATTATATTTGAATTTCAGTGACCCATGGCCGAAAAAAAGAATGTATAAACGTCGTTTGACCTATCGTGGTTATCTGCAAAGCTATCGCGAAGTATTTGGAGAAAAGGGCGAAATTTTCTTTAAGACAGACAATCGGGGGTTGTTTGAATTTTCCCTGAATGAATTTTGCGCCGACCATTGGCAACTCTCCAATATTTCTTTAGACTTGCACAATAGCGATTATACGGAAAACATCATGACAGAATACGAAGAAAAATTTTCTGCGCAAGGCATGCCGATTTACCGCTTAGAAGCACGCTTCGGCATGGAACAAACAGAAAATCATACAACAGAATAAAATAAAAAAGAAAAGTCAGGCGTTTTTGTGAAAAAAAGAAACCTGACTTTTTTCGTTATATGTTTTTATTTTTTATTTTGACTGGGCGCCAATCTCGTTGATGTTTGGGCAGTGAAAAATAATAGATGTACGTAATGATTCCAAAAAGCAAGCAAAGTATCGCACCTATGGTAATAGGTGTCAGCATATGCATCAGCAGAAACAATCCAACATAAATCACGCCATAGACAATATGAAACGCAGCACATACCAAAATCCCTACCACATTACGCAGACAGCAGGAAAGCAAAAGTATGATGTCTGAAAGTATCAGCAAGAAAAATCCCAATATGTCATATAGGAAAGAAATCAGCACACCCAATGCCACGACGCCATAACTTTCTGCAAAATCATAACCATATCGTATCAATGTAAATAACAATACACCCAATGCAGCCACAGTATAAAGTATGGCAAATTTACGCCATGTCGCAGAACCGGCAGAGCATGTTTTTGGGGGAGATGGCATGGATACATGGATATGGTTTTTATCGTTGGATTGTGCGGCAGCACGCGTGATGTAGCCAGCCAATAAAATATGGCAAGCCCCAAAATTACTGCAAAAATGAAATGCCATGAAATTCATGCGAAAACAGCAAAGCAATATGAGATATAAAAATCCATAACCACATAAAAAATATTTGACTTTGCCCCAATCTGCCAAACCACGCAAAAGCAGCCAAAAGCAAACCGCACTGCTCAAACAACCCAAACAAAGCCCAAACCAAAGCCCTTGATACAATATAAAATCAAAAAAACCACCAGACAGACCATACATCATACCAATGACAGGCAGGGATACCGCAAGCAGCATGGCGCAAAGCAAACGAATTTTGTTTTTTTGCGGTTGTGTCATAACATATCGCCTCTTTTCCCTTTGTTTTTTCTATTAGTGTACTATAAAGGGAGGGCATATGCTAGTATTTTGTGTTCGTTTGGAACCTGTACAGATAGCAAAAAAAGTGTTGACAATCGTGTGTTTTTATAGTATTCTATCAAAGCAAACAAAAATATTGTATCAATATCCATACAATCTGCGGATGTGGCGGAATTGGCAGACGCGCTAGATTCAGGTTCTAGTGGACACTAACGTCCGTGCAGGTTCAAGTCCTGTCATCCGCACTTTTTTTGATAAAAAAGTGTTGACAAGTATGTTTGGATATAGTATGATGTGATGGTGTTATTTTATATGATACGCGGATGTGGCGGAATTGGCAGACGCGCTAGATTCAGGTTCTAGTGGACATTACGTCCGTGCAGGTTCAAGTCCTGTCATCCGCATCCAAAAGAGGCGTGGTCGCAGAAGCGATGACGCTTTTTTTGTCTTACATACAAACACAACATGGCGTGATATCTTGTGCATAAAGCCAAGCGCGGATTTGTGCGGGCGTTGTTTGGAGTACCACTGCCAATTCTCCGCATAGGAGCGTTTCTGCTTGTTTGAGGTATTGTTGTTCTTTTTGGCATAGTTTGGGACGCGGCAGACCATAGAGGGCTTTGTGACGTAGTGTTTTAATCAGTCGTAAATAGGACAAAGGGATATAAGAACGCAGAATTTCCAAGTAGAATGCATGTGCGGATTTGTGATTGATGGTTTGGTATGGCAAAAGGGGCAATGTCTGAAATTGTGCCATACAATCCTGTGCCTGTGCCTTTGTCAATAAAGGACGCAATAAAGCATTTGTTTGTACAGGCGCATACACAACTTCTGCAAAGGGAGAAAATAAAGGAACGAGTGTATAATATAATTTGTTTTCCTTTGTGGCAGACGGCAAGGGGGCGATGTCTGTAATACGGCATACACCAGCACTGCCATAAAATACAAGTTCTGTTTTTTGATACATTTGATTCATGCGAAAAACCCCTTTCTGTTTTGAGATACTGTCAGTATTTCCCAAACCATATGATTTTATCCGCATACAAAGCCGATTCTTTGCCAGAATATTGTTTTTGTATGTCAGATTGACATGAATTTTTGTCAAAAAGCAGACAGATGCGCTATTTTTAGTTGCAAATCGGGGGAAATTATATTATGATTGCAGAGAGTGCATGATGCAGATTCGTGGCATCTTGTGCGAAATCGCTTGGCAGTTTTTTGGAATTGCCAAAGTAAGTATGAGAAAATTCAGAAGGAGAGAATACAGATGAGTTTATACGAAAACTGGATGGCAAAAGCATTTTCTAAAGAAGGCAGAAGCATTGACGCAATTTGGGACGCTTATTTGCCAAAGGAACAGAAAATTTATGAATATATTTTAGGAGAAAAAATAACAAAACTGGAAGGCACTGTAACAGAATTGGCGCAGCGTTTTTCTATGACAACAGAAGAAATCGTAGCATTTGTAGATGGTATCAATGACGTACTGCCTACACCTTATGATATGAAAACTTTGACAGAAGAAAGTCAGATTGTACTGGATATTGATTTTGAACGTCTGTACAAAAAGATGGTAGAATACCATGCAGACCATTTGGCAGCATTGCCACAGTGGGCAGGCATTTTCGATGAAGCAACCAGAAAAAGACTGACAAGAGAACAAAAATTGTCCCGTACCATCATCAAGGGCGAAAAAATTGGACGTAACGACCCTTGTCCTTGTGGCAGTGGGAAAAAATATAAAAAATGCTGCGGTGCGAATCTGTAAGCAATATGCAGACAAAGCATTGCATCGTCAATGCGCAGCAGCCGGAGCATAGCATGATAGAACAGGCCGCCCAAATTTTGAAAACCGGTGGTTTGGTAGCGTTTCCCACCGAAACCGTATACGGTCTGGGTGCAAATGGTCTGGATGCGCAGGCGTGTAAAAAGATTTACGAAGCCAAAGGCAGACCGTCAGACAATCCGCTGATACTGCATATTGCGCAGTTGGACGCGCTTTCAGAGATTGTACGCGAAATTCCAGATACAGCGAAAAAATTGATAGATGCCTTTTGGCCGGGACCATTGACACTGATTTTTCCAAAAGCAGATATTGTGCCAGATGCGGTCACAGGTGGACTGGATACGGTGGCGGTGCGTTTTCCATCGCACCCCGTTGCAATGGCATTGATACAAGCGGCAGGGCTGCCCATAGCGGCACCTAGTGCCAATGCTTCTGGTAAGCCCAGTCCCACACGTGCCTCTCATGTAGCGTATGACTTGGACGGGCGTGTGGATATGATATTGGACGGCGGCGCGGCTGAATGGGGGTTGGAATCCACGATTGTGGACGTGTCCCAAAATCCACCCATGATACTGCGTCCGGGCGCCATTACAAAAGAAATGATGGAGCCTTTTGTGGGCACCATTGCCATAGACCCTGCGATTTTGGACAAACCTACAGAGGGTTTGCGCCCCAAAGCGCCGGGTATGAAATATACACATTATTCTCCAAAAGCCGATGTATATTTGGTGCGCGGCATACAGACGATAGAAGCAATCAATCGTTTGGCGGCACAGCAGCAGGCACAAGGAAAAAAAGTTGGTGTACTGGCAACAGAAGAAAGCAAAGCCAAGTATCAAGCCGATATTGTGCTTTCTGTTGGCAGTCGTGCAGATTTGGAAAGTGTCGGTGCGAATCTGTTTCGCGTGTTGCGCAAATTTGATTTTTTGGAGGCAGATGTGGTATATGCAGAAGTCTTTCCATTGGAGGGCGAAGGTTTGGCAATTA
Organism: uncultured Lachnospiraceae bacterium; assembly: GCA_944384295.1. Taxonomy (GTDB): domain Bacteria; phylum Bacillota; class Clostridia; order Lachnospirales; family Anaerotignaceae; genus Anaerotignum. The sequence goes on along the minus strand of CALWSU010000022.1, from coordinate 15,271 downwards.
TGAACCGTCTGCAAAAATCCGCTGGGTATCGCTATATAGAAGCAGATAGCGTTTGATAAATAAAATATCAAATATCAAAAATCAAAAAAAGCAGTACCCATATGAAAGTTGGCAGTATAGCAGTATAGGAACGATGTAGAAGCAGTATGAGGAAAGGAGCGCGGCAAAAGTATGATAGCATTGGGTTGTGACCATGGTGGTTTTCCGTTGATGAAAGAAGTGATTGCATATTTAGATGCCAATCATATCCCCTATGAAAATTTTGGTACATTTTCCGAAGAATCTGTAGATTATCCTGTATATGCGAAAAAAGTGGCGCATGCGGTAGCAGATGGCAAATGTGAAAAAGGGATTCTGATTTGTGGCACTGGAATCGGCATCTCCATTGCGGCAAATAAAGTCAAAGGGATTCGTGCGGCATTATGCGGCGATGTATTTTCCGCAAAAGCGACCAGAGAACATAATGACGCCAATATATTGGCAATGGGCGCACGCGTGATTGGTCCCGGTTTGGCTTTGGAAATTGTCAAAGCATTTTTGGAAACACCATTTTCCAATGATGCCCGTCATGTCAGAAGAATTGCGCAGATTGAAGACTGATCAGGAGGGAATCTATGGGCAAATTATTTGTATCAGAACACCCCTTAGTCAAAAGTAAAATGGCAATGTTGCGCGACCAAGAAACAGGCGCAAAACAATTCCGTGAAGTGGTTGGCGAAATCGCGACGCTTTTGGCATATGAAGCAACAAGAGATTTACCACTCAAAACAATAGAAGTGCAAACACCATTAGCAGTTGCATCTTGTGAAACCATTGACACAAAATTGGCGATTGTGCCTATTTTGCGCGCAGGGATTGGCATGACAGATGGTTTATTGCAATTGTTGCCAGCAGCAAAAATTGGACATATTGGACTCTATCGCGATCCAGAAACATTGGAACCCGTAGAATATTATTGTAAATTACCGTCTGATATTGCAGAACGTACTGCATTGTTGACTGACCCTATGTTGGCAACTGGCGGTACCGCAGAAGCGGCAATCACATTTTTAAAACAAAAAGGTGTACAGCATATTATTTTTCTTTGTATACTGGCAACACCACAGGGTGTACAGCGTATCCAAAAAAGTCACCCTGAAGTAGATATTTACGCAGCAGCATATGATCATGTGTTAAATGAGCATGGATATATTGTACCCGGTTTGGGCGATGCAGGTGACCGTATTTTTGGTACAAAATAATAAGGTTTGCTTGCAGTATGTTCGTATATAGTAGCAGGCTGCGCACTAGAGGAGTGAATATTTTTGGTTGAGCATAACTGGTTGTTATATATTGCGGCGTTTGCTTCGGCATTTGCGATTACGCTTGTGACAACACCATTTGCGAAATGGCTGTCCGTAAAAGTGGGCGCGATTGATTATCCAAAGGATCGTGGCGTACACAAAAAACCCATGCCCCGTATGGGCGGTGTGGCGATTGTACTGGGATTTTTGGTCACAGTATTGATGGTGTATTATTTTGATCGCAGTATGGACGCCAGACAATTTGCAGGCTTTATCATTGGCGCGGTATTGATTGCTGGTTTGGGCGTTGTGGACGATATGAAAAATCTGCCTGCGAAATTAAAATTTTGTGTACAGATTGTAGCAGCGTTGATTGTGGTGTTTTCTGGTACCAGAATACAGATTGTATTATGGCCCGTTACTGCTGCACTGCAAAAATTCAGTATCCCTATTACATTGATTTGGATTGTGGGCGTCACCAATGCCGTGAATCTGATTGATGGTTTGGATGGTTTGGCGGCAGGTGTGACTGGGATTGCAGCAGTCAGCTTGATGGTGTTGTGTATCATCACAGGTACCACCACAGCAGTTGTTTTGACGGCAGCATTGGCAGGGGCATGTCTGGGCTTTTTGCCACGTAATTTCAATCCAGCAGAAATTTTTATGGGCGATACCGGTTCTACGTTTTTGGGCTTTGTATTAGCCGTGACCAGTATTTTGGGTGTATTTAAGGGCTATGCGCTTTTGGCGGTTGTAGTCAGTGTATTTTGTATTGGTTTGCCGATATTTGATACCATATTTGCAATGCTGCGTCGTATGGCAAAGAACCAGCCCATCATGCAGGCAGACCGTGGACATCTGCATCATCGCTTGATTGACCGCGGTTGTAGCCAAAAGCAGGCGGTTTTGATTATGTATGCCATTAGTATGTTTTTGGGGCTTTTGGCAATCTTTATCGCAGTCAAAGACTCTCGTATCTTTATGGTAGCGTTGTTGACTGTGATTGTATTGAGCTTTATCATTTATTATTTTAACGCACATATTAAAAACAAAAACCAGTAATAAAATTATAAAACAATAAAAAACAATAAAATCGGAAACCCATTGGCAGATAGCAAATAAATTTTATTCAGCTTGTTAAAACACTAGATTTTATAATTTTTCAAGCGCGCGGAAGGGTTTGGGAAACGATTTGTCAACACGTTTGCTGCGCAAACGCCAGCCATAAATGGCTGTCCGCACTTCTTTGCGGTGTGTTATTTCCCAACTGGAATCCGTAGTCGGAATTCATTTCCGACGAGGAAAAGCAGAAATTTCAAGGCTTTTAGCCGATGGAATTTCTGCTTTATACTTCTGTCTACTCGTCAAAGGCTTGAATGAAATGAGCCTTTGACGACAGGGTGTCGACTTTTCGACACCCTGAAACTTTGTTATGGCTTTTTATGATGGGTTTCCCTTTTCGTATATTTCAGAGAATTTTTACATAATTTTTAGGTAAAAAAGGAGGGGAGTACATGGACATTCATTTACAAAAAGAATTTATCGAAACAGAAGTACCAAAAGCCCCTCCTTTGTACGTTTCTATCTATTTGATGACACAGGCGGCAGGCGAGCAATGCAGTGCGGCGGAAATTGCGGAAAAAATGGCAGTGCCAGAGGGAGAAGTGACACGTGCTTGGCGCTATTGGCAAGAAAGAGGCTATGGAAAAGAAAATACTTCTGCAATCCCACGCCAGAGAATCCGCCCCAGTAAGCGCCCCGATTATGCGCCAGCAGAATTGGCGGCATATCTGCGCCATCAAGACATCAAAAACCTGTTCCAAAGCGCGGAACGTAAATTGGGCAGAAGCCTGTCCCATGCAGATATGTCGACATTGTTTGGGCTGTATGATTGGTTGGGTATGGATTTGGATTTGATTGATATTTTGCTTTCCTATTGCTGTGAAAAGGGAAAACGTGGTATGCATTATATCGAACAAACCGCCATTGGCTGGTTGGAAGAAGGCATTGATACACCGGAAAAAGCGGCGTCCTTTTTGCAGATGCGCAAACAGGGCTATCGTGAAATCATGCGCACCTTTGGACTCAGCGGGCGTTTCCCTTCGCCTGATGAAGAAACATTTATTCAGAAATGGATACAAGAATATCAATTCCCGATAGATGTCATTACACAGGCATGCAGCCGTACCATACTGCGTATTGGTAAGGTCAGCTTTCCGTATGCGGATAAAATCTTGACAGACTGGAAAAAAGCAGGCGTGCGTACCATAGAAGATATTACAAAACTAGATGAAGCGTTTGCTGCAAAAAAAACACAACAGGCACAGCAGGCACAACAAGCACAACAAACACAGCAAAACCAATCCAAAACAGCACCACCTACACGAAACCGTTTTATCAACTATACACAGAGAGAATGGGATTACGAAGCATTGGAGCGATTGGAACGGGAAAAACAAAAAGAATGGTAGGCAGGTGATGTCATATGGCAAGCAAAACACAAATATATAAAGAAATTTTACGCGAATACGATGCTTTGAGAACCGAAGAAGCTGCACAATTACGCCAGCGCAGAGAAGCAATTTATCGCCGTTTGCCGCGTCTGCGTGAAATAGAGGACGAATTGGCAATGTTGGGCATACAAACAGCCAAACTGGTGCTCCAAAAACCAGCGCAAATCGCGCAAGCAGCACAACAGTTGCAGACAGCACAAAAGAACTTACAGGCAGAACGCCTGCAAATATTGGAAGATGCGGGGCTTTCTCCAAAAGTGCTGGAAATGGAATATCATTGTACAAAGTGCCAAGATACAGGCTATATCGGAAATACACCATGTGTCTGTTTGAAACGACGTGTGATGGACCGGATTTATGACCAGTCGAATGTACGCAGAATCATCAAACAGGAAAATTTTGATAATTTTGATTTACGTCTGTATAGTGATAAGGTTTCCAAAAAAGAGGGCATATCACCACGAGAAAATGCGACACATATTTTACGCCAAAGTCTGGCATTTGTAGAAAATTTCCCGGAAAGTGGCGAAAATCTTCTGCTTTATGGTGCGACAGGTTTGGGGAAAACATTTGTATGTAGCTGTATCGCAAAAGAACTGTTAGAGCAAGGGTATGTGGTGTTGTATCTGAGTGCGGGGCAATTATTCCGCAAATTGGAAGAAATCCGTTTTTCGAAAGAAGAAGATCCAGAACGTGAGGAATGGGACAGCGAAATACTAGACGCGGATTTATTGATTATTGATGACCTCGGTACAGAATTTGCAACCTTGTTTACCACATCAGAACTGTTTCGCTTGCTCAATGACCGGAAATTACAAAATAAATCGGTTATTATTTCGACCAATCTTGCACCAGAGCAAATTACAAATCAGTATTCTGACCGCGTGACTTCTCGCTTACAAGAATATAAAGTATTGAAATTTTTTGGCGAAGACATTCGTGTCATGAAAAAATATGGACAATCCATTGAAAAAGAATCATACCATTCCTAAATTGTCATCATTACAGCAATCAATAGAGCCATATGCTTGCAGAAAATGCGCATATGGCTTTTTTACTGTTTCTTTTTCTGCCTTTTTGTCGGAAAAAATTTTCTGGCAATCCGCCTGATTTCGGCAAAAAAAGTTTGCATATTTTCGTAAAATGGGGATATAGGAGGGAGCAGAAATGGAAAAGACAGAAGTATTTATGGAGGTACAACAAAAGGCAGCTTTGCCACCATTGGGAAAGGCGTTGCGTGCCTCACCTAAAGTAGCAGTACCATTGCCTAAACGGCTACATATTGCAGAAGCGGCACAACAAACGGCAATTTGGGCGACGGTATTTTTATGGAGTAGGGGCGAGGTGTTGCAGATTTTTCACCCTTTGGGTATGAGTATGCTTTCTGTGTTTTTTGGACAAAGACAATTTTGGTTGGCATTTTCTGCGGCGGCACTGGGGAGTATCGGTAATGGTGCCGGTATCAAAAATTTTGCTGTTTGGCTGGCAGCCGCACTGATACAGCTTTCTTTGGCACGATATGCCACAAGCAGTATCAAAAAAGCCTGCTTGGGTGCATTTGCGATGTTGTTGGGCGGCTTATTTTATGCAGTGGGACAAGGCGGCTTGCGCTTTTATTTCGCGGTAGCAGGGGTAGAAACGCTTTTGGTATGGGGCATTGGTTTTTTGCTGCAAAAGGGAATGAGTGTGCTGTTTGGACAGATACAAAGCGGCGTATGGAGCAGAGAAGAAACATTATCCGCTTTGTTGGTATTGGGTGGTGCACTTTCTGGTGCGTATCATATCGGTATCCCGATGTTACAAGACAAGCTATTTCCATTTTTGATGACAGTATTCCTTTTGCTGTCGGCTTGGCGGGAAGGCGTTGGCGGTGGTGCGGCAGCAGGTGTGATGCTTGGTTTTTTATTGTATGTCTGTGACGCGGCAGACTTGCCTTTGTTCGTCATGTTGGGGCTGGGCGGCTTATTGGCTGGCTGTTTGAAAGAGATTGGCAGATGGGCGGCAGTGGTTGCGCTTTGGTTGACAGCAGCATTATTATTATTTTATTTGGAACAGGAATTTATGCAGCCGGAGTGGCTGCCATGGATTGCATTAGGTGGGGTTTTGTTTCTGTTTTTGCCTAGAAAAGTGTTATATGGTGCGGGTGGTTTCTGGCAGATGGAACAGGCAAAAGACCGTTATACACAAATGCGTCAGGCAACAGAAGAAAGATTGCAGGAATTTGGCGGCGCATTCCATGCTTTGGCAAAGGCATTTGCCGTAGAGCAGGAAACCCCACAAACCGAGATTTCTCGTTTGGTAGATTCTGTGGCTGGTCGTGTTTGTAAAGGTTGCGGCATGGCGCGGTATTGCTGGACAGAAGAAGTATATCGTACCTATAGCATGACATTTTCTTTATTTTCGATATGCGATGGTTGTGGGAAAATCGATGTGGAAACATTGCCGCAATGGTTTCGCGATACTTGCCCACGCAGTGCGGCGTTTGCGTCTGGCGTATGTGAGATTTATGAACGGCATCATCATGATTTGGTTTGGACAGGCAGACTGCAAGAATGTCGTACCTTGGTGGGACAGCAATTAGACGCAGTAGGCGATATTTTGCAAAAGTTGCCGGATACATTAGATGATAGCTGTGAAGTGTTGGAACAAGCACAGACAGCTTTGCTGGAAGCGTGTCACAAAGCGGGCATATATCCCAAAGAAATACAAGTCACACAGCCCAAAAGCGGACATGGAACAAAAGCACGTATTTCTATCAAAAGCTGTCATGGAAAAGGCATGTGCAGAGAAAAACTCTTGCCCATTGTCAAAAAAATTTTGGGGCGTACTATGGTACAACAAGAAGCGGAAGTATGCCATCTGGAAGGGAATGCTTGTGTGGTAACATTTGTACAGGCACCCATTTATGCGCTTGCGACTGCAACAGCATTTGCTTCGGGACAAATGGGCAAACCTTGTGGCGATGCAGCGGCTTTTTTGGAAAGCGAGCAGGGTATGGCATTGCTTGCCGTATCTGATGGTATGGGCATGGGCGCAGACGCAGCAGCGGAAAGCAAAGCAGCGATAGAATTGCTGGAATCTTTCGCAGAAGCTGGCTTTTCGCGAGAACTTGCCATTGAATTGATCAATTCTGCATTATTGTTACGACGTGCAGAAGAAAATTATGCAACCTTGGATATTTGCAGTATAGACTTATACGATGGACAAGCAGAATTTATCAAATTGGGTGCAGCCCCTTCTTTTATTTGCAGACAAAGCCGTGTGATTTCGATTTATACCAATTCTTTGCCGGCAGGTATTTTGCAGGAAGTAAGAGTGATAAAAAATGAAATGCGGCTCAAAGACGGCGATATGATTTTAATGGTCACAGATGGCGTGACAGATGCGTTTGGTGGTGTGCAGCAAACGGCGGCATGGTTGGAAGAACAATTTTTACCGCGTGGCTTTGCCAATCCCCAAGATGCGGCGGATTTTGTATTGCAGCAAGCACAGCAGATTTGTCAAAAAGAATGTGACGATATGACAGTACAAGCAGCACGCTTTTGGCGAAAGTGGTAATCAGAAAAACAATCAATCATAATAAATAATAATCAAAAAATAAGACCATATGGATGGAACACCATATGGTCTTGTGTTTTATTCTGTTTCTGTATTATCTGTATGATTGGTACTATCGGTATTATCTGTTGTATCATCTAAATTATCAGTACTATCTGTACTATCTGTACCATTTGTACCAGTTGTTGTATCCTTTGTGGTATCATTAGAAGCGTTTACCACAACAGGGGTTCCATCGTCCAATGAGAATGTCAATATAGCACCATCTTCCAAAGCGACATCTTTCCAAATCTGTTCTGTATTATTGGAAAATACCATTTTGATTTGCCAGCCGGTTTCTGTCACAGGAACAGTCCCGCTCAAGGATACAGGCACTTCAAAACCATTTTCCCATTTGGATTCTTGCAAAAGATTATCTGTCCATTCATAATCTTCCAAAGGACGTAAACAAAGCTGTGTGACGTCCTGACCAGTTTGGTTTACAAATGTCATGGTATAATCCACTTCTTGTTTTGGGGTTTCTTCTTTGGCACATGCTGCAAAACTGATGCAGGCACAAATGCTGAGTAATACGGCTAAAATTTTTTTCATGTCGCTTCTATCCTTCCTAAATTATGATTCGATACGGTTTATTCTGCGGAATATGGAGCAAATGTAATGCTCTCAATGATGATATCATTGACTGGCTTATCATTTGCATCGACTTCTGTGGCAGCGATTTTATCTACAACGTCCATACCACTGATGACTTGCCCAAATATGGTGTAAGGATTGCCGAAAATATATTCCAAATGTGTTGCGCCGCCATGTTCCCGATAATAGTCTAATACAGAATCGGGGAACAGCTCGCCAATGGTATAAAATGTATCGCCGATAGTGATGCCGAGTGGTTCGTCGTTGCTTTCGTTATCTCTGGCATCTTGCAACATTTGCAAATGGTCTTCTACGGCTGTTTTGCTTTGTACAATAAAGAATTGACTGCCGTTTGTGTTAGGTCCTTTGTTTGCCATAGCAACGGCACCGTTATAAAAATGCAGGTTGGGCGAAATTTCATCTTCAAATTCTGTGCCCCAGCAGCTTTCACCGCCTGCGCCAGTACCAGTCGGGTCACCGGTTTGTATCATAAAATCTTCGATGACACGATGGAATGTCAGACCATCATAATATCCTTCTTTGGCAAGTGTTTTGAAATTTTCCACTGCCTTAGGTGCTTCGTCTGGGAAGAAACGCATTTGAATTTCGCCTTCTGAAGTTTGAATGATTGCGATTTCTTCGCCGTCCTCCGGCATTTGCGCCTGTAAAATGATGTCTTGTGTGGTTTCGCTTTCTTGTTGTGCGGTTGTGTCGTTGGTGGTTGACTGTGTGTTTTCTGTGTTTTCTGTCGTTTCTGATTTGCTGCCACACCCAACGGCACTGATTGCCAATATACCGGCTAACACGATTCCGATATATCTTTTCATGCTGCATTCCTCCTGACAGTTCCTGTTTTTATTTGCACATAATATTGTAGTATATCAAAAAAGACAATGTCAATTTGTTTTTTCTTAATTCTTTCTTAAAAGCACATAATCCTGTTGCTTATCTCCCATCAAAACGCCGAATTTGTTCCATGACTGCTTCTACGCCATTGGTCTGTTTGCTTTTGCGCATGGCTTCTTGATAGCGGTCACGAATTTCGTATAAACGGCGAACATCTGCCTCCATACGTTCTGGGGAAAGTGCTTCTTCCTGTAATACCATAGCAAAGCCTTGCTTTTCATATGATGCAGCGTTTAGAATTTGGTCGCCGCGGCTGGCATTTGCGGAAAGTGGTATCAATAGATGGGGTTTTTGCAATGCCAAAAATTCGGAAATCGAATTGCTGCCGGCACGAGAAATCAATACATCCGCAGCAGCGAATAAATCCGCCAAACCTTCTGAAACATATTCAAATTGACAATAACCAGCTGTATGTTGCAATCCTTCATCAAAATGCCCCTTGCCGCAAAGATGAATCACATCAAAATCTTTTAATAAAGAAGGCAAACAAGCGCGTAAACATTCATTGAGTTTGACTGCGCCTAAAGAACCGCCCATTTGCAGCAATACAGGTTTTGTACCATCAAAGCCACAGGCAGCAAGCCCTTTTTCACGATTGCCCGCAAATAGTTCCTGACGGATTGGGCTGCCTGTATACAGTCCTTTTTGCTTGGGTACATATTGTAAGGTTTCTGGAAATGTGGTGCAGACCACTTGCGCAAATGGCATTGCGATTTTATTGGCAAGTCCAGGGGTAATATCAGATTCATGTATGATTACTGGGATTTTGTTTTTCTTTGCGCCCAATACCACAGGTACCGCAACAAAGCCACCTTTGGAAAATACAACATCGGGTTGAATTTCTTTCAATATTTTTGCTGCTTCGCCAATGCCTTTGACAACACGAAACATGTCTGTGATGTTTTGGCGGGAAAGATAGCGGCGCAGTTTTCCGGTTGGGATACTATAATATGGTATATTTTCTGCTTCTATGAGTTTTTTTTCGATACCGTTTTCAGAGCCAATATAATAGACTTCCCAGCCTTCTGCCAAAAGTGTGGGCAATAACGCAAGATTCGGCGTGACATGTCCGGCTGTGCCGCCGCCAGTCAATACAATTTTTTTCATGGGTTTGTCACCTCTATAATAGTTGTGTTTTGTCGTACCTTATCATAGCAGAAAAAGTGTATCAATAAAAGGGTTTTTAGACTTTTTCTATGTTTTCGTCAAAAGGATTTTTTTCTGTGGGCAGTCATGCGATTTCTGCGTTGCGCATATATACATATATATCATACAGCATAAAAAATCAGAAGCAGACCATGCAGAACAAAGGAGGAATTTCATGTATCCCTATACCAATCATCATCCGCGTTTATCCACGCGTGAAACAAAAGACCCAGCACTTGCAGAATTGGCAGAGGACAGCCGTTTATTGTCATTGTTGCAAGTTGCGGTCGCAGATACGGAACAGATAGCGGAACGCTATCGCCGTTTGTTGCAGGAAGCGGAAATTTTAAGCCCTTCAGAAACCGTATTAAAATCTATGTATTTGGAGGAGAAAAAGCATTTACGTCAATTGCGGGAGGCTTTGTATTTGATTACAGGCGAAACGCCAGAAATACAGCCAGAAGAACAGACACCTTCTACCTTGGAAATCATTGACCCCAAGACGTATTTGGAAGAAACTTTGCTCTTAGAATTGAATGCAATCGATTTTATGCGCAATTTCTTTTTGGCGGTGCCAGATGGGGAATTACGAGATTTATTTTTTGAAATTTTGACCGATAAACAAAGCCATGCAAACGCTTTGACCTATTTATTCAGTAAATATTTTTGATGCAGGATTTTTCGTTTCGTGTTATACTGTATCAAAATACATACGTTATCGTATGACACGAAAGGAGAAAAGCACATGAGCGATTGTATTTTCTGTAAAATTGTATCTGGCGAATTTGGTTCCGCTACTATTTATGAAAATGAAGAATTTAAGGTGATTTTGGATCGTTTCCCTGCCAATGAAGGACATGTACTGATTTTGGTCAAAGAACATGTTGCCAATATTTTTGAAATCGATCCAGATAAAGCAGGCAGACTGTTCCGTTTGGCAAGCCTGATTGCGAGAGAAATGAAACAAAGATTAGGCTTTGACCATATGAATGTGATGCAAAACAATGGTACTGTAGCTGGACAAACGGTATTTCATTTCCATCTGCATTTGATTCCACGTTATGAAAATGACGGGATTCAGATTGCATATAAGCCATTAGAGCTGTCTGACGAACAAATTGAGGATATGCGCAAAAAATTAGAAATGACATTCTAAGGAAACCTGATTAGAGAAACTGACAAGAGAATGAAAAGCAGGATTTCGTGTCTGAAATGAAGTCCTGCTTTTTTTTGTGTACAAAAATCTTGTAAAAATATGAAATCTAGGTTGTACGAATTTAGAATTATGCTACAATACAAATAAGAAGATATTGTTTGACAACAAAAAAGGAGGGAGTTTATGGCAACAACGCAGCAAACGCCATTGCGACGGAAGGATCGCAGTGTGCAGCCCCAAGATGCTTTGGCATGGGCAGCGCAAAGTGATTATTGTGTGTTATCCACTTGTGACAGTGAAGGTGTGCCTTATGGTGTGCCGATTTCCCCTGTACTGGAGAAAAACCATTTTTATTTTCACTGTGCAACAACAGGACGTAAATTAGAGAATTTGCAACAACAGGCACAAGTTTGTATGACATTTGTGGCAAAAATGCAGATAGATGGCGCCGCATTTACCACACGTTATGAAAGCGTGATTGCAGAAGGCAAAGCGTCTTTGGTCACAGAGGAAGCGGAAAAACGCCATGCGTTACAATTGCTTTGTATGCGTTATACCACACATACAACAGAAGAAATTGCGCAATATATTACAAAGTATTTTGCACAAACTATGGTAGTAAAAGTAGAAATGACGCATATTTGTGGAAAATCCAATCCGTTGCAGAATTAACGTAGATTTCACAAAATGACGCATGTAGCTTTTACAATCATACATTACTATTGGAATCGAAATATGTAGAAATTAGGTGAATCAAACAATGTATGCAGTCATCGATATCGGCTCAAACACCATTCGACTGGTACTTTATAAAATTGAAAATAATCAAATCCGTTCCTTACTGAATAAAAAAAGCCCCGCTGGTTTGGCAGGCTATATCAATAAGGATCGTTGTCTGAAAAAAAGCGGCATCCGTAAGGCTGTTGCGGTTCTTTCTGAATTCCGGGAAATTCTGGATCATATGATGGTCAAAGAAGTATTCCCGTTTGCAACTGCTTCTTTGCGTAACATCAATAATGCGCCTGAGGTTTTAGACGCCATTCGGGAACAATGTCATTTTGATGTGCGGATTTTATCCGGCGAAGAAGAAGCGATATTTGACTATTATGGCGCATTGCAGGCAATGGAAATGGAACGCGGACTGCTGACTGACATCGGCGGCGGTAGTACCGAATTGGTATTTTATGAAAATTGCAGTATCCAAACAGCAACCTCTTTGCCCATTGGCTCTTTGAATTTGTATCAACAATGTGTCAAAGACCATTTGATTGCACGCAAAAGCGAATTACAAAAGATACAAAAAGAAGTTCAGAAAAAATTGGAAGCGCTGCCCGCTCCACGCCATAGCGTTTCCGCATTGTGTGCCATTGGTGGTTCCGCGCGTGCGGCATTACAGATGGTACAGGCAATGAATAAAAAACAGAAAAATTTGACCAATTCTTATGACCCATTGTGGCTGAAAGAAATTTTAGATTGCGCTGTGGATACACCAGATATTTTTATCAAACAGCTCTTGAAAACAGCACCAGACCGTGTGCATACCTTTTTGCCAGGTGCTATGGTGTTATATACCATTGCCCAATATTACGGCATTTCACGGATTACAACGGTCAATTATGGCGTTAGAGAAGGATATTTATACTATTTGATGGAACAAAGAGGTGAAATTCATGGCAAAAAAACATGTACACTCATTCACACAGAATCGTGAGTTGTCTTGGCTGCGGTTTAATGACCGTGTATTGAGCGAAGCCATGGATGAAACATTACCGCTTTTGGAACGACTGAAGTTTGTTTCTATTTTTACAAGCAATTTAGACGAATTTTTTATGATTCGTGTTGGTAGTTTATTTGATTTGATGCATGTCAAAGCGCATACCGTCGATAATAAATCCGGTATGACGCCGCAAGAACAGCTCGAAAGCATTTATCGCGCGGTTCGTCCGCTTTGCGATAAGCGAGATAAACTGTTCGCAGAAATTTCTGAGCAACTGCGAGCACATGGTGTATCTCATCTCACCTATGCACAGCTGGAAACTGTGGAACAAAAATATGTCAAACAGTATTTTCGGACATCTGTATTACCAATTTTATCTCCGCAGATTGTGGATACACATCACCCATTTCCACATTTGCAAAACAAAGTCATCCATGTTTGCGCGCTGCTAAAATTTAAAAGTAAGCAAGTTTTTGCTTTTATCCCCGTGCCCGCGGCTTTGCCGGAACTATTGTTTTTGCCGGGGCATGAATTGCGCTTTATTCGTATGGAAGAAGTGCTTTTGCAATATTTAGATGAAGTATTCAATAATTATACAGTGATTGAAAAAGTTTGTATTTGTGTGACACGCAACGCGGACATCAATACAGATGATGAGGCGGATATTGATGTCGATTTTCGTAAAAAAATGAAAAAAGTTTTGGGACAGCGCCGCAGACTGGCGCCTGTGCGTTTGGAGGTTTCCCATAACATCAGCGAAGCATTTGTCCGCTATTTCTGTGAGCATTTGACACTGACAGAAAAAATGATTTTTGTCACCAGTGCACCCATGACGATGGGATATGTTTTTGCATTGCCGGATAAACTCAATGAAACCAAACAAAAGGCATTGCTCAATCCCGTATTTCATCCGCAATATCCCGTACGTATCCATAAAAATGAAAGCATATTGCATCAGGTGCAAAAAGATGATATTTTGCTTTCCTATCCTTATGAAAGCATGGAACCCTTTTTGCAGATGATCAAAGAAGCGTCCAATGACCCACATGTGATTTCTATTAAAATTACGATTTATCGCTTGGCACGAAAAACAAAATTGGTGGAATATCTGTGCAATGCAGCGGAAAACGGAAAAGATGTCACAGTTTTGATTGAATTGCGGGCGCGTTTTGATGAACAAAATAACATCGACTGGTCAGAACGTTTGGAAGATGCTGGCTGTAGTATCATCTATGGCTTTGAAAATTATAAAGTACATTCCAAGCTTTGCCTGATTACCAGAAAAGAACGCGGCGAAATTCAATATATCACACAGATTGGTACCGGCAATTACAATGAGAAAACAGCAGAACTTTATACAGACGTTTCCTTATTGACTGCCAATCAGGAAATTGGACAAGATGCAAATGCATTCTTCCAGAATATGGGGATTGGCAATTTGGAAGGTACATATCATCATTTATTGGTTGCGCCTGTTAGCTTAAAAAGTACAGTGCTGCATTTGATTGATGAACAAATCGCATTAGGCGAACAAGGGCGTATTTTCTTCAAACTCAATTCTTTGACAGATATTGATATTATCGAAAAATTGAAAGAAGCCTCTTGTGCTGGCGTGCAGATTGTGATGATGATTCGTGGTATTTGTTGCTTGTTGCCGCAGGTGCCGGGAAAAACCGAAAATATTCGTGTGTTCAGTGTAGTGGGACGATTTTTGGAACATTCGCGTATCTATTGCTTTGGCAGTGGCGCACAGGAAAAAATGTATATTTCCTCAGCGGACTTTATGACACGCAATACAGAACGACGTGTAGAAGTTGCTTGCCCAGTATATCGTCCACATATACAAGAACAGTTGCAACATATTATTGATGCCGCAATGGCAGATACCATCAAAGCACGTATTTTGTGCGCAAATGGGGAATATATCAAACGCCCTGCAACGGCAATGCCCATCGACAGCCAACAGCTTTTGATGACAGAAGCCATGCAGCAAGTAGAAACAACTCCGTCCGAACCACCAAAGCCCGAAGGTTTCTTCGCAAGATGGCGGCATCGGATTTTCAAATAAAAATATTTTTTAACATCTCTCAATCCTTGTTCTGCCGTATGTTTTTGCATCCCGCATACGGCAAATATACCCAAAAGAATCCCAAAAGTCAAAGTTTGGCTTTTGGGAATTTTTCTCATCCATATAAAAAGCAGGAAATTTTCTATTTGAAAAATTCCTGCTTTAGCTTGTCAAAAAACTACTTTTTTTACTTTTTTCAAGAACGCGGAAGGGCTTGGGAAACGATGGTCAACACGTTTGCTGCGCAAACGCCAGCCATAAATGGCTGTCCGCACTTCTTTGCGGTGTGTC
>CALWSU010000021.1 GCA_944384295.1 uncultured Lachnospiraceae bacterium | reverse complement strand
TTGTGTGGCATTTTTTCACTTGTATTTTCAAACATCATTTCTGTATTTTTATTTTCATGTTAAAGTAACAGATTCATCGAACTTTACTTGATATTCTTTTTTGGTTTTGTTCATTTCATAAAAGTTGGCTTTTTTATACTATGTATCCCAATAATGATATTCTACTCATGAATATCATAAAAGAATCTTAGTTACAGACTTTTCTAAATGTTATGAGGCATCAATTTTTTATGAAAAATAGCAAAAAAAGATTCGCCTCAACGATTTTTCATCTTCAAAGCGACAGCCCCCTTTAGGGGCTTATAAGAAAACAAAGAATACTAGAATCCTTACAATACAAGGGATTCCAGTATTCTTATTTTTACTGAGATGAATCAGGTACGTTTTCCTCTAAAGACAGCCGTCGCAGTTTCATACCTTATGATTTCTTTCGTTTTTGATATGCCGCTTTACGGTTTTGGTCTGACTGTTTTTTCTCCTGTTCGCGTACTTCTTTTGCTTCCAACATTTCTGTAATATCTTCTGGTAATTCTAATGTCAAACGCCCCAACTTTCCGCCGCGATATTCATCCATCAAAATTTTAGAAGCACGTTCTAAATCCAATTCGTCACCTTTGAGCTTGAACCCTCTCGCTTGTGCAATCAGTGCCAATACATCATGCGGCTCTGCAATGGTATCAAAGGCGATTTGATACCGTTCCCGAATACAATCTGGATTGACCACCATCATATGGTTGATGAAGGCAGTTGCTAAAGTTTGCGCATCTAAAATATCATCATTGATTGCCCCAGTAAATGCCAACTTCAAGCCTACCTGCTGGTCTTCAAATTTGGGCCACAATATACCAGGTGTATCTAATAATTCAAAATCTTTTTTCAATTTTATCCACTGTTTTCCTCTTGTCACACCTGGTTTATCCCCAGTTTTGGCAGTGGATTTCCCCACATATTTGTTGATGAATGTAGATTTTCCCACATTGGGAATCCCTGCAATCATTGCGCGTATCGGCACATTGATACGACCCCTTGCACGCAGTTTCTCAATTTTTTCCTGCATCAAGGCTCTGGCAGCAGTGGTCACTTCCTGCATCCCTGTGCCTTTGACGGCATTCATTTCTATGACACAAAATCCCTTTTGCTCAAAATATTCTCGCCAAATCGCTGTTGCTTTTGGGTCTGCCAAATCACATTTATTTAATAATAAAATACGATATTTATTTTTTGCCAAGTCATCTAAATCTGGATTTTTACTGCTATATGGAATACGCGCATCTACCAATTCAATGACAATATCTACCAAAGAAATGGTTTCTTGCATCATACGACGGGTTTTTGTCATATGTCCCGGATACCATTGTATATACATATTTTCCAAACCTCCTTATATGGTGACACCAAACGTATCAAATGGATAAAGACGCATGACCACACGACCTACCAAATTTTCTTTTGAAATACAACCAACACTCGTACGTCGGCTGTCTGTGCTTGCATTGCGATTATCCCCCATCACAAAATACTGTCCTACTGGCACAGTATAGGGATATGTAATATTCCCTTTTTCATGTATTGGCTCTGCGATATATGTTTCCTCTATCAATTTGCCATTGCGGTATAAATCGTAAGTACCGCTGCCATTCTCACGCAAATCAATCACATCTTCTGGCAAACCGACGATTCGTTTGATAATATTTTCTTGATAAGCGCCTTCCTCCAAACGACAAATCACTACTTCGCCATAAGCAGGCGTTTGCAGACGTATTTCCAATTTATTGATCAACAAAAAATCTCCATGATGAAAATTCGGCTCCATAGAAGACCCTTTGACATAAATTGTTCCAATCACAAAAGTACGTACCAATATCACAATCAAAATTACAACAGCCAATTGAAATAATGCTGCGCGCCATTCTTCTTTTTTCGTCCTTTTGTTTGCCTCTGCCACCGCTTGCCCTCCTTGATACACCTTTTTCGTCAATGACAAATAAAAACATTTGTCACTCACGAAAAAAGCCCTGATGAAGTGTTTCACCAGGACTTGTTTTTCTTATCTCAATACTTCTTTTACCTTTGCTGCTTTACCAACTTTATCTCTCAGGTAGAACAGTTTCGCACGTCTTACAATACCACGTCTTACGACTTCGATGCGGTCAATTCTAGGAGAATGCAAAGGCCATGTTCTTTCTACACCAACGCCAGATGCAATACGTCTTACTGTGAAAGTTTCTCTGATGCCGCCGCCCTGTTTTTTAATTACAACGCCTTCAAACATCTGTAATCTTTCTCTAGTACCTTCGACAACTTTTGCATATACACGAATAGTGTCCCCTACGTTAAAAGGAGTTACATCGCTTTTGAGTTGTTCTTTTTCCAGTTCTCTGATGATATCCATTTTTGTTTCCTCCTTTCCCCAAAGACGTTCTTACCGCCATATTGCGCCATTGGACCGTCCGTAATCAACATTCGATATTATAACACGCATCCGGGTGTTTTGCAAGCATTTTTTGTTGTATTTTTTGTTTTATACGCCATACAATATGCTGCCCAGCCAAACACAAAACGGAATTTCCACAATCGAAATCAAAGTTGTTAAAAGCACAATATTGGACGACATTTTTTCTCCATACCCAAAACGTTCTACCATCATAGGTACTACAACCGCTGCTGGCAAAGCAGAAATCATCAAAAATACAGATTTTGCAATACCGCTTGCAGGTACAAAACACATTGCCAAAATAGCCAACGCAGGCATCGCAATCATTTTCACTGCACTCATTTCAAGCGCCACTTTTTCACGCAGCAGATGCGCGATACCACTGCTGCCCGCCAATGCGCCAATATAAATCAAAGACAGTGGTGTCGATAAATCGCCTAATTTCTGCAAAAATTCGACCAAAGCCTCTGGCAAAACTGTATAGGTATGTGTCAAAGCCAAAGCCAAACCAATAAAAATCGCAATACAGTTTGGATTGATTGCACCTTTTAAGAATGTTTTGCCCATATCTGCCAAATTATTGCCCTTGCGTCCACTGAGTATGAATACGCCATAACTCCATAAATATAAATTCAAGCCCAACACACCTGCGGACACATACATAATACCGCCGCTGCCATAAAAAATCTGTACAATCGGCAAGCCGATAAAACCATTATTTTGTGAACCTGTTGTAATATCCAACATATCCAAAAGGCGGCTATCTAATTTCCTAAATTTACCATACAAACGCATCAAAAAACCAAATGCAATCATGGCTACCGTTTGTGCCAATACGCTCAGGAAAAATCCGCGCAGTACTGCACCAGTCATGTCGATACTAGAAATGGTTGTAATCAGCATAGCTGGTATTGTCACCTGCATGACAATCGCACCAACGCTTTTGTTGACCTCACGATTCAACCAGCCACGACGATAACAATAATATCCCACCAATATAAAGGCAAATAATGCAAAAAATCTACTATACATGCCACTTGACTCCCATCATCAATATTGTACTATAGAATAAACAGGGTATCCTTGTAAAACTTCGCGTCCTTTTAAATCTTTTAATTCAATCAAAAACAACACGCCAGCCACTTCTACTCCCATAGATTCCACCATACGAATGACAGCCTGCGCGGTACCGCCTGTTGCCAACAAATCATCGACAATAATTACCTTTTGTCCTGCATACAAAGCATCTTCATGGATTTGCAATTCTGCTTCGCCATATTCCAATGCATAAGAAGTACTGATAAATTTTGCTGGTAATTTTCCGGGTTTACGCACAGGAACAAAACCTTTATGCAGGCTATACGCCAAAGTGGCACCAAATATAAAACCGCGTGATTCGGGACCTAAAATTGTGTCAAATTCCAAATCTTCCACTGTTTTCTGCATGGCATCAATTGCGGTATGCCAGCCTTCCGCATCTTTGAGCAATGTCGTAATATCACGAAACAATACGCCTTCTTGTGGAAAATCTGGAATCGAACGAATTTTACTTTTGATACTTTCTACCATTTCTGTCATGTGTGATTTCCTCCTTGTTGCGACACCCGAAAATCTCGTATTACAAGCTGTACATTCTCTCTACCTTGATACGAATTGATGTCTATACTATATACAAAATCCAATAATATAGGCAATCTACCTTGCTGTAACATTGTATCACATGTTTCTTCTGGATACAAATTTTTTAATATTTCGCGCAAATTCTCCAGACCATCAAAACTGATTGCTGCCAAACGATAACCCGTATCTGGCTCTAACAAACGCATCTGCATGATATTTTTTTCTTTACCCACCAAACGAATTTTTTCTACCATGACATGACATGTCGCAAACAAAGGTGATGGATTCTCTTTTCCAAATGGCGCAAGGCAACGCAATTGTTTTGCAAGCGTCAAATGGATTTCTGCAAAGGAAAGTATTTTTTCAATCCGTAGCACAGGTGTCATCTCTTTTGCCGTCAATGTGCAATCTTGATTGAGTCTTTCGCGCAATATCGCAATATTTTCCTTTGGCAATGACAACCCTGCTGCCATAGCATGTCCGCCAAAACGCGTAAACAATTCTCGACAGGCAAATAATGCCTCAAATATATGATACCCTTCTATACTGCGTGCAGAGCCTTTGGCACCATCTTCTGACTGTGTAATCAATATTGTTGGGTGATAATATTTATCCTTGATACGCCCCGCTACAATACCCGCTATGCTTTCATGTAAATCTGGATCATACAATACAAATACTTTTTGTGTGTCTTGCATCTTTTCCGCTTGTGCCATCAAGCGTTTGACTGCTTCTTCTGTCAAAGATTTTCGTTCTTCATTGAAACGTACCAAGGTTTGTGCAATTTCCTGCGCTCTTGCTTCCTCTTTGGTACAAAACAACTCGACCGCAATCGCGGCACTTTCCAGCCTGCCTGTTGCATTGATACAGGGACCAATCCGAAATCCAAAGTGATATTCTGTAATTTGTTTCCCTTCTAACTGTGTTGCTTGCAGCAGCGCACGCAAGCCAAAATTTTTGGTATTTGCAATCTCTTGCAAACCCAATTTTACCAAAGCACGGTTTTCTTCCAATAAATCTACCACATCACAAACTGTCGCAATCGCAGCAAAACAAAGTAATTCTTTTTCTAATTCTATATTGTGCCAGCCAAAACGGTGCAATAACAATAACGCAAATTTATACGAAATACCAGCCGCACATAAAGCAGAAAATGGATAGGTACAATCCTGCTGCTTTGGGTCAATCACAACATCTGCTTGCGGCAATATATCCCGTCTGCTTTCATCTGCCTGTACAGAAAATGCTGGCTCATGATGGTCTAATACTACAACCTGCATTCCTTTTTCTTTCGCCAAGGATATTTCTTTCAGAGCAGCAATTCCATTATCACAAGTAAATAACAGCCCTGTTCCTTCTTCTGCCAAATGCAGTACCGCATTTGCATTGAGTCCATAGCCTTCTTTTTGTCTATGTGGAATATAATATTGCACATCTGCGCCACAATGACGCAGAGCGTGTATCAAAATACAGGTGCTCATCACACCATCTACATCATAATCACCATATACCACAATTTTCATACATTTTTTGATTGCTTTTGTGACCAAATCCAAAGCCTGTTCCATACCTTTCATCTCTAATGCGTCATAAAAAGCAGATGGATTGGGCGACAAAAAAGCATGTGCTTTTTGAGAAGAAAACAAATTACGGTTTGCCAATACCGCAGCTGTGGCGGGTTGTATATGCAAATCTGCCGCCATTGCAGCAATATCAATTTTGCTTCGTTTTAACTGCCAGCGTTTCATAATGGTATGACTCCTTTCTACTACTGCCACAGTATACCATTATCGTAGAAATACCACAATGTTTGTTTTGCAAATACAAAAAGCCGAGATTCTCTCCTACGGAAAATCTCGGCTCATTTTTTTTATTTTGCTTTTGCAAAAGTGCTTGTCCATTGGTCATAACATGCTTCACAAATATCCCATGTATGGCAATCGCCATCTTTATGGGAAAGATAGCCCCACTCTTTCGCAAAATGCAAAAAATCTTCTTTTTCGGGCTGGATTTCACGCCCACAACAATCACAATAAATATGGTCTATGGTTTGTACTTCTTGCATGATGGTACGATATGTTCTCACAGGCGTTTCCCCCTTCTGTTTTTTCGACAAAATTTGAACTAACAGCAGTGTAACATATTTTGATTGAAATGAATATAGGGAAGCTATGGCAGAACTGGAAAATACGCTGTTCCTCACCCCTATCATTTCATGATTTTGTTGAAATAACATTATGTTGCTGCATTGCATACATTTTACTTGCAGAGCATACAAGATTATGGTATTTTTAGAATACATATGTTCATGTATCTATCATATATCGTATATCGCATTTTGATTGTTACACGGCATAGTCAGATCAGGCACAAAGGAGAGATTCTGTATGACCAGTGCATATGACAAAGCGTTACAACATTGTACCATCTGTCCACGTGCTTGCGGAATCAACCGTGTTGCTGGACAGCTTGGCTACTGTCAAGCGCCTTATTCCCCAAAGTTGGCTTTGGTTTCCAAACATGAATGGGAAGAACCGCCAATCAGCGGAACGCAAGGTTCTGGTACTGTGTTTTTCTCACACTGCAATTTGCGTTGCGTATTCTGTCAAAATCATGATATTAGCCAAGCGCATTTTGGTGCAGAAATATCCATCACACGATTGGCAGAAATTTTTTTGGAGCAACAAGCGCGTGGTGTACACAATATCAATCTGGTGTCCGCTTCCCACTTCATTCCACAAATTGCACAAGCTTTGACCCTTGCCAAACAAAAAGGTCTATATTTGCCTGTTGTCTATAATTCCAATGGATATGAAGCGATTTCCGGTTTGCGTATGTTAGACGGATTGGTGGATATTTATTTGCCGGATTTCAAATACTGGTCGGACGAATTGGCGCAATCTTATTCCCATGCCCCCAACTATGCAAAAATCACAACAGAAGCATTATTGGAAATGCGCAGACAGACCCAAAGTGATTGTTTTGATGAAAATGGCATAATGCAGCGTGGTATGATTGTACGTCATTTGGTATTGCCTGGACATTATCGGGATAGTTTTGCAGTATTAGACTGGATTGCTGCACATCTGGGCAAAGATACCTATGTTTCTTTGCTCTCCCAATATACACCTATGTACCAAGCGGAAAACTATCGTAATTTATCTCGCAGGCTGACAACATTTGAATATGAAAAAGTCACAGATTATTTTTTGCAAATTGGTATGCAAAATGGCTTTGTGCAACAACGCGGGGCAGCAAACACAAAATATACACCGGTTTTTGATTTGACTGGTGTACAATCTAACACAACACAAGAAAGGAGATTTTGAAAATGGTAAGAAAAGAAAGAGTAGTACATGTAGACAATTTAAGAGGCGGAGAAGGCAGCGTGGAAATCCATCATTTCTTAAATGAAGAGGAATTGATGGGACACGGTACCATGTATGCACGTGTGATTGTAAAACCACATAGTTCCATTGGCTGGCATCAGCATGTAGGTAACACAGAACCTTATGCTATCATTCGCGGCGAAGGTGTCTTTGTAGACAATGATGGTTCCAGAACAACAGTACATGCTGGTGACGTTTGTCTGATTGAAGTAGGACAATGGCATTCTATTGAAAATAATACAGAGGAAGATATGGAAATGATTGCATTAATTATCAACGAAGCTACAAAATAATAGAAATCCTTGATAATATTTCGGCTTTTCTTTTTTTGTAAAACGTGGTATGCTATTCTTAAGAAAAAATACCATACTTGTATCAGAAATACAAATGGCTATATTTTCTAAGTCATAGTTATGAATCCAATAGACATAAGACAAAACACAGCATTTCCCAAAATGCTGTGTTTTGTACAAAGAGAGGGATTTTCATGAAGATTTTACTCGATACCCATACCCATACACTTGCCAGCGGTCATGCCTATAGTACGTTGGAAGAAAATGTAAAACATGCTGCGCATATTGGGTTAGAAGCAATTGCAGTCACAGACCATGCGCCTATGATGGCGCATACAACATGTCATGCTTATTTCGCCAATTTACATGTCATTCCGCGTATATTGCACAATGTACGTATCTTACGCGGAATTGAATTAAACATCATGGACTTTGACGGCACAGTTGATATGGACGATAAAATATTATCTCGCTTGGACTTGGCAATTGCCAGTCTGCATGTACCATGTATCAAACCGGGTACCAAAGAGGAAAATACAAATGCTTGCCTAAAAGCTATGGAACATCCTTGGATTGATATTTTAGGTCACCCTGGAGACCCGCGCTACCCTTTGGATTATGACGCATTGGTACAAAAAGCCAAAGAAACCCACACATTATTAGAAGTAAACAATACCTCTTTGATTCCTGGTGGTTTTCGAGATGGCAGTGCAGAAAATATAGAATACATGCTGCGGTTATGCAAAAAAGCTCAAGTCGGTATTGTGGTGGGCAGTGATGCCCATTTTTATACAAGTATTGGAGATTTCACGCTTGCAAAAGCATTGCTCAAAAAAGTAGATTTTCCAAAGCATTTGATTTGTAATCGAAATACAAAGTGTTTGCTGGCAGCCAGAAAACGCAGCCGCCTGATGCGACAAGAATAACAAAAAAGCCTTTACTTCAACACTTTAGTATGCTAATATATAAACAGAATTGAAAGTAAAGGTGGCGCTCGGCTATGAACAAAAAAATCAAGAATGAATTAACGGACAAGCTATTTCAATGTATACTTAGTTTGGAAACCATTGAGGAGTGTTATCAGCTTTTTGAAGATTTATGCACTGTCAATGAAATACAAGCGATCGCACAACGTATGGAAGTCGCTGCTATGTTAGATGCCAAATGCACTTATGTCGAAATCGCCAAACAAACTGGAGCATCTACCGCAACCATTAGTCGCGTCAATCGTTGTCTACACTATGGTACAGATGGATATAAGCTGATTATAGACCGCGTGCGCCAGCAAAACCAAGCAACAGAAAAGCAAGAATCATAAAATCAGGAAATGATGAAATCACGAAATGACAAAATACAAAAAGGAAGCCAGCAAAAAACTGCCGCTTCCTTTTCTTTGCTATAAATGTGCTATAAATGTGCTATAAATTTGCCATAAATTCAAATAAATAAGGAGTAAGAATATGATAGGATTTGAACAATTAAACGATATGCAGCAAAAAGCAGTGTTACAAACAGAAGGTCCTGTATTGGTGTTGGCGGGTGCTGGCAGCGGCAAAACTGGCGCATTGACAGTACGTATCGCACATCTTTTGGAAACCGGCATCAAACCATGGAATATATTAGCAATCACATTTACAAACAAAGCCGCAAAAGAAATGCGGGAACGTGTGACAGCTTTGGTCGGTGCAAATGCATCAGATATTTGGATCAGTACCTTCCACTCTACCTGTGTGCAGATTTTGCGTCGTGAAATTCGCCACTTGGATTTTGATACACAATTTTCGATTTATGACGCAGACGACCAAGAAAAAGTTATGAAAGAAGTATTCAAACGTTTGAACATGAGTCCCATTGATAAGAGTTTTTCTCTCAAATCCGCTATGGCACAAATCAGCCACCAAAAAGAAGAAATGGTAAGTTGGGAAGATTTTGCAAAAACCGTTGACCCTTTGGACTTAAAGGCAAAACGTCTGTCCAAAGTTTATCAGCTGTATCAGCAGCTTTTGAAAGAAAACAATGCTTTAGACTTTGACGACTTAATTTATAAAACAGTACTTTTGTTCCGTACACACCCAGATGTATTAGAAAAATATCAAGAACGTTTTCGCTATATCATGGTAGACGAATATCAAGATACCAATACTTCTCAATATGAATTGGTACATTTACTGGCTGCTAAGTATCAAAATCTTTGTGTGGTAGGCGATGATGACCAAAGCATTTATGGCTGGAGAGGTGCGAACATTCGCAATATTTTAGATTTTGAAAAAGATTTTCCAAATACTTGTGTCATCAAACTCGAACAAAACTATCGTTCCACAAAAAAAATACTGGAAGCGGCAAATGCTGTCATTCATCATAATGTCACTCGTAAAGAAAAATCACTTTGGACAGAAAATGACAGCGGCAGTATACTGCATGTCTACAAAGCGGACAATGAATATGACGAAGCTCGTTATGTCGCAGAACAGATTCAGCAATTGCAAAAAGATGGCGTTAGTTTGAATCAATTTGCAGTATTATATCGTGCAAATGCACAATCCCGTACTGTGGAAGACCAATTTGTAAAAAAAGGTATCCCCTATCGTTTGTTTGGTGGGGTACGATTCTATGAAAGAAAAGAAATTCGTGATATACTTTCTTACTTGAAAGTTTTGGCAAATCCTGCTGATACCATTGCATTGCGTCGTATCATCAATGTGCCAAAACGCGGCATTGGTGACGCATCTTTAGAAAAGCTGGCAAACTATGCCATGCAACATAACATGAGTTTATACGAAGCCTTAGAGCATCTGGATGATATGCCGGAATTGAAAACAAAAGCAAAAAAATTCCGAGAATTTTATGATTTATTTGAAAGTTTACGAAAAGATGCTGCGGCTCTGTCTCCAGCTGAATTGATTGATACCATTGTAAAACGCAGTGGTTATTTACAGCTTTTGTTAGGCGAAGGCACAGATGAAGCATTGGCACGTATCGAAAATATTGATGAATTTGTAAATAAAGCAGCAGAATACGCAAAAGATAATCCAGAAGTCACTTTAGAAGGATTTTTGGAAGAAGTCGCATTGGTGGCAGACATTGACGGCTATCAAGAAGGCGAAGAAAGTGTTGTTATGATGACACTGCACAGTGCAAAAGGTCTGGAATTTCCTTATGTATTTATGATTGGTATGGAAGAAGGTATTTTCCCTGGCTATCGCGCAGTTATGTTTGGCGGAGAAAAAGAAATTGAAGAAGAACGTCGTCTTTGTTATGTGGGAATTACACGTGCAAAAGAAGTGTTATATTTGACACATGCCAAAAGTCGTATGCAGCATGGTTTGACACAATATAATGCGCCTTCCCGCTTCCTCAAAGAAATTCCGGCTGATTTGGTGGATATGCCTACTCGTCAATTATCGGATACCGCCAGAGAATACGCAATGCGTAACAGTATGAAAATTGCGCCCATTACGACACGCAGCAAAACCAGCCCTTATGCGCGCCCTGTCAAACAGGATTTACCCACACCAAAAGATTTCGTACTGAATTATCAAGAAGGTGACAAAGTACGTGCACCAAAGTATGGCATTGGTGTTGTCAAGTCTATTCGCGGTGCAGGCGCAGATTTTGAAGTGGAAGTATCATTCGGAGAAAAAGGCACCAAAAAATTTATGGCAAAACTATCCAAACTGATTAAAGTCAGCGAATAAGCCAAAGGAGAGAGGACCATGAATCACCAAATTGCACAGATGAAAGCATATATTGCAACATTGAATCAAGCAGCAGAAGCATATTATCAAAAAGATACTGAAATCATGTCCAATCTGGAATATGATGCATTATATGATAAATTGGTCGCACTGGAAGCAGAAACTGGTATCATACTTTCTAATAGCCCTACACAAAATATAGGCTATACTGTATTGAGTAATCTGACAAAAGTGGAGCATGACAGCCCCATATTGTCTTTAGACAAAACAAAAGAAGTTTCCAAGTTAGAAAGTTTTTTAGGCGACAAAACGGGTTTGCTTTCTTGGAAATTAGACGGATTGACCATTGTATTGACTTATCGCAATGGTGAATTGGTGCAAGCAATCACACGCGGCAATGGTACCATTGGAGAAGATGTCACACATAATGCAAAAGTATTTTCCAATCTGCCAGTACGAATTTCTTTTCTGGGCGAATTGGTGCTACGTGGGGAAGGTGTCATTTCTTATTCCGATTTTCAACGTATCAATGATGCTTTGCCTGATGAAGAAGCATACAAAAATCCACGCAATCTTTGCAGTGGTACGGTACGTCAGCTCAACAGCGAAATCGCTGCAAAACGCAATGTACAGCTCATTGCTTTTACATTGGTAAGCGCACAAGGACACGAATTATCTGACAGCAAATGGGAAAATATGCAATGGTTACATTCTTTAGGCTTCACTACTGTAGATACCAAAGTGGTCACAAAAGAAACCGTAGCAGATGCGGTTGAAGAGTTTCGCAATCGCATTGCAGACTATGATATCGCCTCTGACGGATTGGTGTTGACATTTGACAGCATTTCTTACAGCCAAAGTTTGGGACGTACCGCAAAATTTCCCAAAGATTCGATTGCATTCAAATGGGCAGATGAATTGGCGGAAACCACTTTGCGCGACATAGAATGGAACACTTCTCGCACAGGATTGATGAATCCCATTGCCATATTTGACCCTGTATCTTTGGAAGGTTCCACAGTAAGCCGTGCGAGTGTGCATAACGTCAGCATATTGGAAGAATTGGCTTTGGGTATCGGCGATACCATACAAGTATACAAAGCCAATATGATTATTCCACAAATTGCAGAAAACCTGACACGTTCCGGCAACGCCACAATACCAGAACACTGCTTTGTATGCGGCGGTGAAACCGAAGTGCGCAGTCTGCGCGATGGCAGCAAGGCTTTATACTGTACCAATCCTAGCTGTCAAGCACAACGTGTGCAAACGTTATCTCACTTTGTTTCACGTGATGCCATGAACATAGAAGGGCTTTCTGAGGAAACACTCAAAAAATTTCTTGAAAAAGGTTTTTTGTCACAATACCCAGATTTATTTGAACTGGAACAATACAAAACAGAAATTGAAACCATGGAAGGTTTTGGAAAAAGGTCCTATACAAAATTGATG
This sequence comes from uncultured Lachnospiraceae bacterium, assembly GCA_944384295.1. Taxonomy (GTDB): domain Bacteria; phylum Bacillota; class Clostridia; order Lachnospirales; family Anaerotignaceae; genus Anaerotignum. The sequence goes on along the minus strand of CALWSU010000021.1, from coordinate 24,666 downwards.
ACGTCCATAGAAAAAGCAAAAGACGTTGCTTTGCCTAATTTCTTATATGCACTTGGCATCAATCATGTAGGATTACGCAATGCAAAATTGCTTTGCCAAGCATTTGCATATGATTTAGAAAAAATAAAACAAGCCACGACAGAAGACCTCATAGAAATCGAAGGTTTTGGGGAAATTATTGCACACAGCATTTATCAATATTTTCATGATGCGCAACATATTGCTTTATTAGAACGTGTATTACCCTATCTGCGCTTTCCATCTGCGCCGATTGCAACACAAAGCGAATCTCCTCTCAATGGCTTGACATTTGTCGTTACAGGGGATTTGACACAATTTGCAAATCGTAAGGCATTATCAGAATATATCGAGGCACATGGTGGAAAAGTGACAGGAAGTGTCAGCAAAAAGACCAATTATTTAATCAATAATGATTTACTTTCTGCATCTTCCAAAAATAAAAAAGCTCAGGAATTGGGTATTCCAATTTTAGATGAGGCTGCATTTATTTCACAATTTGGAAAACCAGAATAATCCACAAACAAAATGAATAAAATTAGAAATCTTGTATATAAATACCATTTTTTCATTTTTATATTTCCATTTTTTTGAAAAAATGTATATCAGAATATACAAATAATTTTTTTATGACAAATTACCCTATTTTTTCTTAATTGGTTTGATATAATTACAATCAGAAGAGCTCAGAATAGCCAGAAGGATGGAGATACTATGAATTTGAACCAATTATATTATTTTAAAACATTGGCTGAATTAGAACATTACACAAAAGCTGCTGAAAAATTAAATATTTCACAGCCCACACTCAGCCATTCCATAGCTTCTATGGAAAAAGAATTAGGTGCATTTTTATTTGAAAAACAGGGTAGAAATGTCGTTTTGACAAAATACGGGCGCATTTATATCTTTTATGTAGAAAATGCTTTGACACAGTTAGAACTGGGCAAAAATCAAATTGAACGCTTGGTTGCAGAAGGCGGCGGGCATGTAGGGCTTGCTTATATGACATCTGTTGGTACTAATTTTGTACCAGAAATCATTGCTGGTTTTTTAAATGACCCGCAAAACAAAAATATTTCTTTCTCTTGCTATGAAGGCAATACGAAAACATTGTTATACAATCTGAAACGAGAAAAATATGATTTGATATTCTGTTCTATGGTAGAAAATGAACGAGATATAGAGTTTATCCCTGTTTATGAGCAGGGGCTTGTGGTAATTGTGCCAGAAGGGCACCCGCTTGCTACCAAAAAGAAAGTCACCATACAGGATATTTGCCCTTACCCATTGATTTGTTATACAAAAGAAAGTGGTATGCGACGCATTATTGATGACCTTTTTGTAAAGGCACAAATCATGCCGAATATACTATGCCAATTTGAAGACGTGAATTCTATGGCGGGTCTCGTAGCAGCCAATCAAGGTATTGCTATCATCACAGACAATCCTTCCATACAAAATTACAATGTCGTGAAGCTGGAATTTGATACACCTTATTCCAAGCGTATGGTATATATGGCTTATGTTGTGAATCGTTATTTGCCACCTGCTGTGGAAAAATTCAAAGATTACATCATACAACGTACCAAGGAAAAATCAAAACTATAAACATCACGCAAAAAGAGCTGGATTTTCTCATAAAAATCCAGCTCTTTTGTTTTTATAACAAAATATACAACATTGCTATGGCAAGCCCAATGCCAATCATCAGCAAACTGCGTGCAAATCCTTCCCGATATACCGTTTTGTCGGTTTCTCCATCGGTATACGCCGAAAAGTATTTATCTTCCGGCGGAATCACTTTCGTATTATCAATATTGAAAATTGCCATACGCAACAAAGAAATAAAACCATCTGTCAAAGATGCCGCTAGACGGGCAAAAAATGCGCCGATATAAGGTAATACCGTTAATAATAATGGACGATATACTTTTTCTTCTAGATTACACCATGCTGGCCACCGGTCTAAATATGTGACACTGCCATCTGCTTCCTTACGCATCAATACAGTACAAATCACACCAAAATATACCACTGCCCCTACGAGAATCGAAATCACAGCACCTTTCAGGTTCACCCATGCAAAATATGCAACTGCATGCTCTGGTGCATGTGCGCCCAAAAATCCGCGTCCCATTTCTGCCAATTGGTCTTGTGTGGCATAAGGCAACATACCAAAAATAGGAATCAAAACCGCACAAAGCCCTAAAATCAGTGTATTTACACGGTTGAGGTATGGTTGTTTTTGTTGTTTGGGTTGTTCTGTTTTTGGCTTATCTATAAAAACTGCCACAAATATTTTTGTCATATATGCCAATGTCAAACCACCTGCAAACAAGAACAAATACTCTATCGTCTGCATATACATTGTGGATTGCCCTGCTTCTTCCAAAATATGGATATATTCTACTATGCTTTCATGCAGTAATGTCTTGCTGATATATCCATTCCAAAATGGAATGCCGCCGATGCCCAAAAGTGCCATCAAAAATACAAGTTTTAAGAATGGTTTATTTCGCCCATACCCTTGAATCGTATTCAAATCTAATGCACGTGTATGCATATAAATCACACCAGCAGACAAGAACAATACCAGTTTGAGCAAAGAATGATTGATAAAATGCAGTAAAGTGCCAGCCGCTGCAATGGCATTATGTTCCCCCAATATACCTTGCATCGCAATCCCAACCATGATAAAACCAATTTGCGACATAGAAGAACATGCCAAAGTACGTTTGAGATTGACAGAAAATACCGCTAACACTGCGCCCATCAACATGGTAATCATGCCTAGAATCAGCATAAAATTTCCCCATGCTGCGTCATATAAAAACAGATTTGCTGTCAAAATCATAATACCAAATACACCCGTTTTTGTCAGCAAACAGGAGAGCAATGCACTAGCAGGTGCAGGCGCTTGTGTATAGGCATTGGGCAGCCAAATATGCAAGGGAAACAAACCGGCTTTTGCCGCAAAACCGAACAATATCAAAACACCAATACCATAATATGTGGATTTGTCTTCCAACTGTCCAATACTTTCCCGTAAAGCCGCAAATTCCAAAGTACCCGTTTTTTGATACAGCAAAAACAAGCCCATCAATGTGACCAAACCGCCCAACACTGCAACAGCTAAATAGGTTTGCCCTGCGCGCAATGCTTCTTTCGTTTCTTCATGCAGTACCAGCACATATGATGTCATGGACATGATTTCAAAAAATACCAATGTGGTAAACAAATCAGAAGACAAAAATACGCCCATGGTTGCGCCTTCTGTAAACAGCATAAAGAAATAATAACGATTTCTATTACGTTCTGCTGCAAAATATTGTTTGGAAAATATCGTTGTCAAAAACCAAATGACACCTGTCAATACCGCTAGAATTTTTTGAAAACCGCTGTTTTCCAATGTAAAACCTAAGCCACACATGCCCATCAACTGCATATTGGCTTGTGGGATTTTTGTCAGTTCCAAAGCTGCCAATGCTACCAAAAGCGTTACCAACATTGCCCAAATATCTCTTGCATTTTTATTTTTTTTGCCAATCCCATAGCCTATCACTGCGCCCAACATAGGGAAGAATACAAGAAATGGTAAGATATAATCTTTAATTGTCATATTGCTTCCCTCCTCATATCAAACTGGAAATCGCAGCATTTAACCAATTCATCAAAGTTCCTGGTAAAAATCCTAATACCACCGATGCAGTTGCCAATAAAAGCAAAGGACCTTTCATATACCAATTCGGGTCTTTGACATGGTCATAATACTGTGGTGGATATTCTTTATTTCTTGGAAAATATGCTCGCACCAAAATATAAAATACATACAATGCCGTCAATAATGCGGATACAATCAAGGCAGCCACGCCGAAATAAGCAACAGGATTGCCACTAATCACCGCCGACGTTGCCAATGCCCATTTGCTATGGAATCCTGCAAATGGTGGTATCCCAATCAATCCCAAACCAGCAATCGCCATTGTCAAAAACGTGACCGGCATATATTTTGCGAAACCTTCTACTTCGTATAAATACTCGCGATGTGTCTGATATAATATCGTACCGGCTGTAAAGAATAATGTAATTTTAATGACTGCGTGATAAATCATATGCAGCAATGCCGCGACCAGCCCAACTGGTGTCATCAATGCAATCCCAAACAATATGTATGACAAATTAGATACTGTGGAATATGCAAATCGTCTTTTGATATGTGGCGTACGTAATGCCACTGTAGAACCAAATACAATGGTAATGGCTGTCACAACTAATATAACATTTTGTACCCAAGTGCCTGTTAAAAAGGATGTACCAAAACTATAATATGTCATACGCACAATGGCAAACACACCAGATTTTACGACAGCCACTGCATGCAGCAAAGCAGTAACTGGTGTTGGTGCAACGGATGCTTTCGGCAGCCAACGATACAGCGGAAATACCGCAGCTTTGACACCAAAACCAAAGAATGCCACCAGATACACCAAATGCAGCGTGGATTCATTTCCAGCTACCAAAATCGGATTGAGTACACCTCCTGGCAAAAAATCTATCGTTGTACCATAGCAATATACAAATACAAAACCAATAAAGGCAAGCGATGCGCCGAACATCATATATAATATATACATCTTTCCAGCATGTCTGGCTTTATTATCCATAGCATGCATGACCAAAGGCAATGTGACCAGTGTCAAAAATTCATAAAACAGATACATGGTCAGGAAATTGGCAGAATACGCAATCCCCAGCACCACGCCAAATGTCATAGTAAAGAAGGAAAAGAATCTATCTTCGTTGCCTTCATGTGTCATATACTCAAACGCATAAATGACAGTTGGAATCCATAATATAGACACCATTGTCCCAAATACACGGGAAAGCCCATCAATATGTAATTTTAAAGATAATTTATCGCTAAATTCAAATATGGTAAAGGTAGATGCCATGCCGCTATACATTGCGAACAATGCAAATATGGCATTGACAATTGTAATCCCTAATACCCAACGTTCCCTTTGTTTTCTTTCCTGAAACTTTACCGGCAGCAAACAAATCCCTGCAAGGATTGGAAAGAATACCGGTAAAAGCGTCAACCAAGCACATTCACCCATCTCATTCCCACCTTTCCTTTAGAAAATAACATTGCTGATTTTTGTAATTTCATTGATTAAGCCTTGTGGGAATAATCCCAAAGCTACAATGGCAATCGCCAGTAAAATCAAAGGTACTGTCATATAATAATTTGGCTCTCGTTTCTTGATTTGGCTATAATCAAAAGATTTTCCAGGGAAAAACGCATTTGCAACAATTGGCAGCAAGTAGCCCGCTGTCAATAATGCACTGACCATCAAAACAACGACACCAACCAGACCAATCGCACCATATGCTGGTGACAAACCAGCTTGTGCCAGATACCATTTGCTGACAAAACCTGCCACAGGTGGAATCCCCACCAATGACAAAGAAGCTATGGCAAATGTCCACATCACAATCGGCATTTCCTTGCCCAATCCCTGATATTGATACACAAATGTTTTTTCTGTTTTATAAATGATAGCCCCTGCGCCAAAGAACAATATATTTTTTGCAATGGCATGAAAAACCACTTGCATCAATGCGCCCAAAAAGCCTATGGGGTGTAGCAAAAACAGACCAAACAAAACATATGACACCTGACTGACAGTAGAATATGCCAAACGTTTTTTGAGTAATTTTTCTTTATATGCCAGCATAGAACCCATAAATACTGTAATGATTGCGAGAATTAAAAGCGTATGTTGTACCCATGTACCTTGTATAAAATCTATGCCAACCATATAAAACGTCACGCGAATGATTGCAATGACACCACCTTTTGTAATAATACCAGAAAGTACCGCAGATGCCGGAGAAGGCGCTACAGGATGCGCAGTTGGTAGCCACGCATGTAACGGAAACATACCTGCTTTACAGCCAAAACCAATCATCATCAAAAGATATACGATTTGCAGCACCACCATATTGCCAGATGCTAAGAATGTATTCAAGCTGCCACCAGCCACAAATGCTGTGGTATCACAATAGCTATTGAGGAAGAAAAAGCCCATTAACCCCAAACCAGCGCCAAAGATAGAATATCCCAGGTATTTCATTGCAGCACGTACTGCCTCGACTGTGCCTGTATGCAGCACCAAAGGCAATGACAAAATTGTCATAAATTCATAAGATAAATATAATGTCACGGCATTGGCAGCAAAACACAAACTCATCAACGCGCCCAATGTCATGATATAAAACATAAAAAACCGCTCTGGTTTTTGTTCGTGTTTCATATACTCAAACGAAAAAACACCAGCCAATAACCAAATGATACAAATCAAGCATGCAAAAAACTTTGCCAAACTATCTGCTTGATATGCAATTGCCGTTTGCGGTGTCATCTGCCAAACTGTCAAACTCGCTGTATCTTGGCATAACCACAATACGGAGATACATTCTATTACCAATACACATAATACCCATATATTGCGCCGTTTTTCCTGTTTTTGCAATCCGGCTACGATGCCGGCAAGCAATGGAAATAATACAGGAAATAACAGCATTTCACCTATATTCATGCAATCACCATCTCCTTACACTTTCCTGTATCTTATTGCAACAATATGATGCCCATTTCAATGATACGTATGAAAGGACGGTAATAAATCCCCAACATAATATTGAGAAAAACAAATGCAACAATACAAACGCCAAATGCAGGAGAAACAGAAATACGTGTCTGTGTTTCATTCTCTTTTTTCACAGGCGTCCAAATGGCAATAACAGAAGGCAAGAAATACAAAGCATTCAATACCATACTGATGCCCAATACAATCAATACAGCCGCCATTTTTCCTGGTGCATAGACAGATGCTGTCGCAAAATATAGCTTCGAGATAAAGCCCACAAACAGCGGTACCCCTACCATAGACAATGCGCCTACAGTAAAACCGATACCAGCTAAGGGATTACGAAATCCCGCACCACGCAGATAATAAATCTGCTCTTTGCCTCCGCTATCTTCTACCATCTGTCCACAACACAAAAAGAGCATACTTTTTGTAACAGCATGTGCTAAGATATGGAAACAAGCAGCCACCATACCAATACGGCTTGCCATGCCAATACCCATATAAATATAGCCAATTTGCGCAACTGAGGAATATGCCAGCATACGTTTCATACGTGTTTCTCGCATAGCATATACAGAACCCATGACCATACCAGCCAAGCCAAATACAAATAAAATATCTATAATCTTGAGCTGCAACATAACATCTACAGAAAATACACTATAAATCAATTTAATGCCTAACAGAATATAACTTTTTAATACCAAACCAGACAATACACCGCTGGAAGTTGGTACAGCTGCTTGATATGCTCCAGGAAGCATAGAATGGAAAGGAAACAATGCGCTTTTGATTGCCAAACCGATAAACACAAAACCGGTTACCACCAAAAGAGGAAATGTATATTGCCCGCTTGCAACCAATTGTATAATGGCTTCCTTCATTTGCGGAAAGAGTAATTGACCTGTAATACTGTATAATATACTAACCCCGAATAAAATCATACCAGAACCCAGCAGGCTGATGACAAGATAATGTGTCGTACCTACCATAGATTGCGCTGTTCCTTTTGCCATAATCAGCGCACAAGAAGCAATCGTCAAAATTTCAATAAATACATATGCTGTAAAAATATCATTCGTATAGGTCAATGCTAACATTGCGCCAAACAATGCATTCAGCATAATATAATAAAAATTTTGTTTTTCTGGTACCACATCATGCGCAATAAAACTTGCACCGCCTACTGTTGTCAACAGCATCACTGCGCTAAATGTAACAGCCATCAAAGCCTCCAATGGACCGGCTCTCAATTCATTGCCCCATGGTGCGGGAAAATGCCCCATCATAAATGTAAAAGATTCCCCATTTTGATATACATTCAGCAATAACAGCACAGACATGCAAAATACAACACAAAGCATACCTGTATGTACCATACGGGCAATACTGCCCTTTTTCAGCAAGGGTGTAATGATACCGCAGAACATCGCCAAAAATATACTGAAAAACGGTATATTATGTATCCAATTGATATGTTCCATCATTCACCCTCCCTCTCTCTGGACAACCGCATGATTTCATCCATATTCAGTGTGCCATAATGTTTATACAAACGCTGCACCAATGCCAGAGAAAAAGCCGTGACGCTAACAGATACTACAATCCCTGTCAATACCAGCCCTGCTGGCACAGGATTGATATAATAATCCGCGTCTACAATACCATGCGTTAAAATTGGCGCGACACGATTTGTAATATACCCTTGCGCCGCCAAAAACAAATATACTGCTGTATCCATAATGTTCAGACCAATAAATTTTTTTATCAAATTGTTTTGCAAAAGCAGATTCATAAAACCGATTCCAAATAAAATCACAGAAGCTGCTTCGTAATAATTGATCAGCAAATGTGTCATATCAAATATCCCCTTTTGTAAACAATGCGTAAAAACCATACATCGTACAAGCAACAATCAAGCCTACACAAATATTCAGCGGTAAAATAAAACCTGCACTTAAAATATGACCTGGTATGCCCTTTGGTATCGTATAACCGACATGGTTGGCACCTGTAAAAAATGAATAACTCTTACAAGCAAAATATGTCAGCAAACAACCTACACTAATCCATGTAAACGTACGGAAATTCAAAAACCGCTGTACGCTTTGATGACCAAATGCCGCTGCATACAAAATCAGACCACCGCCAACAATGGAACCGCCTGAAAAGCCACCGCCCGGCGAGAGATGCCCATTCAAAATAACATAAATACCATATAATATAATGACGGGTGAAAGATATTTTGCACCTACTTGTAAAATAGATTTATGATCGACTGCGTCTAATGCCTCATCTTCCGCAATTTCTTTTTCTTCTGCCGCACTGATATTTTTACTATCTCGCCGTAATAACATCAATACACAAATCACTGCCAAAAACAATACATTGGATTCTCCAAATGTATCAAATGCACGATAATCCAAAATCATACCTGCAACAAAGTTGATTGCGCCAGTTTCTTCGATACCTTTTTCCAAATACCGCTCCATTACTTCATTGTTTCCCGGATTGGAAGCATTCCCAAAGGTAGGCAGCTCAGAAACCACCACCATCATAATGGTGATAAAGACCATTGCGACCAATACACACAAAAAAGAATACAATGCCCGATTGGATTTTATTTTTTCTACACTTGGGGAACGAAGCCATTGTTTTGGCTGTGGCTGTTTCCGCTTTGCAATATACTCATCTGCATGTAATAAGGTATCTTCTCCATTGACCCATGCCTTCAATTTTTGCAAAAAAGTATTTTTTTTGTGCATATTCAGCCCTCCCTTGTGCCTTTGAGTGCATGCACTTTCTTCAAAGTCAAGAAGAATAAAACGCTACTTACCCCTGCACCAACTGCCGCTTCTGTAATGGCAAGGTCTGGAGATTGCAAAAACACCCAAATGATTGCCATAATTGAGCTATAACCCATGAAAATAATGACTGCAATAAATAAATTCTTTGTGACCGAAACGCCAATGGCGCAGGCAATCAAAAAAACGACCATTAACATTTGTATGATTGTACTGATTTCCCAATTCATTTGCCATGCACCCTTTCATCATAATCTTTGTTTGTCAACATCTCTACTTTTCCAATCATATGGGACGCAATCGGACTAGACATCCAGAAAAATAAAATGACAAGTATATATTTTCCGATATGAAAGATATCTTGCCCCATCATCAAAAGCCCAAGCGCAATCAAGCCAAGACCAAGCGTATCTCCCATCGCTGCCGCATGCATACGGTTCATCACATATTTCAAACGATAGATTCCTAAAAGCGCAATGACAAAGACCAGTACTCCAGCTACAATAAAAATGATTGCAAATACTTCTCTCATTTTTCCTTTTCCTCCTGTTCTTTTCTACGCAAATATAATTCTCTCCCTTTATGATGCAATGTAACTACATGACACAATATCACGACAGCCAGAAAACTCAATAAAGAGTAAACCAATGCAACATCGACCAAAGATGTTTGACCCAAATATCCAGAAAGTATACAAATAATCGCAGATGTCATAGTACCAATCATATTGATAGCAACAATACGATCTGTAAAACGCGGACCTCTGACCGCACGGATAAAGGCAAGAAAAATGCCAATAACCAAAATCAGCATAGCGCCTTCCATTACTCTATGTAATATTTCTGTCATATCTTATTCCTCCAACTTTCTAAGCTGTTTGACAAAGATAGAATCTTCTGCATTTTCTGTAAAAGACATATCCAATGCATGTATCGTGTAACGGTTTTCTTCCAAAGAAACTGTATAAGTACCTGGTGTCAATGTAATCGAATTGGCTAATGTGACGCGTGCCACTTGAGAATCAAGATCCACTTCAAATGTACGAAAACCTGGTTCGGCATCTAATCCCGGCGAAAGTATAATGCGCATCACCGCCAAATTGGACTTGATGACCTCCCAAACCAATATGACGCCATATTTTACAAATAGCGGAATATGACGAATGACATTCCATTCTTTTTTGGGGCTATATTCCATAAAACGTACCATAAAGGCATATACACCACCACAAATGAGTACTCCTAACATAAAAATTTCAAAAGTTATTTTTCCATTAAAAATAAACCATAATAACAATAAGACCAGAAGCATAATAGTATCCTCCTTCCCCGTTCCTGCCATTTCCATAGTTTTCCTACACTAATGGTTCTATTATGATTTAATCATAAGTAAATGTCAAGTGACTTAGTGCTATATGACGTTTTTTTCCTTTATTTTAAAGAGTGTATAGACTTTTTATTGTATAAAATCATTTATTTTCGCTATATTTTATATCATTTTATATATATTTTATACAAAAACATGCTTTTTCAAAATTCTTTTTTATCCATTAAAATATGGGAAATATATTGTTTTTATAGCAAAAAATGCAGTTTTTACAATCACGATTCGTTGTTTGACAAGAAGATTTTTCCTTTGATTTTACACTATTTTTTTATGCTACTGCTGTCAATCATAGGTGGACATTTATTTTCAAAAAAATTAAAAAAATCGAATTGGATATTTTTTACAATTTTTGTAAATTTTATTTTATATTTTTGAATGGGTATGATTGGGATATAAAAAAAGCTGTTTGTTTTGGAAGAAACAAACAGCTTTTTTCGTGTTAGGGAATGTTGGAGTCACATTGTATCATTGTGTGGCTCCGTTTTTGTATGATGGATACGAATTATGAGTAATAAGCAAAATTAATGTTTTTTGGTAGTTGCTGCATATACAGGAATACCAATCAAAGTCAATATAATACTACCAACTGCCAATAAAGTTGTCGTCATACCAGACATAAAGAGCTGATTGATAATTACATACAAACCACTGATAATGGCAATTACTGGAATCACAGGATACAAAGGTACTTTATAAGTTCTTTCGCGATCCGGTTGTGTTTTACGCAGTCTGATCACTGCCATAAATGTCAATGTATAGAAAATCCAACAAGCGAATACTGCCAGATTTGTCAACAAGTTAAACTGTCCACTAATTGCATAAATTGCGCCTAACACACTGACCAATAAAATAGAATTCATTGGCACTTGCGCTTTGCTGATTTTGGACAAAGAATTACTTGCAGGCAATGTACCTTCTGCTGCCAAAGAATAGCATACACGAGAACCAGAAAGCACGAAACCATTACATGCGCCTAATACAGAAATCATAATACCAACAGAAATGGCTTTCCCGCCAATATCACCAAATACTGCAATTGCAACCGCAGAAGCTGGTACTGCAATATCTTTCATCTGATCTGCAGGCAATACCCACAAATACGCCAGATTGATGATAAAATAAATTGCCATAATCATGGATACACCACCAACGATTGCGACAGGCAAATCTTTACCGGGATTTTTCATTTCACCTGCAATCGCGCCTACATTCGTCCAACCTTCAAACGCAAACAAAACAGCAATCATCAATTGACCCAATACCACCGCAGGATTTAAACCTTCTCCAATCATAGGAGAAAAAATAGGATTATCCCCACTGCCTTTGATAAAACCAAAAATCATCAACAGCACCAGTGGGATTAATTTACAGATTGTAAATACAACCTGTGCGCCACCGCCTACCGCAGAACCCAGACCATTCAAGATTACTACAATAATGATAGCACCAATCGAAACGGGAATAATAAATCCTTCTCCAATAAATAATTCTGCCTGCTGTGCAAATGCTACCGCAAGTGCTGCAATCATAGCGGGATAGAACAAAATGGTCTGCATCCAACCTGCTAAAAACCCAACTTTTTTCCCGAATGCTTCTTCTAAGTAAGCTACCATACCACCGGTTCTTGGAATCATGATGGCAACTTCTGCAAATGTCATTGCAGCCGCTATACATACCAAACCTGTGATCAACCATGCAATCATACCCAAACCAGGTGCCCCACCAGTTGCAGTATAAATTGCCTGCGGCTTCAGGAATACCCCAGATCCGATGACACAACCAACTACAGTCGCCATAGCAGTTGAAATACCTAGATTCTTTTTCAATTCCTGTTTGTTTTCCATACTACCTCTCCTCCTACCTATCATTTCCTTTTTTGATATTTTTTTCCTTCCGTCGCAAAAAGAAAAAGGATATATAAGCAAACTACGCTATTTTTGCCTGCATATCCTCTGTCACTTTTACCTGAAAGTTTTACTTCGACGGTGATTTCATATCAAAATGAAATACTTTCCAGAGTTCCATCTGCAAAAGATCCGTTTACCTGAAAGATTCTCCATAGTCGGCGGATATGGATTGCTTCATCGGCTTTCTGCAAAACTGCATTTTACAATTCCCGAAAATCTCTCTTTTGCTTCACATGGTTATGAAAATTCTTGAAAAGATTATATCGTATTGTTTTTTATTTGTCAATAAAAAAAATATTACTTTTTTTCATTCTATAAACATTATTTTATCATGTTTTTGTACAAAAACGGCATGTTGTTTCTATTTTTTTCATATATTCATAGCAGACTGAAAAATAGGAGCTTTGGCTATGAAACATCGCAAACTCATATGGGGTACACTTTTGCTCGCCTCCGCAAATTTCATCACAAAATGCATGGGATTTTATAACCGTATCTTTCTTTCTGCACAAATTGGTGCCGAGGGAATTGGTTTATATCAATTGATATTGCCTTTATATGCATTAACTTGGAGCATTACTTCTGCTGGTTTGACAACGACCATATCTCGCTTGACCGCCCAAGAAAATATGCGACAAGAATCCGGCAATATTGGCAGATTGGTCAAACAAAGTGTTTGTATCAGTCTATGCATCAGTCTATTATTAAGTGGATTTTTGTTTACCTGTTCTGATTGGATTGCTTTACATATATTATATGACAATCGTACAACGCTTTCCTTACGTCTTTTGGCATTTGCAATACCATTTATGGCGGCAGGCTCTTGCCTTCGCGGTTTTTTTATGGGATTACAGCAAATGTTGATTCCTGCTTGCTCACAAGTTTTAGAACAAGTATTGCGCATTGGCACCATTATGCTCTTGGCTGGCGTATTTGTACCAAAAGGCTTATCTTATGCTTGCTTTGCGGCTGTTTGCGGTATTGTATTAGGCGAAATCACGTCTTGCCTATTTACGCTATATCATTATTTTCGTTTCAAGCGTCGACATAAATTGGTCAAACGTCCCTCTTTATCTTCTATGGTATGCTTGAGCATGATTCTATCTATGGCAATGCCTTTAACTGCTAGCCGCATAGTATCATCGGTATTATCTGCTTTAGAAAATATATTGATTCCACAACGACTTGTTTTATATGGCATGACCAATACAGAAGCCTTAACAGCTTATGGAGAATTAACTGGTATGGTAATGCCTCTTTTGATGCTGCCTTCTGTTTTATTGATGGCGTTTTCTGTTTCTTTGGTGCCTGAAATTTCAGAAGCCTGTGCTACCAGCCAAAATACACGCATCAGACGTACTGTATCTGTAACTTTACTATTCACCTGTATATTAGGTGTTGGCGCAGCTTGTGTATTTGCCGTCTTTCCACAGGAAATTTGTTATATATTCTATCGCCGTAGCAGTTTGGGCAATCTTTTATTTCCTTTGGCATTTCTTTGCCCTATGTTATATGCACAAACTGTATTGCATGGTTTGCTGAATGGTTTGGGAGAACAACTTTTCCTGTTTTGGTGCCACATGATTTCCTCTTTATTGACCATCGGTTTTGTATGGTTTGGTGTTCCATACTATGGTATGCAAGCATTTTGCTGGGGGTGGTTTTGTAGTTTATTGGTAGCAACATTGCTTGCACTTCATCGCTTATATTGTAGAACAGGAGTGAGATTTTCTATTTCACAATGTTTTTTGAAACCACTTTTGGCAGGTGGTGCCGCAGCGCTTTTGATTCGATACATCATACAAACTGGTACACCTTCTCGCATATTTTTCTTGCTCTGCCTGACAGGTATGGGGATTTTATATCTTATCTTTTTAGGTTTGCTGGGCTGTTTTTCAAAAGAAAACTTAAAAACACTACGTCAAAAAATATAGCACCTCTTACCACAAAATATACATAATATTCTGCATAAAAATTCTGTATCCATTTTTTTATGGCACTTTATCACAAGAAGCTATGTTTTTTTATACGTTTTTATGCTGTATTTCTGTGCGATATACTTTACAATCCATGATACACGATTTATAATAAAATCAGGGAATTCACGAAAAAATGGAAAATATGTATATTTTTGTTTTTTGTTGAAAAGAAACCAAAGAGGGGGAAACTATTATGACAGATACAAACGGACTCATATATACCAATGAGAATTGTATTGGGTGTAATCGTTGCATTGCCGCATGCCCAGTTTTAACCGCAAATTGTGTTGTGGAAAATGGCAATACGCAGTTTGTACATGTCGACGCATCTAAATGTATTGCTTGTGGTGCGTGTTTAGATGTATGTGAACATCATGCACGCGAATTTCAAGATGATACCGAAAAATTAATTGCCGATTTGAAAAAAGGACAAAAAATCTCTATTTTATATGCACCTGCATTGGTGGCAAACTATCCAAATCAGTATCGAAACATATTGGGGGCACTGAAAAAATTAGGAGCCAATCACATGCTCAGTGTTGGTTTCGGAGCTGATATCACCACTTGGGCATATATACAATATATCCAACAAACTCATTTTCAGGGAGGAATCGCACAGCCTTGTCCGGCGATTGTGCGTTATATTGAAAACTATATTCCAGAACTGATACCGAAACTTATGCCGATTCATAGTCCTTTATTATGCGCTGCAATTTATGCACGGAAATATATGGGAATTTCAGATAAATTTGCTTTTCTTTCACCATGTATCGCCAAAAAAACAGAAATCATAGACCCAAATACACATAATCTGGTACAATATAATGTCACATTTGACCATTTGATACAATATTTACAAAAAAATCACATCACCGGTACGCCGATTGAAGAAGAAGAACTATCTACCGAACTTGGTGCATTATATCCCATGCCCGGCGGATTAAAAGAAAATATTCGTTGGTTTTGTGGAGAACAGGCTTTTGTGCAGCAAAGCGAAGGCGAAAAAAAGGTTTATGACACACTCAAAAAATATGCAAAACGGATTTCCAAGCATCAGGAATTGCCTTTTTTATTAGATGTACTCAATTGTGAAAACGGCTGCATTGATGGACCTGGGATTGAAGAAAATAAACGCGGAAATGATGAAATGCTATACGCCATACATCAGCAAAAAAATGCAAAACAGGAAAAGGGACGTGGTATCTGGAATACCAAAAAAACCTGTGCTGCCCGATTGCGTATTCTAAATAAAACTTTTGCAAAATTAAATCTATCTGACTTTATGCGGCAATATACAGACCGTTCCAAGGAGCATCAAATTCAAATACCTTCCAATCAGACCATACAATCTATTTTTCAAGATATGGACAAAACCACACCAGAAAAACAGAGTATCAATTGTGGTGCTTGTGGTTATTCCTCTTGCAAACAGATGGCAATTGCCATTTTCAACCGATGCAACATCCCCAAGGGCTGTATCCATTATATCAAAGGGATTGTAGAATCTGAAAAAGCAGAAATTGAATCCATTTCTCAAAGTATTCAGCAAAAAAATCAAATCATTCATGAAATGGTACAAGATGCCAATCAACAGTTTGAAACGCTTTCTAGTTCTATCAGCCATATGGCAGAACAAAATACAAATTCTGCACAAGAAAGCATGGGAATCAATGATGCAATGCAGCAAGTAGTCGCGTGTAGTACAAAAATGTCAAACATACTTTCCAGAATCAATGACTTATTAAAAGCATTAGAACAAAATAACAATAGCATTGAACGTGTGGCAAGCAATACGCATTTGTTGGCTTTGAATGCCTCTGTGGAAGCTGCGCGTGCTGGTGCAGCTGGAAAAGGGTTTGCTGTCGTTGCAGATGAGGTACGTGCCCTCAGTGAATCAACACAACATGCAGCACGTCAAAGCAATCAAAACAAAGAAGAAATTGATGCTGTATTACATACCTTTACCGAAGATATTGCTTTATTACGCAAAATTACAACAGAAGTGAATGAACGTTTAGGACATTTGGCTGCCAGCAGCCAAGAAATCGCCGCTTCTGCACAAGAAATCAATGCAACATCAGAACAATTGCATGCACATTTTGCAAAACTAAGCGAATTTGAATAAAAAAAAGAAATCAGAAATATTTGATAGAATATTTCTGATTTCTTTTTTTCAAAGTACTTTCGCCAAGAAAGTTTGTAATCGTTCACTTTTTGGGTGATTAAAAATTTCGTCTGGTGTGCCTTCTTCTATCTGTTTACCATCAGCCATAAACATGACACGTGTTCCTACTTCACGGGCAAAACCCATTTCATGTGTGACAACCACCATTGTCATATTTTCTTGTGCCAATTGCTTCATAACTTCCAAAACTTCTCCAACCATTTCCGGGTCCAGTGCGGAAGTTGGTTCGTCAAACAACATCACTTCAGGCTGCATACATAAAGCACGCACAATTGCAATACGCTGTTTCTGTCCGCCAGAAAGCTGAGAGGGATATGCATTTGCACGATCGTCCAAACCAACTCGTTTTAACAAACCCATCGCCAACTCTGTCGCTTCTGCTTCGCTTTTGCCTTGTAATTTCATAGGCGCGATAATCATATTTTTTAAAATGGTCATATGTGGAAACAGATTAAAATGCTGGAATACCATACCCATTCTTTGACGATGAATATTGATATTTGTCTTAATATCCGTAATATCCACACCATCAAAATAAATATGTCCGCCTGTGGGTACTTCTAACAGATTCAAACAACGCAAAAAAGTAGATTTACCAGAGCCAGAAGGTCCAATAACAACCACAACTTCCCCTTTTTTGATTTCTGTATTGATACCATCTAATGCTTTGATTGCCCCTTGTTTGAAATGCTTTTCGAGATTTTCCACACGAATCAATGCTGTATTATCGTTCACTGTTTCTCAATCTCCTTTCGAGTTTATTCACTAAGAAGGTAAAGAATAATACCATAATCAAATAAATCAATGCAACCGCAAACAACGGCATAAATGCACTAAATGTCACCCCACGGATGATATCGCCGCCTTTTGTCAAATCCTGCATTGCGATATAACCTGCAACTGATGTTTCTTTTAACAATACAATAAATTCATTTGCCAATGTTGGCAATACATTCTTAAACGCCTGTGGTATAATAATGTAACGCATCGTTTGTACATAATTAAAGCCCAAACTACGTCCTGCTTCAAACTGCCCATTATCAATCGACATAATCCCACTTCGTACAATCTCTGCGACATATGCGCCCGAGTTGACACCGAAGGCAATCATACCAACCAACAATTTGTTGTTTGATGATGCCATAATGACATAATACATAATCAATAACTGTACTACAACAGGTGTACCACGAATAATGGTCAAATAAACTTTTGAAATCGCATTGAGAATTTTTAATACAACACGTCCGAACCCTGGACGCATTTCTGCGAAATTTTTATCATATGTAGAACGTATCATGGCTACCAGTACACCAATCAGGATACCAATAATCACAGCACAAAACGTTAACTGCAAAGTGACTACTAAACCATCCGCCAGATACTTCCAACGATCGTCTTCGATGAAGTTTCTATAAAAATCATGTTGCAATTTTTGAAACCATTCCAAGAGAAATCCCCCTTTCATCTACATAAACTACGCCAATATTTTTCTTTATTTTCTATAGCATCTATATCATTTTTTTGTAATTTTCCATTTGCGCAAAAACAGGGACGGTTTCCCGTCCCTGTTATTTAGACGCATTTATGATACTTACATGCACAATTTGAAATTATTCTGCTATGATATATTTATCTACGATACCCTGTACAGTACCATCTGCAATCAATTCCTGCAAAGCAGTATTGATTTCTGCTGTCAGAGGGCTATCTTTTGCCAAACCGATTGCATAATCTTCTACTGCATATTCTGTATCTAGAATAACCAGACCTTCATTTGCAGCTACAAAAGATTTTGCAGGTTCGCTGTCGATAATTACACAATCAATTTTGCCAGTCTGCAATGCTGCTACTGCATCTGTACCTTTTGTATAACGTTCCAGTGTACCTTTACCAGCCTGTTCGATGTCTGTTGTTGCATACAGGTCACCAGTTGTAGCAGTCTGTACACCTACTGTATAGTTTGCGCCATCAGCCAATAAATCATCTACGCTCTGGATTTCAGAACCTTCTTTTACAATAACAACCTGCACACCAGTTGCATAGCTGTCAGAGAAATCAATGCTTTCTTTACGTTCTTCTGTTGCTGTCAAACCAGCCATAGCAATATCTGCTTTGCCAGAAGTGATAGAAGGAATGATAGAATCGAAGTTCATATCTTCAATCTGTAATGTATAGCCTAATTTATCAGCCAAAGCCTGTGCGATTTCTGCATCAATCCCTACTACTGTCTGACCTTCATAGTATTCATAAGGAGGGAAGTCAGCGCTGGTTGCCATAATTAAAGTTTTATCGCCAGCCGCATCTGCTTCTGTACCATCAGTTGTAGCATCTGTGTTTTCTTCTGTTGTTGCATCTGTACCTTCTTCTGTTGTTGCATCTGTGCTGCTGCCACAACCTGCCAAAGCAGCGGTCATAGATAAAATCATAGTTGTTGCTAAAATACCTTTCAAATACTTTTTCATGTTTTTTTACCTCCAAAAGTCTTTTCTCACATAAAAGTTATACTAGGGATTATAATAGATATATGCATAAAATGCAATCTCTAACATTCACTAGAAAACTTGATTTTTTTCTTATTTTTTATTCATTTTGCATATCACACTGACATTTCTTCCATTTTTTCATATCTCAGTATGGATATTTTTTCTCTTATCAGACTTCGTCAAACATTTTTTTGCATATTTTTCTGCATAAAAAATTTTTATACATATTTCTCATTCTACGTCCTTATTGATAAACTCTGGCTGCATTTTAGAATACATAATCTTTTGTGCAGAGTATAAACCAAAATAACCAGAAAGCATATAGCTTACTGCACAAACGAGAGCATAATATCCCAAACCCTTTGCACCAAACAATTCCACGCATAATATGACAGAAGCTAAGGGACAATTGGTCACACCACAAAATACGCCTGCCAATCCTAAAGCAGCCGCAAAAGAAGCAGGTAAACCAATCCATGGACCTAAAACACAGCCAAACGTTGCGCCAACAAAAAAAGAAGGCACAATTTCGCCGCCCTTGAATCCGGCGCCCAATGTCAATGCAGTGAGTAATATTTTCCATAAAAACGCTTCTGCCTGTGCTTCTCCCGCAATCGCACGTGCGATGACGTCCATACCTGCACCATTATAATCTCTTGTACCTATGAAATAGGTCAATAACACAACAATACAACCGCCTACAAAAATACGCAAATATGGATTTTTGATTTTACTACGATATATTTTTCCAATCCATTCCATTGCCAAACAGAATACTATGCTGACCCCTGCGCATAAAATCCCCAACAACAACACGGAACCTATGCCTGAAGCAGCCAATTCCGGCATAAAGGACACAGAATAAGCTGTAGGAGCAATACCACATAATACCGACAAACCAGATGCTGTGAGTGCTGCTACCACACAAGGAACCATAGCAGAATAATGCATCACGCCCACTGTAATGACTTCCATAGAAAAAACTACCGCAGCAATTGGTGTACCAAATAACGCCGCAAATCCGGCACTCATACCACACATTGTCATGATGCGTTCATCTTTTTCGTCCAAATGAATGTAGCGTCCTATACTTGAGGCAATACTACCGCCTAATTGCAGTGCTGCGCCTTCACGTCCCGCAGAACCTCCAAAAAAATGCGTAATAACAGTACTACAAAAAATCAATGGCGCAAGTTTAAAAGACACTTTTTCATTTGCACGTACTGCGCTCAGAATCAGATTTGTACCTTTGTCATTCTCCATATGTAGCACATGATACAGCCAAACAATACACAATCCGCCAAACGGCAAACATAATATCAGATGTGGGTATGTCATACGTATCATTGTGGCTTTTTCTAATAAGAGATGAAATGCAATGCCCACTACGCCCAACAATGCGCCAATGAAAATAGCAATAAAGGTCCAGACCATAAAAGTATATATTCCATATCCGCCATTATCCAAGTAGCGGTTCCATTTTTCTGACAAAACGCTTCTCTCCTTGTATCCAATTTGTATATACAGTACAGCATCAGTATATCATACCCTTTTTCCTGTGAATAGTATTTTTTGATACATTGATACATTGCCTTTTCTATTTTCTATCATCAAAAAAGGCGTTTTTCTATATCTAACTATATAGTAAACGCCTTTTTTGTACTGATGTAATAAAGTAATGATATAATTGTGTATTTACATTTATATATTTTTTTCTTGTGTATCGCTTTGGGAAGTTGCTTCTATTTCAGATGGCGCGGATTGCTCAAATTGTTCAGATTGCTCAGATTGTGGGTCTTCTCCCATCCACAAAGGAATGCTGACAATGGCTTTGAATAAATCCCCATCAATTTGCACATCAAAATGTCCGCCTTGGACTTCTGCCAAACTTTGGGCAATCGAAAGCCCTAATCCGCTACCCTCTGTCGTACGTGCACTATCCCCACGTACAAAACGTTCTGTCAAATGTGCTGCGTCAAAGTCTATTGGTGCCGCAGATACATTTTTCATTTCTAAAACGCCATACCCTTCTTTGGCGTAGATTTCAGCATATACACGCGAACCAGACATAGCATATTTCACAACATTGGAAAGTATGTTTTCCAAAATACGCCACATATGTCTGCCATCTGCATCAATCAAAATTGGTGCATCACAATGCAATTTAAATTCTAGTTTCGCATCTGCCAACTTTTCTTCCATTTCACCAACTGCCTGCATGACCAATTGTCGATAATCTACACGCATTTTTTCTACTGCAATATTGCCACTGGATACTTTACTGGCTTCTATCAAATCTTCAATCAACTGCTTTAAGCGATAAGATTTTACATGCAGTACTTCCACATATTCTTGTGCAACTGGATTATCTAACTGCTGATGCTTTAACAAATCCGCATATGTAATAATAGATGTCAAAGGTGTTTTCAAGTCATGCGACACATTTGTAATCAATTCTGTTTTCATGCGTTCGCCTTTGATGGCTTCTTCTACAGCTTTCTTAAGTCCATCTTGTATATTGGCTATATCTTCCGCAAAATTGAGGAAAGAAGGCGAAATTTCTGCCAAGTCTAGTTGATAAGAAAAATTCCCTTGTGAGGTTTCTCTCGCAGAAATCATGATACGTTTCAAAGAACGCAAAGCACGAATAAACAAATACAAACAAAATACATTAAACACCAACAATGCGATAAAGAATAACAGCATATAATTGCTTGTCCAATACAAACACATCAAAAAGACTAAAACACAGTTGCCCATACCATAAGCCAACATCACCAAAATCATCCAGCCACGAAATGTTGTGCCCGTAAATAATGAGGCAACCTTACGCAAACAAACAGACACCAATGTATTACGAAATAAAATGCCTCCTTTGATTTGGCGTGTCAAGGACAATATATAACTCAATCCTACTGCAAGGTCTATCATATACAATATCCCTAACAGCGTGATACATACATAAGACCAAAATGGTATCCCTTCTTGCAATATAAAACGCAGTAACATCAACGCCGCAAACAAGGAAAATGCCGCAAAGCCAAATACAAGAAGCAAATGAATTTCATTATAAATGTGGTCTACAAATAAATATTTGATTTCTCCATGTTTTTCTTTTTGTCCTACCACACGTAGCAAATAAATCAGACACATGGAAAATATCAATAATGCAATCGCAGAAACGGAAAACAAATAAGGCAAACTCATTTTCGCCAAACGAAATTGCTGGTATAAATCATAAAATACATCGCCTTCTTGCAAGGGGTCATCTATCGCCGCATAAACGCGATAAGGCGAATTTTGCAAATAATAATTGCTATATTCTATTTGTGTTTTTTCGGCTAAGTTATCACTGCAAAATTCCGCAGAAAGCATAATGGTATGATTTTTGCTATTCACTTCTGCACGTGTTGCATTTCCAGCCACAAGATTGCCATTTTCATCTTCTACAAAGTAATAAAAATTCTTTAGCGTTTCCAATGAACGTACCGTTGCACGATAATCGTCTAACTGGTTTTGGATATACATTTGGCGATACTGCGGCAATCGTGTTTCGACCAAATATTCATATTCTATAAAATTTTCTTGCAAGGTTTGTGGTATCACACCATACACAATCAAACCATTATACGAATCATTGATTTGTGTATTTCCTGTAATTACGCCATCTATAATACTGTAATATCGTTTGAAACCGGAAAGCAATTCTTCACGATCGACCTTTTCACCCGCTTCGATTTGGGCTTCACTTTGGTAAAAGACATCTGCCAATATGGCAGAATCCAAAGCGTGGTAAAATTCTGTTTGAAACTCTACTGTATTATAAAAATCTTCTTCTGACAAAATACTTTTGCCCCAATCGTCAGAAACATTTGCAAAAATGACACCACAAATAAAAATTGCGAATGCACTAATAAACAATACAAAAACAGCACAAAATTTCCAACCTGTTTGATATATCCTAGATTTTTTCGATTTTGTACCCAATCCCCCACACCACCTTTAAGTATTTTGGTTCTTTTGGATTGATTTCAATTTTTTCTCGAATACGGCGAATATGTACCGATACTGTATTTTCTGGCGCAAAAGAAAGTTCATTCCATACTTTTTCATAAATCTGGTCAATGGAAAATACTTTTCCTGCATTTTCCATCAAAAGCTGTAAAATGCCATATTCCGTTGCTGTTAATTTGACTGGTTCCCCATCTACACGCACTTGTTTTGCGTCTTTATCCAATTCCAAATCACCAATTTTGATGACATTGCTCTTTTCTGCAATGCTCCCCAAAGCCGTATAACGTCGCATTTGACTTTTCACACGTGCCAATAATTCCAATGGATTAAAAGGCTTTGTGATATAATCATCTGCACCAAAATTCAGCCCCAGTATTTTATCTGTATCCTCGGACTTTGCGGAAAGTATAATAATTGGAATATTGAGTGTTTCTCTTATCTTGACCGTTGCATTTAGTCCATCCATACGTGGCATCATAACATCTAATAATATCAAATGAACCTCATTTTGTTCCAATGCTTCTAAAGCCTCTACGCCGTTATACGCTTTAATGACATTATAATTTTCTTGTTTTAAATATATTTCGATTGCATCTACAATACTTTTGTCGTCGTCACAAACAAGGATATTAAATTTTTGATTTTGCATCATTTTTCCTCCATCCCATTTCTCACTATATATTCATCATAACACCATGATTTTACAAAAAAACAGATTTTTCCTTACGAATTATTTAAGGAAATATAGTAAATGATTGTGTGTTATTTAGTATACCATTTCTAAACTACAATGGGTAGTATGTTTTTGAAAGATAGCACTTTCATGATACAAATAAAAAAGAGCCCAATCTTGGACTCTCTGCGCTAGGGTAGCAGGATTCGAACCTGCGAATGACGGAATCAGAATCCGTTGCCTTACCGCTTGGCGATACCCCATTATTTTATTCTATTATACAATTAAAAAAACTAGGGTAGCAGGATTCGAACCTGCGAATGACGGAATCAGAATCCGTTGCCTTACCACTTGGCGATACCCCATTATAGAAAAAACTGGGCTAGCTGGATTCGAACCAGCGAATGCAGGAGTCAAAGTCCTGTGCCTTACCGCTTGGCGATAGCCCATTATTATAAACTGTATTTAATTGAATCAAAAAGCGCGAGACGAGATTCGAACTCGCGACCCTCGCCTTGGCAAGGCGATGCTCTACCACTGAGCCACTCGCGCACA
>CALWSU010000020.1 GCA_944384295.1 uncultured Lachnospiraceae bacterium | reverse complement strand
TTTTGCTTTTATTCATATTGCTGCAATCGCCATTTTGTTAAAATAATAAATATAGAGGACTTTTCAGATACGCCCTAAAAAAGACATTTCTATATTTGACATCAAAAAAAGGCGGTTACTGCTACGGCTATCTTTAGAAGCAAATCAGTAAAAATCAAAATGCTGGAATCTTTGCAATATGAAGGATTCCAGCATTCTTTGTTTTCTTTATGAATTTATGAATAAGCCACTAAAGTATCCACCTTTTGGCAATGTTATATTGGCTTATTTATTTTCCAATTCTGCTAATTTTTCCAAAATACGATTGCTGCGGTCAATAAAAGTTGTCATTTCTTCACTGGTCAAACTTCTATGACTCATCAATGCCAAATCATATACTTGGTGGCAAATCATATCAGTATCTTCGTTTTGTTCTTCTGTATTCTTGAGCAGATATTGTACCAGTTTGTTTGCTTTATTGAGTACTAAAGTTTCATCAGGTTTTACTTGTGAAAACATAGCACGGTACATTTCGTTGTTGCCATATGCTTCCATCATTTCCATCATACGACGACTTTCTTCGCTCAACAAAATCATAGCTGGTACATTTTGTGTTTTCAAGGCTTCTGTTTTGACTTTCAGATTTTCATTGCCAAGCACTTTGCGGAATAAGTTTTCCATCTGTGTATTTTCATAAGCATCAGCTTGTTTTTTCGCTTCGCTTTCTTCGCCTTCTGTTTTTTCTTGTAATGTGTCTGTGATATCTGCGTCAATACGTTGTACCTTTACACCAGGATTTTTATATTCCAAGAAGGATACAAATGGTTTATCCACAGGTGTTGTCAAAATTGCCGCTTCCAAACCTTGTTCACGGAACATACGAATATATTGTGCTTGCTGTGCTTCGTCTGTAACAAAGAAAATTTTATTTTCATGTTTTTCTTTGTTTTTGTCCAAATATTCCTGAATGGTTTCATATACACCATCTGTCGTTTTGAACAAAAGGGCATCTTTAATTTTGTCATATAATTTTTCTTCACGCATACAGCCATATTTGAAGAACATACCAATATCGTCCCAGAAACCTTCATATGCGCTACGGTCTGATTTAAATAATTGATTGATTTTGTCTGCTACTTTTTTGGTGATGTAGCTATTCATTTTTTCTACATAGCCATCATTTTGTAATGCACTTCTGGAAACATTCAAAGGCATGTCAGGGCAATCCAATACCCCTTTGAGCAAAAGCAAAAATTCTGGTACTACTTCTTTGATGTTATCTGCAATATATACCTGATTGGAATATAGCTTGATTTGACCTTCTACCACGTCCATTTGTTCGACCAATTTCGGGAAATATAAAATCCCTTTCAGACGGAAAGGATAGTCCATATTCAAATGAATCCAGAATAGAGGGTCGTTCAAGTCAAAGAATACTTTATGATAAAATGCTTTGTATTCTTCTTCTGTACAATCTTTGGGTTGTTTCAACCATAAAGGAGAAGGATCGTTCAATGGCTTGGGTTCTTCTGGTGTATCCTCTTTTTCGGAATCTTCTTTTTTGCCTTTTGCCAATATTTCGTCTTTGGTTAAAGTTGCCGCTTCTTCTTGTGTAATATGAATGGTGTTGTTTTTGGTTGTTTCCGCAGTATCTTGGATTTCTTTTTCTTCTTCTTTTTCGATAATGTCTACAAAAATAGGTACTGGCATAAATGCACAATATTTATTGAGTGCATCATATAATTTAGATTCTTCTAAAAATGCTTCGCCTTCTTGGCTCAAAAACAATGTAATGGTAGTACCACGCGTATCACGGCTACCTTCTGTCATGGTATAGTCAATGCCATCGTCACAGCTCCATTTTGCAGCAACTGCATTTGGCTGATAGGAGAGTGTGTCAATTTCTACACGGTCTGCAACCATAAATGCAGAATAGAAACCTAAACCGAAATGACCAATGATTTCTTGATCGCCTTCTGTTTTTTCTTCGTATTTTGCCAAAAAGTCTGTGGCACCAGAGAATGCGATTTGATTGATATATTTTTTGATTTCTTCATCTGTCATACCAATCCCATTATCTACAATCTGCATGGTTTTTGTTTCTTTGTCTAAAATCACATGTACAGAAAATGCTTCCTCAGTGGGAATATGGTCTGCTTCCCCCATAACCATTAATTTTTTTAATTTTGTCACAGCGTCACAGGCATTGGATACCAATTCACGGATAAAAATGTCTTGATCTGTATATAACCATTTTTTAATAATTGGTAAGAAATTTTCACTATTGATAGAAAGATTACCTGTTTCCTTCATGTTAAAGTACCTCCTATATATTTCTATTTCATAATATACTTGTATTCAATAACAATATTGTAACACCATACACACAAAAGTCAAGAAAAAATTAGCACTCACATAAAATGAGTGCTAATAATCGTATGATTCTTCTTTTATCCTTCTTTGATGATACCAATGTTATGTTTTTGACAAAAAGCAATCACCCATTCTGCCCATTTTTGCTCATCGATTTTGTCTAATGTAAAGGTTGCAGGTGTGGTTGATATGGTACAAAGCAATGTATTTTCACGGAATAATATATTCCAAAATAAAGCTGCTGTGTTTTCATAGGATGCCATATCTTTTGTAGCAAGAGATAATACCAATTTGAGATTTTTTGGTGTCTTTTTGCCACGGATAAATTGAAATACAATCGGCTTGATTTCCGCCCAACTACACCATGGCTCTGTATCTGCTTCCTCATAGTAATCCATATCACGTTTTCCGTCTATAGAGATATGAGAAAACGCGGAAATCTCACCTTGTCGAAAACAAAAATCATCAAATGTATCGCTTTTGAATAAAAGTCCCATAAAATATTTGGTATCTGGAATGGTAAATGCAAGCATATCGTTTCCTCCTCTTGGTCGTTGACGCATGGACATTATACATTTTTTTTCTTGATTTGACAATGAATCTATACAAAGAAAAGGAAAATCATGCATTTTTATTGCGTTTGTGGAAATGCTATATTATAATGAATAACAAATATTGTACTATTATGGAATACATTTTTTAGGAGGATACTATGGCAGATGAAAAAATCTTAGAAAATAACAGTGGACTCGGTGCAACTGGTAACTTTATACATAGCTATATTCAGGCGGATTTGGAAGGGGATTTGCAAAAAATCCATACACGTTTTCCGCCAGAACCCAATGGTTATCTGCATATCGGACATGCAAAATCAATATGCTTGAATTTCGGATTGGCGAAATTATACGGCGGAAAATGTAATCTGCGTTTTGATGATACCAACCCTACCAAAGAAGATGTAGAGTATGTAGAATCCATTCAAGAAGATGTAAAATGGCTGGGTTTTGATTGGGAAGATAGATTGTATTATGCTTCCTCTTATTTCCAAACCTATTATGAAGTAGCATTAAAATTGATTCGAGAAGGGAAAGCATTTGTTTGTGATTTAAGTGCGGAAGAAATGAGAGAATACCGTGGCACATTAAGCACACCAGGCAAAGAAAGCCCTTATCGCAATCGTAGTGTAGAAGAAAATCTGGATTTATTTGAAAGAATGAAAGCAGGGGAATTTCCAGATGGTTCCCATACTTTGCGTGCAAAAATTGATATGGCTTCTCCTAATATCAATATGCGTGACCCTGTATTGTATCGTATCTCCCATGCAGCACATCATACCACTGGTACAGATTGGTGTATTTATCCTATGTATGACTTTGCACACCCTTTGGAAGATGCTATCGAAGGTATTACACATTCTATCTGTACCATGGAATTTGAAGATCACCGTCCCTTGTATGATTGGGTGGTAAGAGAAGCAGGATATACAGAACACCCACCTAGACAGATTGAGTTTGCACGTTTGGGTATGACCAATACCGTTATGAGCAAAAGAAAATTACGTGCTTTGGTAGAAGATGGTTTGGTAGATGGTTGGGACGATCCACGTATGCCAACCATTTCCGGTTTGCGTCGTAGAGGATATACACCGGCTTCGATTCGTGATTTTTGTGAACGCATTGGCGTTTCCAAAGCCAATAGTGTGGTAGATAGTGGCTTATTAGATTATTGTATCCGTGATGATTTGAAAGCAAAAGCACCTGTGGTGATGGCAAGTTTAGATCCTTTGAAATTGGTAATCACCAATTATCCAGAAGGACAAGTAGAGATGCTGGAATTGGAGAACAACCCGGAAAATCCAGAGTTAGGCTCCAGAACCGCCGCATTTACAAGAGAATTGTATATCGAAAGAGAAGACTTTATGGAAGAACCTGTGAAAAAATTCTTCCGCTTGGCACCGGGAAAAGAAGTAAGATTGAAAGGCGCTTATTTCGTAACTTGTACAGATGTCATCAAAGACGAAAGTGGCAACATCATAGAAGTGCATTGCACATATGACCCAGCAACAAAGAGCGGCAGTGGCTTTGAAGGAAGAAAAGTAAAAGGTACTTTGCATTGGGTAAGCGCAACAGAACATGTGAAAGCTACTGTAAGATTATATGATTATATGATGTTGGACAATCCAGATGACCCCAATGGCGATATGATTATGAATCCAAATTCTTTGGAAATCAAAGAAAATGTTATCATAGAATCTTCTATTGCCAACGCAAAACCGGGCGACCGTTATCAGTTTATGCGCAATGGATATTATATCGTAGATACCAAAGATTCCAAACCTTCTCAGTTGGTATTTAATCGTATTGTTCCATTAAAGAGTTCCTTTAAATTAAAATAAATAAAATAATGCAAAAAATACTTGCAATCAAAGCTGTGGGTCTTTCTGCTTGCAGCTTTGATTTGTTTCTTCAAAGTGAATAACATACTTGATTTCTATTTTGAAGAAATTTTTTGTAAAAAAATGAAAATATACTTTACATTTTCTATCGTTTGTGTTAGTATATGCTCATATTTTATTTCCGACAAAACAATTTTGAAGTGAGGTTGCATGATGATGAATCATTTACAGTTATGTTCCGCAACTGCATACTTTTATTTTTACCGTGTTTTCAAAGATTCAAAGTGAATTTTGCTGAAAAGAAAAGACGGTTTGTTTTGTTGTTTTTTCTTGTAAGAAGACTATGATATAGGCTTCGCGGTGAAATTCACTGCGGAGTCTTTCTTTTTTTCCAGATTTTACAAGAAATGATTCTGACAAATTTCAATCAGGAAATTAGACAAAGGATAAGGAGGAATTTCAAATGATCGTTGTATTGCGTCAAAACACCAAACCAGAACAGATGGAAAACTTGCAGGCATGGCTGCACAGCCTTGGATTAGAAACACATATTTCACAAGGACAAAATCATACGATTGTTGGTTTGGTTGGAGATACTTCCAAAATAGATATGGATTTGGTTGGTTCTATGGATATTGTGGAATGTGTAAAACGGATTCAAGAACCATTTAAGAATGCAAATAGAAAATTTCATAATGAAGACCTTGTAGTAGATGTTGCAGGTGTAAAAATTGGTGGTGGAAATTTCCAAATTATCGCAGGACCTTGTTCGGTAGAATCCAGAGAACAGGTTTGCTATATTGCAGAACAAGTGAAAAAATCCGGAGCGGGTTTACTGCGTGGCGGCGCATTCAAACCACGTACTTCTCCATACGCATTCCAAGGCTTGAAAGGGGAAGGCATCGAATTGCTGCAAGAAGCAAAAGCACAAACAGGATTGCCGATTGTATCTGAAATTATGAATATTACTCATTTACCAATGTTTGAGCCAGTTGACTTGATTCAGGTAGGTGCAAGAAATATGCAAAACTTTGACCTTTTGCGGGAACTGGGCAAAATCAATAAACCTATTTTATTAAAAAGAGGCTTAGCAAATACCATAGATGAATGGCTGATGAGTGCTGAATATATCATGGCGGGCGGCAATGAAAATATTATATTGTGTGAAAGAGGTATCCGTACCTTTGAAACCAGAACCAGAAACACATTGGATTTATCTACCATTCCAGTATTAAAACGTTTGACACACTTACCAATTGTCATTGACCCTAGCCACGCTTTGGGCTATGCACATATGGTAAAACCTATGGCAATGGCTGCAACTGCCGCTGGTGCGGATGGTTTGATGATTGAAGTGCATAATGACCCCACACATGCATTGTGTGATGGCGCACAATCCTTGACACCAGAAGCATTTGACGATGTGGCAAAAGCCGTATTCCAGATTCGTCCCTTTGCTTGTAAATACGAATAATCGAAAATCAGGAAAACGAAAAGAAAGAGGTGACTTGTCATGAAAGTTGGTGTGGTTGGTTTAGGACTGATTGGCGGCTCTATGGCAAAGGCAATCAAGAAAAAAACAGAACATACTGTGATTGGCTGGGATATTTCAGAAACTGTCAGATTAAGTGCAAAACTTTTGGAAGCAGTAGATGAATTTATGATAGAAGGCAATCCAAAAGATTGCGATATTGTTTTGATTGCACTGTATCCACAGGCAACCATTGATTATATCAAACAACATGCATCTGATTTCAAGAAAGGTGCGCTTGTTGCGGACTGTGCTGGTATCAAACGTCTGGTTTGTCAGAATGTGAAAGAAATCGCAGAAGAAAATGGCTTCTTATTTATTGGGGCACACCCTATGGCTGGTATTGAACGTTCTGGTTTTAATTATGCCAGCGAAAAGATTTTTGAAGGTGCGACCATGATACTTACACCATATCAAGGTGCAAATATTGCAGATGTGAACCAACTGGGACAATTTTTCAAGAGCATTGGTTTTGCGCGTTTACAAGTGGCTACAGATGCAGAACATGATCAAATGATTGCCTATACTTCCCAATTGGCGCATGTGGTTTCTAGCGCGTATATCAAAAGCGAGTTATCTCCGAAATATAAAGGATTTTCCGCAGGCAGTTTTCATGATATGACGCGTGTCGCAAAATTGAATGAAACCATGTGGACAGAACTGTTTTTAGAAAACAAAGACTTTTTGGCAGATGAAATAGATGGCTTGGTAGAACGTTTACAAGCATACAGCGAAGTCATTCGCTCTGGCGATGCACAAACATTAAAAAGTATGCTGCGAGAAGGAAAAGAAAAGCGACTTGCTGTAGATGTGGTCAAAGAGTTTGAGTAAGAAGGTGTATCAATGAAAATCGTTACTGTGCATGCAACAACTTCTTATTGTGTTTGTATTGGCAAAGGATTGCTCCAACAAGCGGGAAAAGAAATCAAAAAAATAATACAGCCATGTAAGGTGGCAATCCTATCTGATGACAATGTCGCGCCTTTGTATGCAGATATTGTTTGCCAAAGTCTACAACAAGAAGGTTTTTCTACTTGTGTGTATGCGTTTCCAGCAGGGGAAGCCTCAAAACGTATCCATACATTAAGTAATATACTAGAATATTTGGCGCAAGAAGAAATCACACGCCAAGATTTGATTATCGCTTTGGGCGGCGGCGTGGTAGGAGATATGGCTGGATTTTCTGCTGCAATCTATCAAAGGGGCGTTCGTTTTGTACAAATCCCTACCACATTTTTGGCTGCGATTGATTCGTCCGTTGGTGGGAAAACGGCAATTGATTTAGAAGCGGGTAAAAATCTGGCAGGCGCATTTTATCAACCACAACTTGTATTATGTGATACAGATGTGATATCTTCTTTGCCAAAAGATATATTTTCCGATGGCATTGCAGAAGCAATTAAATATGGTGTATTAGGCAATCGTGATTTGTTTGCGCAGCTGCAAACAGGAGATTTTATGGAGCAGCTCGAAGATATTATAGAATCCTGTGTTTCCATGAAGCGTGATATTGTGCAGGAAGATGAGTTCGATAATGGAAAACGGCAGCTTTTGAATCTGGGGCATACATTTGGACATGCCATAGAACATTGCAGCCATTTCAAAATCTCGCATGGACATGCTGTTGCAATCGGTATGCATTGGATTGCGCGCGCAGCGGAACACAAAGGGATTGCAAAACCGGGTACAGCCAAACAAATTGCGGAAGCTTTGCGAAAGAATCATTTGCCATTGGAAACAGAGTATGCACCTGCGCAAATCGCTTCCGGTGCATTATTGGATAAAAAACGCAGAGGTGACAACATTAGTTTTGTTTTTCCTCTTGAAATTGGAAACTGTATCATACAAAAAGTACCAATTTCAGAAGTACCTGCTTTGGCAGACTTAGCAGCATTGGCAGTAAAGGAGTGACTTCTTTATGAATATCAAAATTACAGGTGGTCATTTGACAGGAAAGGTACAAATGATTTCTTCCAAATCAGATGGACATCGTTTATTGATTGCGGCTGCTTTGGCAGATGCACCCACACAAATTCAGATACAAGGTGTTTCAGAAGATATTGAAGCTACGATATTATGCTTGAAAAATCTTGGCGCAAAGTTTGAACGTAAAGGCGACATTGTTTTCGTTACACCTGCGCCGCCATATCAAGAAAATATTTCGGTTCTGGATTGTCGAGAAAGCGGTTCGACTTTGCGATTTTTATTACCAGTAGCGGCAGCTTTGGGACGTAGTGTTTTGGTGGAGGGCGCAGGTCGTTTGCCCAAACGTCCCATAGGCATTTTGACAGATTTATTATCCAATCATGGCTGTTATATCAGCAGTAGCCAACTTCCTTTAGAAATGAGTGGACAATTGACGGCTGGTACCTTTATATTGCCTGGAAATGTGAGTTCACAATTCATTACAGGTTTATTATTTGCGCTGCCACTGTTGGAAGGCGATAGCGAAATCGTATTGACAACGCCTTTGGAATCTAAGGGATATGTCGATATGACATTACATACATTACAGCGTTTTGGAATACAAGTGCAAGAAACAGAATCTGGTTTCGCTATCTCAGGAAAGCAAAAATATCATTCCCCTGGTACGATTATCACAGAAGGGGATTGGTCAAATGCCGCTTTTTGGTTGGCGGCTGGTGCTGCTTCTGGAAATGGTGTCACTTGTTGCGGGTTACAACAAGATTCTCCACAAGGGGATAAAGCAATCATTCCATTATTGCAGCAGTTTGGCGCAAAGATAGAAATGTCGGAAGAATGTGTGACTGTACAACATGCGACTTTGAAAGGTTGTCGGATTGATGTGTCACAAATTCCAGACTTGATGCCAATCTTATGTATTGTCGCATCTATGGCAAAAGGAAAAACAGAAATTTATAATGCAGCAAGATTAAGAATCAAAGAAAGTGACCGCTTATCTGCCATGGCGGATTGTTTACACCAATTGGGGATTCGTGCAGAAGAATCACAAGATGGAATTACCATTTATGGGCGAGAAAATACAGAACAAATACTGAAAGAAATTCAAATTGATGCTTGCAACGATCATAGAATTGTAATGTCTGCGGCTGTAGGTGCCATTGTATTAGGTCTGGAAGTTACCATTCTTGGTGCGGAAGCAGTTGCAAAATCATATCCTGCATTTTTTGCAGAATTTATTCGATTGGGAGGTGGCGCAGATGTCCTCTAATTTTGGGAAAAGTATTCACATCTCTATTTTTGGGCAATCGCATTCAGAGGCAATTGGTGTTGTGATTGATGGTTTGCCAGCGGGAGAATATATTGATTTGGAACAAGCACAAGCCTTTATGAAACGTCGTGCGCCTGGACAGCATAAATATGCTACACCCAGAAAAGAAGCTGATTTGGTAGAAGTGGTTTCTGGATTGATGGATGGAAAAACCTGTGGTGCGCCGCTGTGTGCCATGATTCAAAATACAAATGCGCGTTCCAAAGATTATACACATTTGATAAAAACACCACGTCCGGGACATGCAGATTATACTGCAATCATAAAATATCATGGGTTTCAGGATTATAGAGGCGGCGGACATTTTTCAGGCAGACTGACTGCGCCGCTGTGTTTCGCAGGCGCGGTCTGTATGCAAATTCTGGCAAGACGCAATATCCATATCGGTGCGCATATTCTTTCCATCAAGCAAATACAAGACCAAGCATTTGATGCTGTGCATGTAACGGCAGACCAATTGCATACCGTGACAGCAAAAGAATTTCCCGTAATCAATGATGCAGTCGCAGTACAAATGCAAGATGTCATAGAAGATGCCAGACTATCCCAAGATTCCGTGGGAGGCATTGTAGAAGCGGCTGCTGTTGGTTTGCCAGTCGGTCTGGGAGAACCTATGTTTGATGGTTTGGAAAGTGAATTAGCTGCTATTTTATTTGCCATTCCTGCGGTGAAGGGCGTTTCTTTCGGCGAAGGATTTGGCGCGGCTTCTTTGTTTGGTTCAGAGAATAATGACCCATTTTATTATGATGAAACAGGCGCTGTGAAAACAACCACAAATCATCATGGCGGAAGTTTAGGCGGTATTTCTAGTGGAATGCCTTTAACTGTAAAAGTCGCTTTCAAACCAACCCCATCTATTTCCAGAGAACAACAAACCATTGGCTTGGAGAGCAAACAAAATGAGACGGTTCGTGTCATGGGACGACATGATCCTTGTATTGTACCACGAGCGGTTCCATGTGTAGAAGCTGCCATGGCGATTGCTTTATTAGATTTATATTATATGCAGAACAAAGGATAAAAGATAAAAGATAAAAGATAAAAGATTAAAGGAGGATAATTTCCATGAACTTAGAAGAATTGAGAAAAAAAGTCAATGATATTGATGATCAGATTGTAGATTTATTCGTAGAACGTATGAAGGTTGCTTCTGGGATTGCTGGTGCAAAAGCGGAAAGTAATTTGCCTGTATTGGATATGAGACGTGAAAATGCCGTATTGCAGCGTGTAATGGAACATGCAGGCGAAGAATTTGAACTTTATACAAAGACACTTTATCATACCATGTTTGATGTGAGCAGAAGTTATCAGGCTGGATTATTGATCAAAGATACACCATTGTCTGCTGAAATTTTGAAAAATATTGAAAATCCGCTTATGGAATTTCCTAGAAAAGCAGTGGTTGCATGTCAAGGTACAGAAGGTTCCTATGCGGAACGCGCTTGCAGCAGATTGTTTGACATTCCCAATACCATGTTTTTCCGCAATTTTGAAAATGTATTCCATGCCGTAGAAACTGGTTTATGTCAATATGGCGTTTTGCCGATTGAAAATAGTTCTGCTGGTTCTGTTACAGAAGTGTATGATTTGATGGTGCGTCATAAATTCTATATTGTGAAAAGTCTAAAACTGCATATCAATCATGCTTTACTTGCAAAACAAGGTACCGATTTTTCTAAAATCAAAGAGATTATTTCTCATGAACAGGCTTTGAGCCAGTGCAGCGAATTTTTGAAATCATTGCCAAATGTAAAAATTACAATATTTGAAAATACAGCAACAGCTGCAAAATATGTTGCAGAATCTGACAGAGATGATATTGCAGCCATTTCTTCACCAGAATGTGCAAAATTATATGGCTTGCAAATTTTGAATCATGATATTCAGAATAATCAAAATAACTACACTCGTTTTATTTGTATTGCGAAAAATATGGAAATTTATGCTGGTTCCAATAAAATCAGTTTGATGCTTTCTGTATCTCATAAACCGGGTTCCTTGTATCAAATGATTGGTAAAATCGCATGTCGTGGATTCAATTTATGCAAATTGGAAAGCCGTCCCATTCCCGGCAGAGATTTTGAATTCCGCTTCTATTTCGATTTAGATGCAAGTGTATTTTCCAGTGATGTGATTACATTATTAAAAGATATGGAACTGGCTGCTGACGAATTTTCCTTCTTGGGTTGCTATTCAGAAATCATATAATCATAAAATCATGTAATCATATAATCATATAAAAGGAGCGTATGGATATGAAAGTATTGGTTTTGAATGGACCCAATCTCAATATGTTAGGCATTCGTGAGCCAGAAATATATGGTGCCCAAACGTACAAAGATTTAGAAAACTTAATTTATGAGTATGGTCATGCCAATCAAATACAAGTAGAAATCTTTCAATCAAATCATGAAGGTGCTTTGGTAGATCGTATCCAACAAGCATATCATACAGTTGATGCAATAATTATCAACCCAGCCGCCTATACGCATACCAGTGTAGCGATTTTAGACGCATTAAAAGCAGTAAGTTTACCTGCTGTAGAAGTGCATTTATCTGATGTGAGTAGCAGAGAAGCATTTCGTCAGGTGTCTTATGCTGGTATGGCTTGCGAAAAAACAATGATGGGACAAGGATTTGATGGTTATTTGCAAGCATTGGCATATTTAAAAGAAAAATATGGCAAGTAAAAATGGTTCAGAACGAATCCATTTTAGTTGTTTGGTGAATTTTCTATTATAAATGTATGATAAAAAATTTAATTTTTGAATCATACCATAGCATAAATGAATCAAAAACCCGCTCATATATTTGGGAATATATGAGCGGGTTTTTGTCATATTATGGCGAAATTTTGATAAATTTCGATTGCTGATGGAACAGGAAAAAAGTATGAAAAAATCCAGATTTTAAGCATATTTTGACGCATAAAAACAGGTGTTTGGTCTTGTATTTTTTATGTCGGTATATTACAATGTGGATAATAGTGGTATAAAGTGGATGAAAATGGAGCGATTGTTTTTGCTTTGGTGGAAAGGTGGTGTGACAATCATGTTTTTAGGGGAATACCAACATTCCATTGACGCAAAAGGTAGACTGATTGTTCCAGCACGTTTTCGCGAAGGGCTTGGTTCGCGTTTTATTGTGACAAAGGGCTTGGATAATTGCTTATTTGTATATCCACAAGAGGAATGGAAAATTTTTGAAAATAAACTCAAACAACTACCACTGACCAATCCAGGCGCAAGAAAATTTGTACGTTTCTTTTTTGCAGGCGCAATAGAATGTGAGTTGGATCATCAAGGTCGTATCGTATTGCCACAGCATTTGAGAGAATATGCTGGATTACAAAAAGAAATTGTTTCGATTGGTGTCAATAATCGCGTAGAAATTTGGAATAAAGAAAATTGGAAGTCTTATAATGAGGAAGAAAATTTCATTAGCAACGATTTGGCTTTTGAAATGGAAAATTTAGGTATTTGATATGTAATATGTGATATATGATATGCAGACAGAAAGGGTGGGGAAACCCGATGGAATTTCAACATGTATCTGTGTTGTTGCAAGAATGTATAGATGGGTTGGCAATTCGCCCAGATGGCATATATGTCGATGGTACAACAGGTGGCGGTGGTCATTCTTTAGAAATTGTGAAAAGACTGACAACAGGACGTTTGATTTGTATTGATCAGGATTTAGATGCACATGTAGCGGCAAAAATTCGATTGGCAGAGTATTTAGATAAAATTACATTTGTACATGATAATTTCGGAAATATTGGACAGATTTTAGATGGTTTGGGCATTGCGCAAATTGATGGTATGTTGATGGATATTGGGGTATCTTCCTATCAATTGGACGAAGCAGAACGCGGATTTTCCTATCAGCAAGATGCTCCATTGGATATGCGTATGGACGAATCAAAGCCGTTTTCGGCATATGATGTAGTGAATACATATTCAGAGGCTGATTTAAACAGAATTATCTATACTTATGGAGAAGAACGTTGGGCAAAACGTATTGCACAATTTATTGTGAAGCAAAGAGAACTTGCACCCATTCAAACGACAGGCGAATTGGTAGATGTGATTAAAAAAGCAATCCCAAAAGGCGCCAGAAAAGATGGTCCACATCCAGCAAAACGTACGTTTCAAGCCATTCGTATTGAAGTAAATGCAGAACTGGAAGTATTGGAAAATGCCATTGCACAAGCGGCACAGCGTTTGACCGCTGGCGGCAGACTTTGTATTATTACATTTCATTCTTTAGAGGACCGTATTGTGAAAGAAGCCTTTCGGAAGCAAGAAAATCCTTGTGTTTGTCCGCCAGAATTTCCTGTTTGTGTATGTGGTAAAAAGCCAAAAGGAAAAATAGTTACAAGAAAACCCATTATACCCAGTCCACAGGAACTGCAACAAAATCCACGTTCCAGAAGTGCGAAACTGCGCATTTTAGAAGGATTGGAATAACACAAATCAAAAAAAGGAGGGAATGGTATGGCTGCGAAAAGACGAAAACAAAATACCAAACAGTCAGTACGTTCAAATTCCTACTATACATATGGTAACGTTGCTTATGATGTACAACCTGCTGATACACAAATACAGCATAAACGGAAAACACATCCCCAAAAATCAGCTTTGACTCGAAAAGAGAGTTTAGCACGGCGTGAAAACCGGATACATTCTTTTCAAGTTTGCATGGTTATGCTATTGATTTTTTCCGGTTGTATTGCTTTTATGGGAGCAAATGTCATTGTAACGAATCAAGAAGTGCAGATTCGTCAGAAAAAAAGCGAATTATCTGATTTAAAAGCGCAAAATGCGACTTTAGAATCGGAGTTAGCAGAACAAATAGATTTAGATTATATCAAACAAGAAGCAATGACACGTTTGGGCATGTCAGAACCGCAATCTTATCAGATTGTGTATATTGATGTACCAAAACAAAGCTATACCATACAATATTCTTCCGATACAAATGCACAATAAATCTATCATTACGTTATTACATCATTTCAAGATACAAAGAGGATGAAAAAATACATGAAAAAAAACAACCAAGAGATAAAAGCAAATGGAAAATTTGCATTTATTGTTTTTGTATTTATCGCTGTATTTGCGTTAATGTTTGGCAGAGTACTTTATTTGAAAGTGGTACATGGAGAAGAATATGAAGCCGCAGCCAAAAACCAGCAAATTAACCGCTATGATACAATCATAACACCAAATCGTGGCGCAATTATGGACCGCAATAATCAAGTGTTAGCCATTAGTACTACAGTATATAATGTTGTATTAGACTCGATTGTTTTGGCTGAAGTTGGCGAAAAAGACCCAGAAGCAATGGAAAAAACTTTGACCACATTATGCCAATATTTTCCGGAATTGGAATACGAAACATTAAAACAATATGTTACGGTCAATCCGGAAACAGGAGAATTATACATGAATAACCATTGGAAGTATTTGGTGAAGAATGTGGAACGTAGTGTCAAAGAAGAATTGGAGGCTGCCGGATTAAAAGGTGTGGTATACGAAAAAACAAGTAAACGTTCTTATCCTTTGCAAACAACTGCATGCCATTTGATTGGATTTACACGTGGCGATACACAATGGGGATTGGAAGGATATTATAATGATTATATGGAAGGTACGCCGGGACGTTCCTTCATATTGTATAATGGAGCAGATTCTATTTCTTATGAAGATTATCCGGCACAAGATGGGGATACTGTCATCACGACCATTGATTATAATTTACAACAATTGACAGAACAAATCGTTGCAAACACGGCAGCAGAGTGGCCCTCAAAAAATGTGGCGGCAATGGTCATGAATCCGAATACAGGCGAAATCTATGCGATGGCAGAATCACATTCTTTTGACTTGAATGACCCCAATGCTTTGCCTTCTTGGGAAACTGACCCTACATATACAGAAAATTGGGATAATTTGGACGATAAAACGAAGCTGGAATACCTCAATAATATCTGGAAGAATTTTATCATTAGTGATACATATGAACCAGGTTCTATTTTCAAACCATTGGTGGTTGCTGCTGCTTTGGAAGAAGGATTGATTACGCCAAATTCTACCTTTACTTGTAATGGTGCTGTCGAAATTGGCGGATATACCATTCGATGTCATTTAAGAAGCGGACATGGTACCATTACCGCAGAAGAAGTTATGGCACAATCATGCAATATGGGTGTCATACAAATGGCAAATCTGTTAGGTGCAGAAAAATTTTATAAATACCAAGAAGAATTTGGTTTTGGTCATGTCACTGGCATAGATTTACCCGGTGAGGTCAATGCCGCTGGTTTGCAGCATGATTTGAATAGTATCGGACCAACAGAGTTGGCGACTATGTCCTTTGGACAAACATTTAACTGTACTACAATTCAAGCAATCACTGCATTTTCTTCCTTGATTAATGGTGGAGAAATCATAAAGCCACATGTTGTGTCTCAAATTATTGATGCAAATGGCGATGTGGTATTGCAAAATAATACAGAAGTGGTACGTCGTGTCATTTCTGAAAAAACGTCTGCTTATATGCGTACAGCATTAAAGGCAACTGTGGACCATGGTACTGCGAAGAAATTGGATATTGCTGGATATTCCATTGGCTGTAAAACAGGTACAGCGGAACAAGGGGATAGAAGCAGAGATGATTTATGGACATTGACCAATATGTCTTTCTTCCCGGCAGAAAATCCAGAATATATTGTCTTTACCGTCATCAATTTACCAGAAAATTATCAAGATGGTGTACAAACACCAACCCCTATGACAAAAGAATTGATTGAAGGCATCATCAAATATGAAAACCTTGAACCAACAGAAAGTACAGAAGAAGACATGAATTTGTCTGCAAATCAAACTGTGACAGTTGGCGATTACACAGGCAGTGTCATTTATGATGTCATTGGAGATTTAGATGGCAAAGAATTGACCTATAAAGTGGTTGGTACTGGGAATACGATTTCAAATCAAGTGCCAAAAGGTGGTACCAGTGTAGATGTGGGCAGTGAGATTATATTATATGTAGAAAAATCAGAAGAAGATGCTGGCACTGTCAGTGTACCCAATGTCATTGGCAGTACATATACTGAGGCAGAAAAGAAACTCACAGATGCTGGTTTCACGGTTGCATTTGAAGGGGAACAATCCGGGGTGGTGATATCACAAGAACCCAAATATGGTGTTTCGGTTGCGAAGAATAGCGAAGTGGTCATTACCATGGGAGAACCCGATAAAACGGATTCACAAAATACAGAAAGTAATACAAATACTCCAGCTACATAATGCTGTTGTTTGATACGAAAGTGCATAGACTCCTTGCTTTTTCATATATTAGTTTCAGGGAGATGTTGTGTATCTTATGATTCAAGATACCATCTTTCATGAATATGAAGAAAAGGCAGGGAGTTTTTATGCAAAAACCAACGATTATGGAAAAAAAGCGCCTGGTTATCTATCTCAGTTGTTGTTTGGCTGGTTTTCTTGTATTATTTGGCAGATTATGTTTTATAGAGATTTATCGCGCCCCGCAATGGCAGGAAATGGCATATGAACAACAAACACGCGATAGATTGATTACACCAAAAAGAGGAGATATTGTAGACCGCAATGGAATTGGGATTGCGCAAACCCAAACAGTCAATGCAATCAGCGTGATTCCTTCTCAAATCAAAGAACCCGAACAAACGGCACAATTTTTGTCAGAAACATTAGAATTGTCTTATGATGAAGTTTTGCAAAAGATTACACAAAGAGTGGCGTTAGTTAGGATACAATCAAAAGTTGATGTAGAAACAGCACAAAGTATTCGGCAAGCAAATTTAGCAGGGGTCAAAGTGGACGAAGATGTACAGCGTGTATATCCTTATGGCGATATGGCAGCACAGGTGATTGGTTTTGTGGGAAAAGACAATCAAGGTATTATTGGATTAGAAGCCAAATATGAAGAAATGCTCAAAGGAGAAGAAGGTAAGATTTTAACGGTCACAGATGCCGCTGGTAGGGAATTGGATAGTACACAAGAGCGTATCGCGCCCGTAGATGGTCAGACATTGGTCACAACATTAGATGTTGTGATACAACAATATGCAGAACAAACACTTGCAAAAGCTGTAGAGGCAAAACAAGCGAAAAAAGGTTCTTTGATTGTTTTGAATCCACAAAATGGCGAAATTTATGCTATGGCAAATTATCCCTCTTTTGATCTCAATGATCCATTTACCATACAAGATGAAACGTTACAGGCAAACTGGGAACAGCTTTCCGAGCAAGAACGAAATGATGCACGCAATCAAATGTGGCGCAATAGCGCAATCAATGATACATATGAGCCAGGCAGTATTTTCAAAATCATTACTTCTGTAGCAGGATTGGAAGAAGGTGTTGTGACGCCAGAATCTACATTTTATTGTCGTGGATATTATGTAGCTGGGGATCGTCAAATCAAGTGCTGGCGTTATCCACGTACGCATGGTTCTGAAACATTCGTAGAAGGGGTACAAAATTCTTGCAATCCAGTATTTATGGAAATTGCGGATCGTTTGGGTGCAGAAACATTTATGAAATATATGGATTTATTTGGATTTCATGAAAAAACAGGAATCGACCTTGCCGGAGAAGCAGTTGGTATCATTCATGATTTGGATAATGTCGGACCAGTAGAATTGGCGACCATGTCTTTTGGGCAATCCTTTCAAATTACACCATTACAATTATTGCGCGCCGCTTCTGCAACTGTAAATGGTGGATATATGATTACGCCTCATATTGGTTATGGTATTGCAGATGAAAATGGCGAAATGGTGGAAGTGTTTTCTTATGATAAAGGAGAACCTATCATTTCCCAAGAAACCTCTGAAGTTATGAAAGAAATTTTAGAAAGCGTAGTTGCTGTGGGTACAGGGAATAAAGCTACTGTAGAAGGTTATAGAATTGGCGGGAAAACAGCAACCTCAGAAAAATTACCACGCAGAAGCGGGAAATATATTGCTTCTTTTATGACATTTGCGCCAGCAAATGATCCACAAGTGA
The DNA here is from genome assembly GCA_944384295.1 of uncultured Lachnospiraceae bacterium. Classification (GTDB taxonomy): domain Bacteria; phylum Bacillota; class Clostridia; order Lachnospirales; family Anaerotignaceae; genus Anaerotignum. The sequence goes on along the minus strand of CALWSU010000020.1, from coordinate 20,920 downwards.
TGGCTTTTGTCATGATAGATGAACCGCAAGGCGTATATTATGGTGGTACCGTTGGCGGTCCTGTGATGCAAGAATTGTTGCAAAATATATTGCCTTATCTACAAATTCCCAAAGAAGGGGAAGTGTTAGAAGAAAATCAAGTCATTGTTCCTGATGTGATTGGTATGACATGGGAAGAAGCCGTCGATACCTTACAAGCATCTGGATTGGTTGCAGATGGAAACGGTGCGGAGCCGATTACTTCACAAATACCACCTGCCGGCGAAAGTGTTTTGGAAGGCACAAAGATACTTTTAAATGAATCATAATCTTGAAATTGTATGATATTAGATACAAAATTCATATGAAAAAATCATGCTTTTTTCGTTCAAATTATTTTTTTATGGTATAATAGTTTTTGCAATATAACACCAAAAGATGGAATAGATGGAAATATCAGAATTTCCAAAGGAGGATATACATTATGCAGCTGAAAGAGATGTTGCATCAAATATCGTATACTGTCTTACAAGGTAGCGATACAATAGAAATACATGCACCCGTTTATGACTCTCGTAAAGTGTCAAAAAATGATTTATTTGTTTGTATCACTGGTTTTCAGACAGATGGTCATCAATATATTCCAATGGCAATGGAAAAAGGCGCATCTGCCATATTGGTAGAACATACAGTAGAAAATATCCCAGAAAATATTACAGTCATTCAAACCGAAAATAATCGTCAAGCACTTGCTTTGCTCTCTGCGAATTTTTACCAACACCCAGCAAATGATATGCATATGATTGGGGTAACTGGTACCAATGGCAAAACGAGTATTACGTATCTGATTCGTTCTGTATTGGTGCAGGCGGGTAAAAAAACAGGGGTGATTGGCACCATTGAAAATCGGATTGGAGATCGTGTTATACCAACGGAACGTACTACACCAGAATCTTTGGAATTACAAGCTTTATTGGATACCATGCGTTCCGAAGGCGTGACAGATGTTATGATGGAAGTTTCTTCTCATTCTTTGGATTTGCATCGTGTTGATGGCATACAATATGATATCGGTATTTTTACAAATTTGACACAAGACCATTTGGATTATCATAAGACAATGGAAAACTATAAAATCGCGAAAAGTTTGTTATTTGCGCGAAGCAAAACCAGCATTATCAATCTGGATGATGCCGCAGGAGAGTTTATGCAATCTGCGGCAAAAGAAAATGTATTGACTTATGCCATAGAACAATCAGCAGATTTGCAAGCTACACAAATCGAGATTGATGCAGAAGGTACCAAATTTGTATTATTGTATCAACAAAAACAGTATGCCGTATCTTTGCATACGCCAGGACGTTTTAGTGTATATAATGCTTTGGCGGCGATAGGTGCTTGTTTGACATTGGGCATTTCTATAGATATGATTTTGAATGGAATATCCAGCAATACGGGTATCACTGGTCGTTTCCAAACTATTCGCAGTAAAAATGGCGTGCAAGCAGTTGTAGATTATGCACATACGCCAGATGGTTTGGAAAATGTGCTGAAAACAGCACAGGAATTTGTAAAAGGAAAAATTATTGCGGTGTTTGGTTGTGGTGGTGACCGAGATAAAACAAAACGTCCCATCATGGGAAAAATTGCCGGACAATATGCAGGATATTGTATTATCACATCGGATAATCCTCGTACAGAAGACCCAGAACAAATTCTTTCCGATGTAGAAGTTGGTATCAAAGATACAAATTGCCCTTATGAAAAACAGGTAGACCGTCGCATTGCAATACAGCGTGCAGTGGCATTGGCACAAGCAGGAGATGTCATTTTGATTGCCGGAAAAGGACATGAAACCTATCAGATTTTCCCGGATAAAACCATCCATTTTGATGATGTAGAAGAAGTACGAAAAGCATTTGGAGAGGACTGCATATGAAAACTTTAACAATACAAGAGATTGCACAAGCAACAGGCGCAAAGATTCTGGTACAAGATGATACCATTGTAAAAAATATTTCTCATGTGACACAAGATTCCCGTGAAGCAAAAGAAAATAGTTTGTTCGTTGCCTTAAAAGGAGAGAATACAGACGGACATCGTTATGTTACAGATTGTATGAAAAGGGGTGTGGGTGCTTGTTTGATTGAGCAAGAAATGACCCCGGAAAATGGATGTGCATTATTATTGGTAGAGAATACCCAAACTGCATTATTGCAATTAGCAAAATATTACCGTTCTTTGTTTTCTATTCCAGTCGTTGGCATTACTGGCAGCGTTGGAAAAACAACGACAAAAGATATGGTAGCATCTGTATTGCAGCAAAAATATGATACATTATGGACGCAAGGTAATTATAATAATGAAATCGGTGTACCACTTACATTGTTTCGTTTAGAGGACCATCATGAAGTTGCTGTTATTGAAATGGGAATGAATCATTTTGATGAAATTCATAGATTGGTAGATGTTGCCAGACCGAATATTGGTTTGATTTCTAATGTTGGGGTTGCACATATTGAATATTTGGGCAGTAGAGAAGGCATTTTAAAAGCAAAATGTGAATTGTTTGATTTTATGGACGAAAATGGAATTGCTATTTTGAATGCGGATAATGATATGTTGCAAACGGTAGAAGGAAAATTGAAGCCTAGCATTGTATGGTTTGGTGTGGAAAATCAAAAAGGTATTTTTGCAGATCATATTATGCCGCTTGGTTTGGAACAAACCAAATGCACATTGCATACACCAAAAGGAGAAATAGAGATTACGATACCACTGCCAGGTGCCCATATGGTCAGTAATGCATTATCTGCTGCTGCAGTTGGCTTAGAATTGGGATTGACATTGGAACAAATCCGAGATGGCATTGCAAATTTTGTTCCTACGAAAAATCGTATGTCGATTATGTCTTTAGAAAATGGAATGACTTTGCTCAATGATGTGTATAATTCAAATCCCGTGTCAGCAAAAGCCTCCTTGGATATCTTGCAACAAGCCAAAGGTAGGAAAGTTGCAATTTTGGGATTCATGGGAGAACTGGGAGAATATGCGCCACAAATGCATCAAGAAGTAGGTGCATATGCGGCACAAGTGGGGATTGATGTACTATTTTGTATTGGCAAATTTTCCGATTGTATGGCAGAAGGCGCAAAACAGAATGGTCTGCAACAAGTTTATTGCTATGATACACAGCAAGATTTTTGGAATCAGGGCATACATGATTTACAAAAGGGAGATACCATTTTATTAAAGGCTTCCCGTAGTATGGGATTTGAAAAAACGGTGGAAAAATTACAAGGAGTGAAATAAAAGTGGGGGCATTAGAACAAGCGGTTTATGCTATTTTGATATCATTTGTCATAGGGGTGATTCTTTGTCCAGTCTTGATACCGATTTTGCATAAAATGAAATTCGGGCAAACGGTACGAGATGATGGACCACAAACGCATTTACAAAAACAAGGTACACCAACAATGGGTGGGATTGCGTTTTTGATTGCTTTTGTGGTGGCTTCGTTTTTCTTTTTGAAAAATAATACGGATGGTATCGCAGTCGTATTGATGACATTATGCTATGGTATCATTGGATTTTTGGACGATTATATCAAAGTAGTGAAAAAACGCTCTTTGGGTTTGCGCGCTTGGCAAAAATTAGCTTTGCAACTGATTGTGACTGCTATTTTCTGTTGGTATATCATGCAAAGCGGGATTGGTACAGCAATTTATATTCCATTCACAAAAGGTATGGAATTGGATTTAGGCATTTTATTCGTTCCTTTTCTATTTATTGCGGTATTAGGTACAGTCAATGGTGTAAACTTAACAGATGGCTTAGATGGTTTAGCAGGTGGTGTCACTTTGATTGTTGCTGCATTTTTTATGATTGTAGCATGGGCAGCAAATAGTATGATTTCACCCATTTGCGGTGCGATTATTGGCGCATTATTGGCATTTTTGATTTTCAATTCTTATCCCGCAAAAGTGTTTATGGGCGATACAGGTTCTCTGGCATTAGGTGGTTTTGTAGCAGCAACCGCTTTTGTTTTGAAAATGCCAATCTTTATTGTGATTGTTGGTTTTATTTATTTATGGGAGTCTATTACCGTCATGCTGCAAGTTGGTTGGTTTAAGATTACCAAGCGTAAATATGGAGAAGGACATCGTCTTTTCAAAATGGCGCCATTCCATCATCATTTGGAGCAGTGCGGTTGGAGAGAAACAAAGGTTGTCACATTATTTTATGTTGCGACTGCTTTGTTATGTCTGATTGGCTTTTTGGGAAGTCAATATCTGTTTTAAGAAAGAAGGATGAATGATATGAATTATGCAGGAAAACATGCTTTGGTTTGTGGCATGGCAAAAAGCGGTATTGCAGCAGCAAATTTATTATGTCAATCTGGTGCAATTGTGACACTACAAGACTTGAAGCCACGAGAAGAAATTCCAGAAGAAGCCATTGCTTTAGAACAAAAAGGAGTACATTTATATACTGGCAAGAACCCAGATGATATTGCTTGTGAACAAGATTTGATTGTGTTAAGCCCGGGGATTCCTTGTGATTTGGATTTTATTCAAGCGGCAGAGAAAAAAGATATTCCAGTCATCAGCGAAGTAGAATTGGCATATCGTGAAACACGTTGTCCCATTACAGCGATTACAGGTACCAATGGTAAAACAACAACTACTACTTTGACGGGTGAAATTATGAAAACATGCTATCCCAATGCAGCAGTAGTTGGAAATATTGGCGTACCATATAGCGAAAAAGTACAAAGCTTGACACAAAATGATTGGGTCGTGGCAGAAATCAGCAGTTTTCAAATGGAAAAAGCAGTTACATTTCATCCGAAAATCAGTGCTGTTCTGAATATTACACCAGACCATTTGAATCGACATAAAACAATGGAAGTTTATATCGCAATGAAAGAGCGTGTCTTTGCACATCAGACAGAGGATGACTACTGTATTTTGAATTATTCAGATACCATATGTCGCGATATGGCAGCCAAAACAAAAGCCAAAGTATTTTTCTTTAGCAGTCAAGAACCATTGCAAGAAGGAATTTACTTAGATGGAAAAAATATGGAAATTCGTTGGCAAGGAATTTTAGAAACATTATTAAATGTAGAAGAATTACAGATTTTAGGAATCCATAATTATGAAAATGTAATGGCAGCTGCCGCAATGAGTATTTGCGCTGGAATTCCATTAGAGAAAATTCGTACCGTATTGCGTAATTTTACTGGTGTGGCACATCGTATTGAATATGTCGCTACAGTAGATGGTGTAGATTATTATAATGATTCCAAAGGTACCAATACAGATGCGTCTATTCGTGCAGTATTGGCGATGCAAAAACCAATTGTATTGATTGGCGGCGGATATGATAAAGGTGTTTCTTTTGATGAATGGACAAAACTATTTCCAGGTCGCGTCAAACATTTGGTTTTGATTGGGGTAACTGCACCACAGATTCGCGCATCAGCTGAAAAATTTGGTTTCCATGCAATTTCGGATTGCAATACCTTTACAGAAGCAATCAATTTGTGTCGTCAAATTGCAGAAGAAGGAGATTGTGTATTGCTTTCTCCAGCATGTGCAAGTTGGGGCATGTTTGATAACTATGAACAAAGAGGAGATTTGTTCAAGGCACAAGTCAATGCGTTTTTGCAAAAATAAAGCATTTACAAAGTTTTGTAAATGCAACAGGAACGAGGTGGAAAGATGAACCAGACAAAACAAATGCATCCAACATCACGCAATAAAACAAAGCGCGTCAAAACGGATCGATATGATTTTGGCTTATTGTTTGTTGTGCTGACGTTGGTGCTTTTTGGGGTTGTCATGATTTTTAGTGCCAGTTATTATACCACCATGTCAAGTGAAATTTATAATTATGACATGTTTTATTATCTCAAAAGACAAGGTCTATGGGCTGTTTTGGGAACAATAGGAATGTTTGTTGCCATGAATATTCCTTATCAATTCTGGAAACGCATGGCACCATTGGCATATATACTTTCCAATTTGATTCTATTGGCACTGCCATTTATTGGAGCTGAAAAAAAAGGGCAGGTGCGTTGGATTGAAATTGGTCCAATGCAATTCCAACCTTCTGAATTTACAAAACTTGCTGTAATACTTTTTTTATCTGTTTATATTATCAACCATAGGAAAGATTTGGCAAACGTTGTGGGATTTGTAAAAGCCTGTTTGGTATTAGGGATTCCTGTTGGATTGATTGCGCTGACAAACTTTTCTACTGCACTTTTGCTGTTATTGGTAGGTCTGACGATGTTGTTTATCGCCAGTCCCAAAATATGGTATTTTGTAGCAGGTGGTTTAGCATTGATTCCCATTGGTGCAATTTTAATCATTCCTGAAAAATTCCGTTATCGTTTGAAACGTATCACGACTTGGCTGGATCCTTGGTCAGACCCAACTGACTCTGGATTCCAGACGATACAATCCTTATATGCAGTAGCTTCTGGTGGTCTGTTTGGTGTTGGCTTGGGGCAAAGCCGACAAAAATCATTCATTCCAGAAGCACATAATGACATCATATTTGCGATTATCTGCGAAGAATTGGGTTTGATTGGTGCGGCATTGGTGGTTGTATTATTTGCGGTTTTGGTATGGCGTGGAATACGAATTGCAATCAATGCAAGAGATAATTTTGGTATGCTGGTTGCGACAGGGATTTCTGCTACCATTGCATTCCAATCTCTCATCAATATTGGCGTTGTAACGAATACCATACCGAATACAGGGCAGCCATTGCCATTCATCAGCTATGGTGGTACATCTTTGGTGTTTACAATGGGTATGATGGGTATTCTCTTGAATATTTCCAAATATCCCAAAGATTTGAAGAATACAGAATAATTTACAAAAAAGCCTTGACAAACTTAGTGAGATTGAATAAAATCTTATGGTATAAATATCAAAACAAGAAAGACAAAGAAAAAGAGGAGTATGCGTTTCCCAGCTGGCAGAGAGAAAAACCCAAAGGCTGTAAGGTTTTTTCAGAATGGCACGCAGAAGGTAGCTTTGGAGTTGTTCTGCTGAAATCGTTGTAGGCAGAAACGGTTGATCTCGTTATCGATTTTGAGTGTCTGTCAATCTTTGACAGGAAATAAGGTGGTACCGCGAGCTTTCGTCCTTAATCAGGGCGAAAGCTTTTTTTATGAAATGAAGGAGGAGTAAAGCGTGAAGGAATTGGCAAAAAATTTTGATCCCAAAACCGTAGAGGATCGTCTTTATGCTATGTGGATGGATAAAAAATATTTCCACACTGAAGTTGATAAAAGTAAAAAACCTTATTGTATTGTAATGCCACCCCCAAATATTACAGGACAACTGCATATGGGTCATGCTTTGGATAATACAATGCAGGATATTTTAATTCGTTGGAAAAGAATGGCAGGATATAATGCATTGTGGGTTCCAGGGATTGACCATGCAAGTATTTCTACAGAATTAAAAGTTGTTCAAAAAATGGCTTCCGAAGGTCTGACCAAAGGCGATGTAGGTCGTGAAGGATTTTTGGAACGTGCTTGGGCATGGAAGGAAGAATACGGCGGCATTATTTTGAACCAATTGCGCAAGCTTGGCTGCTCCTGTGATTGGGATAGAGTACGATTTACAATGGACGAAGGTTGTTCTGATGCTGTATTGGAAGTATTCTGTCGTTTGTATGAAAAAGGATATATCTATCGTGGTGAAAAAATTATCAACTGGTGCCCAGAATGTCAAACAACCATCTCTGATGCAGAAGTAAATCATATTGAAAAACAGGGACATTTCTATCATATTGAATATCCGATTGTAGGTTCTGATGAAAAAGTACGCTTGGCAACCACACGTCCTGAAACAATGATGGGTGACGTTGCAGTAGCAGTACATCCTGATGATGAAAGATATCAGCATTTGATTGGCAAAACATGTATTTTGCCATTGATGAATAAAGAAATTCCAATCATCGCGGATGAGTATGTTGACCGTGAATTTGGTACAGGTGTGGTAAAAATTACACCTGCACATGATCCAAATGACTTTGAAGTTGGCGTAAGACATAATTTGCCACGCATCAATGTGATGAATGACGATGGCACTTTAAACGAAAATGCTGGAAAATTTGCAGGCATGGATCGTATGGAAGCAAGAAAAGCTGTCGTAACACAACTGCAAGAAGAAGGTTATTTGGTAGAAATTGAAAATATCACACATGCTGTAGGGTGCCATGAAAGATGTAATGCGCCAATTGAACCTTTGATTAAATTGCAATGGTTTGTTCGTATGGACGAATTGGCAAAACCTGCTATGGAAGTGTATGAAACACAAAAATTACGTTTTGTACCTGACAGATTTGGTAAAGTTTATATGCACTGGTTAGAAAATATTCGCGATTGGTGTATTTCTCGTCAGCTTTGGTGGGGACATCGCATCCCAGCATATTATTGTGAAGATTGCGGACATATTACAGTAAGAAAACATACACCAGAAGCCTGCGAAAAATGTGGCAGCAAACATCTGCATCAAGATGAAGATACTTTGGATACATGGTTCAGTTCTGCACTTTGGCCCTTCTCTACATTGGGTTGGCCAAAACAAACAGAGGATTTAGAATATTTCTATCCAACCAATACTTTGATTACAGGTTATGATATTATTTTCTTCTGGGTAGTACGTATGGTATTCTCAGCAATGGAAAATATGCACGAAATACCATTCCATGATGTTTTGATTCATGGTTTGATTCGTGACGACCAAGGTAGAAAATTCTCCAAATCTTTAGGAAATGGTATTGATCCTCTGGAAGTAATTGCAAACTATGGCGCAGATCCTTTGCGTTTGATGTTGATTACAGGGAACGCACCTGGTAACGATATGCGTTTCTATTGGGAACGTTTGGAAAATTGCCGTAATTTCTGTAATAAAATTTGGAATGCCAGCCGCTTTGTGATGATGAATATGGAAGACAAACAAGAAACAAAGCTTTTGATGCTGACTTCTGCTGATAAATGGATTTTATCCAAAGTAAATACACTTGCAAAAGAAGTAAGTGAAAATTTAGAGCATTATGAACTTGGCTTGGCTGCACAAAAAGTATATGATTTCCTTTGGGACGAATATTGCGACTGGTATATTGAAATGGTAAAACCTCGTTTGTATAACAAGGAAGATACTACCAGAGAAGCTGCATTATGGACATTAAAAACAGTTTTAATTCATGCTTTGAAAATGCTGCATCCATTTATGCCATATATTACAGAAGAAATATTCCAGCACATTCAGGATGAAGAAGAAAGCATTATGATTTCGGATTGGCCTGTTTATAAAGAAGAATGGAACTATGTAGAAAATGAAACAGAAATTGATTTAATGAAAGAGGCAGTACGTAATATTCGTAACATTCGTGCAGAAATGAATGTAGTGCCATCGAAAAAAGTACAAGTTTTTGTAGTATCTGATAAAGAAGATATCCGCAATATCTTTGAAAATAGTAAGGTATTCTTCAAAACATTAAGTCATGCGAGTGAAGTCACCGTACAAGCAGATAAAACAGGTATCGGTGAAGATGCAGTATCTGTTGTAACAACAAATGCTACAATTTATATGCCATTGTCTGATTTGGTAGATATTCAAAAAGAAAAAGAACGTCTGCAAAAAGAAAAAGAAAAAATGCAAAAAGAAGTAGAACGTGTAGAAAAGAAATTGGCAAATCAAGGCTTTGTGGCAAAAGCTCCACAAAATGTAATTGAAGAAGAAAAAGCAAAGGGTGAAAAATATCGTGCAACTTTGGCGCAGATAGAAGAACGTCTGGCACAACTTGGCTAATCGAAATGGTATCTTTTCGCTGATAAATAAACAAGTAGGCGGGATTCGGCATTATTGATCCGAACCCCGCTTGTTTTTGATATAGAATAGAATCAGAAAGAATAGAGGAATAAATTATGAAGGAAATGCCATTAAAATCCTGTCGTACACAATTATTTCTTGCAGTGCTTGGGATAGGGATTGGCTGTATGATAGGTGCGATTACTATGGTTTTCGGTTCTGCCTTACTTTGGATTACAGAATTTCGTGGAAAACATATCATACCATTGATACCATGTATTCCGATTGCAGGTCTATGTATTGTATGGTTTTATGAAAAATTTGGAGACAGAAGCAAAGAGGGTATGAATTTAGTTTTAGATGTTGCCCATCGAAATGAAACAACAATCCCAAAACGTTTGATTCCATTGATTATTGGCAGCACATGGCTTACCCATTTTGTTGGTGGTAGTGCAGGGCGAGAAGGTGTTGCGGTGCAAATCGGGGCTGCTGTTTCCAATCAAATCGGCAAGCGATTTGCCATAGAAGATGGTACACATATTTTTTTGGTAACAGGTATGGCGGCAGGTTTTGCAGGATTGTTTCAAACACCAGTTGCAGCTATATTTTTTGCGGCCGAAGTATTAGTTGTTGGGCAACTGGCATTACGTGCAATTGTTCCAATGGTTACTGCTGCTTTTAGTGCAGCATGGGTGTCACATTTCTTAGGATTAGAAAAATTTACAGTCGCTTTTCATATTGATTTTTCATTTATGCTATTGTTGCAAGCTTTTATTATGGGTATTATTTTTGGTGTTGTGGGAACTTATTTTGCCAAAATGCTACGATATATGAAACAAACATGTGCGCACATTATTCCGAATGCAAAATTACGTATTTTTGTTTTTGGGATTTTATTAGCAATATTGTTATTCACTTTACATTATGGTCGATATACAGGACTTGGTACAAATTTAATTTCTGATGCATTTTCTAATCAAACCATATATCCGTATGATTGGCTTTGCAAGGCATTATTGACAGGATTTACATTAGCAATCGGCTTTCAGGGTGGGGAAGTGACCCCTTTATTTTCGATTGGTGCATCTTTAGGTGCTGTATTGGCAATTTTTTTCGATGTTCCCATTACGTTTGCAGCTGCATTGGGATATGTTGCGGTATTTGGTAGTGCAACCAATACTTTCTTTGCACCTATATTTATTGGCATGGAAGTTTTTGGTTATGACAAATTGATTTATTTTTTGACTGCATGTGTTGCAGCACATATCTTCTGTCATCATGCTTCGATATATGGGAAACAAAAACATGGGTCATATTATCAAACAGTTCAAAACGCAATCAAAATATTTCAAAAATAGTATGGAAAATCTCAAAGGAAACAGTATCAAATTAGTTAACATAATAAAATTATGGAGGATTTATTATGAGGTTTTATGCTGCACCAATGGAAGGGATTACAGGATATATTTATCGAAATGCACATGCTTCTTGTTTCCCATCTATGCAACGATATTATACACCTTTTCTCTCACCAAATCAAAAAAGAACGTTAGGCAGTAAAGAAAAAAATGATGTGATACCAGAACATAATACAGGTCTTTCTGTGATTCCACAAGTGCTTACCAATCGTGCAGATGCTTTTTTACGAGCTGCCCATATTTTATCAGATATGGGATATACTGAAATCAACTTAAATTTAGGTTGTCCTTCTGCTACAGTGGTCACGAAAGGGAAGGGGGCAGGTTTTTTAGCAAATTTATCGGAATTAAACGCTTTTTTAGAACAAATATTTGAGCAATGTCCTATTGCCATTTCCTTAAAAACAAGATTAGGTATGCAGCAACCAGAAGAAGTTTTTGCATTAGAAGCATTATTTTCAAAATTTCCAGTGAAAGAATGGATTTTGCATGCACGTGTGCGAGAAGATTTCTACAAAAATACACCACATTGGTCTATTTTTGCAGAAGTAAGCAAACAAAGTAAAATTCCTATTTGCTATAATGGAGATATTTTTTCTGTATCCGATTATCAAAAATTTTTGCATACATTTCCTGAAATTGAGGCAATCATGCTTGGTCGTGGATTGTTAATCAATCCAGCATTAGTACGTGAAATAAAAGGGGGCGTACCAATGTGTGCGCAGGAATTTTTACAATTTCATGATCAAATTTGTACTGGATATTTGGATACGATTTCTGGAAGTCATCATGTATTATGCAAAATGAAAGAATTGTGGACATATTGGATACAGTATCCACTCTTAATGTCCAAACAAAAAGAAATCAAGAAAATAAAAAAATGCAGAAATATTTTGGAATACCAAAATCTAGTTTCTAATTTATTTACATAACAATATTATGTCAATAAATTTATTTTTTATTGTTTTCTCATATATACATAATTTTGATGGATATTTTTGTATTAGCATAGTATAATGATAGGAAGTAACTAGGAATGACTTTAGGAAAGAGGGAAATCATGGATTGGATTGAGTTAATCAAAGCAGTAGTATTTGGTATTGTGGAAGGGATTACAGAATGGTTGCCGATCAGTAGTACTGGACATATGATATTGTTAAATGAATTCATGCCATTACAAGTAACAGAAGAATTTTATCGTATGTTTGAAGTTGTCATTCAATTGGGTGCAATCTTAGCTGTTGTAGTTATTTTCTGGCATTCGATTTTTCCATTTCAAAAACCGCCTTATGACCCAAGGCGCAAAAAAACTGGTTTAATATCTTATTTAAAGATAGATATTGTGATTTTGTGGTGCAAAATATTGGTTGCTTGCGTACCAGCTGCTATCATTGGTCTTTTGTTTAGTGAGCAATTTGAAGCTTGGTTTTACAATTATACAACAGTTGCGCTCGCATTAATTATATTTGGTGTTGCCTTTTTGTTGATTGAAGAACGTCATAAAGGAAAAGCAGCAAGAATCAATTCTTTAGCAGAAATTACATTTACATTAGCGCTTTTTATTGGTTTCTTTCAATTGATTGCTGCAATTTTTCCGGGCACCTCTCGTTCTGGTGCTACCATTGTTGGGGCATTATTGTTGGGTGTATCCCGTAAGGTTGCGGCGGAATTTACATTCTTCTTAGCAATTCCGGTTATGTTTGGTGCTAGCTTATTAAAAATCGTGCAATTTGGATTTCATTTTTCAGGAATGGAACTTGCTATTTTGTTGACAGGCTTGATCACTGCATTTATTGTTTCTATCATTGTAATCAAATTTTTGATGGATTACATTAAACGTCATGATTTTAAAGTCTTTGGTTGGTATCGTATTATTTTAGGTATCATTGTATTGATGTATTTTGGTTTATTTGCTTCTTAAAATAAAAAACTCTGTACAAGGATGTTAATTCTTTGTACAGAGTTTTTTTATAGCCAATTAATAATAAAATTATTATTAGTTTAATAAAATATAAGTATTTTACATATCGACTATCTTATAATATACTAAAACCAACAAAAACACGTACTACATATAAGGAGGGTATCATATGATGAAAAGCTGTAAACCAAAAGACCTATGGACGTTATTTAAAACAATGTTTATTCTAAGTGCCTGTACATTTGGCGGTGGATTCGTGATTGTATCATTGATGAAAAAGAAATTTGTAGAGGAACTAGGCTGGCTAGAAGAAAATGAAATGCTTGATATTACGGCAATTACACAATCTTCTCCTGGTCCATTGCCAGTAAATGCTTCTGTCATAATAGGGTATCGCATGTATGGCGTATTGGGTTCTTTGATTGCAGTACTTGGAACCATATTACCACCCATGATTATTATTTCATTGATTTGTGTATTTTACAAACAATTCCGCACAAATACCTATATTGCGATTGCTTTACAAGTCATGCGTGCAGGTGTTGCGGCTGTTATATTAGATGTGACATTAAATTTGGCACAGAATGTATGGAAAACAAAATCTGTATTTTATATTACGCTGATGGGACTTGCATTTGTTAGCACATATTTCTTTGGCGTAAGTGCAATGTTGATTATTTTGCTTTGCTTGGCAATTGGTATTTCTCAAGTCATTTATCAAACATACAAAAATAAGGGAGGCGTAAAAAACTATGGAACTACTCATTAAATTATTCTTTGCTTTTATCAAAGTAGGTTTATTTTCTGTTGGTGGGGGATATGCAGCCATACCTTTGATTCAAGATCAAATTGTAAATACACATGGTCTTATGACAATGCCAGAATTTTCTGATTTGATTACGATTGCAGAAATGACACCAGGACCAATCTCTATCAATTCTTCTACATTTGTTGGTACAAGATTGGCTGGACCTTTCGGTGCGATACTTTGCACCATTGGATGTATCATTCCATCTTTTATAATTTGTTTGACATTGGCGCATTTTTACTATAAATATCGTTCTTTTTCTGGAGTACAAACTGTATTGACTGCAATGCGTCCCGCAGTGGTTGCTTTGATTGGCTCTGCTGGTGTTTCTATCTTTATGTTAGCATTATTCAATGCAGATTTTGCTGGAGCAAGTTTATCTAATTTGCATATCATTGAATTAGGTATTTTTGGTGTAGCATTTTATTTGCTGAGAAAATACAAAGATAAAGTTGGTGCAATCCAAATTATATTAGGTTCTGGTGTGATTGGTACCGCTTTGTATCTGTTCACTGGTTTATAAGGATAAGCCGCAAGCATGCGCAAACCATTTCATTTCGTCTGTAATGGATTTATCTTTATGATATACAAACTGTATGTTTCGTTTGATGGAAACATTTTGTAAATGGATTTCAGATAATATGCCTTGTGACAATTCTGTTTGTACTACCATACGAGATAAAATTGCGACACCATAGTCACGAATTACAGCGTTTTTGATTGCTTCTGTATTAGAGCAAATCCATCGTTTTTGTATAGAAAAATGATGATCTTGTAAATATCTTTCAAATTGATTTCTATCGTAGCTTCCTTTTTCACGAGAAATAAATACCTCCCCCTGTAAATCCTGAATGGTACATACTGTATGTGCAAATGAATGAGAGGGGGAGGCTACTAATATCAATTCATCTTCGCACACATCATGACATCGTAATTCATTTGCTACAATTTTTCCTTCTACAATCCCCACATCAATTTGACTTTCCAATAAAAGTTGTTCGATGTAACCTGTGTTGTTTACTACAACAGATACCTCGACTTCTGGATGTTGCTGTTTCAATTGGTCTAATAATTCATAAAGCAAACAAGTTCCAACAGAAACACTTGTTCCAATTTTAATTTGTTTGCATTGACCTTTTGTGAGCAACATATTTTCCATTTCTTCATAAGCTCTCACAACACGATACGCATAAGATAATAATTCCTTTGCAATGTCTGTCAAATATAATCTTTGTGAAATACGTTCAAATAATTTGACATGATATTCTTTTTCCAAATCGGATATGGCTTGGCTAATAGCAGGTTGAGAAATATAGAGCCTTTCGGCTGCTCGATGCATATTTTGTTCTTCTGCAACTGCAATAAATATTTTTAAGACTCTTAATGTCATATATGGTTTCCTTTCTTTTTTATTGTGTACGATAAAAGATAGAAAAAACACACAAAATCCCATTTGAACATAGACTTTGTGTGTTTTCTTTCTGTTATACGAATTGATATTTTTTAATATTTTGCATCATGTCCATAAGATTCATAAGAAGGCTGTGGCTCAGGATAGAGCATAACAGGTTCTGTATCTTGTGTTGTATTATTTTGTGTAAATTGTGTAGGGCTAGATTCAAATATTTTTTGATGCATACCATCGTCTCCAAATAAATTTTGGGATAATTGGAATTGATTTACCAAGCTTTTTAGTAGGTTTGCTTGCTGTCCCATTTCTGCACTTGCAGCCGCACTTTGTTCTGCTGTAGCAGAATTTGTTTGAACGACAGTGGAAATTTGTCCAACACCAATATCAATTTGAGAAACTGCATCTGTTTGTGCACGTGTATCATCATATATTTTTGACATCAAGCCATCGCTTTTTTGTATGCTATGCACGACACCAAGTAATGCTTCTGCGGTTTCTGTTGCAATCACAACACCTTTGTCCACAGCAGTAGTTGCATTGTCTATCAATTGTGCAGTTTGTTTACTTGCTTCTGCACTTTTGCTTGCAAGATTACTTACTTCATCTGCAACAACTGCAAAACCTTTTCCGGCTGCACCAGCTCTTGCTGCTTCTACTGCTGCATTCAGAGCCAAAATATTGGTTTGGAATGCAATATCTTCAATTGCTTTGATAATATTTGCAATTTGTTGTGAAGCTGTACGAATTTCATTCATAGCTTCCGTCATTTCAGACATTTTTTGATTACATAACATGACATCTTGACTAGAACGATTGATTTCTTGCATTGCTTCGTCTACATTCACTGCTGTTTGATTAATCTGTTGTGAAACATCACTAATGGTTGCCGCCAATTCTTGTACAGAAGATGCTTGTTCTGTAGAACCTTGCGCCAATGCCTGTGCGCCATCCGCTACTTGTACAGCGTTTTCGTTTACTCTTTCTGCGGATTGGTCAATATTATGTAATGTATGATTCAAAGCCAATAATATTTCTTCTAAAGAATGCTTGATTTCTGCAAAATCTCCAACATAATCCAACTCTACTGTTTGGTTCATATTTCCTTGTGCCATACCATTCAGTTTTTGGCGAATATCAGAAATATAAGACCGGAGCGCATGTTTGGTGGTATGCATAGCTGAAATCAACATGCCCAATTCTGAAGTATCAGGTACTAATTTTGATTCAGCATCTAAATTACCTTTGGATAATTCTATCATTTCTTCTTTCAAAAGGTGAATTGGTCGGATGATGTGTCGTTTTGTAATTAAAATGCTAAAGACTTGGGAAATGATTACGCAGATTGTAAAAATAATAGAAATAATCTGTAAAGCGATAGCACTGCGATCTGCTTGATTGATTTCATTTTGTGTTCTTGTTTCTAATTCATTTAAGAAGTCACTTTGCAATTCATGTATTTGTGTAAGTGTATTGGAATATTCTGTACCATAAACATATTGTATCGCTTTGGCACTTTGGTTCATTTGTACCTGTTTCATAGCATCTTGTTCTAATGGTACCAATTGGTCAGACAATGCAGCCATTTGATCAATGAGAGCCATTTCTGTATCTGTGATACCAATTTCTTCCATGAGCATAATGCTATTTTCTCTGTTTTGGTCTACATTGACTTCTGTATTATAAGCGTCATAATATTTTTTATCACCGGTAGCCGCATAGCCACGTACAGATTCCGTCAAATTTTCTGATGCATCAATAAATTGTTGTGCATAATGATTTAACTGGATTTGTACTTGTGTTTTTTGTATCACTTGGTTATTAAAAAACATAACCAAAACAAAAAAGATTCCCATAATGATAGCTAATCCTATGGTGACAAAATTTAAGATTGATAGCAACGTGGATTGCTTCATAGCATGTTTCATAATCGCTTCTCCCCATTCTTTTTTCATTTTTTTACTTTTTTTCTATTTTACCCCTGTTAAAAATATTATGTCAATAAAATAACGATAATTTATTTATATTTCTTTTGATTTCAATTGCAATTGCATAAAATCTTATGATACACTAAAAGTAATTTATATTTTTGAATGATATGAATGTTATATGATATAAAGGAGGACATGCATGGAAACATGGTACAATCATAAAATTTATCACGGTTTTCGTTTATTATCACAAGAACAATTGCCAGAATTAAATGCGACAGGATATTTGTTTTTACATGAAAAAAGTGGGGCACAATTATGCTATATACAATCCCCAGATACAAATAAAGTTTTTTCCATTGCTTTTCAGACATCACCCGAAAATGATTGTGGCACACCACATATATTAGAACATTCTGTATTATGTGGTTCAAGAAAATATCAAGCAAAAGACCCATTTAATGAATTGGCAAAAGGTTCTTTGAACACTTTTTTGAATGCAATGACATATGCCGATAAGACAATGTATCCCATTGCAAGTTGTAATGAAACTGATTTTCGAAATATGATGGATGTATATTTAGATGCAGTATTTTATCCGAATATCTATCAATATAAAGGGATTTTTTTGCAAGAAGGTTGGCGTTATGACGTTACAGAAAATGCAATGCAAGCTACTGGAGTTGTGTTCAATGAGATGAAGGGTGCATTAGCAGATGCAGAAAGTCGGCTGGCATCTTTCAATGCTCGTAGCATATTTGGAGAAACCACATATGGCTTTGAATCAGGTGGAGAACCTATGGCAATTTTGGATCTTTCCTATGATGCTTTTTTGAATTTTCATAAAAAATATTATCATCCATCGAACGCCTACATTTATTTATATGGTGATATGGATGCATTATATTGCATGAAACATTTAGACGAAGCATATTTATCTCATTTTACCAAAACAGAAAAATTGCAGAAAATCGCATTGACAAAGGTACCGCGACCGAATGTATGGTTGCAAGGTAGTTATCCATCAGAAGGCGAAGGGTCAGAGCAAGCATATTTTTCGTGTAATTTCAAGGTAGGACATTGTACAGATGTACAACAAATTTTAGCGATGCAATTGATTGGATATTTATTGTTGGAAACCAATGCCTCTCCTTTAAAAAATGCTTTGCGTGATGCGCAAATCTGTGAAGAAGCAGAAGGATATTTTGATTCTTCTACATTGGAGATGGTATATAGCATTATTGCGAAGAAATGCGCCAAAGAAAATTATAAAAAATTTGAAGAAATCATTCATGATACACTGTATACAATTTGTCAAAATGGATTTGAACAGGAACTTTTATCTGCTGGTATCAAAAAATTAGAATTTTTACTGCGTGAAGAAGATTATGGCAGCAGACCAAAAGGATTGATTTACTTAACCCGTATAATGAAACAGTGGCTGCATGGAGAAAATCCATTTGACACATTGCATCTGTTGCATCATTTTACAGAATTAAAAGAAAAAATCAAAGAAGGATATCTACAAACTTTTATAAAGACATATTTATTGGATAATCCAGAAAAAACATGGGTCTTGTTTACACCAGATAACGAATTGCAGCAAAAAGAATCTATTGCTATGCAAGAAAAAATACAACAAAAATTGCAAGCGATGGGAGAACAAAAAACATCATTGCTAGAACAAGAAACACATGATTTGTTACAATTTCAAGAAAAAGAAGATACACCAGAAATCTTGGCACAAATACCATTGTTGCAGTTGGAAGATATTTCCAAAAAACCGCAAGAAGTTAAATTTTCGCAATGTAATCAAAAAAATATACCATATATCCATGTGCCATTGCAAAATAATGGTATTGCATATATTCAGTTATTATTTCATGCAGAACATCTGAAAAAAGAACAAATTCCATATGCTGGTTTATTGACTGAATTATACGGTAAATTAGACACAGTGGATACAGGATTCAAAGAATTGGCACAAAAAACCGACCAAATTTTTGGCGGATTGGCTTTTACAAATGATATTTATAGTAAAAACAAAAACGATTATCAATCCTTTGTGGCTATGAATTTCAAAACACTCATGCAAGATTTGCCAGAGGCTTTTTCATTTGCAAAAGAGGTTTTCACAAAAACGAAATTTGATGTGATTGAAAATTTAATAAAAATCATTCAAACAGCCAAATTGCAGGGTGAGTTTTATTTTCAAAACCGTGCACACCTGACTGCAATACACAGAAGCAGGGCGGCAATTGCTTTTGGAGCTGCCATCAAAGAAGCAACTTCTGGAATTGCTTATTATGAATTTTTGAAAAAAGTAGAACAACAATTACAACAAGATCCTTCTGTTGTCATACAGGCATTGCAAGAAACAGCACATTCTATATTGCAGCAACAAAATTTCACAGCAGTGATAGGCTGTAGCATGGACGAAAAACTAGAGATTGAGAAACTTTTATTTGATTTTGTAAACGTATTTCCAATTGGACAAAAGCAATCTGCATTACAACCGGAACTTTCTCAGACGCAAGAGGGATTTTGTATCCCATCTGCTGTACAATATAATGTATTATCTTGGGATTTTGCAGATACAGACCAAGTATATCATGGAAGTATGCAAGTGCTACGTACCATCATTACACTAGAATATTTGTGGAACCAAGTGCGTGTACAAGGTGGTGCCTATGGTTGTGGATGTAATTTCCAGAAAAATGGTGGGATTTATTTTTATTCTTATCGTGATCCCAACTTAAAACAGACATATCAAATTTATCGAACATTGTATCAAAAAATATCGGATTTTACAGCGAATGAAAGAGAAATGACAAAATATATTCTTGGTACAATCAATAATTTTGATCAGCCAAAAACGAATGCAGAAAAAATGGATTATGTGGCTGCAATGGTATTTACAGGATTGACAAATGAAATGCGCCAAAAAGAACGTACAGAAATTTTGGAAACTACACAAGAACAAATACAAGAATATGCCGGATTTTTGAAACAATTAGCAGAAACAAATAATATCTGTACCATTGGAAATAAAACACAATTGCAAGAAGCATCTGAATTATTTGCAGAAGTGAAAAATTTAATTACGACATAAAATAAAAAATACGAAAAGAAAAATCAACAGATAATATATAGTTATCTGTTGATTTTTTATATGATACGATATAAACAAAAACATAGAGATTTATATAGTATATATAGAAAAAAGGGGATTTTTTTGCCTTACAAAACTATTCGCAAAACACAACTTTTGCGAATAGTTTGATATATTTTTTGAGAAATGACCATTTTAACTGATTTGAATTTATTTTTTATCTTTAGTTCTTTCCTATATATATCTATTACATATCCATATCGTTTTGTCCTTCATTCCTTTTATGTTTTTATTCTTTCATAGATATCTATAGCTATTATATTTTTTCTTAGATTGTCCTATTAATTTATGAGTTCTCAAAATTTTATCTTGGGTTTATTTTTTAAAATGCTTACCACCTTACCATATCATTATCATCGACATAAAAATCAGGACCACCGGCTTAGCCGGTGGTTTGCTCTGCCCCTAGAAGGGGCTATTACCAGCTGCGCTTGTAAGCGC
>CALWSU010000019.1 GCA_944384295.1 uncultured Lachnospiraceae bacterium | reverse complement strand
ACTTCTGTCAACTCGTCAAAGGCTTGAATGAAATGAGCCTTTGACGACAGGGTGTCGACTTTTTCGACACCCTGAAGCTATCATATTACAAAATAGTAGTATGATAGCTTTTTGGTATTTTTTTACTATCTGTTTTGTGTATATGTAATAGAATCCACTTCTATCACACTTGCCCCAAAGGGAAATAGTGCAAGCTTTGCGATTTTGAAACATTGCAGACCAAAAGGTATGCCGATGATGGTACAGCATAATACGATACCATTCAAAGCCGCGGAAACAGCAAGCGGAATCCCGCTGACAATCAACCATATGATATTGGCGAGCAATGAGATTGCGCCGCCGCCGTATTGTATTTCTTTGCCAAAGGGGAAGAATGCCAAACGCGCAAATTTGAAACATTGCCTGCCTATGGGAATCCCTATGATTGTGATGCACCAAAGAAGCCCCGCAAAAAACCAAGCAAGCCCTTGCCATAAACCACAACACAAAAACCAAATGATATTGCCCAAACATTGCATAATATGACCTCCTAAAAATAATACACGATAATAGAATCAAAATATTCGATTGTTTATCTTCAATTTTCCGCCTTCATACGCCTTTTCACATTCCCCAATAAAGGTAGAACGCTGTACCGCATTTTTCCCATATTTCATGCGTATGATGTCCATAGCATTATCCGCCTGTCTTTGCTTTTCCCAATCCTGTTCCAGAAAAGATAATTGTATGCAGTCCTCTTGACATAGCTTTCCAGCACGCACACCGAGCAAACGAATGGGCGCGCCATGCCAAATGGCATGAAACGCATCTTTTGCCGCCGCATATACTGCATTGGTGCAGTCAATGGCATTGTATAGCTGTTTTTGATGCGAATGTACTATAAAATCATTTGTTTTTATGGTCACGGCGATTTCTTGCGCGCATAGATTGCTTTGACGCAGACGCAAAGAAACCGTTTCCGATAACGCAAGTAATATGCGGTGTGCCGTTTGTGCGTCTGTAACATCGTATGCAATCGTGGTGCTGTTGCCAATGCTTTTTGCCGTGGTCTGTGTGTCCGAGGTGGAGACAGAACTATCATCTATCCCATTTGCAAAGGCATGTAACAACATGCCATAGCTTTGAAATTCTTTGGTCAATAATGCAGTCGGGTAATGCGCCAATTCTCCAATGGTGCGTATGCCCATTTTGTGCAATTTTGGCGCGGTGCGACGTCCTACCATGAATAATTCTTCGACAGGCAAAGTCCATAATTTTTCTGGGATTTCTTCTGGATAGAGCGTCAGTATTTTGTTTGGCTTTTCCAATTCTCCCGCCATTTTGGCAAGTAATTTATTGCTGCTGATGCCGATATTGACCGTAAAGCCAAGTGTTTGATATATGGTTTGCTGTATCTGCTTCGCCGCGTCCAAAGGCTGTCCAAAGAGTGCCTCCATGCCCGTATAGTCCAAAAATCCTTCGTCAATGCTGAATTGTTCTACACGGTCGGAATACGTTTGCAAAATTTGGAACATACTTTCCGAACAGCGGGAATATAGCGGAAAGTCAGGCGGAAAACAAAGCAAGTCTGGACATTTTTGTTTTGCTTTGATTGTGGGTTCTCCGGTCTGAATCCCAAAACGTTTGGCAGGTGTGCTTTTTGCCAATATAATGCCGCGTCGGCTTTGGCTCTCGCCTGCAATGGCAGAGGGTATTTCGCGAATATCCAAAAATTCGCCATCTTTCAAACGTTGTACGGCGGTCCAACTGAGAAAAGCGTTGTTGACATCAATATGAAAAATGGTTCGTTTGGTTTTTGGCATAGGTATCCCTTCTTTTTTGATTTTTCTTGGAAAGAGATGCTTTTTGTTTAGTGTATCATATCGCGAAAAATCTGAAAAGAGAATCACAAAAAATGAAAAGAAACTGAAAGAAAATTTTATTGTCATAGATACAATTTATGTTTATAATAGTATATAGCGCATGTGGTGTGTGATGAGAAAAAAAGATAGGTGATAAGACTTGAAATATAGCAAAACGAAACTTTTGACCGCAATGGTATTGTTCGGCGCGTTTTTATATTGGCAGGATAATGCCATTGTGTGCAGCCAATGGGTGTATGAAAAACACGTACCAAAGGCATTTGATGGATATAAAATACTGCATATCTCGGATTTGCAAAATAAAGTGTTTGGTAAAAATCAAAAAACATTGCTGTATAAAGCAGAATGTAGCGCGCCCGATTGCATCGTGATTACAGGAGATTTGATTGACCGCAATCGCACCGATATACCAGCCGCTATGGATTTGATTCGTGGCTTGGTGACCATTGCGCCTGTATATTATGTTTCGGGCAATCATGAGCATCAATCCGGAGAATATGATAATCTGGTGGAATTATTGACCGCAGAAGGCGTGACAGTCTTAGATAATGGAAAAAGCATCATACAAAGAGGCGAAGAACGTTTGGTGATTTTGGGTCTGGCAGATAAAAGCGTAAATCCTTACTATAATAGTGTATTGCGTATGTTATCCAAAGAACATGAGCAGGATTTTACATTGTTGTTGAGCCATAGACCAGAATTGTTTTCCGATTATGTCAAACAGGGGATTTCTTTGGTGTGCAGTGGACATGCGCACGGCGGACAAATCCGTTTGCCATGGATTGGCGGTTTGTTTGCGCCGCATCAGGGATTTTTCCCGCAATATACCGCGGGCATGTACATAGAACAAGATACCGCTATGGTGGTCAGCCGTGGTTTGGGCAATAGTACATTTCCGTTCCGCATCGGCAACCGCCCCGAATTGGTAGAAATCACACTATATCATAAAGAATCCTAACCAAACATAGAAAAATCGTATCAAAAAAAGTTTGCACAACGTTGTTTGATGTTTCTGTGTCCAAAGTGTGCAAAATTTCGCAAGTACAGCAGTACAAGTACAGCAGTACAAATGAGGGATACGCATGACGGAACAAGAATTTTTTTCCTTGACATATGGGATTGTGATTGCAGAGCGATTTGACAAAGAAACATATTATGTGATTGATGGCGCAGATGTATTTGGCAATGGTCATAGGAATCCAGCAAATATGGTGTACTGCGCAACGCAGCTAGAAGGTCACGCACAAGTGAGAATCTCAATCACAAATGCACCATTTTGGAACATTGTGGGAAAAATAAAATCAAAATCAAAATAAATGCATAATCCCCCATCATGTGGGTTTGGGCAATGCCCAAACAGCAAAAGGCTTTCTCAGACGATTTTCGTCTATCAAAAATAGAAAAAAATATAGAAAGTTGCATAGCAAAAGTCTATGAAACAGCAGAAAGGAAGAAATCAAATGGCAAAAAATCCAGTGGTAACATTTCAAATGAAAGACGGCGGCATCATCAAAGCGGAATTATATCCAGAAATTGCGCCCAATACGGTCAATAATTTTATTTCCTTGATACAGCATAAATTTTATGATGGCTTGATTTTTCACCGTGTCATAAAAGGATTTATGATTCAGGGCGGCTGCCCCGATGGTACTGGCATGGGTGGTCCGGGTTATACCATTCGCGGGGAATTTGATTATAATGGATTTAAAAATGATTTGAAACATACAGCCGGCGTGCTTTCTATGGCAAGAGCGATGCACCCCAATAGCGCAGGCTCCCAATTTTTCATCATGCATGAAGATGCGCCGCATTTAGATGGGCAGTATGCCGCTTTTGGCAAAGTCATAGAAGGTATGGACATTGTCAATCGTATCGCAGACACAAAAACCGACCGCGCAGACCGTCCTTTGGAAGAACAGGTGATGGAAGTTGTGACAGTCGATACCTTTGGCGAAGAATATCCAGAACCAGAAACTTTGTAAAAACTTTATCCCGAAAATTTCGTTTTCATCAATAGCATTGGAAGGGGTTTTGCGGGGAAAGCAAGGTGCTTCGTATACGAAACATACACGTATGAAACATACACGTATGAAACATACACGTATGAAACATACACGTATGAAACATATAACATATGAAACATACACATATGGAATATACACATATGAAACATACACATATGAAACATACACATATGAAACATACACATATGAAACATACAGCATATGAAATCTAGCGTATTTTCAGACCGTAGGCAAAGCGATTTGCCCAATTTGCTTTGTCGATGTACTTTTTGATAGGGATTCTATTTTTTTTGATACGAATGCGCCCAAAACAGCTATCTGTGTTTTGATAACAATACAGCATAGCTGTTTTTGCATCTAAAAAATGCAGTGTGCAGCATACCGAGTACTGCATACAAAAAATAGAAAATAAAAAATAAACATAAAAAATCCCATGCACAAAAGCCCAATCCATACTATAACAAACGGAATCATCAAACATACAGGAGGAACGAAAGAGTTCATGTCATGAAAAAGAGAATTGCGAAACGTTTGTGTATCATTATTTTTACGACCACTTTGGTCACTATGATACTGAATTACTATCTGCAAATCAAAACCGTGCGATTGAATATGGAGCGAAACGCCAATCTCGAGATTGACCAAATGGAAGACGCCATTGCACAAAGCCAAACTACATGGAATGAAAGGGATCAATGGAATCAAAGAGATGTGATTTATCGCACAAAGTCGGTGGCTTTTTTGATTTCACAAAATCCGCAGATTGTTTTTGATGCGCAGCAATTACAAGAAATGATGAATATATTTCAAATTGACGAACTGAATCTATTTGATGCAAAGGGGCAGTTGTATGCCAGTTCCAATCCCGACCAAATCGGAAGCACATTATATACCAATTCACATTTCTCCTATTTTTTGCCTATGTTGGACGATGTCACATTGTCTATGGTGGAGCCGACCGCGTTTGATAAGGATAGACACAAGCGCATACGCTATAGTGCAGTATGGGACACCAAGCAAGAAAATATCATTCAAGTGGGCATAGACGTACAACAGAATCAGCAATGGACAGAACAGAATGATTTGAGTTATATTTTTGCCCTGTCTACACCAACTGCAAACGGTATGCAATTCGCGGTACAAAAAGACACAGGCGAAATCGTGGGCGCAACCAATCATGAATTGGTGGGCTTAAGTTGTGAAGAAGCCGGTTTGCAATGGATTATGGAGAAACCGCCGGAAGGCGGATTTTCGATTACCATATTGGGAGAATCGCAATATTGCGTGGTCAGAGAAAGCGGGGATTTGTTGCTGGGCGTGGCGGTCAGCAATGCGGCATTGTATAGCGAGATTGAAAAAACAGTATGGACGGTCACCATCTATCTTTTGCTTTCCGCTTTGGTGATGATTGTTGCCATTTTACAGGCAACCGACCGTTATATCATACGCAGCATTGATACCATCGTTGAAAAATTGGTGCAGATTACGCAAGGCGATTTGGATACAAAAGTGGACGTCAATATTTTTCCAGAGTTTGAGAAATTGAGTTTTCATATCAATCAAATGGTAGAAAGTTTATTGCACAACACAACGAAAATATCCAAAATTTTCGATGTACTGCATATCCCCATAGGCGTTTATGAATACAATCGGCATATGAAACGTGTATTGGCGACCGATAAAGTCAGAGAATTGCTTTTGCTTTCCGAGGAAGATTTTGCCGATATGCTGTCCGACCAAGCACGCTTTGAAAAATACATACAAGAAATACAGCAAAAGAATGATGCATTACAAAAAAATGCAATCCGTATTTCTGGACATATCGAGCGCTATGTGAAAATACAATCTTTTTCCGATGGGCATAATACCATTGGTATCATTGCAGACGTTTCCGAAGAAATCATGGAACGCAAACAATTGGAACATGATAGAGATTATGATATTTTGACGGGGTTGTTGAATCGTCGCGGATTTTATTCCCATATGGATGTATTATTTGAAACCAAAAATCAGCTTTTGACTTCCGCATTGATTTTGATGGATATGAATGGACTGAAGGGTATCAATGATACCTATGGGCATGTGTATGGCGATGCGGCAATACAAGCCGCCGCCCAAATCTTGAATCGTTGTTCCGCAGAACAAAAAATCATATCTCGCTTGGGCGGCGATGAATTTGCATTGTTTTTGTATGGCTATGAGAAAGAAATGTTAGAGCATTATATCAAAGAGATACAAGAAGAAATGATGCAAACCAGTATTCCTTTGCCCAATGGCACCACACACCCCATACGTTTGGCGGGGGGATATTTGTTCTATCCCGATTATACGGTAGGCTATACGACATTGTTGCGTTTGGCAGATATTGCCATGTATCGCGCCAAAAAACAAAAGAAATCGGAATTTATGTCTTATCGCCCAATAGATGATATTTTCTTTTTGGAACATCAAAAAATGCGAAGGATACCGACCACAAAATAGATACAACCATAGAATCCGAATCAGAAAAGCAAGAAAATCCCCCTAGTCAGAAAGAAGGGGACGCGTAAAAAAAAGGGCTGTTGCACAGATTGGTGCAACAGCTCCATTTTTTGGTTTATTCTTTGTGTATCGGTATCGTGCCATAGGTGCGTATGATGTCCTCGGCAATGATGCGGCGGCTCAAACATTGATTCATAGATTGTTTTTCAATATAACGATGCGCTTCTGGTTCTGTCATAGACAGGGATTCAATCAAAATCCACTTTGCGCGGTTGACCAATCGAATCTCTTCCATTTTATCTTGTATGGATACATTCTTTTTCTCTAATTTTCTGAAACGTTCCCGCATACTCACCATCCAATCCAAAGCGTGTTGTACGGTTTGCTTTGTGGCGGGCTTAGAAAGCGTGAAAACGCCATACGGCAATACTTTGTCATAGATTTCTTCATATAGATTATGCTGTACAAACAGCAATACAATCGTTTGTTGCTGGTTGCTCATATCAATTGCAAAATCAATGCCAAAATCTCCAGATAAAGGCACATTGATGATGATAAAATCAAAAGTGCGTTCCAATACCACACGCTTCGCTGCTTGTATGCTGTCTGTAAATTGTACAGAGGCAAAACGCGGTGAGGACAACAAAGGGGATAATGCGGTCCGAAAGCTGTCCGCCATAGATACAACCAAAACATGATATTCTTGTTTACACATTTGCATCTGGCAGACCTCCTTTTGTTGTTTGTATCAGTTTTTGCATTTTGTTTCTCATATGTTTATATGTTTTTCGATAATTGGTAGTACGCCTGTATGATGGCATACGGCAGATGTGCGGCAAGGAAGGGGCTGTTTGCCGCAAGCAAAGCCGCTTCTTGTAGGGTTTGGGGCAAACGCTGACACGCAATCAATTGTTCCGGTTCTGCTGTAAATAAATTGAGATTCGTCGCGGGCGGCAATATAGATTGTTTTTGTATGCCTTCCAGTCCGGCATAAATCAAAAGCGCAAATGCCAGATAGGGATTTGTGGTAGGGTCGGGCGAGCGCAGTTCTGCGCGGCGATAATCCCCAATTGCCGCAGGAATCCGAATCAATTGCGAACGATTTTCACTAGACCATGTGATATAACGCGGTGCCTTTTGTGTGCCAAAGCGCAGATAAGAGGCGGGCGTGGGATTGAAAAAAATGGTCATTTCTGCGATATGCTCCAATATGCCCGCAATCATATGCGACATCACGTCCGTATTTTGCTTTGTCTTGGCGGAAATATTGATATGAAATCCATTTCCCGGCTGATGGGGCAGTGGCTTGGGGCTGAAATCAGCAAATAATCCGTTGCGTTGTGCAATGGTTTTGACAATGGTCTGAAAGGTCAATGTATGGTCCGCAGACGTCAAAGCGTCAGAATAGCGGAAATCAATTTCATTTTGCCCGGGACCTTCTTCGTGATGGGAACTTTCGGGATAAATGCCCATTTGTTCTAATGTCAGACAGATTTCACGCCGTATGTTTTCGCATTTGTCCTCTGGCGCAATATCCATGTATGCGGCTGTGTCGTAGGGGATTTTGGTCGGCTGTCCGCTGGAGTCTAATTCAAAAAGATAAAATTCCATTTCGGCACCGAAAGAAAATTGTATGCCGGTGGCATGGGCTGTTTGTATGGCTGTTTTGAGCAGACTGCGTGTATCATAGGGGAATGGCGTGCCGTCTGGATAAGAAATGCTGCAAAACATACGCACCACACGCCCATGCTCTGGACGCCAAGGCAGTATGGTCAAAGTGTCTGTTTCGGGGTGGAGCAGTAAGTCAGAATGTGCTTCATCGCCAAATCCGGCAATGGCGGAAGCGTCTATGGCAATGCCATGTGCAAAAGCGCGCGGCAATTCATCTGCCATGATGGAAATGTTTTTTTGCTTGCCAAATATATTGCAAAATGCTAAACGCACAAATTTTATATCTTCTTCTTGTATATATTGTATCACTTCTTCTTTCGAGTATTGCATATATGTACCTGCTTTCTTAATCTATCTTTGTCAATCATATATAAAAAATAATATACCATATTTTTCTATCCGTTTCTATCTGTATAAAATCACAAACAATTGCACAAATCAAAATGATTTTTTTTGGTTTTGTATAAAAATGGAAAAAAGGATTGACAAACGATAAAAATGGGTGTATAAATGATGCGTAAAAGGCAAAGACGTCTTTGAGGAAATACCCTCAGTGGCTTCTTTGCCTTTTTTGTTGTGTAAAAATATGAAAATGTGCAATAGGAGGAGGTATTTTATGGAAAAGGTATCAGATTATTTTGGTTGTATGGTGTTTGATGATTGCGTGATGCGTAGTATGTTGTCCGAAGAAGTGTATCATTCTATGAAAAAGACCATAGCACAGGGCGCAAAATTGGATATTGGCGTTGCAAATGCCGTTGCATCTGCCATGAAAGATTGGGCAGTCGCAAAAGGCGCAACACATTATACACATTGGTTTCAGCCCATGACAGGCATCACCGCCGAAAAACACGATAGTTTCATCACCTCTGCGCCAGACGGCAGAGTCATTATGGAATTTTCCGGCAAAGAATTGATTAAGGGTGAGCCGGACGCATCTTCTTTTCCATCGGGCGGCTTGCGTGCGACATTTGAAGCAAGAGGCTATACCGCATGGGACCCCACTTCTTACGCATTTATCAAAGATAAAACATTATGTATCCCGACGGCTTTTTGTTCCTATGCAGGGGAGGCATTGGACAAAAAAACACCGCTGCTGCGTTCTATGGAAGCATTGAACCGGCAGGCATTGCGCGTGCTGCGTTTGTTTGGGCAAAACCATGTCAAATGTGTGCGTACCGCAGTCGGGGTAGAACAGGAATATTTTTTGATAGATAAAAAAATGTATCAAAAAAGAAAAGATTTGATGTTTACCGGTCGTACTTTGTTCGGCGCAAAGCCGCCAAAGGGACAGGAATTAGACGACCATTATTTTGGTGTCATACAGCCACGCGTGGCGGCTTATATGCAGGATTTGAACCAAGAACTTTGGAAATTGGGCATTTTGGCAAAAACAGAGCATAATGAGGTCGCACCCGCACAACATGAACTCGCGCCCATTTATACCACAACCAATATTGCAACAGACCACAATCAATTGACCATGGAAATGATGCAAAAGGTCGCAGACCGCCATGGTTTGGTATGTTTGCTGCATGAAAAACCATTTGCAGGCGTGAACGGAAGCGGAAAACATAATAACTGGTCTATCTCTACCGATACAGGCGTCAATTTGCTTTCTCCAGGGGAAACGCCATACGAAAATGCACAATTTTTGTTGTTTTTGTGCGCTGTCATCAAAGCAGTGGACGATTATCAAGACTTGTTGCGCATTTCTGTTGCGACGGCGGGCAATGATTTGCGTTTGGGTGCGCATGAAGCACCGCCCGCGATTGTTTCTATCTTTTTGGGTGATGAATTGCAGGCGATTTTAGACGCTTTGGAAGCAGATGTGCCTTATAACGAAATCAAAAAAACTACAATGAAATTGGGTGTCGATGTATTGCCCAAGTTCCCCAAAGATACCACAGACAGAAATCGGACATCACCTTTTGCATTTACTGGGAATAAATTTGAATTTCGTATGGTAGGCTCTGCCGACAGCATCGCTTGTGCAAATGTCATGCTCAATAGTGCCGTAGCGGAGAGCTTGAAAATTTTTGCCGATACTTTGGAGCAGGCGCAAGATTTTGAAACAGCCCTGCAAGAATTGATTCGCAAAACCATTCGAGAACATAAGCGGATTTTATTCCAAGGCAATGGCTATGATGCGGCATGGATAGAGGAAGCAACCAATGTCCGCCATCTTTGCAATTATCGTACCACGCCCGATTGTATCCCGCATATGTTGGACAAAAAGAATGTTGCTATGTTGACAGAGCATAGTGTGTATTCTGAAATCGAATTGCGTTCTCGTTATGAAATTTTGTTGGAAAATTACTGCAAAACCGTCATGATAGAAGCCAATACGATGGTAGACATGAGCAGAAAGGAAATTTTGCCCGCCATTACAAAATATTTGTACGCTATGGCAAAAACAGCAAAGGCAAAGCAGGAAATGGATACGGCAATCCCTTGTAGCTATGAAAAAGAAGTGATACAGACCTTGTCCCGTTTGAGTGATGAAATTTTCGCACAAACAAAAGCTTTGGAACAATCTTTACTGCATTTGCCGACCATTCCTACCATTTGTGCGCAGGCGAATACCATACGCGATGCAGTATTGGTACAGATGCGCCAATTGCGCGTAGCGTGTGATGAAGCAGAACGCATCACAGCCAAAGAATTCTGGGCATTTCCGACTTATGCAGATTTATTATTCAGCGTGTAAATGAGAAAACCAGAAAAAATAAAAGGAGGCGTGCTTATGTGTACCATTATGGGATATTGTGGCGATGTGCTGCACCCCGCATTATTAGAAACCGCTTTGGCACAGACCATTTCCAGAGGTCCTGATGCCCAAAGAATCATAGATACAGGCAAAGGCATATTGGCGTTTCAGCGTTTGGCAATCATGGGGCTAGATGATTCTGGTATGCAGCCGTTTTGTTACAATGGAAATTATGTGGTTTGCAATGGTGAAATCTATGGTTTTGCCAAAATCAAGGAAAAACTGTCCCCGAAATATACGTTTCAAAGCGAATCGGATTGTGAAGTGTTGCTGCCGTTGTATGAAGAATATGGCATAGATATGTTTGGTATGTTAGATGCCGAATTTGCTTGTATCCTATACGACGCGAAAACACAATCTTTTCTAGCGGCACGTGACCCAATTGGCATACGTCCTTTGTATTATGGATACGATGCGGCGGGGACCATTGTGTTCGCAAGTGAACCAAAAAACTTGGTGCAATTGGTGGATAAAATTTTTCCATTCCCGCCAGGACATTATTACAAAGATGGTATATTCACTTGTTATTGTGACATTACCGCTGTAGAAAAAATTTGTTACGATGATACAGAAATCGTTTGCAAAAATATACATGATAAATTAGAAGCGGGCGTATGCAAAAGATTGGTGGCAGATGCCAATGTAGGATTTTTGTTGTCTGGTGGCTTGGATTCTTCTTTGGTCTGCGCCATTGCCGCACGAAACAGCAAAGAGCCGATTCGTACTTTTGCTATCGGCATGTCAGAAGATGCCATAGACTTAAAATATGCTAGACAAGTGGCGGATTTTCTCAAAAGTGTGCATACAGAAGTGATTATCACAAAAGAAGATGTGCTTTCTGCCTTAGAACGTGTCATACAAATATTGGGTACCTTTGACATCACCACCATTCGCGCAAGCATCGGCATGTATTTGGTGTGCAAAGCCATTCACGAAACAACAGACATTCGCGTATTGCTGACCGGTGAAATCTCAGACGAATTATTTGGATATAAATACACAGATTTTGCGCCCGATGCAGACGCTTTCCAAAAAGAATCCCAAAAACGCGTACACGAATTGCATATGTATGATGTGCTGCGTGCAGACCGTTGTATTTCCGTCAATTCTTTGGAAGCAAGAGTACCGTTTGGGGATTTGGATTTTGTACGGTATGTCATGGCGATTGACCCAGAAAAAAAGAGAAATCACTATGGAAAGGGCAAATATTTATTGCGCAAAGCATTTGCAGAAGGCGCATACTTGCCGGAAGAAATTTTATGGCGTGAAAAAGCGGCGTTTTCCGATGCCGTGGGGCATTCTATGGTGGATTATTTGAAAGAATTTACACAATCTTGTTATTCTGATGCAGAATTTGAAGCAAAATGCAAACAATATACCCATGCAAAGCCTTTTACAAAAGAGTCATTGTACTATCGCGAAATTTTTGAAAAATATTATCCCAATCAGTCACAAATGATAGTTGGTTTTTGGATGCCGAATGCAGCATGGGAAGGCTGCAAAGTAGACGACCCTTCGGCGCGTGTACTGTCTAATTATGGGGATAGTGGGAAATAATAATATTATTATGATCAGAAACGAAAAAGGAGATTTATGGCAATGCAGAAAATGGATTTATTATATGAAGGAAAAGCAAAAAAAGTATTTACCACAGACCAACCAGAAGTATTATGTGTCGTATATAAAGACGATGCCACCGCATTCAATGGACAAAAAAAGGGTACCATATCAGGAAAGGGCATCATCAACAATCAAATGAGCAATCGTTTGATGCAGTATCTGGAAAAAGAGGGCATACCCACCCATTTTATAGAAGAAGTCAACGAAAGAGAAACTTTTGTGAAAAAAGTACAAATCATTCCTCTGGAAGTCATTGTGCGCAATATCGCGGCTGGCTCTTTTTCCCAAAGATATGGTGTGCCGGAAGGTACTGTATTTGCAGAGCCTACCGTGGAATTTTCTTATAAAAACGATGCTTTGGGCGACCCGCTCTTAAATACGTATCATGCCATTGCTTTGGAATTAGCTACAAAAGAAGAGCTGTTTCAGATAAAAAATTTGGCATTTTCTATCAATAAAAAATTAAAAGAATTTTGGTCAAAATGTGGTATTATATTAGTTGATTTCAAATTGGAATTCGGACGATGCACAGATGGCAGTATTGTATTGGCAGATGAAATCAGTCCAGATACTTGTCGTTTGTGGGACGCCGAAACAAAAGAGAAATTGGATAAAGACCGTTTCCGTCGTGATTTGGGCGGTGTGGAAGATGCGTACACAGAAGTCATGCAGCGATTGGAAAAACATATCAACATGTAAACAGCTAGAAATAGCTAGAAACAGCTAGAAACAGCTATATGCAAGATAAGGAGGACATTTATGTCAAATTGTGCAATTGTTGGAATTAACTGGGGCGATGAAGGCAAAGGGCGTATGGTCGACTTGCTGACACAGGATTATGATGTCGTGGTACGGTATCAGGGCGGCGGCAATGCAGGGCATACCGTCATCAATGAATTTGGGAAATTTGCATTGCACTTGCTGCCGTCTGGTATTTTCCGTCAGAATGTCGTGAATATATTGGGCAGTGGCGTTGCATTAGATGCAGAAAATTTGTGGAAAGAAATGGAACAAGTGCAGGCGCAAGGCGTTGCTTTGACACCAGATACACTCAAAATCAGCGACCGTTGCTCCTTGCTCCTGCCTTGGCATAGAGAGTTAGACGCCTTGGAAGAACAACGATTGCAGGATAAAAAATATGGTTCCACCAAACAAGGCATTGCGCCATTTTATTCTGATAAATACCAAAAGAAAACCATATTGGCAGGGGATTTGTTTTATCCCGAACGTATGGAGGCACATTTACAGGATTTGATGGAATGGAAAAATTTGACTATCACAAAAGTATACGATGCCAAACCTTATACCATGGATATGCTGCATGCATGGATACAAGAATATTGCGAAAAAATTAAACCTTATATCTGTGATACAGGCGCATACTTAAAACAGGCACAGGCAGAAGGCAAGAATATATTATTTGAAGCACAATTGGGTGCATTGCGAGATTTGGATTATGGCATTTATCCTTATACCACTTCTTCCAATACCATTGCGGCATATGCGCCCATTGGTTCCGGTCTGCCCAGCGCGAAAATTGATGATGTGGTCGGGGTAGTCAAGGCATATTCGACTTGTGTGGGCGAAGGTCCTTTTGTTTGTGAATGGTTTGGAGAAGAAGCCGAAGCCTTGCGCGAAGCAGGGGCGGAATATGGCGCAAAAACAGGACGCCCACGCCGTGTGGGTCCTTTGGATATTGTGGCAACCAAATATGGCGTTGCCGTACAAGGCGCAACCAATATTGCTTTCACAAAATTAGATGTGCTTAGTTTTATGGAAAAAATACCAGTATGTACGCATTATGAATTGCATGGAAAACAGACAGATGAATTCCCTTCTCCTGCCGCTTTGGACTTTGCAAAACCTGTTTTCGCATATTTAGACGGTTGGAATTGCGATATTTCTCATGTTAGAAAATGGGAAGATTTGCCCAAACAGGCACAAGACTATATTTTGTGGGTAGAAGAAAGAATCGGTTGTCATATAGGTTATATTTCGGTTGGTCCCGAGCGTGATAGTATCATTATCCGATAAGAAAGGAGTTTTGATTGATGAAAAAACAGTATGAATCCCCATTATCTTCTCGTTATGCATCTTCTTTTATGTTGGAACTCTTTTCTGCGGATACCAGATACCAAACATGGCGCAAATTGTGGGTTGCATTGGCAAAGGCAGAAAAACAGCTTGGTTTGCCCATTACCGAGGAACAAATTGCGCAAATGGAGGCACAAATCGAAAATATTGACTATGATTGTGTGGCAAAAAGAGAAAAAGAAGTGCGTCACGATGTAATGGCGCATGTGTACGCGTTTGGTCAGGTTGCGCCAAAAGCCGCCGGTATCATTCATTTGGGCGCGACGAGTTGTTATGTCACAGATAATGCAGATTTAATATTGTATCGTGATGGTCTGCGTTATCTGAGAAACGAATTGTTGGGCGTGATTGCAAATTTATCCGATTTTGCAGAAAAATATAAAGATATGCCGACATTGGGCTATACACATTATCAGCCTGCACAATTGGTTACCGTTGGGAAACGGGCGACATTATGGATACAGGATTTTGTTTCGGATTTAGAAGAATTGGACTTTGCTTTGGAACAAATCAAATTTTTGGGCTGTCGCGGTACCACCGGCACAGAAGCCAGCTTTTTGGATTTGTTTGAAGGCGACACGGCAAAGATTGACGAAATGAATCGTTTGTTGTGTGAAACATTTGGTTTTGCTTCTTGTTTTGATGTCTGCGGACAAACATATCCTAGAAAAGTCGATAGCCGTATTTTGAATGCGCTTTCCTCAATTGCACAAAGCTGTTATCGTATGGCAAATGATATTCGCCTATTGCAGCATGATAGACAGATTGAGGAACCGTTTGAAAAACATCAAATTGGTTCTTCCGCTATGGCATATAAACGCAATCCTATGCGCTGTGAAAGAATTTGCTCTTTGGCGCGTTATTTGATGGCAGATGCCACCAATGCGCATATGACCGCTGCCGTGCAATGGCTGGAACGTACGTTAGACGATTCTGCAAATCGTCGTATTTCTTTGCCAGAAGGCTTTTTGTGCGCAGATGCCATTTTACGTCTGGCGCAAAATGTCACAGATGGTATCCATGTCAATGAAAAGATAGTAGCAAAAACGGTACAGGAATATTTGCCTTTTATTGCAACAGAAAATCTGATGATGGAAGGCGTAAAACGTGGCGGCGACCGCCAAGAATTGCATGAAATCATACGTACTTGTTCTATGGCAGCCACAGCGCGTATGAAAGAAGGCGAATCCTGCGATTTGATGGAGCGTTTGGCAGAAGAACCTGCTTTTGCATTGTCCAAAGAAGAATTGCAACAGGTATTGGCGCCAGAATTATACATCGGCAGGTCTGCGGAACAAGTAGAACTGTTTTTGCAAAAAATCCGTCCTTTGCTCGTGGATTGCAAACGTGAAAAAACAGAAATTGATTTATAAAATGGATACAATGGATAAAATGGATACAACAATCAATCAAAAAGGAGAAGAAATCATATGACAAAATATATTTTTGTGACAGGAGGTGTGGTTTCTGGTCTAGGCAAGGGGATTGTAGCGGCTTCTTTGGGACGGCTGCTCAAAGCCAGAGGTCTGAAAGTGACCGCGCAAAAACTAGACCCCTATATCAATGTGGACCCAGGCACAATGAGCCCATACCAACATGGAGAAGTGTTTGTCACGGAAGATGGTGCAGAAACAGATTTGGATTTGGGGCATTATGAAAGATTCATTGACGAAAATTTGAATCAATACGCCAATCTGACCACAGGAAAAGTATATTGGAATGTATTGCAAAAGGAACGGCGGGGCGAATATTTGGGCGCGACCGTGCAGGTCATTCCACATATTACAAATGAAATCAAAGAATTTGTCTATCGTGTCGGCACAACATCGACTTCCGATGTTGTGATCACAGAAATCGGCGGAACCATTGGCGATATAGAATCACAGCCGTTTTTAGAAGCCGTGCGTCAGATTGCATTGGAAGTCGGGAGAGAAAATAGTTTGTTTATCCATGTGACATTGGTACCTTTTTTGCAGGGTTCCAATGAATATAAATCAAAGCCGACACAGCATTCTGTCAAAGAATTGCAAGGTATGGGGATTTCTCCTGATATATTGGTATTGCGTTGTGATGCGCCGTTGCAAAAAGATATGTTTCAAAAAATTGCAATGTTTTGTAATGTCAAACCTGATTGCATCATAGAAAATAGAACCGTATCCACTTTATACGCCGCGCCTTTGATGTTGGAAGAATCCAATTTTTCGCAGGTGGTTTGCCGTGAACTGCATTTGAAAGCCAAAGAACCAGACTTGACAGAATGGAAAGCGGCAGTATCCCGTATGCAGCACCCCACACACCATGTCACAATAGGCTTGGTCGGTAAATATGTACAATTACAAGATGCATATTTGTCCGTTGCCGAGGCATTGCGTCACGCAGGCTATGCGCAGGATACCCATGTGGAAATTCGTTGGATTGATTCAGAACAGATTACAGAAGAAACGGTATGCTCTGTCTTTGCTGGTGTGGACGGCATCATTTTGCCTGGTGGTTTTGGGGAACGCGGTATTGACGGTATGATTTTGACGGCGGACTATGCCAGAAAAGAAAAGATACCATTTTTGGGCATTTGTTTGGGTATGCAAATCGCAGTGATTGCATTTGCACGTTTTGTTGCTGGATTGCCTGATGCAAATTCTGGTGAGTTTGACGCCAATTGCCCCCATAAAGTCATTGATTTTCTGGAAGGGCAATCAGAGGAGATGCAAAAGGGCGGTACCTTGCGTTTGGGTGCATATCCATGCCACATCGTACCCAATACCATGTTGGCAAAATGTTATCAAGCGGAAAAGATACAAGAAAGACATAGACATCGCTATGAGTTCCAAAATGCGTATCGTAGCCAGTTAGAACAAGCGGGATTGTGTTGCAGTGGGCTTTCGCCCGATGCCGCATTGGTGGAAGCGGTAGAAATTACAAAACACCCATTTTATATTGGCGTACAATATCACCCAGAATTTCAAAGCCGCCCCAATCGTCCACACCCGCTTTTTTGTGGATTGATTGGCGCAGCTTTTGCGCATAAAAAACAACAGCAATGAAAATGCAGCTATGCACAATCATAGAGTATCAAAAGTCAAAAGAGAAAGGTGGTTCCATGGGCACGCAATATACGAAAAAATTGATTTTAGAAGATAAAACAGAATATTATGGATTTGGTTTTGGTGCAGATAAAGATAGTGTATTTGAATTGGTATTCAATACCTGTATGGCAGGGTATCAAGAGATTTTGTCCGACCCCTCTTATACCGACCAAGGGGTTGTCATGACGTATCCTTTGATAGGCAATTATGGCATGGCAGATGATGATTATGAAACACAAGTCCCAACCATAGGCGCATTGATGGTACGCGAATATCATGATACACCGTCCAATTTTCGTGCGACACAAACGCTTTCGGCTGTGATGCAGAAATTCCAGATTCCTGGCATTTCGGGCATCGACACCAGAAAACTGACACGCTCTATCCGTGATTTTGGGAGCAGAAAAGCACTTCTCACAAACGCAGATACGCCATTGGAAGAAGGTTTGCAACGTTTGCAGGCATTTTCTATGCCGACCGATGCAGTATCTCGTGTCAGCTGCAAACAGCCTTGGTATATACAGGCAAAAAATGCCCATTGCCATATCGTCGCGATTGATTGCGGCATCAAACACCATATTTTAGAATCTTTTCAAAAAAGAGGGTGTGATGTGACAGTCGTACCATGGAACACCTCTGCACAGGAAATAGAGCGCCTTTGTCCCGATGGTGTTTTTCTTTCCAATGGTCCAGGCAATCCAGAAGATGTACAACCCGTGATTGATACCATTTGTGCTTTGCGTGGGAAATATCCTATGTTCGGCATCTGTTTGGGGCATCAGCTTTTGGCATTGGCGTATGGCGCAAGAACATACAAAATGAAATTTGGGCATCATGGCGGAAATCACCCCGTACGCAATCTATTGACAGGAAAAGTAGAAATCACATCACAAAATCATTCCTATGCGGTCGCACCAGAAAGTTTGAAAGGTACCGGGCTGGAAGCAACACATATCAATTTGTTAGATGAAAGCGTTGAAGGTATGGTTTGTAAAAAAGACAAAATTTTTAGTGTGCAATATCATCCAGAAAGCGCACCTGGACCGCAAGACAGCGGCTATTTATTCGACCAGTTTGTGACCATGTTAAAGGAGGAAAAATCACATGCCAAAAAGAACTGACATTCATAAAATATTGGTGATTGGCTCTGGTCCAATCGTGATTGGACAGGCTGCCGAATTTGACTATGCAGGTACACAAGCATGTCTTGCATTGAAAGAAGAAGGCTACGAAATCATACTATGCAATTCCAATCCAGCCACCATTATGACAGATACCAGCATTGCAGATAAAGTCTATATGGAGCCTTTGACATTAGAATTTATTGCAAAAATCATACGTTATGAAAGACCAGACGCCATATTGCCTGGCATCGGCGGACAAACGGGGCTGAATCTGGCAATGCAGTTAGAAGAAAAGGGGATTTTGAAGGAATGTCAGGTAGAACTTTTGGGCACCAGCAGCAAAAGCATACAGCAAGCGGAAGATAGAGAACAATTCAAAGAACTCTGTGAACGCTTGGGAGAGCCTGTATTGCCTTCTGGGATTGCGGATTCTATCGAAAGTGGCTTGCAGGTTGCAAAAGAGATTGGGTATCCTGTGGTATTGCGTCCCGCGTTTACATTGGGCGGTACTGGTGGCGGTTTTGCGGATAATGAAACAGAGTTTTTATCTTTGGTCAAACATGCGCTTTCGCTTTCTCCTACGCATCAAGTCTTGGTAGAAAAAAGTATCAAAGGATATAAAGAAATCGAATACGAAGTCATGCGCGATTCCAATGATACCGCAATCACAATTTGTAATATGGAAAACTTAGACCCCGTAGGGATTCATACAGGGGATTCTATCGTGGTATGTCCTTCTCAAACATTGACAAACAAAGAATATCAAATGCTGCGCGATAGTGCGCTCAAAATCATACGTGCCTTGGAGATTGAAGGCGGCTGTAATGTACAATTTGCATTAGACCCATATTCTTTCCAATATTATTTGATTGAAGTCAATCCAAGAGTGTCGCGTTCTTCTGCTTTGGCATCGAAAGCAAGCGGTTATCCCATTGCGCGTGTATCTGCGAAAATTGGGGTAGGTATGACATTAGATGAAATCGCACTTGCCAATACACCCGCCGCTTTTGAGCCTGCATTGGATTATATCGTGACCAAAATGCCTGGTTTCCCTTTTTATAAATTTGCAGATGCCAATAATACATTAGGCACACAAATGAAAGCAACGGGCGAAGTCATGGGGATAGGCAGAAGCATAGAAGAAAGTTTGTTAAAAGCCATTCGCTCTTTGGAAACAGGCGTGACACATCTGTATATGAAAAAATTTGATACCATGGAAGAAGCCGCGCTTTTGGATTATATCAAAACCGGCACAGATGATAGGATTTATGCCATTGCTGCCTTGTTGCGCAAAGGCTGTGACCATGGTCAAATTGCACGCGCAACACAGATTGATTTGTTTTTTATACGCAAATTGCAAAATATTGTGGATATGGAACAAACCATACAACAAAATCCCATGGATTGCGCTGTATTATGGGAAGCCAAAAAAATGGGATTTGCCGATACCACCATTGCGGCTTTGTGGCAGAAAACAGAAATGGAAATTTATCAATACCGCGTAGAGCATCACATTATGCCGCGGTATAAAATGATTGATAGCTGTGCATCTGAATTTGATAGCTATATTCCGTATTTTTACGCCACATATGAAGCAGAAAATGAATCTGTTGTTTCTAAAAAGAAAAAAATCATTGTGCTGGGTTCTGGTCCTATCCGCATTGGGCAGGGGGTAGAATTTGACTATTCTACCGTTCATGCAGTACAGACCATAAAAAAAGCAGGATACGAAGCCATTATTATAAACAATAACCCCGAAACTGTATCCACAGATTATACGACTGCGGATAAATTATATTTTGAGCCGCTTTGTCCCGAAGATGTGATGAATGTGATTGCTTTGGAACAGCCCGAAGGTGTCATTGCTACATTAGGCGGACAAACAGCGGTCAATTTGGCACAACCTTTGGAAGATAGAGGCGTACACATCATTGGTACCAATTGCGCGGCAATTGAAAGAGCAGAAAATAGAGAATGTTTTGAAAAACTGCTAGAGGAATTAGGCATTCCACAACCCAAAGGGCAGGCAGTGACCAATATCGAAGATGGTGTATGTGCGGCGGCAGAAATAGGGTATCCTGTTTTGGTGCGTCCTAGCTTTGTATTGGGCGGTCGTGCCATGCAGATTGTATCCAAAGAAGCAGACTTGCGCCATTATTTGAGTACTGCGGTGGCAGTCGATGAAGATAAGCCCGTATTGGTAGACCATTATATCCGCGGGAAAGAAGTGGAAGTAGATGCCATTTGTGATGGTGTCAAAGTATTTGTACCAGGTATTATGGAATTGGTAGAACGTACTGGCGTACATTCCGGCGACTCCATCAGCGTTTATCCGCCCTTTGGCATTTCAGACCATGTCAAACAAACCATATTAGAATATACAAAAAAATTAGGTTTGGGCATTGGCATTGTTGGCTTGTTTAACATTCAGTTTATTGTGGACGAAAAAGAAAATGTATATATTATAGAAGTAAACCCTCGTTCTTCCAGAACCGTACCATTTTTGTCGAAAGCAACCGGATATAGCTTGGCAGATATGGCAACCTTGGCGATGTTAGGCGTATCTTTGCCAGAGCAGGGGATTTTTGAAATCTATCCACCCGAAAAAGACCATTGGTATGTCAAAGCGCCTGCCTTTTCTTTCTCAAAATTAAAAGGTATGGACGCGTATTTGTCCCCAGAAATGAAGTCAACC
This sequence comes from uncultured Lachnospiraceae bacterium, assembly GCA_944384295.1. Lineage (GTDB taxonomy): Bacteria > Bacillota > Clostridia > Lachnospirales > Anaerotignaceae > Anaerotignum. The sequence goes on along the minus strand of CALWSU010000019.1, from coordinate 18,169 downwards.
GGCGAAGCCATTGGATATGATACCAAATTTCATAGAGCCATGTATAAAGCGTTGTTGGCTTCTGGTGTGAAATTGCATAACTATGGCACCATTTTGGTTTCTTTGGCAGATGAGGACAAAGAAGAAGCACTGCCTTTGATTCGTCGTTTTTATGAAATGGGATTCAATATTGAGGCAACCGTGGGGACAGCCGATTTCTTGAAAGAGCATGGGATTCGTACGCGCTTGCGCCGCAAACTTTCAGAAGGCAGTGACGAAGTATTGCAATCCATTCGTTCTGGTTATGTCAGTTATGTCATCAATACACGTGCGATTTTGTCCGGCATACATTATGAGGACGGTGTGGCGATTCGTAGTTGTGCAAGCGAGAATAATGTTACCATGTTGACAGCACTGGATACCGTCAGAGCCCTGTTAGATGTTTTGGAAGAAATGACGATTGGTATTTCCACAATTGACGCATAAAAAATATGTATAATCACAGAAAAACATTTGTTTTTTCTGTGTGGATTTGGTGTTTTTTTTCGGAGAAAATATGGTATACTGAAACAGTAACACGTTCACCGGAGATACAAGGAGGAGAATACCATGAGTTTAGATTTTTCTGTCATACGCAATACAGACCCAGAAGTTACAGCAATGATAGAAGCAGAGCTGGAACGCCAACAGCATAATATCGAATTGATTGCTTCTGAAAATATTGTATCAAAAGCTGTAATGCTTGCGATGGGTACCCCTCTCACCAATAAATACGCGGAAGGTTATCCAGCAAAACGCTATTATGGCGGCTGTGAGAAAGTCGATTTAGTAGAAGATTTGGCAAAAGAACGCGCGAAACAATTGTTTGGCTGTGACCATGTGAATGTACAGCCACATAGTGGCTCACAAGCGAATCAAGCGGTATACTTTGCGATGCTGCAACCAGGCGATACCGTGATGGGCATGGATTTGAACCATGGCGGACATCTGACACATGGTAGCCCCGTCAATCTGTCTGGCAAATATTTTAATTTTGTGTCTTATGGTTTGAATGAAAAGGGTTATATTGATTATGAAGCATTTCGTGCAAAAGCATTGGAAGTCAAACCCAAAATGATTGTGGCAGGCGCGAGCGCATATGCAAGAACCATAGACTTTGCCTATATGGGCGAAGTTGCCAAAGAAGTTGGCGCGTATTTTATGGTAGATATTGCGCATATCGCGGGTTTGGTTGCGACAGGGTATCACCCTTCTCCTGTGCCATATGCGGATTTTGTCACCACTACCACACATAAAACACTGCGCGGACCGAGAGGCGGCATGATACTGTGCAAAGCGGAATATGCACAGCAAATTGACAAAGCCATTTTCCCTGGCATACAAGGCGGACCTTTGATGCATATTATCGCTTCCAAAGCAGTTTGCTTCCAAGAAGCCTTACAACCAGAATTCAAAGAATATATGGGACAAGTGGTAAAAAATGCAAAGGCATTGGCTGCCGCATTGCAGAAAAATGGTGTGGATTTGGTATCAGGTGGTACCGATAATCACTTAATGCTTTTGGATTTGCGTTCTTTGCAGATTACAGGAAAAGAAGCAGAAAAAATATTAGATTCTATTGCAATCACAGTCAATAAAAATATGATTCCCAATGACCCACAATCACCTTTTGTCACAAGCGGGATTCGTGTGGGCACACCCGCGATTACTTCTCGTGGTATGAAAGAAGCAGATATGGAAGAAATTGGCGAATTGATGGCAATGGTATTAAAGGATTATGAAGGCAATCGGCAAGAAGTGGCAAAACGGGTACGCGCTTTGACCGACCGCTATCCCATTTACGCTGATTAATATAGAAAATCATTAGAAAATAAGTAGAAAAAAACCCTCAAAAGCAACCATATGCTTGAGAGGGTTTTTTCTATTTCACATTTTTCTATTTCGTATCAGAAGTTTTTGTATAACACCAACCACAATCCTCATGATAAATCATTTGTTTTGTCATGCCGCCGTCAATACAAATATTTTCTCCTGTGATAAATCCTGCTTTGTCGGAACAAAGAAATAAAACCATGTTCGCAATGTCCAAGGGATTGCCCACACGACCAGCAGGGTGCTGTAACGCATCTGCGCCCGTATAGGTTTGAAATGCAGTATCAATCCAGCCAGGGGAAATGGAATTGACGCGTACTTTTCCAGAAAGTGAAATTGCCATAGCATGTGTTAAGGCTGCAATGCCGCCTTTTGCAGCGCTATAGCTTTCTGTTTCTGGTTGGCTCATGCGGTCGCGGGAAGAAGATATATGAATGATACTGCCGCCTTCTGCAAAGTAGGGGAGAAATAATTGACTCAGATAAAAGGGGGCTGTGACGCCTACACGCAATGCATATTCAAATTCTTCATAGGAACAATCATGGATACCTTTCATCAATGGCGCGGCATTATGAATCAAAATATCAATCTTTCCATAATCCGAAATGACTTTTTTTGCAAAGGCTTCTAAAGTGTTTTTGTCGGAAATATCCCCTTTGAAATAAGAATTTTCCAATAAATCAATGATGCAAACCGTAGCGCCTTCTTTTTCAAATTCTTCTCGCATGGTTTTGCCGATGCCGTGCGCGCCACCTGTAATGACTACAACTTTATTTTCAAAATGGTACATATGATAGACTCCTATTCTGATTTTTCGATTTCGTATTCCCAAGTTTGTATGCCGCCAAACTCTAAAATGTTGGTATAGCCCAGTTCTGCCAGTTTTTGCGACGCCTGTTTGCTGCGGTTGCCGCTACGGCAATATACCAAAATGGTTTGTTCTAAATTGGGCAATTGTTCTTTGACTGTTTCGTCAATGGTTTCGTTTGGAATACAAATGGCGTTCGGGATATGACTTTCCTGGTATTCTTCTTCTGTACGCACATCTAAAATCACATAATCTGTTGTTGTATCCATGAGTTGTTTGGCTTCTTCCTGTGTGATGCTTTGATAATTCGCCTGACTTTGTGTATCACTGCAAGCGGCTGTAAACAGCATCAAAAAGAAAGTAAAAAATAGTAACATTGTTTTTTTCATAAAATATGTTATCCTCCGCATATGATTTTTATGATAAGTAAAAGCAGGAGTTGCAAGGCTTTTTAGCTGATAGAACTCCTGCTTTTTTGTATAGGATATTATTTTCCCAATTCTTCTAAATCCTTGAGATAGTCTGTTTCGCAGCAGAATGCATAATCCGCATTTTTTGCATACTGTTTGACAGCCATAGTGGATTTATTGATGGCTTGCAATGTGCCAGCACCCGCAACACAGCCGCCGGGACACGCCATACCTTCTAATAAATACCCATTGTATTTTCCGGCTTTTGCAAGTGTCATCAATTTTTTGCACTCACGCAATCCCTGCGCACTTTCCACTTTGACGGTACGTTCTGGATACATTTGCTTGATGACATTCACAACCGCTTGTGCAACGCCGCCCGCAATGGCAAAATTACGTCCGTCTGTACTTGCTTCGGAAACTTCTTTTTCTTCTTCTATAGTTTCCAAATCAATGTTTTTGGCTTCAAAAACACCCATCATTTCTTCAAATGTCAGTACAAAATCTATGTCACTGCGCACACTTTTTCGACTTGCTTCCAGTTTTTTGGCAGCACAGGGACCAATGAACACAACTTTTGCTTCAGGGTCTTTGAGCTTAATCAAGCGACCCGTCAATACCATAGGCGTCAATGTCATGGATACACAATCCCGATATTCTGGGAATAATTTTTTTGCCATCACAGACCATGCAGGACAACAAGAAGTCGCCATAAAGGGCAGCTTGTCCGGTACATTTTCGATAAAGTCTTTTGCCTCATCTGTGGCGCATAAGTCCGCACCGACTGCAACCTCAATGACATCTGCAAATCCTAACGCTTTCATGGCAGCGCGTAATTTTCCGGGTGTTACTTTGGGACCGAATTGTCCTACAAAAGCAGGTGCTACCGCCGCATATACGCGATGTCCTTCTTTCATGGCATGTATCATCTGGAAAATCTGTCCTTTGTCTACAATCGCGCCAAATGGACAATTTACCAAACACATACCACAAGATACACATTTATCATAATCAATTTTTGCGCGACCAAATTCGTCTGAACTAATGGCATCAATGCCGCAAGCCGCCGCGCAAGGGCGTTCTTGTTTGATGATTGCGTTGTAAGGGCAAACATCGACACAACGTCCGCATTGTATACATTTTTCTTGGTCAATCAAAGATTTGCCGTTTACAATATGAATGGCGTCCTTCGGGCAAACTTCTGTACAAGGGTGTGCCAAACAGCCCTGACAGCCATTGGTCACAGAAATTTGCTTTTCGGGACATGCATTACAAGCAAATTTGATGATGTTAATCAATGGTGGGTCGTAATATTTGCGCGCGATGGCGCTTTCTTCTATGCCGTCAGAAACGGGAGCGGATTCAGCAGCAGTACGTACTGGCAAGCCAATTGCAAGACGTAGCCGTTCTCCAATGATTGCACGTTCTAAGAAAATGCTTTCACGATAAGAAGCCATTTCGCCGGGCAGTATTTTGAAGGGCAGCTGTTCGATTTTTTTCGCATAATCTCCACCTTCATATGCCATACGTGCGACTTCTGTAAAAACTTTTCTGCGAATATCAATGACAGATGTATAAATTCCTCTCATAATATCTCCTTTCCTACCATACAACTATTTGGTTTTATTTGGTTTTCTATACGTATTCCGTTGATTTCCTCTCTCAATGTGATATCATAACATAGGTATGGGAAAAAAAGCAATGAAATACAGAGGTTATCTATAAATTATACAAAAAATAGTGATATTCTATTCAAAATTTGTCAAAATTCTATTCTGTGGCGAAGCACAAAAATGTATCAAAAAAAACACCTAGTAAAACTATGGAATTTATCAAAAAACTATGATATACTGTCAAACACGGTAAGGATATTTTGTATACAAAATCACAAAATCATGCTTACAGACATGCAAAAGAAGGGAAAGAGAGGTAGGTAGACTTATGAAAAGAAATGCAATACCTTGTTTGGTATTAGCAGCCATTATGGCGGGGAGTTCTATGCCTTGTGTGTATGCCGAAGAAACAAATGCCGATATTGTTTCTGCACAAGAAGACACACAACAATCAGAAACATCTGAAACATCTTCTTCCGCAGTAGAAGAAGAACAGCAAGAAGAACCACAAGAACAAGAAGAACAAGAAGGGGAAAATCCCCCCAATGCACAACCGGATTTGGGTACTGCATCAGATGCAGAAACAGAATCCACAGAAGAAACAGAACAAACTGAAGCGACAGAAGCAGAATCCATGCAGCAACTGAACGCACCACAGAACGTGATTTCCAAACAAAGCGCACAAAGCACAAGCAGCATCACAGTGCGCGTCAGAATGGATTATCCACTGACAAAAGCGCAGATAGAAAAGCAGAAGATACAAATGCATGTTGCTTCTGCACAAACAAAAGAACAAGTATCTGCCAATATGACATATACCTATTTAGATGAAAATGGTATGGAGTGTGCAAGCGAAGATACCGTTGCGGCAATAGATATTGTGGCATCTGATTTGCCAGCAGGTACACCAGATGACGTATATACGATTGAAGTGGTGGGGAATGGATATCGTACTTATCGTTATCAAGAGCTGTCTTTGGAACAATCTGCAAAAATCTTGACCATTGGCACAAAGGAAAGCACATTTACATTTGGCGATGTCAATGGTGATGCGCAGATTGACATGGCGGATAGAGCACAAATCGAACAAGCATTAGGAACCAATGATACCGAAAGCGACTTGAACCAAGACGGTACCGTCAATATCATAGACCTGTTTTATGTCAATCGCGCCATATTGGTGCAGGGAAGCGGAAAAACCATTGCACAAAATGGCGCAATGGTAGCACAAGCGGTTGTCAATCAATTAGACGAAGGCGAAATAGATTTATCTGAAGTGGTGATTGCAGAGGATAAAGCTTTGAGTGATTTATTTGTTGGTACAGAAACAGTTTCTATCAGCAAAACAGACCAGCAGGAAATTTCAGAAGATGCGCCTTTGAATATTCCCATTGCGTTTTCAGAAGGCATTGCCATGAGCGAGGTGCAAATTGCAACACCTGCAAATGGCGGCATTGAAAATTTTAATGTTGTCATTGAGGCGGAAGAAAATGGACAAATTGTACAACAGACGATTCCCTATCAGAGCCTTGTACCAGCAGGAGCAAAAATTTCTGCACGCGATGCCGAAAACATTTTGGTTGTGAATTTAGGTGCAAGAAAAGTGGTCAAGAAGATTACCATTCAAGTAACAAAAACAGCAGACCAACAAACCGCAGTCATCAAACAGATTGCATTTGTAGAAGATACATTGGCAAAAGCACCAGAAAAAGAAGCAGCAAAACCCCAGAATGTGACAACGCAGGCAGGCAGCAAAAGCGTTCTGTTGCAATGGGATACCATGGCAAATGTGACAGGATATAAAGTATATTATGGTACAACACAAAATGGTATGACATCTTCTGCAACAACAGAAAGCAATCAAATTTCGATTGGTGGTTTGGATAATTTGCAAAAATATTACTTTGCAGTCGTGGGTACCAGTGGAGAATGGGAAAGTGGACTTTCTCAAATTGTATCCGCTACACCAATGCCAGACAGCAAACCAGTTGCACCCACTGCATTAAAGATAGAACCTATGGACGCAGCATTGCGCTTTGGTTGGGGCAAAACAGAAAATGCAACCGGTTATACCGTATACTATCGTCAAAAAGGTACCACAGACTGGACGGCAAAAGATGTCAAAGATGCAACTTCTTTGACAGTGGGCAATTTGGAAAATGGTACAACATATGAATTCTGTGTCGAAGCTTATAATACAGTGGGAACTAGCCCTCGTTCTGTGATTGCAGAAGGTACACCCAAAGCACAACAGGTCGAAGGTCCTGATTTGCCAACAGAAAACCGTATCGACAATCAATGGATTCAAGTACGCCCAGATAGTGGCGCGGCAGGCAATGTCAATAAAAATGAATGCCCGAATTTTAAGATAGAACATGTGTTAGACGGCAATTATGCGACATTCTGGCAGTCTGGTGCATGGTGGGGCGACCAAAGCTTTACCTTTGACTTTACAGAGCCACAAAGCATGAATTATATGATTTATGTCCCTAGACAAGGTGATGCAAGTTATACATCAGGTATCAGAGATTATCAGATTACAACATATCGTAAATTGTCAGATGGAAAATATGAAAAAATCGCAACCATAAAAGATTCTGTTACTGCAAAAGTAACAAGCAGCGATGGCGGCTATTCGGTATTAGAAATTCCAGAAGCAGACGATATTTCCAGAATTACGGTCAATGTGGGACAATGGGAAGGTGCAAAACCTGTGACATTGTCAGAAGCCGCTTTCTATCATTTGGATAATACACCCGCAGAAATTGCAGATTTGTTTGCAGACGGCACATTCAGCACATTGCGTTACAGCAAGGAAGAAACACTGCAAAAAGTAGAAGATTTGCGCGGTCGCGTAGAAAATACAAACGCATTCTATCTGAATCGTGAATTGATGATACAGGAATTGAACGATGCACAAGCACTTGCAGAAGGGCAAACTTTGGAAGTGCAAAGCGGGTTCCAATCTCGCAGCAATGCAGTAGACCAAGCAGCATTTGGACAAACTGCAAGCGTATTGCAGCCTTTGGGCGTTTCTGTCAATAGTGGTACAGAAATTGTGATTTATGCGGATATTCCAGAGGGAGAAACTGTAACCATTGTTCCAACACAATATTTTGCAGAATATAATGCATGGAAAGGTGCAGGCATTGCATTAAAAGAAGGACGTAATGTGATTACCATACCGCAGATTTCTTCTGTTGCACCAGAAAAAGGCGGTCCCTTATATTTGACATATAGTGGAGAACATGCAGAAAATATTCGTTTGCGTGTCGTTACAAATGGTACCACCAGTGTCAAAACACCTATGTTGGAGTTGTCAGATTGGTATACATTGCGCGAAGAAGAACGCAGAGCAAAAATTGATGCTTATGTATCACAAGTGCAAGCATATGTACAAGAAAGAGGCGCTAGATTACAGCAGACCAGCATACAAAACCATACCGATATTGCAACACCAAGCGTATTGTTGTCTATTCCAATCAAGGAAGCAGCAAGCACTTTGACAACAGAATCTTTGTATCAGGCAATTTTGGCTTGGGAAGATGTGTCTTATGTTGTGAATACAACACAAAGCATTGCAGACGGCAACAGAGAAACCTATCAAAATCCTATGCAAAGCCGTCAAAATATCCGTTATATGCGCATGTTTGGTTCCGCATTCATGTATGCGGCAGGCGAACATATCGGGATTGGCTATGATTCCGCCGCACCTTTGGTACAAGGTACACCGGTTTCTGCTATCTCTGGAAAAGAAAACGGTTTATATGGCTGGGGCATTGCGCACGAAATCGGACATAACATGGACAAATTAGGTCGTGCAGAAATTACAAACAATCTGTATTCTTTGATGGTACAAAGTTATGATGAAAAAGATATGACTACTTTGCAGACAAGATTGGAAATGGAAGATAGATATACCGCCATTTTCCAAAAAGTAGCAGAAGCACGTCCAGGTGCAGCAAACAATGTGTTTGTACAATTGGGCATGTATTGGCAATTACACCTTGCCTATGATAATGCAGAAAATCCTATGGATTTCTATCATCAATTCTTTGCATTGTGGAAATCTGGCGCATATGATGGCAATGATTACGACAATCGTGTGGCATTGATTGCTTCTGAAGTAGCACAAAAAGACTTGACAGAATTCTTTACACGTTGGGGTATGGAATTGACACAAAGCACCAAAAACAAACTGGCAGAATATGAAGAAGAAAGCCGCGCAATTTGGTACTTGAATGATGATTCCAGACGCAATCGTTTACAAGGTACTGGTACAGCCAATGGCACAATCACATTGGATTCTGTAGATGTTGCGCCTTCGGTTGGTACCAGTGGTCAAGATGTGACATTGCAGTTTACCCATACCGATGCAGAAAATATTTTAGGATATGAAATCTTGAGAGATGGAAAATCCATTGCCTTTACAACAGAAACCACCTATACAGACCATATTGGTACAGCAAATCATACTGTTTTGACTTATGCAGTACGTGCAGTGGATAAACAGGGCAATGTATCAGAAGCAACAGCAGGCGAGCAAGTACGTATTTCTTATGACCATGTTTTAGATGCACAATTATATACATTGTCACAAGAAGGCAATGTTGCAACCATTGTGATGCAAAATGACAAAGCACAGTCTGTATCTGGTGTCAAACTAACAGGCGTGTCTGATTTGGAAAGTGTACGCGCAACTGTGACTACCTCTGTAGATGGCGTAGAAAAAGAAACTTTATTTACATTAAAACAAAATATGTCTTCCGAAAGCAATGTATGGAAATCTTATTTCATTAAGCCAGGCGCATCAGAAAATGATAGCCGTATCTGGACTTATGACATCAAAAAATTGGTTTTGGAAAATGTACCAGAAGATGCCAAAGTACAGTTGATTGGTGCAGTCAGTGATGACGTTGCATTCTTACAAGATGGCGCAGCAATTGGTAGACTGCAATCAGATTATCAATGGGGCGAAACAACGGACGAAGTCATTCCCGCTGGTTCTCTTGTGATTGTAGGTACTTATGTGGGTGATCCACAATATAACTATGTACAAGTCAATGGCGAATACACAGTACGCAATTTGGAAACTGGCAGCGAAACAAAAGAAACCAGACCAATCAGCGGCGAAACTTATTTATTTGCAGAAGTTCCAGAAGATGGCGAAGTAAGTTTGATTAGCAATGGTATGTTCATCTATGTGGTAAATGAAGAAGCAGAAGCAGAATTGGAGCATATGGATTGTGACCACCCAAGTGCATTACCAGACCGTATTCAAGCCGTATTGTATCGTACAGATACTGCTTCTACAACAGATGGACGTATCACAGCACAGACTTTGTGGATTTCCTCTCCAGATGAAGAAGGTATGCCCACCATCGTATTGGAACATAACTAGGAGGAAAACAAAATATGAAAAAGAGATATTCTGTTTTCGCAAGCGTTTTGGCGGCATCATTTTTGATGCCTGCCACAGCGTTTGCGGCGAATCCCACCATATCAATCGAACGCCAAACGGGAAGCAATGAAGCATATGTATATCTTTCCGGCGTATCAGAAGGTATCACCAGCGTAGAATTGACATTGCTGCCCAAACAAAATGCGGCAAATGTCCATTTCACAGGTGCAGAAGACACAGCATATAGTTTCCATAGCGAAAAAAATGGTACTTATACCATTTATGTGGATTCTTATACACCTTTGGAGATAGACAATAATCGCATTTTATTGGGAAATTTGGTATTAGAAAATACAGATACATTTTCTGGCGCATCAAAATTGATTGTTTTAGATACACAAGATATTGCAACAACTTATACCGATATTTCGATACAAGATAATGTTGTGGTAGAAAAGCCCGGAAATAATAACAATAACAATGATGATGACGATGATACCGACCATACAGACAATGGTACCACACAGAAACCCTCAGGCGGTGGTAGCAGCAGCGGAAGCCAAAATAATCAGACTTCCAAACCGAACACAAATGCAGGCAAACCAACCATTGTAGGCGACCAAACCAATGGCAGTATTGTAGTAGGGAAAGACGGCAGTGTGTCCATTCACCCACACCCTGGGTATCAGGTAAAAGATGTTTTGGTGAATGGTGTTTCACAAGGTGCCGTATTGCAGTTATTGAATTTGAAAGCAGACGATACTGTAGAAGTAATCTTTGCGGCAACAGAACAGACGAACGAAATTGATGTCACAAAACCAACTAAGTTTACAGATGTACCAACCACACAATGGTATGCACAACCAGTTTCTTATGTGACACAAAGAGGTTTATTTTCTGGTGTCAGTGAAACAGAGTTTGCACCCATGCAGAATATGACCAGAGGTATGTTGGTTTCTGTGTTATATCGTTTAGATGGTGCAAATGATCAGATAAAGAGCACATTTGCAGACGTTGCAGAAGATGCATGGTATAGCAATGCGGTAGGCTGGGCACATCACAATCAATTGGTGTCTGGTATCAGTGAAACAGAATTTGCACCCAATACGCCCATCACAAGAGAACAGGCAGCCGTGATGTTGGCAAGATATTTGCAATATACAGGCGTATCTTTGCAAAGCAGCAATACTGCTTTTGCGGATGATGCTGAAATCAGCGCATATGCAAAAGAAAGTGTAGGGGCAATGCAGCAGGCTGGTTTATTGTCTGGAGATGATACAGGCAATTTCCGCCCGAAAGCAGAAATTACACGTGCTGAAATTTCTTCTATCTTTATGCGTTTGTGCCAGAAATATGGTATTTAATGGGATTGGATACCAAACAAATCAAAAATTTCAAAAATTTCAAATAGGAGTTGGAAGCGGTATTCGCTTCTGACTCTTTTTTTTGCAGAAAGAAAAAAAGAAAAAAAGATATAGAACATCATGCCGTCTAGTGTTAGAATAAAAACATCGAATTTCAAAAAATATGAGAATATGAGAAAAGGAGCAAAGGCATTGAGAAAAAGAATACAATGCAGCATATCTTTGATTTTGGCGTGTGCCATATGGCTGACAGGCTTACAAATCCCTGTTTTTGCCGAAAATCATACCAATGCTGTTTCTGATACAAAAATACAAGAAAGTGCAGTCCATTTGTATCAATTGGGTTTGTTAGATGGTACAGGCACCCATGCAGATGGTACACCGAATTTCAATCTGTCCGCCACCATGACGCGTGGGGAAGCCATTGTGATGGTAGTACGGTTATTGGGCGGAAAGAATGAAGCAATCACCAGAAATTATACACACCCGTTTACAGATGTTTCCTCTTGGGCAGCGCCTTATGTGGGGTATGCGTATACGTATGGCATCACAGCCGGAGTTTCAGAAGATACTTTTGGTTTTGAGGACAAAATCACAATGCAGGAATATATGACGCTCTTACTACGTGGGATAGGGTATGATGTGAATTGGAAAAATCCCTATGTCACCGCTGCGCAAGTGGGGCTAGTGGAAGGCGTAGATTATGTGAAAACAGATACATTTTTACGTAGCGATATGGTCATGTTGTCTGATAGTTTTTTGCATGTGACCGTACCAGATTTGCATATGACATTGTATGATGCTTTGGATAAAATGGGGGTATTGCTTTACCGTGAGATACCACAGCCAGGGAGCATGTCTGTTGCACAAAAACCCATTGCGCAAATTGTACCAGGTCCTGTATCGCAAAATGTGAGCAATCAAATCATTGTTAATCGTATAGAAGATATGATTGACCAGATTGCCGTCATCATGGACGCGCGTTTCTCTGATGTCACCATATATACGCCGATTGGTCAGGAACAAGCATTTTGTGCTGCGCTGCTCAGTCAAGATATTGTAGATCGTTTCCCAGACCATAGGCAAATGAATGCCACCATATACCACAATGCAGGATATTTTACAGTCAATATTACTTATAAAGATGCAGCGCGTGTCATGGCGTATATGGAAGGGAAATCCAGCAGTCTGACTGCTGAGGATATGGCGTTATATGCCGAAGCAAAACGTGTGCATGATTCTTTGGTATCTGCGGATATGAGCGAATATGAACGCGTCAAAGCATTTCATGATTACCTGTGTGAAACGGTGACATATCAAGAATATGGCGATACTGCACATACGGCATATGGTGCTTTGGTGAATCATGCCGCAGTTTGTGAGGGTTATACATTGGCGATGGATTTGCTTTGCTATTTGAGTGGTATTGATTGTGAGCATATCTTTGGTTTTTCCAGAAATCAAGCACATTCTTGGGTACGTGTCAATGTAGATGGCATTTGGTATAATATTGATACGACATGGGACGACCAAGAGCAAGGGATTTGTTATACCTATTTTATGGTATCTGATGCGACTATGCGCAAAGATCATGATTGGAAGGACAACCCCAATTGGTCTGTGTGCCTCTATGATTATGTACCATAAGAACTTTCTTTATTTTTCGCACAGAGATTGCAAGAATCACTGCGCTATTTTTGTATCTCAGAAAGGACATCATGCAACAAATCTATCCCATTTTGATAAAATCCTTGGAAAGAGGAGATAGCGTTATTTTATAATGCGATAAAATGCTTGACATAGTAAAACGATATGATACACTGGAAATATAATGGTATTATGGGGAGTATTTGAGATGAAAGGATGAACCAGTATGAAGCATGTAACATATCGTGCTGCATCTAAGAAATGGTGTAGTGTATTGCTGGCGGGTAGTTTGTTGTGTACAGTACCCAATGCTATGCCGATTTCTGTCTATGGTGCAACAACATTATGAGAAGCAGGCAGCGGAGAATATTTTTATACACAGTTGACCGCGGACGAACAAGCTGTATATGATGCGATTTTAGACCAAATCGAAGAATTGGCAAAAGATGCCACAGACCCTTCCGGTGTCAAAGTCACGATTCCAAAAGATTCGAGTTATTCCATTTCCACAAAACCAGTTTTTGCAGTATTTCGGGATCACCCAGAATATTTTTGGATCGATGCATCCAAATTATCTTGGGCAGAATCTGTACCTGCTACAGATAGTGAAGGAAACACAATCTATGAATTACCTACGTTTCCTACTGGCACTTCTTTCTTTTATGCTGGGTTTACAGTAGAGAATTTGCCGCAATATCGCGCAGATTTAGAAGCGAAAGTAGCAGAAATCAAAAAAATCTACCTTCTACAGCCATAGATGATGTTTCTAAATTAAAGTATATCAACAACTGGATTGCTGCTAATAATACATATAATGCAGCTGGATTGGGTGCAAGTAATTTTTCTCGTTGTGCGGCAAGTGGTTTGTTGAGTGATAATGATAAAGCTACTACAGACGATGATCCAGTTTGTTATGGATATGCGACTGCCATGAAAGTTTTGCTCGATGCTTTTGATATCAAGAATGCTTATATCGAAGGCTGAGCATATAATCAAATCAATATGAGCAATGGCGGAGAGCAGCATGCATGGAACTATGTAGAATTAGATGATGGAACTGGTACCAAAAAATGGTATGCCTTAGATCCCACATGGGATGACCCATCTATACAATCTCCACAAGCAAAACAAGTTTATTTTTTAGTAGGCAGTAATACAGTAACAGAAACTGCTTTAGGGGATCAATATAAAACTTTTGGAAAAATCATAATTCTACACCTGAAAAATCTCCTGCATATAAAGAGCATAAATTTACATATCCATCCCTTTCCACAGAAGCACGTAATCCAAGTGCAGATGGGAACGTGGTGATACGCAAACCAGATGACAGTACAAAAGGATATGATACATTAGATGCGGCAATGCAGGCGGCACAATCCGGAGATACTTTGATTTTGCAAAATCAGGTCAATGTCACCAGTACCATTACACTCAAAGATGGCGTGACATTGGATCTCAATGGACAAATAGGAGGAAATAATCCTCCTGTTGCAATCAACAGCACCATTTCTCCTACTTTCCAGATTGCTTCAGGAAGTTCTGCGACCATTATCAATTCAGGCAATTTTACAGCAATTTCTATGAATGCATCCGCTTCTAAGGTGATTCAAAATAATGGCACATTGACATTGGGCGGTAATATCAAGGTTTCTAGTACAATAGCTTCTATGATTTCTGGAGGACAGATATCAGGAAATCCCATTGCATTGATGCCGCATACACGACAATATATATCTACTTTGAAAAAGGATATTACCATATTTCATGTTGCAAAACCCAAAAATCCTGCAAATGGAAGTCATACTGCGCAATAGGGAGATACGGTACAATTTTTATTAGATGCTTTTGTAAAACCGACATTAGACATTAAATTTTATGGAGATAAAGGGACTTTAATTTCAGTACCTGTAACAGAATATCAAAATTGTGTGTGGAATTTGTCTACATCGCCGAATGACGGCAGCAACATACAACCACAAGATGCCTTGGAAAATGGTATTTACACATTTACCACAGAAGTGTTTGATTATCCTTTGACATACCAAGTAGAGGTCAGTGGTTTGACCAGTGCACCAACGGAAATAGATGCGATTGCAATTGAGGATATTGATGCACCTGTAGCAGGACAAGCATTGGATCATACAGCAAATGTGCAAACAGAGGGCGTTTCTGTATCTTCTGTATCTTGGGAACCACAAAACACAGGCACTGCGGATTATGATACCGCGTACACAGTTGCTGTGACATTGGCACCCAAAAGCAATTATGCATTTGCGTCTGCTGTTACCGCTACCATCAATCAAGAAAATGCAACTGTGACCAATCATCAAGATGGTACCATAACTGTACGTTTTACATTCCCAAAAACAGATCAAAAAACAGTGCAATTGCAGTCGATACAACAGCCGGACCCCATTCAAGCAGCAAATGGTACACAAATACAAGATTTGCCATTACCAACACAGGTAAACATTGTGACCGATGATAGCAGTATCAATCAAGCGAATGTACAATGGTCAGATACACCAGTGGACGGTACAAGCTACGATCCATCTGAAAAAACAGAACAGACATTCCGATTAGAAGGTACTATGACATTGCCAGAAGGTGTGGAAGCAAATGGGGTATCCCTGACTGTCAAAATTGACGTTACAGTAACAGCCGCTGATGTTACAGCTGCACCCGTGGCAAATCCACCAGCAGGAACATATACCAGCAATCAGACTGTTACATTGACAACAGATACGCCAGATGCAACGATTTATTATACAACAGATAGCAGTGAACCAACGGCAGAAGATGGCATAGAATATAATGCGCCAATTGCAGTGGAAGGCAGAGAAGGAGAATCCGTAACAACAGAAATCAAAGCAATTGCGGTTGCACCTGATATGCAAGACAGTGCAGTATCTACTTTCCGTTATACCATTGCAATACCAGAAGAAACCGATGATACCACAGAGGCACCGAAAGCCAGTCGGCAAGAAGGGAATTATACCAGTAATCAAACTGTGAAATTGACTTCTAATACGCCAGATGCAACGATTTACTATACATTAGATGGTAGTGAGCCAACCGTCCAAAATGGTATCAAATATGATGCGCCAATTAAAATAGAAGGCAAAGCAGGCGAATCGGTCACAGTGGTATTAAAAGCGATTGCGGTTGCACCTGGCTTGCAGGAAAGTCCAGTGTCTACCTTCCGCTATACCATTAAAATTCCGGGGATTGTCATTGGTACGACTGCTGCACCAGTGGCACAGCCTGCCGCAGGTGTTTATACCAAAAATCAAATGCTTGTATTGACGTCTGATACGCCAGATGCAACCATTTATTATACATTAGATGGCAGCGAACCTTCTGCAAATCATGGTGTGCAATATACAATTCCCATTGCGTTGCAAGGAAAAGCGGGGGAAACAGTCTATATTACTGTTAAAGCAATTGCAGTTTCTACCTTATTACAAGATAGCGAAGTAGTGACCTATGAATATGAGCTGAAATTACCTGCAACTTCTGGCGGCGGTTCCTCAGGGGGCAGTTCTTCTGGAGGCAGCTTAAAGCCTGGCAATAGTGGCAGCACTGTAACCACCAATCCAGATGGTTCTAAAACAGAAACCACCACAAAGCCAGATGGTACCAAAACAGAAACCACCACAAAGCCAGACGGTACCAAAACAGAAACCACAATCAAGCCCGATGGCTCCCAACAAATACAAGTGACATCACCCAATGGCGATGTAACAACGACTGTTGATGACAAAAAGGGAAATGTGAGCGAAATTGTAGCAAAACCCGATGGCTCCCAACAAATTACAACAACAAAATCAGATGGTACTTCTGCGATTACAACACAGGATACACAAGGCAAACAAACGGCAACTGTCACATTGCCAAAACAGCCTACAGAAAGTGTAACCAATCAAAATACGGTTACATTGCCGATACCAGATATACATGCAAATCGTAGTCCACAATTTCCTGCAACTGTGAAAATTCAAGTCGATACAGATACAACAACCAAAGTACGTATTCCTGTTACAAATGCAGTACCGGGTACTGTTGCGGTATTGGTACATGCAGATGGCAGAAAAGAAATATTACCTACAGTTGTAGCCAAACAAAATTATATGGTTGTAGCAATCTCAAATGATGCAACTATAGAGATTATGGATAATAGCCAAACATACTATGATGTGCCAGAAACAGGCTGGCAAAAAAATGCCGCTGATTTCATGTCCAGTCGTGGGTTGTTTGTAGGCACTGGAACAGATACATATTCTCCCAATGCACCTACACAACGCGCAATGTTGATGACGGCTTTGGCACGTTTGGACGGGCAAGTGATAACCAATCAAGGCGGCAATTGGTATGATGCAGGTATGGCATGGGCAAAACAAAATCAAATTTCTGATGGTTCCAATCCTTTGCAAAATGTGAGTCGAGAACAACTTGCAACCATGTTATATCGTTACGCACAACAAAAAGGTGTAGCACAAAGTTCTGGGAATTATTTACAGAATTTTACAGACCAAAACGATATTTCCGCATATGCAAAAGAAGCAATGCAATGGGCTGTAGCAAACAATATTTTATATGGAAATGGAAATCAACTATCTCCCAAAAATCCAGCGACCCGTGCAGAGGTTTCGGCTGCAATCATGCGTTTTTGTGAAAATGTTTTATCTAACCAATAAAATATAGAATCAAATTCCAATCAAATCCAAAAGCCCTTTGCTTCGAAAATGTATTTTGGGGCAAAGGGCTTCTTTATGTTATGGATACAAAAAGATAGCACTGCAAACTCTACGATGCGTAGGTTGTTTGTGAAGTGCGGATACGGTACAATGCTATCAATTCATATCATAAAAGGAGTTTGAGAACATGCATTACGTTACAGGAAATACCATCAAACAATTACGGGAAAAGAGAGGTATGACACAAAAAGAATTGGCAGAAATCATCAATATGAGCGATAAAACGATTTCTAAGTGGGAAACCGGGGGTTCACTTAGATAAAGATACCACACCAATCCCACGCTGACTTTTGCTCAACCAATACAGCCGGAGGGCTG
>CALWSU010000018.1 GCA_944384295.1 uncultured Lachnospiraceae bacterium | reverse complement strand
GTAAAAGAAAACTATTCTCATTTCCATAATATATCAAGAAAGAGAAGGTATCAATTCATATTAACGTAACAGAATCAGTTCGATTAAGGTGAGGATACAGCATGAAAAATGATATCAGTGCAGAACAGTTGGAAAACATGCGCAAAAAAGCAAAAAAAATGGAGAAAATAGTCATAGTATTCTCTATCGTTGCATTGCTCCTTTATTTGTCGCCGTTTTATATTGCCATGATGGAGTATATTGCTATGATTCAGGAAAAAGGGACCTCTGTCATTTTGGAAGAAAAAATGTCTGCCCTTTTTCTTGTCATATTAGTGATTGTAGCAGTGATTTTGGCAATCGCAACATTTGTATTTTTATGGCTTGTCGTGGTAAGGCACTCCTATGATAAATTTAATACTGCATTTAAATCAAGATATGTATTGCAAATCATAGGTGCGATCCAAGGTTTCGCGCAACTGCAATATGTACCCAATGGCGGTTTTACTTGGGACGATGTAAGAAATGCAGCAGCAGTGGATTGTGGAGAACAACGATATTATGATAGTGAGGATTTGCTTGTGGGAACATATGAAAATGTCAGATTTCAAATCAGTGATGTTACCACATATGTAATGGTTCGTATCAATAAAAGGAAACACTTGGAAGAGCGATTTCATGGACAGATGCTCTGTCTGGAGCAATTTGATGACAGAAAAAAAAGCAATGGACATCTTCAGATTTTTGAAAAAAAGTCTATGTCGCATATGATTGGCTGGAAGGCAGAACATGAAATCCATACAGAAAATGAAACTTTCAATAGCCGTTTTAGTATATATGCTACTGACGAACATAATGCTTACTATATATTGACACCACAACGTATGGAAAAAATCATGCGTTTTGCAGATGCTATTCAGGGTCAAATATCTGTTGTATTTCGTGATCAAAAGCTTTTTGTTGCAGTGAGCAGAGATAGTATGTTCGATGCAAATATCGATCAGCCTGTCGCAGACCAAACAGCAAAAATAACAGAAGATGCAAAATTTATCCAAAAAGCAAAAGAAATTTTGGTAGAATAAGAAATGATTTACATAAAAAATAGGCTGTGCACATATTGGTGCAACAGCCTATTTTACATATTTTTTAATCTTCAGAAATAATGCGCATCACAAAACCTTCTTCTTCTGGCTGTGTATTGGCTTTTCGACAATGTGGACAAAGTTGTTTGAGCAAAGGGTATAAAGTGTATGCTGCGGTATTAATAAATACAATGCTGCTCAAAATCGCAGCGGCTTTTTTATATCTCTTTTGTATGAACAGCCCAATCAAAACACCAAATGCCGCAGTACATAGCTTGATACAAGCCAAATCTTTCCAGTCCAATCCGGAAATGTAATCATTGATCCAATCAAAAAATCGTTTCATAGGGTTCCACCTTTCTGTTGTTTTTTATTGTCTTTTTGCGGTTTCGTATACAAAGTCATTGTCTACCCCTTCAAAGCTAAAATCATTTGCAATGCCTTCGGTAGCAATGACACGTCCATCGTTTGTGACAAATATCGCTTCAAAATCATCGCTTTGCCGCCAGAATGTCAAAGCGTCTTCCAAACCCATGACAAACAAAGCAGTCGAAAGTGCATCCGCTTTTGTGCCGTTTTCCGATATGATGGTAACGGATAATAAGCCATTTTCCGCAGGATAGCCTGTAGCAGGGTCTATAATGTGGTGATAGCGCTTGCCGTCTTGTTCAAAATAACGTTGGTATCCACCCGATGTGATGACAGATTTATCTGTGACTTCAATCAATCCTACATAATCGGAACTGTCTAATGGATTTTCGACAGCGATTTTCCATGGTGTGCCATCTGGTTTGTTGCCTAATGCAGAGATATTGCCGCCCAACCAAATCAAAGCAGACTTTACACCAGATTGTCGCATCAAGTTGGTAACAGCATCAGAAGTATATCCTTTTGCGATTCCACCCAAATCAACTGCCATACCGCTGTTTTCCAAAAATGCGGTTTGTTCTTCCTGAGAAAGTATCACTTTTGAAAAATCGACCAAAGGCAATTTTGTATCTAATTCTGCTTGCGTTGGCACATGATGTGCGTCTTCTGTAAATCCCCATAACTTCACCACAGGAGATATGGTCATATCATAACAACCATTGGTCAAAGCAGAAATATCTTTTGCTGCTTGCAAAATCTGTATGGTGTCAGTTGAGATAGATACTGGAGAAATGCCCGCATTTTGATTTAATTGTGAAATTTCGCTGTTTTCGATTGTAACAGAGAATAAGCGTTCTAATTCGCGGATTCTTTGTTCTGCGTCAATCAAAATTTGTTCGCCGTTTTCATCATATACTGTTAATGTCATAATGGTATCCATAGCAAATGTAGTTGCTTCATGACGATTTTCTTCTTTGGCTTGCGCGAGTTGTTGTTGTGCCAATTCCCTTTGCGAACAACCGCTGACTGCAAAAAGCATCGCAAACAGCAAGAATATGCAGATGATTCGTTTCATGATAATATAGACTCCTTTACATAAAATCATAAATTTTTTGTCATCTATCGTCTATGCCTTTGATTCAGAAAGGGTAGATTTCGTTGTGATACAGATGAATTTCTATCTATTATTTTACATGCCAAAAGGCGCCATGTCAAAAGTATATTCTATGATTTATGTGCAAAATCCAGAAACTTTAGTCGCTTGTTTTCTTTTTTGTGTCGTTTGTGTTATGATAGATACAAAATGTGAAGCGACATTAAGAGGAGAGTGAATCATATGAAAATCGGAATTATGGGTGCTGGTCACATTGCCGAAAAAATGGCATATACCATTCAGCATATGGAAGACGCAACTGGTTATGCTATTGCTGCCAGAGATTTGGAACGAGCGCAAATATTCGCAGAAAAATTTGAAATCCAAAAAGCATATGGCAGCTATGAAGCATTGGTACAAGACCCAGAAGTAGAATTGATTTATATTGCAACACCACATTCACATCATTATGACTGTATGAAACTTTGTTTGACACATCAAAAACCAGTGTTGTGTGAAAAAGCATTTACGGCAAATGCTGCGCAAGCAAAAGAGATTTTAGAACTATCCAAAAAGATGGGCGTATTTGTGGCAGAAGCCATCTGGACACGCTATATGCCATCTCGTTATATCATAGAGGAAGCCATTGCTGCTGGAAAAATTGGGAAAGTCAATTTTGTGACAGCAAATTTAGGATATGATATCAAAGATGTACCACGCTTAACAGACCCTGCTTTGGCTGGTGGTGCATTGCTAGATGTAGGGGTATATACACTCAATTTTATTGCGATGGTTTTGGGCACAAAAGTACGTCATATGCAATCCTGCTGTGTCAAAACGGAAACAGGTGTTGATGCCATGAATGCCATTACATTGGAATATGAGAACGGTACATTAGCAATGGCACATAGTGGTATGTTAGGTGCAACAGAACAAGCTGGTATTGTGTATGGTACCAAAGGGTATCTGATTGCAGAAAATATCAATAATGTAAATCGCGTTTGTATTTATGATAATGCAAGAAATTTAGTAGAAAGTATCCAGATGCCGCCGCAAATCACAGGTTTTGAAGATGAGGTGCGCGCTAGTATGCAAGCGATAAAAGCGGGAAAAATAGAATGTACACAAATGCCGCATACGGAAATATTGTGTATGATGGAATGGATGGATAGCTTGCGTGCAGCATGGGGCATCAAGTATCCTTTTGAATAAAATATAAAAATGTTGTAATTACAACGGTCATAGATCACCCAATCCGATATGATGAGTGCATAGAAACACAGAACACCATTTACGGAAAGGGTGATTTTTTTATGAAAGGATATATCAAAAATATACCACATGAAAGTGTATTACGTTTGGCAGATACGGTAGCAGTACAGCCGGGACAGGTTGTCAGCAA
This sequence comes from uncultured Lachnospiraceae bacterium, assembly GCA_944384295.1. GTDB lineage: Bacteria > Bacillota > Clostridia > Lachnospirales > Anaerotignaceae > Anaerotignum. The sequence continues at coordinate 36,517 of CALWSU010000018.1, read as the reverse complement.
AACCTTGGCGCAAAATCCAGCAGTCAGTTTGACAGTATTTGCGTTTGATAAAGATGAAGAAATTAGCACACATGCTTCTCATGGAGATGCTATGGTAACAGTTTTAGAAGGTGTGGGAAAATTTACGATAGATGGGGCAGAATATCTTGTGGAAGCAGGACAGTCTTTGGTCATGCCGGCAGGAAAACCACATGCTGTATATGGACAAGAAGCGTTTAAGATGCTTTTGACTGTTATTTTTCCGAATGAAACAGAGTCGAAAAAAGTTTGAAATTTGAAAGGAGATTGTAAAGTATGTTTTGTTTTCAATGTCAAGAAACCGCAGGTTGTAAAGGTTGTACACGTGTAGGGGTATGCGGAAAAACCTCACAAACCGCAGGATTGCAAGATTTACTGATTTATGTCACAAAAGGATTGTCTGAAGTGACTACCAAATTACGCAAAGCAGGTATCGAAGTCACAGCAGACGTCAATTCTTTGGTAACAGAAAATTTATTCATTACAATTACAAATGCCAATTTTGATGATGCAAAAATTTCACAACGTATTGTAGAAACTATAAATTGCAAAGAAGCATTGCGCGCAAAATTGCCAACAGATACCACTTTGTCTGAAGCGGCACAGTACAAGGAAACAGACGAAAGCACATTTGACAAAAAAGCGGCAGAAGTTGGTGTATTGGCGACAGAAAACGAAGATATTCGCAGTTTGCGTGAAATGATTGTATATGGTCTAAAAGGTATGGCAGCATACAATAAACATGCAAATGCTTTAGGAAAACGCAGTGAAGAAATTGATGCGTTTTTGCAAGAAACTTTAGCAAAAACATTAGATGATAGTTTACAGATGGAAGACCTGTTCGCTTTGACATTAGAAACCGGCAAATACGGCGTAGATGTTATGGCAATGTTGGACGCAGCCAATACAGGCGCATATGGCAATCCTCAAATTACAAAAGTAAATATTGGTGTGCGTAAAAATCCTGGTATTCTAGTTTCAGGTCATGACTTAAGAGATTTGGAAATGTTGCTGCAACAAACAGAAGGTACAGGCGTAGATGTATATACCCATTCTGAAATGTTACCAGCACATTATTATCCAGCATTCCAAAAATATAGCCATTTTGCAGGCAATTATGGTAATGCATGGTGGAAACAAAAAGAAGAATTTGAATCTTTCCAAGGACCTATTTTGTTGACAACAAATTGTTTGGTACCACCTTTGGAAAGTTATCGTGATAGAGTATATACCACTGGTGCCGTTGGTTTTACAGGCTGTACCCATATTCCTGGTGGTGTGGGAGAAGAAAAAGATTTTTCCGTTATCATAGAGCATGCGAAAAAATGCCCTGCGCCCAAAGAAATCGAAACAGGCGAAATCGTAGGCGGTTTTGCACATCATCAGGTTTTGGCATTGGCTGACAAAATTGTAGAAGCCGTGAAAAGTGGTGCCATCAAAAAATTTGTGGTGATGGCTGGTTGTGATGGACGTAGTCCAAAACGAAATTATTATACCGATTTTGCAAAAGCATTGCCAAAAGACACTGTTATTTTGACAGCTGGCTGTGCAAAGTATAAATATAATAAATTGGATTTGGGTGATATTGGCGGTATCCCTCGTGTGTTAGACGCTGGACAATGTAATGACAGCTATTCCCTGGCAGTCATTGCGCTCAAACTCAAAGAAGTGTTTGGTTTAGAAGATATTAACGATTTGCCAATTATCTATAATATTGCATGGTATGAACAAAAAGCGGTGATTGTATTGCTTGCACTGTTGTATTTGGGTGTGAAAAATATTCACTTAGGACCTACATTGCCTGCTTTCCTCTCTCCAAATGTTGCAAAAGTTTTGGTGGAACAATTTGGTATTGCAGGAATTGGTACTGTAGAAGATGATATGAAATTATTTTTTGATGCAGTATAAATAAAAATATAAAATATCAAAAGTCAAAAGGAAAGCGTTTGTATAGGGGAAAAGCCTGTCAAACGCTTTTACCTTTTTGAGAGAATTACAAAAAAATACTTGCGAAAATGCAGTATATTGTGGTATTCTTCTGCGTGATATAGTGGTCATGGGAGAGGAAAGGAAGAAAATACACATGTGGGAAAAAATCAAAAAGAAAATGCCGTTGATTTGGGTGTTTGTGATATTAGTTTTAGTGATTTTGCAGGCAAAGGGTGTCATGCAAAGTGATGTGTTTTATGTAGTATATGGGATTTTGATTGCAGGCTTTTTTGTTGTCAGTGTCAGAAACAATCAAAAAGCATTGGAGAAATGTGTCGCATCTTTGGAAGAAATCAAACCTTTGCTGCATCAAGACCCAGACGCTTATTTGCAAAAGTTAGAGGAGCAATATCGCTCTTATCCGCATATCAGAAGCAATCGCACAATGCTTGCCTTAATGCTGACACATATCGGTATGGGATATATTGAAAAAGAAGATGCAGAAACCGCGTTGCAAAAGCTGTTGAGTGTACCGGAAAAAGGGCTCAATGCAAATTTTGCGCCATATTATTATATCCATTTGGGGCGTGCATTGTTTTATGCGGATAAAGCTGAGGCAGGCTGTAAATTATTGGTCTTAAAAGTAAAACAGTTTGAGCAGGCAAAACAAAATCCAGAATTGGTACATTATTATCATATTTTGCAGATATTGGCAATGTTAGCAGATGTACAGCGTAAAGAGGCGCGCGCATATTTGATGCAGCACCCAGAATTGCAGCAGCGAGAAGATTGTAAAGTGGATCTCAAATATATCAACCAAAAGCTGTAAGAAATCGTTTTTTATGTTTTAGAAAGATAGACAAAAAGAAGCCGTATTTTATGTAAAAACTGAACATAGAATGGCTTCTTTTTTTGTGAAAGAAATCAGAAAATGACATCTATTTTGGGAGATACTTTTCGCTTTCTGTACTTTTTGCTATAATGATACGCAGATATGCAGATATGCAGATATGCAAATACGCAGATACGTAGATATTAGCAGAGGATGAAAGATAGATGAAAGAACCATATAAAATTTTACTGGTAGATGATGAAGCGGAAGTGCGTACCAGTATTATTAAAAAAATAGATTGGGATCATGTAGGGTTTCAGGTGGTAGGCGATGCAGAAAACGGCATAGATGCTTTAGAAAAAGTGGAGCAATTGGAACCCGATGTGATTATGACTGATATTCGTATGCCGTATATGGACGGTTTGACATTGGCGGAGCAATTGCGCAAAATACGACCTTCCATTAAAGTGATACTGTTTTCGGGCTATGATGATTTTGAATATGCCAAAAAAGCGATACAGCTCAATATCATAGAATATATTTTGAAACCAGTCAATGCGGTGGAAATGGCAGACATTTTATCCCATGTTCGTGATACATTAGATGCAGAAATACAGCATTTGCGCGATATAGAAAGTTTGCAGGAAAGTTTTCGTAAGAATTTGCCCATTTTAAGAGAAAAATTTCTGAGCAATTTGGTAAAAGGCAATGTGGAAAGAGCAGACATTCCTATTTTGATGGAAGAATATGGTCTATCCCTGCAAAATGGAACATTTTGGATTGCAGCAAAAGTTGTGGTACAAGAGATACAGTCGGAAACATGGAAAAGCCGTAATTTGAGAATGGTGTCGATATTGCGGCTGTTGGAAGACCGTTTGGAAGGATTCGGAACATATAGCTGTTTTCATCGCCCGTCTGGTATTTGCCTGATTGCTGTTTTAGAAGAAGAAAAGCAGATGTATGCTTTGACTACTTTGTTGGAAGATATTTGTCGCGAAGCCAGAAAAATTTTGGGCTGTCGTATGATGATTGGTGTCGGTCGTGTGGTAGATCGTTTAGATGAAATCCATAAAAGCTACACAGAAGCAAGAGAAGCCGTTGCCTACAGCCAAACCGCGGGAGATGTTGTATTTTTATCCGATGTGGAAACAAAAAAAGATACATTATTACGCTTAGACGAAAAAGATGAGAAAGAATTGAGTTATGCGCTCAAATTTGGTGACGAAGAAATCATACAATCTTGTGTGGAAAATATTTGTGGCAGAATGCGCAATACAGGACCAGCACAGCAAGGATTTCAAGCATATGTGATTGACATTTTGAGTGTCATACTGCGTGTGGTGCAGAAAAATGGTTTAGAGGAAAGCATTGTATTTGGAGAATACGATGATTATAACGGTGTGTTGAATGGGATTTGCGATAGTGCGGCAATGGAAAAATGGCTTTGTGGCATTTGTTTTTCCATCAGCGGCAGTTTATATCGAGAACGACTAGGCACAACGCAGTCTATCATAGAAAAAGCAAAACAATTTATACAACAAAATTATGATAATTCTGCATTATCCCTAGAAATGGTTTGCAATCATTTACATATCAGCACAACTTATTTTTCTACCATATTCAAAAAAGAAGTAGGAGAAAGTTATATTTCTTATCTAACTGGTATCCGTATGGAGCGCGCAGCGGCATTGCTGAAAGAAACCGATGCAAAAACATATCTGATTGCGGCACAGGTGGGATATGATGAACCAAATTATTTTGGATATGTGTTCAAAAAACGTTTTGGTGTTTCGCCGAATAAGTTTCGTGGAAAATAAGAATCGCAGTATGCAGAAAGCGGGTGGCAAAGCAAATGCAAAATATGCGCCAGTGGCGATTGCGGATACAGCAAAAATTTTTGAAAAAAGGCATTGAACTGCGTCGTTTGATTTGGATTGTATTTACAGTGACATCTGTTTTAGCAACAGCCTTGATGGGGATTTCTTTTTATTTTCGCTTTACAGCACAATCTGAAGAAACATTGCGAGAAGGGAATGATACACGCCTAGAAGCAACAGCTGAGCAGTTAAGTACCCATTTGCGCAATATGATGAAAGTTTCAGATTCTTTGTATTATCGTGTGATTAAGGGTGTGGATTTAGAGGAAAACAACATATCAGATGAATTTCGTTTGCTGTATGATGTCAACAAAGAAAGTATCGAAAGCATCGCGCTGTTTTCGATTGATGGTACTTTGCTTTGTGCCACACCCAGCAGTCGTTTACGAGATAATTTTTCTTTACAGAATGAGGCATGGTATGATGGCGCGTTAGATACAGAAGAAAATATACGTTTCGGTGCGCCGCGTGTTTCTCGTGTATTTGCGACAGAAGGGGATAGCTATACACGTGTGATTCCCATGAGTCGTGTCGTACAGATTACGAGAGATCATCATGTGGAACGAGGGGTATTGTTAGTCAATCTGCGATACGACACCATTACAGATATGTTGCAGAATGTGATGGTAGGGGACCATTCTTATGTTTATTTGATAGGTGAAAATGGCAATTTGCTGTATCACCCTATGCAGGATTTGATTGCAGCCGGAATGATGACAGAAGAAACACTTCCTTTGGTGATGCATACGACACAACAGAATCATGAAAATAATGAAACAGAAGCATATTTGCTCAAAACAGTAGGATATACAGGCTGGCGCTTGGTGGGTGTATTTGGGCAAGAGCCGCTTTCTTTACATAATTGGAAAAGCAGAAGTTTTATTGTGTTTTTGCTGATTTTTTTCCTCAATGCGATGATGCTGATGAATTTTTATCTTTCCCGTCGTGTTACAGAACCAATGCGACGTTTGGAACGTGCAGTCAAAAAAATAGAAGCAGGAAATCTGGATACCAAAATAGAAGCCTCAGGTGTATATGAAATACAATCACTTTCGATAGCGATTGAAAAAATGGAAAAAAATCTCAAACAGTTAATGGAAGACATTGTGCAAGAACATGAAGCAAAGCGAAAAAGTGATTTAATGGTTCTGCAAAATCAAATCAATCCGCATTTTTTGTATAATACATTAGATGTCATTGTGTGGATGATTGAAAATGAAAAAGGCGAAGAAGCAGTCAAAGCAGTTACCGCATTGGCGCGTTTTTTCCGTATTAGCCTGAGCAAAGGACATACGATTATTACAGTGCAAGACGAAATCGAACATGTACATAATTATTTGATGATACAAGAAATGCGTTTTAAAAATAAGTTTACTTATACCTTTGACGTAGAAGATGCCTGTCGGAATTTGGCAACGGTCAAACTGATTTTACAGCCTTTGGTAGAAAACGCAATTTATCATGCTATGGAATTTATGGATGATGGTGTTTTGTTGGTAGAGGTATATCGAAAAGGTGATTTGCTTGTTTTGGCAGTAGAAGATAATGGCTGTGGTATGGCTCAGGAGCGAGTCGCGTCTTTGCTTCGAGGAGATTTTGTACAGACTGGGAAAGGTTCTGGGGTAGGATTGCGCAATGTGATGGAACGCATACAGTTGTTGTTTGGCGAAAAATATGGTTTGGAAATCACATCAGAACCAGACGAAGGCACTAGGGTCGAAATTCATTTACCTGCCATTGCTTACCAAACCTTACGCGAACAGGAGGCATTGCGATGACAAACCGACAGAAATTATTTTTGTGTGTGGACATTGTGGTATTGATATTATTATTTTTGGTTTCCTCCACAGATTATGTCTGGCAAGAAAAACAAGTGCAGGTATCGAATCTATCCGTCATTACAGAATGGTCACAAGACAGCACAGATGCCAATTTCGCACAAGGCGCACAAAAGTCAGCACAGCTTTGTCATGCGGATTTACGATATTTGAATCAACGAGAATATGCGGCACAACAAATGGATTTGCAAACATTGGTGCAGCGCGAAATAGATAATGGCTGTCAAGGGATTTTATTGCAATGCGGCAGTCAGCAAATGGCACAGGAAATCGTAGAAAATATACCTGTTGGGATTCCTGTGGTATTATATGGTGTTTCTGTGGATTTGCCGCGTGTCAAATCGGTTTTGCAGATAGACAAAATGCAAGCCGCAAACAAAATTGTGGAACAAGTGCTATTACAAAGAACGAAAGGGCAAACCATTACACTTGTGTTGCAAAAAAATAGCAGTGATTTCGCAAAACAGCTACATCAGCAATTGGAAGAACAATTTTTGCAAGAAGGTGTTTTGTGCAGTAGTGTGGTATTGAATGAAATGACAGAAACAGAAGCACTTGCAAAAGGTTTGGCAGTGCAGGGCGGTAATATGGTAGTATCTTGTGATGTGGAAGTATTGGAAGCAATTGCGACGGTGTGCAGAAAAAACACATTGGACTTACCACTTTTTGGCATGGGTTGGAGCGGCGATATTCGCAAAGAGTTGGAAAGTGGCTATTTATATGGTACATTGGTAGAAAATGCTTATATTGGCGGTTATTTGGGTGTACAGATATTGTCTGGATTTGTCACAGGAGATAACTTGTCAGAGCAATCCTATACCATCGAAACGGTTTGGGTGACAAAAGAAACATTATATGATAGAGAGAAAGAGGCGGTTTTATTTCCTTTTTTGTGAGGTGATATGACATGAAAAATAAAATTTTTATAGGTATCATCATATTGGTGGTTTGCTTGATAGCAGTATGGTTTTATACAAAACCCATGCAGCCGAAAAAGAAAGAATTAAAAATCGGTGTATCGTTATATTTGGAAAACGATACCTTTGTGGATAGCATTGTATCAGCCATGCAAGAGGAAGCGGCACGTTATGAAAATGAAACCGGTTGTCAAGTGACGCTCAATATTTCCAGAGCGAATGGCTCCCAAAGAGAGCAGACCAAACAGATGGAACGTTATATTGCTTTGGGTTATGATGCGATTTGTGTCAATTTGGTAGACCGTACCGATGCCTCTCAGTTGATTGATATGACACAGGCGGAAGGAATCGGGCTTGTGTTTTTCAATCGGGAACCAGTAAAAGAAGATATTTTACGTGCAGAAAACGTGTATTATGTGGGCAGTGATGCCAGAGAAACAGCGCGCAAACAAGGAGAAGCCGTCATAGAAGCATATACAAAATATGCTGCGCAGATGGACAAAAATGGAGATGGCGTATTGCAATATGTAATGTTAGAAGGAGAAATGGGACATCAAGATACGATATTGCGTTCGGAATATGTATTGCAAACCATAGAAGAAAGTGGCATACAATTGGAAAAATTAGATGCTGCTTCTGCGGATTGGCTGCGTAGTCGCGCCGAAACCATTACAGAAAATTGGCTCAAAAGCTTAGACACACCGATAGAATTGGTGTTGTGCAATAATGATGATATGGCATTGGGGGCAGCAGAGGCTTTGGAACAAGCTGGACAAACAGCGGCGATTTTTGGTATTGATGCTACGCCCGCTGGACAAGCGGCAGTAGAAGAAGGCAAGTTATGGGCAACGGTAGATTGTAATGCTGCGGCACAAGGCAAAGCGATTTTTGAGATTGCGCAAGCGTTGGCAAATGATACACCCATATCAGAAGATATTTTACTAACAGAACAAAGATATGTGCGTGTTCCGGTTTCTGTAAAAAAATCACCGCAACTTGTAAAATAAACAGTTTTTTTGCAAAAATAAGAAAATAATTATATGTTTCGCTGAATGAAATCGAATAAATTTTATAGATAACAGAAAAAAATCCTGTTTTTTGTGTAAGAATCATCTGATATAATAGTAACAACAACAAAAACAAGTGCATTGTTGTTCAGGGTATTTACACAGCAGGAAAAACAAGAAGTTGGAATACCCAAACTATGGTTCCAGCTTCTTTCTTTTTTCAGATTGTGAAACACTCTGGCAATTTCTTTGTAAAGTCGCTTTGTTTCTTGCGAAGGGATTGTATGCACTATTATTTTTTGACGGCTCTGTCAAATCTTATCGTGTTCAAGGAGGGTTTTAGCAATGAAAAAGAAATTTTTGGCGTTATTGATGGCGTCTGTGATGATGTTGGGCTTAGCAGCCTGCTCAAGCTCTAGCGACGCAACCACAGAAGGCACAGATGCAACTACAGAAGAAGGCGGCGATACCGCAAGTGGTGACCTGCCTACCGTTGGCGTATTGATTTACAAATACGACGATACTTATATTTCTACCGTTAGAAATTCCTTGCAGGCAGCTTTGGACGGCAAAGCAACTGTAGAAATGCAGGACGGGAAAGGTGACCAAGCAACACAGAATGACCAATTGGACGTTATGATTTCCAAAGGTGTAGATGTACTGTGTGTAAACATGGTTGACGCGAAAGCAGCAAGCGGTGTTGTAGAAAAAGCATCCGCAGCAGGCATTCCAACAATCTTCTTTAACAGAGAACCAGATACAGAAGTAATCAAATCCTATGAAAAAGCTTGCTTCATTGGTACAAACGCAATTGACGCAGGGAAAATGCAGGGCGACATCATCAAAGATTTGATGGATGCACATCCTGAATATGACCTCAACGGCGACGGCAAAGTACAATATGTAATGTTCCAAGGCGAACCTGATAACCCTGAAGCAATCGCTCGTACACAATACAGTGTAGAACAGGCTGTTGCAAATGGTTTACAGATGGAACAGGTTGGCGAAACACAGGTATGTAACTGGGATACAGAAACAGCACAAAAAGCAATGGAAGCAATGCTGGCAGCAAATGAAGGTAAAATCGAACTGGTAATTGCAAACAATGACGGTATGGCAATCGGCTGTATCGCAGCACTGTCTAACATTGGTTATAACACAGGCGCAGAAGGCGCACCTTATGTTCCTGTAATTGGTGTTGACGCAACAGATGCAGCGAAAGACGCAATCGCAAAAGGTCAGATGAGCGCAACTGTATTGCAAGATGGTGATGCAATGGGTAAAGCAATTGCAGCAGCAGCTTTGAATGCAGCAGCAGGCAAAGAATTCTTGGACGGCACAGATTATGTTTACGATGATACAGGCGTAGCAGTTCGTATCCCTTATGCTCCTTACACAGGCGAATAATAAATAATATTTGCGTGTTTGCTATGAGGAATTTGCATAAGAAAAGAGTGCAATCAAGGAAAATGTAAGTATCATGAATTTCATGAATCTCATGAATCGACTGTTTCTTTCTTGTGTACACAGTCGTTGCAGTTCCCCAAATCACAACATGATACGATTTCAAAAAGGGGATTTGCTTACATAGTATTTTGTACGCACAGTGGGGGATTCCTCACTGTGCGTTCTCACATAACAGGGTATCTTTTGCGAAATACCAACAAAAAAATATAGCAATAAAAAAGCATAAACTAAAAAGGAAGTGTGGTGAAGGCAGTGAGCGATGAAAAATATGTACTTGAAATGACAGATATCGAGAAGCAGTTTCCGGGGGTCAAAGCGCTCGATCATGCCATGCTGAAACTGCGTCCAGGCACCGTTCATGCTTTGATGGGTGAAAATGGGGCAGGTAAATCGACATTGATGAAATGTCTATTTGGAATTTATAAACAGGATAGCGGCAAAATCGTAATTGATGGGGCGGAAACTTCTTTTTCCGGTCCCAAAAATGCATTGGATAACGGCGTTGCAATGGTGCATCAGGAACTGAACCAAGTACTCAAACGCAGCGTAATGGAAAATATTTGGCTAGGACGTTTCCCCAAACAGGGCGGTTTGATTAGCCATAGCAAAATGTATGCAGAAACAAAAAAAGTATTTGATGAACTGGAAATTCCCGTCAATCCAAAGACGATCATTGGTAAATTGAGCGTTTCCCAAAGACAGATGGTGGAAATTGCCAAAGCGGTATCTTATAATGCAAAAATTTTGGTTCTGGACGAACCAACTTCATCCTTGACACATGAAGAAGTAGAGCACTTATTCCGTATTATCAATAAATTGCGCGACAGAGGCGTTGCAATGGTGTATATCAGCCATAAAATGGAAGAAATTTTGCAAATTTCAGACGAAGTTACCATCATGCGTGATGGAAAATGGATTGCAACAGAAGCGGCAAAAGATTTGACAACAGATAAAATCATACAATTGATGGTAGGACGTGACTTGACAGAACGTTTCCCACCCAAAACAAACCAGCCTGGTGAAGTGCTGTTAGATGTACAGCATTTAACTGGAAAATATATGCCATCTTGTATAGATGTCAGCTTTCAACTGCGTAAAGGAGAAATCCTTGGGGTTGCTGGCTTGGTAGGTAGTCGCAGAACAGAGCTTTTGGAAACGATTTTTGGCATTGCGCATCATCAAAGCGGTGAAATGATGATGCATGGGAAAAAAGTAGTCAATAAAGATGCGAAAATGGCAATCAAAAATGGCTTTGCGCTTTTGACAGAAGAACGCCGCGCAACAGGTATTTTTGGTGGCATGAGCATACAGTTTAATTCTGTCATTGCTAATATTAAAAATTATCGCCGCGGATTTTTACTTTCTAATAGTAAAATGAAACAGGATACAAAATGGGTCATTGACAGTATGCGCGTAAAAACACCAAGTCAAAAAACACATATCCGTACCTTATCCGGTGGGAACCAGCAAAAAGTCATTTTAGGCAGATGGTTGTTGACGAAACCAGAAGTTTTGTTGCTGGACGAGCCAACACGTGGGATTGACGTTGGTGCGAAGTATGAAATCTATCAGTTGATCATTGATTTGGCAAAAGAAGATAAAGGGGTCATTGTGGTATCTTCCGAAATGCCAGAACTTTTGGGCATTTGTGATCGTATTATGGTAATGAGCAATGGTCATCTGGCAGGTATTTTGGATGTCAAAGACGCAACACAGGAAGAAATTATGCGTCTTGCAGCAAAATATGTATAATGGGGAGGTAAGAAAGAATGGAAAGAGTCCGGAATTTCTTTGGTGAAAAAACAGCAACTGAGTTGTTGTTGGATTTTGCCTTATATATTATTTTGATCATTATGATCATTGGTGTGATCATTGCTGATCCGACATTTTTATCTTTAGATAACTTTTTGAAGATTTTAGCACAAGCATCTACCAGAGCAATACTTGCCTTGGGTGTTGCAGGTATGATTGTATTGGCAGGGACTGACTTGTCCGCAGGTCGTATTTTGGGCTGTGGTGCTGCGATTTCAGCTTCTTTGCTGCAAAGCACAACATATGCTTCTCGTATGTATCCTGGTATTACAGAGCCTTTGCCTATGATTGTACCTTTGCTGTTATCCATCGTAGTTTGCGTGGCTTTTTGTCTGCTCAATGGCTTTGGTGTAGCAAAATTACATATGCATGCATTCATCATTTCCTTAGGTACACAGTTGATTGCATACGGCGCATTATGTTTATATATCGATAGCCAAAAAGGTGGCGCACAGCCTTTGGCAAGCTTGGATACAAGATATATCAACTTGGTAAATGGTAAGGTTTTGGGTATTCCCAATCTGGTATACTTTATGATTATTTGCGCAGCCATCATGTGGGTTGTTTGGAATAAGACAACGTTAGGGAAAAATATGTTTGCCATAGGCGGTAACCCAGAAGCAGCTGCGGTATCAGGTGTCAATGTAGCAAAAAATATTATGCTGTTATATCTGGTTGCAGGTATTTTGTACGGGATTGCTGCCTTCTTGGAAGCAGGTCGTATCCAGAGCGTTACCACACAAACAGGTACCAACTATGATTTGGACGCAATCTCGGGCTGTGTTATCGGCGGCGTATCTTTCTCTGGTGGCGTAGGTACCATACCAGGTATTTTGATTGGTGTTATTATTTTGCAGGTAATTAACTATAGCTTGTATTATTTGGGTGTAAACGCATATTTGCAGTATATCATCAAAGGTTTGATTATTATACTGGCTGTAGCGATCGACGTAAGAAAATATATTGCAAAGAAATAATATTGATATCAACAATCATTCCCTCGTATCCATACGAGGGAATTGTTGCAATGGGCTCATTTTCTATATAAAATGAAGGGCATAGCGAAGGAGGGATTTTGTGGCAGAAGAAATACAAAAATCTTATGATACAGAGGACTTAGAACAACGTGCCAAAGAATTGGAAGAAAGAGAAAAAGAACTCGAAGAAAAAGAAAATAAGCTGAAAAAAGCAGAGGATAAAATTTCAAGAGCAAAATATAATTTATATGAGCGCATTGATGTTTCTTTAGAAACCATGAATAAAATCGTAGTGATACTTGCGGTAGCATTGGCGATTGCTGTGGTGGTTGGCATTGTGTATCGATAATAGGAGGAAAAAAGTTTGATGAAACAATCATTTCAAAATGCGTGTCTGTTTGCAGCATATCCGCGTTTGCAAGAACAACAAGATTTTTATATGACACGTATTGCACAGGTGCAAAAAGGATTTGCAGACACATTTCAAAAAGAAGCTGTACATATTTTCAGTGCGCCAGGCAGAACAGAAATTGGTGGAAATCACACAGACCACCAGCATGGCTGTGTTTTGGCGGCAGCGGTGGATTTGGATATTTTGGGTGCAGCAGCGAAAAATGAAAGTCGTTGGATTCGTATTTTTTCAGAAGGCTATGGCATGGAAGAAATTTCTTTAGATGATTTGGCAGTCAAAGAAAATGAAAAAAATACAACGGCAGCATTGATTCGAGGAGTAGCGTCTAAAATCAGCCAGATGGGGTATACCATTGGTGGTTTTGATATGTATACCATATCCAATGTGCTGAAAGGTTCTGGCATATCTTCTTCGGCAGCATATGAAGTGTTGGTTGGAACCGCAATCAATCATTTGTATTGTGAAAAGCAATTGACTGCGGTGCAGGTCGCACAAATTGGACAATATGCAGAAAATGTATATTTTGGTAAAATGAGCGGCTTGATGGATCAAACAGCATCGTCTGTAGGCTGTGTGGTTGCCATTGACTTTTTGGACAACCAGAATCCTGTTGTACGAAAATTGGATTTTGATTTCGCAAAAGCAGGCTATGCGCTTTGTATCATAGATAGTGGCGCAGACCATGCGGATTTGTCAGACGAATATTCGGCTATTCCTATGGAAATGCGCCAAGTAGCGGCACACTTTGGAAAAGAAGTCCTGCGCGAAGTCACTTTGGAAGAATTTCTACCACAAATGGCAGAAGTGCGTAAAAAAACAGGAGATCGTGCGGTATTGCGTGCGTACCATTTTTTACAGGATAATCAAAGAGCGATTGCAGAAGCACAAGCATTAGAAAAAGGCGATTTTACAGGATTTTTGCAATTGGTCAAAGAGTCTGGGTATTCGTCTTTCATGTATCTGCAAAATGTTTATGTTTCTGGTAGTGTGGCACATCAAGAAGTTGCTTATACATTGGCAGTGTGTGAGGCAGCATTAGCAGGTAAAGGCGCATATCGTGTGCATGGCGGCGGCTTTGCAGGTACTGTGCAGGCATTTGTACCAGTAGACATGTTGACAGATTTTGTAAAAACAGTGGAATGTGCGGTTGGAAAAGGTAGTTGTCACGTGTTGTCGATTCGTGCGGCAGGCGGTATAGAATTAGAAAAGGAGTGAGCACAAATGGCAATTTTGGTATTAGGCGGTGCGGGATATATCGGTTCTCATACAGTATATGCATTATGCGAAGCAGGCAGAGAAGTAGTTGTAGTAGACAATCTGGAAACAGGACATGCAGAAGCAGTACATCCCAATGCAAAATTTTATCAAGGCGATATTTCGGACAAGCCTTTTTTGACAGAGGTATTTCAAAAAGAGAAAATTGATGCAGTCATTCATTTTGCGGCATATTCCTTGGTAGGAGAAAGTGTAGAAAAACCTTTGAAATATTATGAAAATAATTTGTGTAAAACAAAAGATATGTTAGAAGTTATGGTGGAAAACGGAATCGACAAAATTGTGTTTTCCTCTACCGCTGCAACATATGGCGAGCCAGAACGTGTACCTATTTTAGAAAATGACCGTACACAACCCACCAATCCTTATGGCGAAACAAAATTGGCTATGGAAAAAATGTTCCATTGGACAGGCAACGCGCATGGTCTGCGTTATGTATCTTTGCGTTATTTCAATGCTTGTGGCGCACATGTCAGCGGAAAAATTGGGGAAGCACACAACCCAGAAAGCCATTTGATTCCTTTGATTTTGCAGGTGCCAAATGGAAAACGTGAATTTATTAGTATTTTTGGTAATGACTATCCTACCGCAGATGGTACTTGTATTCGTGATTATATTCATGTGACAGATTTGGCGGATGCGCATATTTTGGCTGTGGATTATCTGCTCAAAGGCGGCGAAAGCGATATTTTCAATCTGGGCAATGGCGTAGGTTTTTCTGTACGTGAAGTGATTGAAACAGCAAGAAAAGTAACAGGACACCCAATTCCAGCCAAAGAAGTGGCAAGACGTGCAGGTGACCCCGCACAGTTGATTGCTTCCAGCGAAAAAGCAAAGAAAGTATTGGGCTGGAATCCAAAACATGACAGTTTGGAAGAAATCATTTCGACTGCATGGAATTGGCATAAAAATCACCCTAATGGATTTTAAGGAAGGGGAAAAGAAATGGTACAAAAAGCAATTCGAGATTTGGCACTTTATGGCGTTAGAAAAGGGCTCATTACAGAAGCAGATATCCCTTTTGTCATCAATCGTTTGTTAGAAGAAATGCAAATGGATGCATATGATGCGCCAGAAGGTGAGCCAGAACAGGATTTGGAAAAAATACTTTCCATTCTATTGGAAGAAGCTTGCAAAAAAGAAATCATACCGGACAGCATTGTATACAAAGATTTGTTTGATACAAAATTGATGGGGATTTTGACACCTTTTCCAAGAGAAGTGATTCAAAAGTTTTCCGCATTGTATCAAGAAAGCCCAGAACAGGCAACCGATTGGTACTATGATTTCAGTTGTAATACAGATTACATACGCAGGTATCGCATACAAAAAGATATGCGTTGGAAAACGGATACGCCATATGGAGAAATTGATATCACCATCAATCTGTCCAAACCAGAAAAAGACCCAAAAGCAATCGCAGCAGCAAAACTTGCCCCACAAAGCAGTTATCCGAAATGTATGCTGTGCCGAGAAAATGAGGGATATGCAGGCAGAGTCAATCATCCGGCGCGCCAGAATCATCGCATCATTCCGGTACGCATTGCGGGAAATGACTGGTTTTTCCAGTATTCTCCTTATGTGTATTATAATGAACATTGTATTGTATTCAACGGTGCGCATGTGCCCATGAAGATAGACCGTAATGCATTTGAAAAAATGTTCGATTTTATTGATTTTCTGCCGCATTATTTTGTAGGCTCTAATGCGGATTTGCCGATTGTAGGCGGCTCTATATTAGCACATGACCATTTTCAGGGTGGGCGCTATACATTTGCAATGGAGCGCGCAGAAATCGAACGCAAAGCGGTATGCCGAGGATATGAAGATGTCGAAATGGGTATTGTAAAATGGCCTATGTCTGTCATTCGGATTTCACATGAAGATAAAACAAGATTGGTCGATTTGGCAGATAAGATTTTGCAGAAATGGCGTAATTATACCGACGAAGATGCTTTTATCTTTGCACAGACAAATGGGGAACCACATAATACCATTACACCCATTGCCCGCAAACGCAATGGAAAATATGAATTAGATTTAGTTTTGCGTAATAATATTACAACAGAAGAACATCCTTTGGGTGTTTATCATCCGCATAGCCATTTGCACCACATCAAAAAAGAAAATATCGGCTTGATTGAAGTGATGGGGCTTGCAGTCTTGCCAGCAAGATTGAAAGAAGAAATGCAAATACTCAAAACAGCAATCTTGAATGGAGAAGACTTGGAAAAAAATGACAAAATCAAATCTCATGCAGATTGGGCAAAGACATTCCTACAAAAATATGATACAATAACAGCAGAGAATCTGGATGGTATCATACAGCAGGAAATCGGTCTTGTGTTTGCGCAAGTATTAGAAGACGCAGGCGTATATAAAAGAACGGAAGCAGGACAAGAGGCATTTTGCCGTTTCCTGCGCCATTGTGATGCCGTAATATAAATGAGGTGTAAAAACAATGGAATATATTTTTGGGATTGATGTGGGTGGTACGACTGTCAAAATCGGTTTATTTACCGTAACAGGGGATTTATTGGAAAAATGGGAAATACCAACCCATACCGCAAATGGTGGCAATGCGATTTTGCCGGACATTGCACAAAGTCTGAAACAAAAGATGAAAGAAAAAAATATACCACTCTCTATGCTCAAGGGTGCAGGCATTGGCGTACCGGGTCCAGTATTAGAAGACGGTACAGTCAACCACTGTGTCAATCTTGGTTGGGGCAAAAAGAATGTTGCGAAAGAATTATCCGACTTGCTGGGAGTTCCAGCCAAAGCAGCCAATGATGCCAATATCGCGGCTTTGGGCGAGGTTTGGAAAGGTAGTGGGAGAGGCTTTTCCAATGTTTTGATGGTGACAATAGGCACAGGGATTGGCGGCGGTTTGATTTTACATGGAGAAATTGTAACTGGGGCAACCGGCAGTGGTGCGGAAATTGGACATATTTGTGTCAATCCACATGAAACAAGGTTGTGTAACTGTGGAAAAACAGGTTGTTTGGAACAATACACCTCTGCAACAGGTATTTTGCGTGTGGCAAAAGAACGCCTTGCAGAAACACAAACGCCGTCCACATTAAGAAATATTGCAGATTTGACAACCAAAGATGTCATAGATGCCGCCAAACAAGGCGATGCTTTGGCATGTGGTGTCCTAGATTTTATGGCAAAAACAATGGGACGTACCTTGGCAAATTGTTGTGCCTTGGTGGACATTGAAGTATTTGTTATAGGTGGTGGTGTGTCCAAAGCCGGCAATTTTCTTTTAGAACCAATCAAAAAATATTATCAGAAATATGCGTTTCATACACAAAAAGAAACGTGTTTTCAGTTAGCAGAACTGGGAAATGATGCAGGTATTTATGGGGCTGCACGTCTGATGATATAATAGGAGGTCAATTATGAAAATCAAAAAACATCTTTTTGGACAGACGAAAACAGGGGAGGCAGTGCTTGCCTATACATTGAAAAATCATGCAGAAACAAGTGTTACCATATTGACTTATGGCGCAGCAGTACAAAATTTTTCTTTTGGTGGAAAAGATATTGTATTGGGATATGATACAATGGCGGATTATGAAGCCCAAGATAAATTTATGGGGGCTGTAGCAGGGCGTTTTGCCAATCGTATTGGTGGAGGACGTTTTTGCATAGGGGATAATGAATATAAATTATTTTGCAATGATGGCGCAAATCATTTGCATGGTGGACAATGTGGATTTGACAAAAAGAATTGGCTGGCAGATGTAGAAGATGATGTATTATGTCTGCGTTATACTAGCCCAAATGGAGAAGAAGGTTATCCTGGTACATTGTGTACAGAAGTGCGCTATCGTTTGGACGATGAAAACCGTCTGATTATAGAATATCAGGCAGTATGTGATGCGGATACGGTATTAAATTTGACCAATCATAGCTATTTTAATTTGAATGGGCATGAAAGCGGAACATTAGCCGGACAGGAAGTGCAGATTTTCGCAGATTTTTATACAGAAAATGATGCGGCTTGTTTGCCAACAGGCGTGATTGCATCTGTGGAAGGTACACCGATGGATTTTCGTCAACCGCATGAAATTTTAGAACGCATTGACGCAGATTTTGTACAGTTAAAAAATGGACATGGCTATGACCATAACTGGATTCCAAATGGTTATGAAAAGGACCGTGTGCGCAAATGTGCGCAGGCATATGCCAAAGAAAGCAAAATCCGTTTGACGGTATATTCTGACCAGCCAGGAATACAATTTTACAGTGGTAATTTTTTAGATGGTGTGGTCAAAGGCAAAGATGGAGCACAATATCCACGCCGCAGCGGTTTTTGTTTTGAAACACAAGGCTTTCCCAATGCGCCAGCATATGGACATTTTCCAACTGCTGTACTACGTCAGGGAGAATGGTTCCGTAGTCGTACCATATTCGCATTAGAAAAAGATTGATACAGTTGCATTTGAAAAAATAATACATAACCATACACAAAAGGCTGTTGTCATGTTCTTGCAATCAGGCAACAGCCTTTTTGTATCTTTTTGATGGAAACATATTTTAGGATTACATTCTTTTTTTTAGGATTTGTTTTTCTAAAAGTGCGATTGCTTCGTATAGCAAAGCAGCCAAAATGGCTAATATCACAACGCTCATCAATACCCATGAGAGTTTGAATACTTGGCTGCCATATATGATGAGAAATCCCAATCCGGCTTGTGCTACCAAAAATTCTCCGACGATAACGCCGACAAACGATAGCCCAACATTGATTTTGAGCGCATTGACAATACAGGGGATATTTGCAGGAAATACGACTTTTTGCAGTACTTGCCATTTGTTGCCGCCGAATACACGTACTAATTTGCGCATTTCATCATCTACTTGTAAAAATCCGTTTAATACAGTCATAATCGTGACAACAACAGAAGTCAAAAGCGCAACCACAATGATAGAGGTTTGCCCATTGCCCAACCATACAATGATAATGGGTGCAAGGGCTGTTTTTGGCAATGCATTGAGTACCACAAGGTATGGCTCCGCTACATCACAAATGAAATGATTCCACCAAAGCAATATTGCCAGAAGTGTACCAATCAGTGTACCTAATAAAAAACCAATCACAGTTTCGGACAATGTTACGCCAATATGCTGCCATAACATACCATTTTGAGCCATTTCTTTTGCGGTTGCCCAAATTTCGGTAGGCTGGCTGCATAAAAAAGGGTCAATCCATTGCTTGTTTGCGGCAATTTCCCATAGTGCGAAAAATCCAATCAATAAGGCAATCTGTACGCCCAGTACAGTATATTTGCGTATTTTTCTGCGGCGTAGAAAGGCTGCCTGTCTAGGAGATACCTGAAGTTGTTTCCGTTCACGCCACATGAATATCCAACTCCTTCCATATCGTATTGAAATATGCACGAAATTCAGGTGCTTCTCTTGCTTTCATAGGGGTACGGTCTGCTACAGAAAGTTCTATTTTGTGTATTTTTTTCAATCTTGCGGGTCTGCCGGAAAGTACAATCACACGGTCAGAAAGGCTGATGGCTTCTGAAATATCATGGCTGACCAATAACGCGGTTTTTCCTTCTTTGCGTATAATGGTACCGATTTCATCAGCAACAGAAAGACGTGTTTGATAATCCAGAGCGGAAAAAGGTTCGTCTAACAGTAATACATCTGGTTTTACTGCAAGTGTGCGAATCAATGCGGCACGTTGCCGCATACCGCCAGAAAGTTCTGCTGGAAAACGGTCTTTGAATTCACCAAGACCATATTGCTCTAACATATAGTCTACAAAAGCAATATTCTCTGGTGTCAATTTGTTTTGTAATTCCAATCCAAGTTGTGCATTTCGTCGTATGGTGCGCCAAGGTAGAAGTTGGTCTTTTTGCAGCATATATCCCATATTGCCATTGACTTGTACTGTGCCAGCAGAAGGCGCAATCAAACCGGATAACATGGACAATATGGAAGATTTACCGCAACCGCTTGGACCAACGATTGTCACAAATTCGCCTTCCGCAACAGAAAAAGATAAATGCGAAACGGCACGTGTTTCGCCATTTGGGCTGTGATAACTCAAACTGACATCTTGTAGAGAAATCATAGGAAGCAATGGAAAAACCTCCTTTGTAAATTATATGAATATAGTATGGCAGCGCGGACAAAAGGTGCCTTTCCCTTTTGAAAAAACTGTGTTATGCTTAGAAAAAAAGAAAGAAGGAATTTTATGACAAACCAAAAAAAAGCAGCTTTGCTCGTGATTGATATGGAATCTGGTTTTTTGCACCCAGATTCCCCGCTATACATACAACAAGCTGCGGATACTGTGCCAACCTTAGCCAATGTATTGGACAAAGCGAGAGAATGTAAAATACCTGTATTTTTTGTCAATCGTATTTACCGCAAAAATGGTTCTGATGTGGAAGCGTGCCGATATGAAAATTGGCTGGCAGGCGGACGCTGTTTGGCACCCAATAGTACAGGACCATGTTCCATTGTACCACCTGTACAATTAGAGCCAAAAGCAGGAGATTATACCATTATCAAACCGAGATTTTCTGCATTTTTCCAAACAGAATTGGATTTGATATTACGCCGTTTATGCGTGGATACCATTCTATTAACCGGTACAACAACGCCAAATTGTATCCGTGCTACCTGTTATGATGGATTGTCATTAGATTATAACGTGGCAGTGATTGCCGATTGCTGTTCTTCACGAAATGAGGCAGTACAGCAGGCAAATCTGGAAGATATGGCTTTTATCGGCGCACAAATCATACAAGCAAAGGATTTTTTAGAACAGGGAAAAGATGTATTATCCGAAATCAATCAAGTAGAACAAGTACGCGCATGGGTTGTAGCTGATGAAACCATACCAGAATAAAGGATAAAGAAATACGAAGGAGAATTGCCCATGTCTTATCAAACAATATTAGACGAAAATAGAAAACGATTGATTTCTATGATACAGCAAATTCCAGTACGGATACCAGAGGGCTGGACGAAAGTAGAATTGGGTATTGGTGGATTGTTATATGTAGGATTTTCTCAAGTACAAACAGAAAAATTGATTTGTATTTCTTCTCAAGGTCAGTCTGTCATTGACTGTAATACGGCGCAAGTTACATTTTGTGAGGAAAATTATGATGAATTGGAATTGTTGGCATATGCGCCCATGCTAGGAGAAGAAATGGTACAGATTGCAGGCGAAGGCGGAGGCGGCTTACGACGTATGACAAAAAATGGAGATTTTTTAGACTGTGTGATGCCAGAATGGCCCAAAGAAAAAGTCATATTTATGCCACAATACCATGCTTGGTATATGGAGCCGCAATTTTGTAGTGTTGTATTAGATGACTTTGCAGTTTTGGTATATGGATTTAGCCCTTGTGGGAATTATTTTGTCATTGGAACATCAGATACGCTTACCATTTATCGCAAACAAGTCAACAAATAAATATATAAAAATATAAAAAATGCACCTGTTACAAGTAAAAATGAAGGTGCATTTTTCAATGGCATTATTCTTTTATTTGTATGTTATGTAGAAGATATTGTGACTTCCTGCATAATATTTTCTATGATTTGCGCAGTCAATCCCCAAATGGTGTACCCATGATAATGATAAAATAATTCTGGTACACGATATTCTCGAAAACGATAGTTTTTTCCGTTTTCAATGCGTTCATATGGAAAGGGAACAGACATATCCGCTTTCCAATGCATATAATGTACTTCAGGCTGCTGCGTCTGAAAGAAAGAAAGCGGTACAGTGAATACTTCTGCGACTTCTTCTGTTTGAAAATGTAGTTGACAAAAATCATGATATTCTACAATACCAATATAAGGCTGAATCAAAGCACCATAAGCGGTCAGCATAAAATTACTTTTACCTAAAATCTGTATTTTTTGTGCAGGGATACCAAGTTCTTCCTCTGTTTCGCGTAAAGCGGTCTGACGCAAGGTTTCATTAGGTTCTTGATGCCCTCCGGGAAAACAAATATCGCCGGGTTGCCGTACATGGGCAGCACGTTTGGTCAATACAAAGTGCAGTTCCTCTGGAGTGGCTTGTGTCAAAAGTGCCAGTACGGCAAATTTTTTCAAAGACAGTATAGGTTGTGGCGTTTTTTCGCCAAATACACGCGCAAAATCCGCGGATGTAGGTTGTTTTGGTTTCAAACAAGATCAGTCCTTTCTGAGCTTGATAAAAGAAGCAGCACGTTTGCGGCGATTTTCTTCGATTTCAGCATAATGTTTCCGCGTGGTATTGACATCGGCATGCCCCAAAGCGTCCGCTACCAAATAAATATCGCCGGTTTCTTGATATAAATTTGTGCCGTAAGTACTGCGTAATTTATGTGGTGTGATATGCTTGACCGTGACACCGGAGGCATATTTTTTGACTAAATTTTGCACGGCACGTACAGAAATGCGTTTGCCTTGTGAGGATAAAAATAAAGCGTCCTCCTCCTCATTTTTTGTAATGGCTTCGTTGCGTTCTTCTAAATAATCTTGTAATGCTTGTGCGACTTCATCGCCAAAATACAGCATCACTTCATTTCCGCCTTTGCGTTGTACTTTCACACCATAATTTTGAAAATCTAAATCTTTGCGGTTGACACCCACACATTCTGAAACACGCATACCAGTCCCCAAAAGCAGTGTCACAATTGCCAAATCTCTTTTTTTGGTTTTTTCGTGTAATGTTTTTTGGCGGTCTGTCAGTTTTGCCCCAGATTCTACAGCGTCTAATAAATCAGCCATTTCATTGACATCTAAACGAATGATTTGTTTTGTGTGGATTTTTGGACTGTCTACAATGGTTGCAGGGTTTGCCGCAATTTTTCCTTTTTTATAAAAATACTTAAACATGGCGCGTATGGCAGCTAATTTGCGAGCTTTTCCTTTTTCTTCGTTGTGCAATTCTGCTTGATGTTCTGGGTGTTCATGATCCGAACGGATATAATAAGATAAATATTCCATAAAACAATCAATATCATCTGATGTGATTTGATTCAAGTCTTCGGTGGTGAGGTGCAGTGTATCTTTACCGCCTAATATACTATGTTCCTCATAGAGGTATCGAAAGAAAATACGCAAATCATAAGCATACCCTAAACGTGTTTTGGCAGATGTGGTTTGTGAAATACCACGAAAAAATTCTTTCGTACAAGCAGGTAAATCTTTTTGGATTTCTCTTAAAAGTTGCGTATCTTTGATTTTGGTTTCTTCATGATAGATAGACATATCAAATCTCTCCATTCCAACCTTTGATGGCAGAACGACGAATTGCACCAAATACTTTTTCCTGTAAATTATCATAATTTTTGGATAAGTCCGCCAAAAGTTCTTTGGTTTCTTGTCGTTTGGTGTTGCCGTCTGCCAAACAGGGATTTTTTACAATAGCAATGCCGCTTTGTTTGACAAAAGAACGACATTCCCATTCCGGTACATACAGCAGAGGTCGAATGGAATACAATTTACTGCGGTCCAGATAGCTGACAGGTGCAAAACAATTGATACGTCCTTCATAGAACAAAGACATAAAGAAAGTTTCCACCACATCATCTTTGTTATGACCTAAAGCAACTTTATTGCAGCCCAATTCTTCCGCTTTTGTGTGAAGCGCACCTTTGCGCATTTTGGCACATAAAGAACAAGGATTTTTTTCTTTGCGTTCTTCAAATATAATCTGTCCAATATCGGTATGTACGACAGAATACGGTACGCCAATTTCATCGCAAAATTTTTGTATATCGTCATAGCTTGCACCGGGTAATCCCAAAGAAACAGTGATTGCTTCTAATGTAAAAGATTTTGGATAAAAACGTTGTAAATGACGCAGAGCAACCAAAAGGCAAAGGCTGTCTTTTCCACCAGAAACGCCTACAGCGATTTTATCACCTTCTGCAATCATTTGATAATCATCGATTGCCCGTCGTACATAGCTCAATAGTTTTTGTAATTTCATGTTTTTCCTCCAGTTGATGTACTTTGTTTTTTATTATAGCGAAAAGATAGGAAAAAGAAAAGCCTTGCAAACAAAACAAAAAATATGGTTCGATTTTGATGCCAAATTTAGATATGGGATTGTTTTTTACACCATTTATGCAAATTTGCATGTGTGTTCCATTGTGTTGATGTTCATTGATAATGAATTTCTCGTGCAGTGTTATAATGAAAATACAAATGTTTTTGCTGCAAATACAGGAAAACTGGTTTACTATAAAGTTTTATTTTGTGATATTTTTTCTGTTGATACGAAACAAATGTCAATTTTTGGAGAAATCATGCAAATTTGCATGGCGTTTTTGCATAATAATCAAATTGCATGTATTTTTATATAAAAAATACATGCGAAAAATGAGACAAATTGACATGGTATATCAGGATTATTTTATTGATATTGTCTTTTGTTCTGTATAAAAAATATGCAATTTATATAATTTTTTGGAATTTTAAACGGGAAAACATCTATTTGGCACAATGCTTGCTTATGATATAGGCATCATCACATCCTAGGAAAAGTGCTTGTAAATAATTCGATTATGATTTTTATATTTTTCAAATGAGAAAGGAGAACAGAACAATGTATCAATGCGATGAAAAAAGAATGGAAGACAAAATCAAAACTTTCGCACAGTTTGGCGATGCGGGACATGGCGGTATTACAAGATATTCTCTTTCAGAAGAAGCTATACAGGCAAGAGATGAATTTGTAAGACGTATGCAGGCAATTGGCGCAACCATCGAAACAGATGATTTGGCAAATATGTATGCAACCATACCAGGTTCTGATCCCAATGCAAAACGTATTGTGATGGGCTCTCATTGCGATTCCGTAAAAAATGGTGGGAACTATGACGGCATTTTAGGCGTTATGGGCGCGATGGAAGTTTTAGAAACCATTGTAGCAAATCAAATTCCACATAAACACCCTCTGACAGCGGTCATTTTTACCAATGAAGAAGGTTCCGAATTTCCTCCTTGCATGATGTGTTCTGGTATTTTGGCACATGATTATATGCCCGAACGTTTCCGTGATAATTTCGCATATGAAAAAATGATGCAGTCGAAATCTATTTTAGACCCTGAAATGACATTCGGCAAAAAACTAGAAACTTTCAAATATAAAGGCGATATTCAAAATCGTATGACTCCTGAAAAATATCAGGCAATGTTTGAATTACATATCGAACAAGGTCCTATTTTAGAAGATGCTGGCAAAGATGTTGGTGTTGTGACTTGCGTATTGGGACAAATGTTGTATCGTGTTAAATTTTATGGACAAGCAGCACATGCGGGTACATTCCCTATGAAAAAACGTCATGATGCATTCCATGCCGCAGCAGAAGCGCTTTGCTGGTTACATGATGAAATTGACCAATTAGGACATGAAGATTTGGTATATACCACAGGAGAAGTTGTGATTCACCCATGTGTCAATACAGTTATTCCAGATTTTTTTGATTTTTCGATTGATGTAAGACATGAAAATCCTGATGTTTTGAATCAAGTCAGAGAGATTTTACAAAAATTGCCACAGAAGGAATGGAAAGGCTGCCGCTGTGAAGTGGAATTGGGTTGGAACCGTGATACCGTATATTGGAATAAAGAATTGGTAGGCTATGTGAGAGAAGCAGTGGAAGAATTGGGATATTCTCATATGGATATCAATTCTGGCGCAGGACATGACGCACAGTATATTTCTTATATGCTGCCAACAACGATGATTTTTGTACCTTCCGACAAAGGTCTTTCTCATTGTGAACCAGAGCATACTTCTGTGAAACAATGTACACAGGGCGCAAGCGTATTACTGAATGCAGTATTAAAATGCGATCAAAAAGACGAAGCATAATGCCATAATTTATCATAACAAGAAATGGTTTGAGAAAGAAAGGAGATTTGCACATGAAAATATTAATCAAAAACGGCACAATTTTAACAACAGAAAATGAATGGAAAGGCGACGTATTGGTCATTGATGAAAAGATTGCCGCAATTGGCGAAAATCTGCCAGAAGATGGTGTCGATAAAGTGATTGATGCAAGCGGAAAATACGTAATGCCTGGCGGGATTGACCAGCATGTACATTACTCCTTTGTATATAGGGGAAGCAAAGTGCGCGGTTTTGAAACATCGAATGCAGCAGCCGTAGGTGGTACAACAACCGTTATAGAATTTGTCAATCAAGAAAAAGACAGAGGTTTGATTGAATCGATTGAAGATTATAAAAAAGCAGAAGTAGACGGCGTTGCAATGGTAGACTATGCATTCCATATTGTTATGACAGACCCACGTCCGGAAGTCATTCAAGAAATTCCAAAACTGGCAGATGCTGGCTATCCTACATTGAAACTGTTTTTGGCATATAAAGGACAATTCTTCCATGCAGATGATGAAGCAGTCATTAACGCATTGACAGCTGGGAAAGAGGCTGGAATTACAGTTATGGTGCATGCGGAAAATGCAGATATGGTGGATTATCTGACAAAAAAATTGATTGCAGAAGGAAAAACTGGTACCTATTATCATGCAGTTTCCAGACCACCTATTGTAGAAGCAGAAGCAACACGTCGCGTTATCTATTTGGCAGAAATGGCAGACGCACCAATTTATATTGTGCATGTAACTTGTCGTGAAGCGTTAGAAGAAATCAAAGCAGCTTATCAAAAAGGACAATCGGTTTATGGCGAAACTTGCGCACATTATCTCTTGTTTGATGAATCTGTATTGGATTTGCCCAATTTTGAAGGTGCAAAATATGTATGCTCTCCTGCATTGCGTACCAAAGACCATCAACAATATTTGTGGGAAGCAATCAACAAAGGTTGGTTAAATGCCGTAAGTTCTGACCATTGCGGTTTTGACTTTGCAGTACAAAAACATTTGGGATATGGCAATGGACAATCTTTTGCAGATATTCCCAATGGTGCGCCTTCGGTACAGAATAGATTGAATGCATTATGGACTTATGGTGTATGTACTGGAAAATTGTCCAAACAACAATTTGTAGACGTTGTAGCAACTTCTCCCGCAAAAGTCAATGGTTTGACAGAAAAAGGTCATATTGCGGTAGGTTATGATGCAGATATTGTTGTATTTGATCCCGATTATAAAGGTATTATGAGCGTGGACAGCTGTTTGGAAGGCGTAGATTACAGCATTTATGAAGGTATGGAACAAATCGGTAGACCAGAAACTGTACTGCTGCGTGGTCAGGTGATTGTAGAAAATGCGCAATATGTTGGACAGAAAGGACAAGGCAAATTGATCAAAGGCAAACCATTTGGTTCCGCATATGATAAATTTGTAGCGAAAAAATAAAAGGATGTGATACTATGTTTCGTCATATAACATGTTTGGGTTTATCCACTACTATATTATGTGTCATATGGTCCAATGTATCTCCTTTGGCTGGTTTGCTGGGGTGGGCAGGTTTTTCAGGCTGTACTGCATATTTTGCCTGTCCAGATAAAGGTTGGAAAGGTGTAAAATCTTGTGTATTTACGTTGATGAGTGGTGTAGTATACGCAATGTTGACACTTTGGTTGGGAAATGTGTTGACATTTCCAGGGGCTAGCATATTTGTGGCATTGGTCACAGTGCATTTGATGTGTATACAAAGTAATATTCCTTTGTTTACCTATATCCCAGGTACTTTCTTTGGTTCTTTTTCTACATTTGCAGCAGGTGGTGACTGGATTGTGATTCCCTCTTTGTTGCTGGGTATTTTACTTGGTTTGGGCTGCGACAAATTTGGTACAGTCATTTTCAACTGGATTGGCAAAAAAGAAGAAGTTCCCAATTTATCAGAAGAATAAAAGTTTTTTATGCTTGTTCTACTCCCAGAAGTGATTTTATAAAATAGATTTTTACAAAATGAAGAAATGAGTCTATAAAATTTATCAAAGATCGGAATCGGTTTTCTGTTCCGGTCTTTGTTTTTTTGTGATGCAAAATGATTTTTTCTGTTAGAATGATTGAAATAAACCATAAAAATACAGTATAATAAGTCATATATAATTTCTATAGATTATGTATCACATGAGAGAGTATATCGGGGTGTTTGGATTCTTTTGTCGTGCAATGTAATTGGGTAGAAGTACAAAAATAATATCGATTGTGTGTTTCAATACATCAAAACAGGGAAGGATGCAGCAAGTTTTTTTGATGTCATACAGGAGCACAATCTATATCATGTGCAGACAGGAGGAGTATTATGGATTTTCAGCACATATTAAACACCATGCCAGTCAATTTACAAAAGATTTTGTTAGAACAATTATTTCAAAATCCTTTTATGGGGATCAATATTACAGATGGCGCAGGTCGTGTGTTGTTCCTCAATCAGGCACATCGTAGAATCACAGGACATGCGCCAGAGTTATATTTGGGACGTAGTATGCAGGAAATTGCAGAGGAGGGTTTGATTTCGCAATCTGCAACCATGATTACACTACAAACCAAACAACCAACGGACATTCAACAAATTACTTCAAAGAAACAGCATTATTTTCAAGTCAAAGCCATACCAGTTATGGATCAACAACAAAATGTACAATATGTCATCAATTATTTGCTAGATGTTTCAGATATTGTCAAACTACGCAATCAATTGGAAGAAATCAGTATACAAAACAATGAACTTTTGACGAATTATGAATTATTGCGCAAAGAATTGAATGCTTCTGGTGAATTGATTTATGCCAGTCAAGCTATGCAGCATGTGGTAGAGGCTGCTTTTAAGGTGGCGGCACATGATGTCTCTGTATTGATTATCGGTCCATCTGGCGCAGGCAAAGAATTGATTGCAAATTTGGTGCATACCCATAGCAAACGCAATAAAGGTCCGTTTATCAAAATCAATTGTGCAGCAATTCCAGAACATTTATTGGAAAGTGAATTATTTGGGTATGAAGCAGGTGCTTTTACGGGCGGCAATCCAAAAGGCAAAAAAGGTTTGTTTGAAGAAGCACAAAATGGTACATTGTTATTAGATGAGATTGGGGAATTGCCTTTGGCATTGCAATCAAAATTGCTGCGTGTATTGCAAAGCAGAAAATTAAGGCATTTGGGCGGCAATCAAGATATTGATATTGATTTCCGCTTGATTGCGTCTACCAATGCCAATTTGAAAGAAATGATTACAGAAAAAATCTTTCGCGAAGATTTGTATTATCGCTTAAATGTGATTGAGTTACATATACCGCCATTGGAAGAAAGACAAGAAGATATTATACCTTTGGTTCATTTCTTTTTGCAAAAGTATAATCAAAAATACGCAGTGAAAAAGACATTGGATCAAGAAGCAATGTGTTTTTTGGCTTCTTGTCATTATGCGGGTAATGTACGAGAACTGAAAAATGTCGTAGAACGTACTGTCATTATGAGCGGTGGAGATAGGATTTCATTGTCAGATGTACAAGCTGCTTATGGGTGTACTGCGCCTTCGGAAGTATTGCGTGTACAGGAATTGCCGACACAAACATCCTTAAAAGCGTTGATGGCAGAGTATGAAAAAAAGATATTAACAGAATATATCAAACAGTATAAAAGTGCATCGGCGGTATCAAGAGTTTTAAAAACGGATCAATCCACAATATCCAGAAAACTCCACCGCTATCAAATTCAATAAAGCAATCAAAAAAGCATCAAAAAGGACGGGGGAAATGATGAAGAAAAGATTATGTTTTGTAGTGTTATGCAGTTTTTTGTTTGGTTTTGTGCTTTCTGGCTGTACCAATGCAACAGAAAATGCGACAGAACAGTCCAGCGCACAGATGGAACAAGAGCCGGTCAAAACACCAGAACAAATCAAAGCCGAAACCATCAATCAAATTTTGGCAGATATGACAATTGAGGAAAAAGTGGGGCAGCTTTTGATGATGGATTTTCGCAAAAATGCAGATGATACAGATATGACGGTATTGTCTGAAGATGCAGCACAGCAAATCGCGGATTATCATTTAGGTGGTGTCATATTATTTGCGGAAAATCTGGATACTATGGAACAAAGTCAAATGTTGGTAAATCAAATGCAGGCAGCAGCAGATATGGAATTATTTATCGGAATAGATGAAGAAGGCGGCATGGTTTCGCGATTGGACAAAAGCCAGATTCCACATGTATCTATTCCCAATGCAGCACAAATGCAAGGAGATATTGCACAAGCAAAACAGGCAGGTGCAGATATAGGTACTGTATTATCTAAAATTGGTGTGAATGTAGATTTTGCACCAGTTGCAGATGTGTATACCAATCCAGAAAATACAGTCATTGGCGAAAGGGCATATGGCACAGATGCAAATACGGTTGCAGATATGGCAACAGCCTTTATGCAGGGATTAGAAGCACAAGGTGTAAAAGCAGTTGCGAAACATTTTCCGGGGCATGGCGATACAGCAACAGATTCTCATGATGGTATGGCAATATCCAATCATGATTTGACAAGATTACAAGATGTGGAATTTGTACCATTTTCTCGTTTGGTGCAAGAGGGGATCGATTTTGTTATGGTAGGACATATCACAATGCCACAAGTGACAGATGATGGATTGCCCGCTAGTTTATCCTCACAAGCAATCGCTTTGTTACGTGAAAATATAGGATTTGATGGTATTGTGATTACAGATGCTATGAATATGGGAGCAATCGTTTCGTATTATCCAGATGGACAAGCGGCAGTGCAAGCCATACAAGCAGGCGTTGATATTGTGCTGATGCCAGCTGATTTAGAGGCTGCATATTTGGCGTTATTGGACGCTGTGGGAACAGGAGAGATTTCACAAACACGTTTGGACGAAAGTGTGCGTAGAATATTGGGAGTCAAATATGATTGTGGTATGCTGTTGCAATATGGTGTCTAATCCTAATAAAGAAGCATCATGGATAGATTCGATTTAAAACAGGTATCGTTATCAGAAAAAACATTGAAAAACAAAGAAAGAGTTGCTATAATCATTGTATGAATAAAAGCCCAATTTATTATGGTGGGTAAGACAAGAGAGAGGTTTCATCTGGTTTTTATCCGTATGTCAGGCTTTGTAGTCAGATAGAAACACGGGTTTCTGTGCAGCTGCACAAGAAACCCGTGTGTTTATTTTCTTTGTGTGTCTGTGACGGATAGACAGAAAACGAATAGAAGCGGGGAATATGGATACTATGAATCAAAACGATGGAGAAAGAGGGGTGAATGATATGGCAGTAGAAGAACAACTATATCAGGAACTGATAGAAAAAATTAAGACTTATCATCCTTCCAAGGATTTTTCTATGTTGCAAAAGGCGTATGATTTGGCACGCGAAGCACACAAAGAACAAAAAAGAAAGTCTGGCGAGCCATATATAATTCATCCTTTGAAGGTTGCGTATATTCTGGCAGAGCTGGAATTGGATATGGAATCTATTGTTGCAGGGATTTTGCATGATACGATTGAAGATACGCCTTATACCTATGAAGATATTGCAAATATATTCAGCGAAGAAGTTGCAATATTAGTCGATGGTGTTACAAAGTTGGGTAAATTATCTTATTCAACAAAAGAAGAAATCCAAGCGGAAAACTATCGTAAAATGTTTTTGGCTATGGCGAAGGATATCCGTGTTATTCTGATTAAGCTGGCAGATAGACTGCATAATATGCGTACACTGAATTATATGACAGCGGAAAAACAGCGGGAAAAGGCGCAGGAAACATTGGATATTTACGCACCTTTGGCGCATCGTTTGGGGATTTCCAAAATCCGTACCGAAATGGAGGACCTCTGTTTCAAATATCTGAACCCAGAGGCTTACTTTGATTTGGCAGCAAAAATTGAGAAAAAACGTATCGAGCGTGAAACATTTGTTGCGGATATTGTAAAAGAAGTACGTGAAAAAATGGAAGAAGCTGGTATCAAAGGCAAAATTGAGGGTAGAAGCAAACATTTTTTCAGTATTTATAAAAAAATGGTCAATCAAAATAAAACCTTGGACCAGATTTATGATTTGTTTGCAGTTCGTGCCATTGTAGATAGTGTGCGTGATTGCTATGCTGTCTTGGGGATTGTGCATACCATGTATAAACCAATGCCTGGGCGCTTTAAGGATTATATCGCTATGCCAAAGCCCAATATGTACCAGTCTTTGCACAATACATTGATTGGACCGTCTGGTGAACCATTTGAAATTCAAATACGTACTTGGGAAATGCATCGTACCAGTGAATACGGTATCGCGGCGCATTGGAAATACAAAGAAGGAAAATCCGGCGAAAAATCCAGCAATAAAGAAGAAGCAAAACTGGCATGGTTGCGTCAGATTTTGGAATGGCAGAAAGATATGTCGGATAATAAAGAATATTTAGATACCATTAAACTGGATTTGAATATTTTTACCGACCAAGTATATGCCTTCTCGCCACAAGGGGACGTCATTCAGTTACCCAAAGGCTCTACACCGATTGACTTTGCTTATATGATTCATTCCGCAGTTGGAAATAAAATGGTAGGCGCAAGAGTCAACAATCGTATGGTTACCATAGATTATAAAATTCAAAATGGTGATATTGTAGAAATTATGACCTCTCAAAACTCAAAAGGTCCGAGCAGAGATTGGCTGTCTTTGGTCAAAAGCTCTCAGGCAAGAACCAAAATCAAACAATGGTTCAAGAAAGAGGAAAAAGAGGAAAATATCATACGCGGCAGAGAAATGATACTGAGCGATATGAAGAAAAAAGGCTTGCAGCCTTCGGATTTGTTGCGTCCTGAGTGGCAAGAACTTGTCATTAATAAATATGATTTCAAAGACTGGAATGCAGTACTTGCGGCAATTGGATATGGCGGTTTGAAAGAAGGACAGGTTGTCAATCGCTTAAAAGATGAGTATTTGAAAGAAAAACGTAAACAACAAAGTGCAGAAGATTTGCTGCATGATTTTGAAAAAACAGTCATACAAAAACCAACAAAGCGTAAAAGCAAAAGTGGTATTGTGGTAGAAGGTGTAGGCGATGTTGCAGTACGTTTTTCAAAATGCTGTAGCCCTGTGCCTGGAGATGAAATTGTTGGCTTTGTTACTCGTGGTCGTGGTGTTACCATACATCGTACCGATTGTATCAATATTTTGAATCTAAGCAATGAAGAACGTGGCAGATTGATTGATGCAGAATGGGATACACAATATACACATGGTGAAGTAGATGCTTCTTACCTGGCTGAAATTCGTGTCACAGCAAACGATAGAAATGGTCTGTTGTTAGAAATCAGCCGTCATTTGGCAGATGAAGATATTTCTGTAAAAGGATTTAATATTCGTACTACCAAAGATATGTTGGCAATATTCAATATTTCTATGGAAATTCGGACAAAAGAACAATTAGAACGTGTGACAAAACGTCTCAAGAGTATCAAAGGCATTTTGGACATTGAGCGTGTGAGTGGATAAATTTCGTAAGTAAATAAAAGGAGTAAATATATGCGTGCAGTTTTACAAAGAGTAACAGAAGCAAGTGTTACAGTGGATGGTCAAGTGATTGGAGAAATTGGCAAAGGCATCATGGTTTTGTTTGGTATGTTGGGAACAGACGATGACAAAACAATAGAATATATGTTGGATAAAGTAGTCAATTTGCGTATTTTTGAGGACGAAAACGGCAAAATGAATTTGTCTTTATTAGACATTGATGGGGAATTGTTGATTGTACCAAACTTTACATTGTATGGCGATGCTAGAAAAGGCAGACGCCCTGGCTATTCTGGTGGTGCTGCGCCAGATGTGGCAACCGTTTTGTTTGATAAATTATGTGCAAAAGCAAAATCAATGCCCATACGCAAAGTGGCAACTGGTCAATTTCAAGCAGATATGAAAGTAGCTTTGGTCAATGATGGTCCTGTGACATTGCTGCTGGACAGTGAAAAACTGTTTTAAGCGCTATGGAACAAAATATGATTTATTACATGCTGCAAGGGCATGATTTACAAAATGATGTACAAACCATGGTGCAGGTATTTTATCCCAATCTGCATTATTATAGAATAGAGATACCAGAACTTGTAGGAATCACGGTATGCAGTGTTGTCGAAGAAAATACAGTTTATGCAGTTTATTACAATAATGGTATACAAAAAGCAAAATGGTCTGTACCCTATACGGAAGAATTGTCAGTATCAGAAAAGAAACGTCTGGTAAAATTGTCGATTTTTGGCTTATTATGCCAAGAAACAAATATTTTTCCCAAATGGGGACTTTTGACAGGCGTACGTCCAGCAAAAATCGTTACCCAATTATTAGAAGAAGGGAAAAGCGATACCGATTGTGTGCGCTATTTGACACAACAATATTTAGTGTCTGCTGCAAAAGCAGAATTGTCTTTGCAGGTGGCAAAGGCAGAACAAAGATTGCTTGCACAAAATCGCCCGCAGGATATTAGCTTATATATTGGGATTCCCTTTTGTCCGACACGCTGTTTATATTGTTCGTTTACGGCGTATCCTTTGGCACAATATGAAAAATCGGTCGATGCATATTTAGATGCTATGTTTCAGGAGTTAGAATATTTGGCGCAATATGCCAAAGAACAAGATTTTTGCATCAAAAATATATATATTGGCGGTGGTACGCCAACCACATTGACTGAGGAACAATTGGAACGATTGCTGCAAAAAGTAGATGTTTTATTTCAACCAAAAGAAAATACAGAATATACTGTCGAAGCAGGACGACCAGATACGATTACGAAGCGTAAACTGGAATTGATGAAACAATATCATGTCAATCGTATCTCCATCAATCCGCAAACTATGAATGATGCTACATTACAACGGATTGGTAGAAAGCATACCGTCGCAGATATACGACGTGTATTTTGGGAAGCAAGAGAAGCAGGACATGAAAATATCAATATGGATTTGATATTGGGACTGCCTGAAGAAACAGCGGCAGATGTGGAACATACCATGCAAGAAATTTTATCTCTTGCGCCGGATAATGTGACAGTGCATACTTTGGCAGTGAAACGCGCTTCCAGACTGAAAGAACAATTTGATTTGTATACATTAACAACTGCGCAGGAATTGGAAAAAATGCTGGATATTGCGGCAGACTATGCCAAACGTATGGGCTTGATACCGTATTATATGTATCGACAAAAGAATATGGTTGGTAATTTTGAGAATGTAGGGTATTGTAAGCTGGGCAAAGAAGGTGTTTATAATATCCAAATCATGGAAGAAAAACAAACCATATTGGCAGCTGGTGCAGGTGCCAGCACGAAAACGGTCGATCCAGCAACAGATAAAATAGAGCGTATCTTTAATGTCAAAAGTATTGAGGATTATATTGGTCGCATTGAAGAAATGATAGACCGTAAAAAAGAAGGTTTGCCACATAATTTGACGTGAAATTTGGCAAAAAAATGAAATATATATCGAGATTCTGATATTTCTGATATTTTTGCTTGCCACAGGTGGTACCTTCGTATTATAATTTCTAATGGAGACAAGTTTTGTTTCAATCAAAGAGAAAGAGGTGTTTTTGAAATGGCATTAGTAACAACAAAGGAAATGTTTGAAAAGGCTTTCCAGGGTGGCTACGCCATCGGTGCATTCAACATCAACAACATGGAAATCGTGCAGGGCGTTGTAGCAGCTGCACAGGCGCAAAACTCCGCAGTGATTTTGCAGGTTTCTAAAAGTGCGTTGAAATATGCACATCCCAAATATTTGAAAGCAATGGTAGACGCTGCGGTAGAAGAAACAGGTCTGGACATTGCGCTGCATCTGGATCATGGTCCTGATTTTGAAACATGTAAAGAATGTATCGAATGTGGTTTCACATCTGTTATGTTCGATGGTTCTCATTATGACTATGAAGAAAATGTAGCAAAAACAAAAGAAGTAGTAGAATATGCACATGCAAGAGGCGTTGTGGTAGAAGCGGAATTGGGCAAACTTGCAGGTGTAGAAGATGATGTCAAAGTAGATGCAGCAAATGCAACTTACACAGACCCTGATCAGGCAGTAGATTTTGTAAAACGCACTGGCGTGGATTCCTTGGCAATTGCGATTGGTACAAGCCATGGCGCATACAAATTCAAAGGCGAAGCAAAACTGGACTTCGACCGTCTGGAAACCATCACAAAGAAATTGGAAGATGCCGGCTTCCATAATTTCCCCAT
>CALWSU010000017.1 GCA_944384295.1 uncultured Lachnospiraceae bacterium | reverse complement strand
CTTCTGTCAACTCGTCAAAGGCTTGAATGAAATGAGCCTTTGACGACAGGGTGTCGACTTTTTCGACACCCTGAAGCGTCCGACATTGCAGTATGTCGGACGCTTTTGTATATTGCATGGATTTCTTAGCGTTTTTCCAATTTTTCCTGACCACCCATGTAAGGACGCAGTACTTCGGGGATTCTTACGCTGCCGTCTGCCTGTAAATTGTTTTCCAAGAACGCAATCAACATTCTAGGAGGAGCAGCAACAGTATTATTCAGTGTATGTGCAAAATATTTTTTGCCATCGGGTGCAACCACACGAATGCCCAATCTTCTTGCCTGTGCATCGCTCAGATTGGAGCAGCTACCAACTTCAAAATATTTTTTCTGTCTGGGAGACCATGCTTCTACGTCTACAGATTTCACTTTCAGGTCTGCCAAGTCGCCGGAACAGCATTCCAAAGTACGTACGGGAATATCCATAGAACGGAATAAATCTACTGTGTTCTGCCACAGTTTGTCAAACCACATAGGGCTTTCTTCTGGTTTGCAGACAACAATCATTTCCTGCTTTTCAAACTGATGGATACGATATACGCCTCTTTCTTCAATGCCGTGCGCGCCTTTTTCTTTACGGAAGCAAGGAGAATAGCTGGTCAATGTCTGAGGCAGGTCTTCTTCTTTGTTCATGGTATCAATGAATTTCCCAATCATAGAATGTTCGCTGGTACCAATCAAATATAAATCTTCGCCTTCGATTTTATACATCATAGCGTCCATTTCTGCAAAGCTCATAACGCCTGTTACGACATTGCTGCGAATCATGAAAGGAGGGATGCAGTATTTGAAACCTCTGTTGATCATGAAATCTCTTGCATATGCCAATACAGCGGAGTGCAGACGCGCAATGTCGCCCATGAGATAATAGAAACCATTGCCGGCAACTTTTCTTGCGCTTTCCAAATCAATGCCGCCAAAGCTTTCCATGATGTCAGTGTGGTAAGGGATTTCAAAATCAGGTACCACAGGTTCACCAAATTTTTCTACTTCCACATTTTCGCTGTCATCTTTCCCAATAGGAACAGAAGGATCGATGATGTTTGGAATGGTCATCATGATTTTTTTGATTTTTTCTTCGACTTCTTTTTCTTTTGCAGTCAAAGTATCTACACGTTCTGCATCTGCTGCAATCTGTGCTTTGATTTTTTCGGCTTCATCTTTTTCGCCTTTTGCCATCAAGCCGCCGATTTGTTTGGAGAGTTTATTTCTCTGTGCGCGTAATGCTTCTACTTCCTGTTTGATATTTCTGTTTTCCAGATCCAGCGCGATGACTTCATCTACCAAAGGCAGTTTGTTGTCCTGAAATTTCTTGCGCATATTTTCTTTTACGATTTCGGGATTTTCTCTGACAAATTTAATGTCTAACATAATGTTCTCCTTTCACACTCACAACAATCTATTTTTGATTTATTTCGGATTTATGGGACATGCGGCATTTTTTGGCAATAAAAAAAACCCTCAATCCCCACCAAAAAAAGAGGGACGAGAGTTGCTCCCGCGTTGCCACCCGCATTGCCCAAGGTCTTTTTTCCTTGAACCACTCAAACAGCGATAAAGGGCTTACCCTTTCGGCTTTCACCGACTGCTCAGAAAGTGGATCATCATGTGCCTTTCGTCGGTTTCCACCAGCCACCGACTCTCTGTAGAAATTTCCATGACTTTTCTTTCTTCCGAAGCTGTGCTTTTGGTATGTTGCTTTTGCACATAGTACACAGTGTGTACCGCTTCACGCCTTATGGGACACATTATAGCCACACAAAACCGAAAAGGCAAGTATTTTTTTTGATATCGTGAATTTATGCAAAAACAGATACGATTTTTGGGGATTTTTTACATAATTTTGCTATGGCAATATTGCCTAAAGTATAGTATCATTAGAACTGTACATGGATGCCCCTTTTCCTGTACATAAACTATGCCCCTGGACGTTTGATTGCGTCCAACACCCGACTATTCCCCGATAGTCGGGCTTTTTTGTATCTATTCAGTATGGATGAAAAGGAAAAGAAATATGCCAAAACCAAGAACAGATTCTGGAGAAAAAAATTTAATTCATGCAAGACTCAAACAATTACGCCAAGAACATGGCATGTCCCAAAGAGATTTGGCGCATGCCTTGCAGCTTATGGGTATCGATATAGACAAAAATGTCATTACACGAATTGAAACAAATCAGCGATATGTCACAGATATTGAAATCCAAGCCTTTGCCCGTTTGTTTCATATCAGTTGTGATGCGCTTATCTGTGGGGTTTCAGAGGGAAAAAAAGCAATCCATATAGATAGATTGCACAAAAAAATACGTCTTGTCAAAACCATTTTGGCTTTGCAAGACGTATTTTTTATGGGGTGTATTTCAAATGATAATCAGTGTGCTTTTATTCTGTTTCCAAAAGATTTACCACCATATCGCTCATATCTGCCTGTTTTGTCAATACACCGCGTTCATACAGCCAATCAGCATTGTTCTGCCATACTTCTACATCTTGAGAAAGGAAAGGCGCGCTTTCGGTTTCCATGACAGGCAACAGAATGTCCATGCTCTGTTTTTCTACAGTTTCAGACAGTGGGAAGTTTGCTTCGTTTTGGTTGTTCAATAAAATTTGCAAAGATTCATCAGGATTTGCTTTCATATCTGCAAAACCTTTCTGGCAAGCACGCAGGAATTTTTGATATTTTTCAGGATTTTCTGCGACTGCGTCTTTGTTTGCCAAAAATACCAGTTCATATGCCTGTGGTACGCCAAAATCGGTAGGATAGAAATAATTGATGTCAAATCCTTCTTCCTGCATCTGTGGTACTTCGTGATTGACCATATTGCCTGTGGTCGCGTCTACTTGTCCGGTTGTCAATGCAGACATCAAATCAAAACCAACGTCTATAAATTCGCAGTCGTCCGCAGTCAAGCCGCTGTTTTCAAGCATGGCTTGTATCTGTGTTTCGGATAATACCGTACCAGCATAGCCGATTTTTTTGCCTTTGAGGTCTGGTGCGCCTGTGATATTGCTGTCTTTCATAGAGATGACAACATTCAAAGAACTTTGGCAAACTGCACCAATCGAAACAATGGGCACATTTTCTTCTACCGATGTCAAAATGGCATCTTGTAAATAATACATACCGACATCTGCTTTGCCAGCGGCAGGCAGAGAAATGCCGTCATTTGTATTAGCGGGGAAATTGATGACTAAATTGAGCCCTTCTTCCGCAAAGTATCCTTTTTCGATTGCGGTATACAAGAAAGAATGTATCGCGTTCGGATACCAGTCCAGCACGATAGTAAAATCCTCTAATTGGGCTGTGTCTGTGTTTTCTGTGCCTTCTGCATTTTCTGTGTTGTTGGTTGTTTCTTGTGTGTTGTCTGTTGTGCCGCAGGCGGTAAAGCAAAATGCCATCATACACGCCAGTGCCAGTGCAAAAAAACGTTTCTTCATTGCTTAAAGCTCCTTTCTCCATTGTATACATTTATACTCTATGACGGTGACAATCCCCACAGCCAGCATTGCAACTATGGATAACAGTACCACAGGCGCAAACACGCCCGCACCGTCCAACTGTGTCATCATACGTTTGCTGAAGTATCCTAATCCTTCCTGTGCGCCCAGCCATTCGGCGATTGCAGCGCCGATGACGCTCAAAGGGATTGCCATTTTGATTGCGGAAAAAAAGTTCGGCAATGCGGTCGGCAGTTTCAGCTTCCAAAAAATATCTCGTTTGGTTGCACCATAAGTGCGCAGTAATTCTTCCATTTCACGCTTGGTTGCCTTGAATCCGTCAAAAACAGTAATGGCAATCGGGAAAAATGTCATCAATATAGTTACAAGTACTTTGCTCCAAATGCTGTACCCAAACCAAAGTATAAACAAAGGCGCGATTGCTGTTGTGGGTATGGTCTGTGAGGCAACAATCACGGGATACAACGCGCGCTCAATCTTTGGATTTGCGTCCATGGCAATGGCTAGCCCTACACCCAATACCACCGAAATCAAAAGCCCGATTGCTGTGACAGACATGGTCGCGGGCAGATGTACCAAAAACAAAGGCTCTCTCAATTCCCAAAGTCTGACACAAATTTGTGTGGGGGAAGGCAGTATATAAGCGGCATCAATTAACATGGCGATGCCTTGCCACACAAGAAGCAGCACAAGCGCAAGCACAAAAGCAGGCAGATGCTTTTTCATACGTTCACGCTCCTTCTAAGTTTTTCGATTAAATTTTCTTTCAATTCCACAATATCAGCACGTTTCAAATCCTCACGGTTGCGTGGATAAGCAAGTGGCACGCGTACATCTTCCATATCGCGAAAAGGACGGTCTTGTATCACCAAAATCCGTTTGGATAAAAATATGGCTTCTTCCACGTCATGCGTGATAAATAATATGGTTTTATGATAATGCTCCCATTGATGCAGCAGCCATTCCTGCATATCTACTCTGGTCAGATAATCCAGCGCGCTGAATGGCTCGTCCAACAAAAGCAGGTCTGCGCCCGCCAGCAGCGTACGCGCGAAAGCGACTCTTTGCTTCATGCCGCCGGAAAGGTCTTTCGGGTATTTGTCACGGTATTGTGATAAACCGACTTGTTCTAAGACTTCTGTACATCTTTTTGCCTGTTCTGCTTTGGGGATATGCGCCAATTCCATAGGCAGACAGATATTTTGTGCAATCGTGCGCCAAGGAAACAGCAAATCTTTTTGCGGCATAAATGCGCTGTATTGCTGTAAAGTTTGTATCGGTTTGCCGTCCACGAAGATTTGACCGCCTTGCATTTGCTCTAAGCCGTTAATCAGCCGAAATACTGTGCTTTTGCCGCAGCCGCTCGCGCCTATGATGGATACAAAATCCCCATCTTCTACTTGAAAATTGAGATGTTCCATCATGCTTTGTGCGTCTTCGGGATAGCGAAAGGATACATCTCGAAATTCCAGCATGTTGTTACTTCCTTCCTGAATCGTTTGATTTTATAATATTGGATTACATTTGCATGTTGTATGCCATATCCCAGAAATCTTTTTCATAACGACTGCAAATCACAAAAATTTCGGTCAAGTATGCTTCTTGTTCTGGTGTGATATTTGCGCCCAAAGCGTCTACACAATCAATAATTTCTTGTGTGCTTTCGCGATAGGTTTCGCTGCTGTAGCCGCGTACCCATTCGCCATAAAGTGGGTGTGTCAATGCGCCTTCTACTTTTGCGTGGTGTTCGCCGATTTCTTGGTAACTCCATGCACATGCCAGCACCGCCATCAAGATTTCCAATGGACCGCCTTTGTAGGCAACGTCCAGCATATAAGAAGTATAGGACTGGTTCGCCAATGCAGATTTGGTTTGTGCAACTTCTTGTTCAGTGATGCCCAGACGGGACATATAAGCTTTATGTACATTCATTTCGCCGTCTAACACATCATGTACCATATAAGAAAAACGTGTCATCAGGGCTTCGTCTTCTGTTTTGACAACGCCCATCGCGAATACTTTCGCGTATTGCAGTAAATAACGATAATCCTGTACCATATAGAAGCGGAATTTTTCTTCCGACAAAGTGCCTTCTGCCAATTCTTTGACAAAAGGCTGTTCCAAATAACCCGCCCAAATGTCTTTGACCTTTTCGTATAATCTTTGTGTTAATTTCATGCTGCTTCCTCCTTTAGTAAAATAAAAAAAGAATCCTTTCCCAAAGTTAGGAAAGAATTCTCATTCTTTACACAGTATTGTTTGCTTCCCTCCGTTGGTACTAACCACATCAAGTTCAAAGGGTTGGAATCTATTTCCTCTCAGCTGTTATTGCAAACAGCACCCCCAGCTTTTTTATGCTATTGTATACAGTCATACGGCAAAACGTCTGTATCTTTTCGCTTTGCACCATGTTTTTTTATTAGTATAGTACAAAAGTAAAAAAATGTAAACCATTTCTTTTGATACAATATCCATACGCACAAAAAAAATACTTCGCAAGCGAAATATTTGAACAGAATGAGTATTTACATTTTACAAAAAAAGAATACACTAAGCTAGGGATATCTATGAAAAAAATCAATGCGCAAAGGAGGACGTTTTGCAATGGATAATGATACCAAGCTTCTCAATCTGGCACTAGACGCTGGAGAGATTATGCTCAAATCAGGCGCGGAAACACAACGTGTGCAAGATACCATGTTACGCATACTTTCTATGAGTGGACGTGAAAAAATAGAGGCATTGGCAATGTCTACGATGTTGATTGTGAGCCTGCCGCGAGAAGACAAAGGACCACTGTCCATGGCGCGTGGTGTGCAGGATAGGTCTGTCAATTTTGAAAAAATATGTGCGGTCAATTCTATGAGTCGTGCATTTGTATCAGGCGAAATCACATTAGAAGAAGCCACCAGCCGTATGCTGGAAATTCATCACGCACCTAAATTTGCGCCGTCTTTGCGTGTTTTGGCGTATGGCTTGACTTCCGGCGGCTTTACGATGGTGTATAATGGTACGCCTTTGGACGGTGTGGCGGCTTTTGTGATTGGTATGGCATTGGGTTTGATGGTGCTAGGGAATGGCGCATGGAAAGCCCCTTATTTCTTTAGTTCGTTTACGGGCGGCGTGATTACAGGCATACTGGCGATTTTCTTTCATGCGCTGATGCCTTCTACACAGATTGATATGATTGTCATAGGTAGTATCATGCCACTGCTGCCAGGTATTACGCTGACAAAAGCAATCCGCGACGTGTTGGAAGGCAATTTCATCAGCGGCAATTCCAAATTGATGGAAGCGCTTTTGGTTGCCTGTGCGATTGCGGGCGGTGTTGCGATTGTATTGGGTGTATTTGTGGCGTTTGGCGGACAGCCTTATGATACCGCATCATTGGAAGCGGTATCAAATTCAATATTAGCATTCGGAGGATTTTGAGTATGGAAATTTCCTTTTCTACTATGTTACTACAATCGGCATTTTCTTTCATTGCCTGTTATGGATATTCTATTGTTTGCAATGCGCCCAGACGAGAGTTGGTGTATTGTGGCATCAATGGTTTTTTAGGCTGGTTTGTCTATCTGCTGGTATATGTGTATGTTCCAGGTGAGCACACGGTGATGGCAACATTGATTTCTACAATGGTGGTGACTGCGATTGCACGTTTTCTTTCGTATCATAGAGAAGCACCTTCTATCTTGTACCATATCCCTGGTATATTGCCATTGGTACCTGGTGCCGCGGTTTACAATACCATGCAGTCGGGATTTGTGGGCAATATATTAGAAACATATTCTTATGCTTTGTCCGGCTTCAAGCTGGCAGGCGCGATTGGGATTGGTTCTTTATTGATTTTGGTATTGCCCTATAGCGCATTTGAAATCATACCCAGACGAGGGGACCGCAAGAAACAGGCAAAATCATAAAACTTTATGGCATTTTCTTCCCAAAAATGATATGCTGATACCAAAAGATTGCAACAATAAGGGAGGAAATTGACATGAAAGAATTGACAGCATTATTACAATCTGAAATCCGTCCCGCACTTGGGGTGACGGAAGTCGGCGCGATTGCATTGGCTGCTGCACGTGCTGCCGCAGAAGCAAAAGGCAAATTGCAAAGCATACGCGTCAAAATGAATGGTGGTATGTATAAAAATGCATTTTCCTGCGCCATTCCAGGTACAGAGGAAACAG
The DNA here is from genome assembly GCA_944384295.1 of uncultured Lachnospiraceae bacterium. Classification (GTDB taxonomy): domain Bacteria; phylum Bacillota; class Clostridia; order Lachnospirales; family Anaerotignaceae; genus Anaerotignum. Next base: position 38,821 of record CALWSU010000017.1, on the reverse strand, counting down.
GCTGCCTTTTGTCTGCGCTTTTGGGTGCGGTTTGTGGCGATTGGAAAAAAGGTCTGCTCTGTCTGGAAGGTGTCACACAGGCAGACGTGGAAAAAGTGCAAAGCATGGGCATTGCGGTGATTTGCTCTGTTGCACAGGAACATGATGAGATTTATATTTTGGCAGAAGCAGAAGGCACAGAGGGCAAAGGACGCGCGCTGATTACAGATACACATAGCCATATTGCGCAGGTTTGGCAAGACGATACCGAAATTTTCCATGATACTGCTTCTGCACAGACAGAAAGCGCAACAACAGATTTTGATAAATTCCAGATTTCTGATTTTGTGGAATATGTGCAAAACGTTGATTTGGAAGAAATCGCGTTTTTGCAAGATATGATAGATATGAATGTCGCATTAGCCGAAGCAGGCAAACAAGGCGTAGGCTTGTCTTTGGGCAAAACATTACTGCATTTTCAACAGACAGGTATGCTGTATGACGATACCATTTTACAAGCACAGCTTTTGACCACAGCAGCAATGGACGCGCGTCTGGCAGGTTTGCCTTTGCCAGCAATGAGCATTGTCGGCAGTGGCTCCCATGGTATCTTATGCTCTTTGCCTGTGGTTTCCTTTGGGCGCAGCCGTCAAAAATCAGAAGGCGATATTTTGCGCGCGGTGGCACTCAGCGGCTTAGTGACCATTTATAGCAAACATTACACAGGACGTCTTTCTTCTTTATGCGGCTGTGTATTAGGCGGCGGCAGTGGCGCAGCGGCAGGGATTGTGTATTTAATGGGCGGTGATAGTGCGGCGGTTTCGACTGCCATAGACGCTATGGCGGCAAACTTAACTGGTATGATTTGTGACGGCGGCAGTGTAGGTTGTGCGTTGAAAGCATATAGCGGTGTACAGGCAGCCTTTTTGTCCGCAATGCTTGCTTGTACGCATACTGCATTCCCACACCCCTTGGGCGTTGTCGGCAGAAACGCGGAACAGACTACATACCATCTGGGACGTGTCAGCCAAGAAGGCATGTCGCAAATGGACAAAACCATATTGTCGATTATGGAACAGAAATAAGGAAAAAACATACAAATCAAAACACACCATAAAAACATAGAAGCGTCTATGCAGGTTCTCCTTCAGAAAACATAATTTTTTGTTTTACTTGATTTCTCAAGGGGAACTTGCTTAACAGGATTCCTGTTTGGACGCTTCTTTTTGTGTGTAAAAAAAATGTAAGAAATTCCTAAACGAATCTTACTTGAGAGAAGCGGCGTACAATTCTAAAATAAACCTATCATCAAAAACCATCAAAAAAAATTTGGGATAGGAGTGCATGGATATGGTACAAAAGAAAATATGGTATTTATTCTTTTATGCCCTGCCGTATATCGCAGGTTTATTTTGTTTGACAGAGTATTTAGACGCGGCTTTTCCGAATGGCTATCCTGTTGTATTTTTGTTTATATTGCTGTTTGTGGTCTATATCGGTTTGGGGTATCTGTGCGGCAGGTGTCGACTCGCGCATCTGTGTATCGGCGGTACTTTGCTGCAATGCGTTATGTTGTATCTTACCCTATATTCCATTTTGCCGTTGTTGTATGATAATCATGTGATAGAATTGCAAATATGGTTTCCGTTTTTGGTGTTGTTCATATGTTTGTGTCAGCTCATTGGATACTTTGGCGCAAGGCAAAGCTGATATCAAATCTATCAAAAAAAACGTATCACATGGTCAGGAACTGACCTCACAGGCGATGCGTTTTTTTTATTGTAATCTAGCATGGCTTGTATTATGATAAGATTACAAAAAATGTATCATAAAAATGGTATGTTTTTTGGTTGGTAGGTGTAAAACAGTAAGGAGGAGAAAATGCTATGAAACACAATCGAAAATGGGCAGTCGTATGCGGTATCCTTTGTCTGGCGTTATTAGGCGGCTGTACACAACAGGAAACCACAACCGATGAAACACAACAACAAACACAAGAAACACAGGAAACCCAAGACGAAACACAACAGGACACAGCACAGACAGAATCTGCGGTAGAATGGGAAACACAGGTATATGAAGATGACCAATTGCGCTATGAAATCCCAGCAAGTTGGGTCAAAAATGAAGAATATTCTTATCCAGATATGATGTTTACATTCTTCTGTTCACAAGATACCACAAGCGACACACCATCGAATGTCAATATTCAGGTTTTGAGTCTGGATAACCAAAGTAAAGATATGGATTATGCAGACCCAGAAATCCAAGAACAATATCATGAATTTTTGCTCAGTGCAGATGATATCCCACAGGAAGCAGCAAAAAATGGTGTTTATACCACAGAACAGATTGGCGATACTTGGGTATATATGCTCAGCTTCCCACGTACAGCAGAAGATGGTACCATTGCACAGCAAACAGCATATTTCCCCATGGGACTAGATTATGCTATCGCAATATGGGCAACTGATTTTCAAGATGGTTGCACACCAAATGTAGACGAAGTAGCAAAACATATCTGTGCAACATTGGAATTGAAATAATGATAAAAAAATAACAAACTATCTGCTATATTGTGATAAAATATAGACAATCCTAAAAAAGACATGTCCCTTTCGGGGATTTCATAAGAAAATAAAGAACGAAATAAAGAACGCTGCAATCCTTAGCACTGGGAAGGATTGCAGCGTTTTCATTTTTACATAGAGAAACCCGGTATGTTTTCTGCGAAAGACAGCCGGCTTTTGACATGCTCTTTTTCAAATGAGAATCAAATAGGAAATATCAAATATCAAATATTAATATCGAAATACCCAAGTACCATCTTCTGCTTTTACAAAAAATACAGATTCATCTGTTGGGCTGACATCATACAAACGATTGCCGTATAAATCCGCCATAGAGCCGGCTGGTGCGTCTGGGTATTTTTCTGCCAAATCTTGTGTGACTTGTAGTGCAATCATATCCCATTCTTTCGTCCAGTATGTGTATGCGCCATGTGTGGTGTAATATCCAACGGCATTGTCGTAACTGTCGCCTGCGGGCAATGCGCTGCCGTTTAAGATTTCACGGTCGCCATAGCGTATATGCAGATAGATGCCGCCTGTCTGTCCGTTGCCATAACCCAATACGCCTGTTTTTTCATCTCTTGTGATTTCTTTTCCTTGATAATATTGTCCTTCTGTAGGATAGAATATGCCGGAACTTTGCCCCACATTGCTGCCGTCGAGCAATACTTCGTATTTGGTTTCTTCTGGTTCTTTGGGCAGGTCTTCAGGCTTGATATTTTCTATGCGGTCGCTGTAGTGCATCAAACGATTGACAATAGCACAGGTTTCTGCTCTTGTGCAGTATGCCTTAGGCGCAAAACCGCTTTCTGTGCCTGCTAATAACCCAATGTTATACGCGCGCTGTATGGCATCTTGATATTGTGGGTCAGCGGTAGCCAAATCCGGTATCGAAACATCATATGCAGTATTTGTATTTTCTTTGCATAAATTTTCAGCGCTCTTGACCAGCATATATGCCATTTGTTCTCGCGTGACGGGTTTTGTGGCATCTTGCAGTCGAATCATTTCCGGCGTCAAGATACCGTTGTCGTATCCTGTCTGCATCATACGCGTTGACCAGCTTCTGGCTTGGCTGGTGATTTCGGTATCTGTCACACCAAACAGTATCGAAAGCAATTCTGCGGCAGAAATCTCTTTGTTTAATCTAAAATCGCCTTCGGGATAGCCAGAAATACCGCCGTTTAATACTGTCACATCAATGATGGTTTCTGCCCAGCTTCCCTGTATTTTTCCATAGCCCAAATCCTGCGCATAATCTGTAAAATCTTTGACATTTTGAATTTGTGCGGCACAAACGCTTTGCGCTGTGCCAAGTATCGCCGTACATGCCAGACAAAGCGCAACCGTTTTTGGCATAGATTGCAATTTCATATGAAAATCCCTCCTGTATGTCGATATGCTGTTTTGCTGTTTTGCGCCCGCTGTAGTGCTTTCCCCGAATGATAGTTCTGGTTTTTATTATAGCAAAAAGGGTATAAAATACAATGATTGTCTATGAAATAAAAAAAACCTTAAAAAATAGATTGATAGGTTTTTTCCTATCATTTTCTTTTTTTATTTATAGTATACAAAACATACTGACAATGGTACAATAAAAAAAACAAGCAAAATGGCACTATATCGTGATAGAAGGCAATGACCAAAAAGGACAGAAAGAGGGTAATGTGTATGGGTAAATTGAGTCAAGATGATATTACAAAAGTAAAAGCTATGGGTTTTTTATGGAATCGCGGTACAGATAAATTTTCTGGTCGTGTATTGCCGGGCAATGGTGTGTTTACTGCCGAAGAATTGATGGATATTGCGGAATGTGCCCAAAAATTCGGCAATGGTACAGCAGCAATGACTTCTCGTCTGACCATAGAACTGCCTGGTATTTCTTTTGCAAATATCGAACCAGCAAAAGCCTTTTTGGCAGAACGTGGCTTGCAGTTTGGCGGTACTGGCGCGAAAATCCGTCCTGTGACAGGCTGTAAAGGGACTACTTGTGTCTATGGCAATTTTGACACACAAGGCATGGCACAACAGATTCATGATGAATATTTTATCAAATGGGGCAGTGTAAAATTGCCGCATAAATTCAAAATCGCAGTGGGCGGCTGTCCCAATAGCTGTATGAAACCCAGCTTAAACGATTTCGGCGTAGAAGGACATCGCGTGCCACAGTATGACAAAGAACAGTGCAGAGGCTGTAAAGTATGTATGGTAGAAAAATTCTGTCCTGTCAAAGCCGCAAAAGTGGTAGATGGCAAATTGCAGATTGACCCAGATGTATGTAACGCATGCGGCGTATGCAGCAGCGGCAAATGTCCTTTTGGTGCAGTGGCAAAACATGAAGATGTAGTATATCAAATCTTTGTGGGCGGCACATGGGGCAAAAAAACACGTATGGGCACACCTTTGTCCAAAATGGTCACAGCAGAAGAAATTTTCCCTTTGCTGGAAAAAACAATGCTTTGGTTCAAAGAGAACGCATATCAAAAAGAACGTTTGGGCGCAGCCATAGACCGTATTGGCGTAGACAAACTGGAAGCAGCATTGTTTAGCGATGATTTGTTGCAACGCAAAGATGAAATTTTAGCGGCACCAGTAAAGGAGAGAGCATAACATGAAAAAAATCTGGTATCGTGTGTTTGCAGCGGGGCTTTCCGCCCTGCTGCTTTTGGGCAGTTTGAGTGCCTGCACCAATACAGCAGAACAAACCGAACAAACAGAAAATACAGAAAATACACAACAGGCAGACGCAAACGATATAGGCTATATTGCGTATAACGATGCATTTGACAGAAAACAGGAATTGACAACAGAAAACGCAAAACGTGTGGTTGCGTTGTATGGTTCGTTTGCAGAAGCATGGGAATTGTCAGGCGGTACACTGATCGGCGTAACCGAAGACGCCATAGAAGAACGCAATATGGATTTGGGCGAAGATGTGGCAATGGTAGGCAGTGTCAAAGAACCCAATTTAGAAGAAATCATTGCGCTTTCTCCCAGCCTTGTCATATTGTCTGGTGATATTGCCACACAGGTGGATTTAGAACCGGCATTGCAGCAGGCAGGCATTCCTTATGCGTATTTTCGTGTAGATACAGTAGAGGATTATGTGGAAATGATGTACACTTTTTGTTATTTGAACAGACGGGAAGATTTGTACGAACAAAACGCGGAAGCGGTATATGATAAAGTAAAAGAGATTAAAACATTGGTAGCATCACAGTCCCACCCGACGGGTTTGTTGATTCGTGCGTTCTCGACAGGTGCCAAGGCAAAAGGCGCAGACAACCAGACCGGTGTGATTATAGAAGATTTGGGCGTGGATAATATCGTGGCACGCCATGACAGCTTGTTAGAAGATTTGAGCATTGAGGAAATCATTACAGAAGACCCCGATTATATCTTTATTACCACAATGGGCGAGGAACAAGCTGCTATAGACGCTTTGGAAACTAGCATTATGGCAAATCCTGCATGGGCAGGCTTGACCGCGGTACAGCAGGATAGATGTTATGTATTGCCGAAAGATTTATTCCATTATAAGCCAAATGCACGTTGGGCGGAAAGCTATGCTTATATGGCAAAGATTTTGTATCCCGATTTGACGGAGGAAATTGATGAAATCATGGCGTCGTAAGGGAATTTATTTTGCAGTGTGTTTGTGTATATTGCTTGTGCTTGCGATTTGTTTGAGTTTGTTTACAGGTTCGAGCAGCCTTTCTATGACACAGCTTTTGGAACAACTGCGTACAAGCGATACCACAGGCACAGCATACCGTATTTTTGTTTATGTGCGTTTGCCGCGTACTTTGGCGGCAATTGCTGCGGGTGCGGCGTTGGCGGTCAGCGGTGCAATCATACAGGCAGTCTTGAATAATTCTCTGGCAAGTCCCAATATCATAGGTGTCAATTCCGGCGCGGGATTTTGCGCGCTTTTGGCTGCGTCTTTGTTTCCGGCGGCGACGATGCTGGTGCCAGTTGCGGCATTTTTTGGTGCATTGGCAACCAGTTTATTTATCTATGCTTTGGCAGCAAAGACAGGCGCGTCCCGTATGACATTGGTGCTTGCAGGGGTAGCGATCGGCAGTATTTTGTCCGCTGGTATGGACGTATTGATGATATTGTTTCCAGATGATGTCATAGGCGCGACGGGATTTTTGGTCGGCAGTTTTTCCGGCGTGACAATGACAGGGTTACAGCCTGCGGCAATACTCATTGCCATAGGTTTGGTGCTGGCTTTGGTATGCGGTTATGATTTGAATGTATTGGCATTGGGAGAAGAAATTGCTTCTGGTCTGGGTATGCGTGTGGCAAGAATGCGCTTTGTATTGATTGCCATTTCTGCGTTGTTGGCAGGTGCCGCGGTCAGTTTTGCCGGATTGCTGGGCTTTATTGGTCTAATGGTACCGCATATCTGCCGCCGCTTTTTGGGTGCGGATAATCGTGTGGTATTGCCTTGTGCCATGCTTTTGGGTGCCATTTTTGCGCTTGTTTGTGATGCTTTGGGCAAATTCCTATTTGCGCCGTTTGAAATTCCAGTTGGTATTTTATTGGCGTTATTGGGTGGACCGTTCTTTTTGTTTTTATTGCTCAAAGGCGGAAGGGGGCGTATGTATGACTGATGCTGTCCTTTCTTTGCAAGGCGTCTGCGCGGGCTATGGCACAAAAAATATATTGCAGTCTGTAGATTTATGTGTGAAAGAAAACGAGATTTTGACATTGGCAGGTCCGAATGGCTGCGGCAAATCGACTTTGCTCAAAACAGCCGCCGGATTATTGCCCCATACTTCTGGTAAAATCTATATCAAAGGAAAAGTACTTGCAGACTATGCCCCAAAAGAATTGGCGAAAATTGCCGCGATACTGCCTCAAAGCCGCAGTGTGCCGGGGATTCGTGTCGAACAGTTGGCTTTGCATGGACGCTTTCCGTATTTGGGTATGATGCGCCGTCCCAGTCGCGGCGATTGGGAAAAGGTAGAAGAAGCCATGGAATTGGCAGGCGTTGCCGCTATGCGTGATAGAGATTTGCGCACACTCTCCGGCGGCGAACGCCAAAAGGCATATTTGGCAATGGCAATCGCACAGGATACGCCTTTGCTTTTTTTAGACGAACCAACCACATATTTGGATATTGGCAAACAATTTGAGATTTTGGAAATGGTACAGCTTTTGCAGTCACGCGGGAAAACCATTGTGATGGTGCTGCATGATTTGGCACACGCACTCACATACAGCACACAGATTGCTGTGATGCAGCAAGGCGCGATTTTGTCTGTACAACCACCAAAAGAAGTCTTTTCTTCTGGTTTATTGCAAAGCGTGTTTCATGTGACAGGACATTGTACACAAACCGAAACACAAAATATTTATTATTTCACACCGGAAAAATAATAAAATGTCAGCCTGTCAAAAAACTAGATTTTATACTTTTTTCAAGAACGCGGAAGGGGTTGGGAAACGAAGGTCAACACGTTTGCTGCGCAAACGCCAGCCATAAATGGCTGTCCGCACTTCTTTGCGGTGTGTTCAACACGTTTGCTGCGCAAACGCCAGCCATAAATGGCTGTCCGCACTTCTTTGCGGTGTGTAGTTACCCAAATTTAATCCGCAGTCGGAATTCGTTTCCGACGAGGAAAAGCAGGAGTTTCAAGGCTTTTAGCTGATGGAACTTCGCACCCCGAAGAAACGGGGGCAGCGAAGCTGACTTTGCGAAGCAAAGTGCTTGACCTCGCACCCCGAAGAAACGGGGGCAGCGAAGCTGACTTTGCGAAGCAAAGTGCTTGACCCAGGGCTTTATACTTCTGTCTGCTCGTCAAAGGCTTGAATGAAATGAGCCTTTGACGACAGGGTGTCGATTTTTTCGACACCCTAAGAATTTTTTACGAATTTCTTACAATCCCATGAACACCGTAGGACATGCTTTTGTCCTGACGGTGTTTTGTGTTATAATTGAAAAAATTGTAAAATTCTAAAAAATGCAAAAAAGGAAGTGGTTCGATGCAGACGAAAAAAAGTATTTGGTACAGATTGACGGCTTTGTTTGCCGTCATAACCTTGATGTTTGGCGTACCAGCCTATGCGGCAGATACGGCAAATACGACAAATATGGCAAATACACCCAATTACGCCCAGCGTATGACACAAACGATTACACAGGTGGAATACAACAGAGATTTGCGCATATTAGAACGCGCGTTGCGCACCCAAAACAATGATGCGGCAGTCCGTGCCGCAATAGAAACCGTACTAGCAGATATCGACGCGTTTTCTACCATGCAGGTGGTGACACAAAATGTGTATAATCGAGATGTCAACAACACAGTGGCAGTCACACAGACGCAACAAGCCGCAGATGCCTATACACAGGCAGTGACGGATTTTTATACTGTATTGAAAGTTGGCGCCAATACCCCATATGCCGCAACCATAGACGCGATACTGGGCGCAGATGCGTCAGAATCTTTGCGTTATTTTGATGCAAGTATGTTGGATACAGAGTCTTCCGATGCAGAGAAAAACTTATTGTATCAGTACGACCAGCTTGCCGCACAAAATACCACTGTGACCATAGACGGCAAAACATGGACATGGGAAACACTCACCGAAAAACAAAACGAATTAAGTGATAAACAGATTGCCAATATTTATCGCCAGCTTGCCCAAACCGCAAACCAGCCCAAGGCGGAAGTATACACACAATTGGTGGAAAACCGCACCAAACAGGCAAAGGCGGCAGGTTATGACAATGTATTGGCGCAAATGAATGAAACGGTTTACTTGCGTGATTTCAACGCGGAAGACATAGAAGCGTATTGCGCTTATGTTGCCGAAGAAATTGTACCAATCTATACAGAATGGAAAGCGGTATTACAGCAAGAAGACGCCCAAACACAGTTGGAAGCATTAGCAGGGCGTAGCACTGCGGAAACAATGGATTTTGCAAAAAGTCTGTTGTCACAGATTGACTGGAAATTGGTACAGAACTATGAATATATGCGCAGTCATGGGCTGTATGATATTTCTGACCCACTGCCCGGACGTACCACAGGCGCGTATACCATTGGTATGTCGCAATACCAAGACGCCTTTTTGTTCCAGACAAAGGTAGGCGGCTATTGGGATTTACGTACCTTGTTGCATGAATTTGGACATTTTAGCGCAGAATTGGAAAATACCAATCCAGCACTTTTGTCAACTTCTATCTTAGATGTTGCGGAAATCCATTCCCAAGCTTTGGAACTGTTGACTGCACAACAGGCAAATCAGGTATTTTCTGCTGATTTGGCAGAAGCATACCGCGCCGCAGCGGCAGTCGATATTTTGGAAAGTGTGGTTATGGGTGCATTGGTGTATTCATTTGAAGATGCGGTATATCAGACACAGCCCAAAACTGTGACAGAATACAATCAATTATTCGCCAAAGTACAGGACGATTTCGGTGTGGAAATGTACCCTTCTTTTGAAACCGAAAATGGGAAAGAGTGTTTTGATTGGGTAAATATTGAACATATTTTCCATACACCTGGATATTATTTGAGCTATTCCACTTCCGCCTTTGCGGCATTGGATATTTGGATGTATGCACAGCAAGACTGGCAGGGCGGCGTAGATTTATATATGCAGGCAGTAGAGGATTATGTGGATATTCCTTATCAAGAATTTTTGCAGTATTTGGAATTGGACAGCCCTTTTACAACAGCAGGCAGAGAAAACTTTGTTTCTGGTTTGGAAGCAGTGACATTATATGATGCAACACAACAAGCTTCTACACAAACCACGCAAACCACACAAACCAATACTGCATACGACGAAAGTATGACATATGATATGCTGCGACAGCAGGATATACAGATTCCGCAAGAGATAGATACTGTATTGCCAGCAGCATAAACCAGTATCAAACAGAAAATCCATGCAAAATAATAAAAAATAAGAAATAAGAAATAAGAAAAAAGCCTGACAAGGAGGCAATGTGATATGAAATTTGGTATGATTGGTGCGGGAAATATGGTCAGTGCCATTGTAAAAGGTATGACAAAAAACGGCTATGACGCAGACAAACTGTATTTGACCAGCAAAACAGTGACTTCTGCACGCCGTTTGGCAGAAAGCTGTGGTGGGCAGGTCTGCGAAACAGCACAAGACGTCATTGCAGCGGCGGACGTGGTTGTGTTGGGCGTAAAGCCGCATGTATTGGCAGAAATTTTGCCGGATTTGAAAGATGATTTTGCAAAAAAACAGCCGCTCGTGGTGTCGATTGCGGCAGGCAAAACGTTGTCCTATCTGGCAGAACAGCTCCCGCCCAAAACGCCGATTGTGCGTGTCATGCCCAATATCAACGCAAAAATCGGCGCATCGGCAACCGGCATTTGTTACAATGATTTTGTGACCGAGGAGCAAAAAACAATCATCAAAGACGTATTTTCGACCATAGGCAGTGTGACAGAATTACCAGAAGCACAATTTTCGATTTTTGGTGTGATTGGTGGGGCGTCTGTAGCGTTTGCCTATCTGTATATGGACGCATTGGCAAGAGCCGCGCTCAAAGCCGGTATGTCCAAACAACAGGCGTTAGCCATTACAGCCGAAACGGTAGAAGGCAGTGCAAAAATGATATTGGAAAGCGGCGAAGCGCCATGGTCTTTGATTGACCAAGTTTGCTCACCAGGCGGCACTACCATAGAAGGCATTGCCGCTTTGCAGAAAAATGGTTTTGAATCCACCATTATGGCGGCGTTTGATGCCGTGTTAGAAAAAGACAAAAGGATAGGGAAACAATAAAACAAAAAACATACAACACATACAACACATACAACACAATCAGGAGGGTATGGCATGACAGTGCGGCATTTAGAGATTTTTTTGGCAGTTGTGGACGGTGGCAGTATGCGCAAAGCCGCGCAAACGCTCTTTATTTCACAGCCCACCATCAGCGGTGCCATACGCGAAATAGAACAGGCATATGATGTCCGGCTGTTTGAGCGTCTGAATCAAAGGCTGCATATCACGCCGCAGGGACGACAGCTTGCTGTATATGCCCGACAGATTTTGTCGCTGTTTCGTGAGATGGAATATACCCTCCAACATAGTGCCGCGCATGCCATACTGCGTATTGGTGCAACGCTGACCATCGGTACTTGTGTACTGCCGGAGATTTTGTGCAGACTGCAAACCCAGACAGATATACCCACTTCTGTACAGGTCAAAAACACAAGGGCAGTGGAAGAAGATTTGCTCACAGGTGCATTGGATATTGGCTTTGTAGAAGGCGAAATCACGCACCCTGATTTGGTGGTTTTGCCTGTCATGCAGGACGCTTTGGCAGCCGTTGCGGCAAAGCCTGCGCCGCCTATGACATTGGCGCAGTTTTGCAGTACATATCCGCTTTTGCTGCGGGAAAGTGGCAGCGGTACGCGCGATTTGTTTGAACAACAAATACAGCAAAAAGGCATACTATGTCAGCCAAGCTGGGTATGCAGCAATACGCAAACCTTGTTGTCCGCGGCAGAAATGGGGTTAGGCGCGACGGTCATCAGCCGTTTATTGGCAGCGGGAGCACTGCAAGAAGGCAGACTGCATGAAATTCTATTGCAGGATTGTCAAATGATGCGTACATTCTGTTTGGTGTGGCATAAGGATAAATTCCAAGGCAATGGATTTTTGACATTTTGCCATATCTGCAAAGAATTTGGCGCAGTTCATGATTTGTCTATCAAGTAAATAGTAAAAAAATAAAAAAATGCGTTTTGTCAAGGGTGCGGAAAAATCCAAGGCAAAACGCATTTGTTCATATAGTTTTCTGGCAAAATATAAAAGTATAACAAAGTATAAAAAGTATAAAAGAGTATAAAAGAGTATAAAATTGCTGCACAGTGGTTCCCTGTCGATTCAGCGACAGTGTAACAGTTTTCCCAAAAACCACCAAAGCGGCAGCAGCAACAATATGATTTCGCCCCCAATAGATTCCGTGACGCGTATATGATTTGCGAAGAAAGCGGCAATTTTCCAAAGCAAAATACCGAAACAGAATATCACACTGTATTCCAGTAAAATCATTCTTTTCTTTTTCATCCAATCGTACATCATATGTATCATAGAAAATCACCAGCCCTTTTGCAAGCATCACAACAGAAAACAAAATAAAGACAATTGAAAATTTATTTGGGGATAGACGCCAGAAATAAATAAATCAATATCAAACTTTATGTTGTATCGCCATCTATTTCTGACGCCTAAGGATTTGGGGTGAATCATCGTTGCTGTTTTTGGGGATGCAGCAAGATGTGTCAGAAGAATGCGCAGGCAGGCATATCGAAAAGGTTTTCGGGTTTGGAACATCCTTTTTTGTATCTATATAAGATAGAGTCGTGTTTGTCTGGTATCACAAATGTATGGCGCTTTTGTAATACGGCGTGATTGGAAATATAGATACAAATGAGCAATTTTTCAATATTTTTCCTTGCTGCGCGATTTAACTATATCGCATTTTTTCCCGAATTTCTATACTTTTGTCGAATTGTGACGAAACTGTGATTTTTTCAACGTACATTCTATGATATGCTTATGCTAATCCACCATTATTGTGAGATTGTATAGAGTATATAGATTATATAGATTGTATGGACAGAAAGGAGTGTATGTTTGATGTATCATGTGTTATTGGTAGATGATGACATTCATATCTTGCGTACAAATACTGCGTTTCTGGAGCAAAAAGGGTATATTGTGTTTTGCGCAAGCAGTGGTGCGCAAGCCTTGCAGATTGCGCAAAAACAAGAGTTTGACGCTGTGATACTAGACGTAGATATGCCGCAGATGGACGGGAAAGAAGTTTGTCGGCAGCTACGCGAAAAAAGCAATATTCCGATTTTATTTTTATCTGCCTACGCCAGTACAGATGAAAGGATACAAGGTTTATTAGCGGGTGGAGATGATTATATTGCAAAACCGTATTCTTTGGTAGAAGTGGAATTGCGCCTGCGTCTGCATATCCAGCGGCAAAAGTCTATTTCCCATCAAACCGTATTGACGTTTGGCGCCTTGCGCATTGATTTGGGCTTGCGTGAAGTATATTATTATCAAAGAACCGTATCTTTTACTGCGTTAGAATTTGATTTGCTCACATTTTTGGCGCAGCACCCAGACCAAGTATTTTCGTATGAACAATTGCATGACGCTGTGTGGCATGCGCCGATGCATCAGGGACTGCATAATATACAGGTATGTATGGCGCGTGTACGCCAGAAATTAGACCAGCTTTGTCCCGATATGCATTACATCGAAACGGTACGGCGCAAAGGCTACCGCTTTTTATCGCATCCCAAAATAGATGGTATAGATATATGAAAGGGAATCAAATTTTGTTTGAGATGGTTTTGGACAGCAGAAAAAATCCCCCATTGCAAAAAACAAAGCTTTGTTTCTGACAAAAGGGGATAGGGATATCATTTTGATTTTTTGGATTTGTTCCATTTACCGAAAGTATGTCTTTGTGTCCATACAAACGCCAACCCGCCACAAACCAAAATACCGCCGATGATAAAGATACCCTGTTTCCAAGCGGGCGGTTTTGTTTGTGTGACCGATAATGCAGATTGCGTATTTGTGGTATTTGTGGTATCTGTAGTATCTTGCTGTGTGTTGTTTGTGGTTTCAGAAAAATCAGATACAGCATTTGTTTGCACTGGTGCCTGCATGGGTGCTTGTATGGGTGTTTGCACTGGTGCTTGCGCTGGTGTCTGTGTGGGGATTGTGGTATCCGCTTCAGCCAATGTAGTTTGGTTTTGTGTGTTTGTATCAAGTGTATCTATCTGCGTTTGTGTTGTGCGATATTGCGCCACATCAGAAGGCACAGAAATCTGATTTTGTGCCGTAGGTGTTTTGGCTATGGTCTTGAGATGTACGGCAATAGCAGGCAAAGATGGATTTTGTATGCTGTTTTCGCTTTCTGTCTGCTCTGCGTTCTCTGCGGCTGATTCAGAATCTATCGGTATCTCTGGTGGTACTTCAGAAGGGAAAGTGGGTTCGCGGTCTGGCGTGTTGGGTGTGGTAGCACCGCCGCGGTTGCCCTCTGTATCGTCACCATCTTCCGTACGCCGCACGCTTTCGGAATACAATCGTTTTCCATATATGTCTATGGCAGCCAAACGGCAGTCATATGCCGTGTCAGAAGGTACTTGAAAGGCACATACAATGCCATATTTGTCGTTTTGCTGCAATTCTAATGGTACAGATACCCATGTTTTTTGGTTATCTTCGGAAACTTCGCCCCAAATCTCGCAAACAGTTTCTGGCAGATAAGGCAATGTAAATTGTACCAAAGATAAGTCATTGCCTTTCCATGTAACTTCTTGTACGGATAAATTGTCCGGCTGATACCAATGTATGGTAATCTCTAAAGGCAATAATGATGCCAGAACATTCCCGTTTTCATCCAAAAATGTACCAGAGAGCGTGATTTCGCCAGTCGTGCGCCCATCATAAGGCTGTAAATCCCATTGTATAGCGATTTCTTGTAATGTTTCTGTACCATTTTGCTGTACATAAGTGTACAAAGAAGTGGGTAACATGCCGCTTTCTAATATTGTGCCTTCTAATAACCAAATATCATCAGGCGCTTGATTTTGATGATTGACAATGGGTGTGCTGTCTTCCAGCCATTCCTCTGGTATTGTCGTATCTATGCAATCAAAAGATACGCCATCTTCTTGTTTGAGAAACATGCCATTGCCAGAAATGTCGAAATCCACACAACGCAATGTCAAGGAAGCGCCTTCTGCCAATGTGATGAGTGGGGTGTCAGAAAATTGCCCTTTGATGACAGGGCGTTCTTCGTTGCCGCCGATACTCAATGTGCCAATGTCTAAAGATACACCAGAAGGAATGAAAATGGGTTCTGTGATTTCGATGGTCAAACGCCCGGGATACATGTTCGGCGGTGTTGGTCTGTTTGCAAAAGAATAATGAATGGTAGTAAAAGCAAGACAGCCTGCTTGTGGAATATCGTCTTGGGAAAGTTGCACAGTATATTGTGGTATCTGCGTTGACAAGTCGGAATCATCTGAAGAACCATCGGAGGAACCGCCCAAAGAGCCGTCAGAGGAGTCACCCGAAGAATCATCGGAGGAACCGCCCAAAGAGCCGTCGGAGGAGCCACCCAAAGAACCATCAGAGGAACCACCCAACGAGCCGTCCGAGGAGCCACCCGAAGAACCATCAGAGGAACCACCCAACGAGCCGTCCGAGGAGCCACCCGAAGAACCATCAGAGGAACCGCCCGAAGAACCATCAGAGGAACCGCCCGAAGAAGCATCGGAGGAGCCGCTCAAAGAACCGTCTGAGGAACCACCCAAAGAACCATCGGAGGAGCCACCCGAAGAATCATCCGAGGAGCCACCCAAAGAGCCATCGGAAAAGTCACCCGAAGAATCATCTGAGGAACCACCCAAAGAACCGTCGGAGGAGCCGCCCGAAGCAGACAAAACTGTCTGTGTAGCACCATGAGAATGGATATTTTCTGTTTCCATTGCCATGGCTGATTTTGGAACTAAAGTGTAAAAGAAAAATAAACTAACAAAAGAAACGAAAGGCAGATATTTTAATAAATTCATATAACTCACCTGGAAGAAAAATAAATTGGAGTACAGTGATGATAAAAACAATCAAATTTCAAATTTCCATTGTGATTCTGCTTTTTATCAGCAGCATTTTTGTTTTTGCAGTCTTGTTTCATGTGGATAATAAATATCAAACTGCATTAGAAAGCGGAATTGGTTACAATATTTTACAGCAAGATATTTCTGAGGTATATTGCATGGTAGATGGTTGGGAATATTATCCCGGTGCACTTTTGATGCCAGAAGACTTTTTGCATACCGAACAAACACCATACTATACTTACATCGGACAATATCCTAATTTTTCAGCCCATTTGGGTACGCCATATGGTACAGCAACCTATCGCATACAGTTATATAATCCGGCAGAGCCACAAATGGTATCGCTTTATCTGCCAGAATTATTTTGTACAGGACGGGTGTATATCAATGGCACATTGGTCGGCACACAAGGCAGTATTACGCCGTATCAGCCTTTGGTCGAAGATACCGTATATTCTTTTTTGGCGCAGGAAAAGACAGAGATTGTGATTCAAAGCGCCAATCAAACACATTATTATTCTGGCATGTATTATCCGCCGGTCATTGGCTCGCCGCAAGCCATATTGCAAATGGTGATTTGCCGCATGTTGATTTATGGTTTTTTATGCTTTACCGCATTGGCGATTGCATTGTCACAGTTTGCGCTTTGGCTGCGCAGTAAGGATACTTTGACACGCAGTATGGGATTGTTATGTCTTTGTTTTGCACTGCGTATGACATATCCCTTTTTACGCGCTTTGGGTGTACCTTCGATTCGTCCATTATATGCGGTAGAAGATT
Source organism: uncultured Lachnospiraceae bacterium (assembly GCA_944384295.1). Classification (GTDB taxonomy): domain Bacteria; phylum Bacillota; class Clostridia; order Lachnospirales; family Anaerotignaceae; genus Anaerotignum. The sequence goes on along the minus strand of CALWSU010000017.1, from coordinate 21,837 downwards.
TGTGCGCCAATTTGGTTTTGTTGTGTGCACTGGTTTTGATGGGCGCATTGACACACCAAACCACACAATGGGTGTATCGCAATCTTGCCATGCCAATCATGGTAGGGATTTGTGTATTTAGCGTCATTTTTCCTATGTTTATTTTACCATATACGCCTGATTTCATCAATCTGTATGGATTTTTATTATTTTTATGGAAACTGGTGATAGGGTGGTATGTGTTGTATCTGGCAGCCTATGGCGTTTATATCAGGCAGCCATTCGGACTATATCTATTGTGTGCAACGGGGATCTATGCGGTTTCTTTGATATGGTCGCTGTTCGGCATCAATCGCTTTGAGCCAATCTATGGCGCATGGACGGAGGAGTATGGCGCGTTTATATTGGTGATTGGGTTTGTGGTCTGCATGGTACAGCATATGGTGACATTGTCCAAGCAAAATGAAAGATTGACAGAACATTTACAAGAAGAAGTGGCACGCAAAACAGACGCTTTGGAATCCTTGCTTGCAGAACGCAGAGAATTATTGGCACAATTGATTCATGATTTGAAAAATCCGATTACAGCGGTACGCAATTATGCAGATTTGGTACGTGCGCATGATGTGGGATTGGATATAGATACCGCAAAATATTTGCAGGCGTTGTCAGAACGTGCGGAAGCAATGGGCGACCGTTTTGCATTGCTGCAAAGTTTTTCGAGAGGCGAACGTGGCAAATTTGCGTATGAAACCATACCGCTTTGTGATTTTTTACGACAATTCTATGAAAGAAATCGACCAGACATAGAATTGTTAGGACAGGAATTTCTATTGCATCTGCCAAAGAAACAAGTATATGTTGCCGTAGATATCCAACGTTTACAGATTGCATTGGAAAATTTGTGTTATAACGCATTGTCTTTTACGCCGGAGTATGGAAAAATCGAGTTGTCCTTGCAAGTGGTAGGCAGTCGTGCACAAATTGCAGTAGCAGATACGGGAGCAGGCATTGCGGCGGAGGATTTGGCGCATGTGTTTGAAAGGGGATTTACACGCAGAGCAGATGGCAGCGGGGAAGGATTGGGGCTGTTTATTGTACAGACGATTGCCTTGGAACATGGCGGCAGTGTAGATGTGACTTCAGAAAAAGGCAAAGGCAGTACCTTTTATCTGTATTTGCCAGTGTGGACAAAATCAGATACAGCAGAATAAACATTTTTTATCTATGATAGAAGGATAGAAGGGGAAAGAAGGGGTTGGAACAGGCTGACCTGAACAGGCTAACCTGAACAGCCCCACCTCGAAACATAGTCGTTCCATCTCCTACACGAAGTGCAGTCGAGGAACTCCTTGTTTCTCGCATGCTCCGGCTTCCTGCATCTGCCACTGGCAGCGGTCGCCGGAGCATCCCGCGCCGCGGCGCTCGGGTTTGTTTTTTTACAAAAAAAAGACACCAACGAATGTTGATGTCTCTAACGGAGAAGGAGGGATTTGAACCCTCGCGCCGCGTAAACGACCTATACCCTTAGCAGGGGCACCTCTTCAGCCTCTTGAGTACTTCTCCACAAAATGCTTACTGCAAGAGATATTATATCACCGCTTCACACGAATGTCAAACATTTTTTTAAAAAAATTTCAATTGCATGATATTTCCAATTTGCAAACAAAAACAAGTATAAAATGCCAGCACACTGGAAGCAGCTTGCTGGCATTTTTGGCATTTTGGCTTGATTTAGCAAATGATATTTTGTTGTTTTCCGTCTTCCCAAGCCAATATATTGGCAAATACAATCTGTGCACGTGCGTATAATGCTTCATCAGACGCAAATGCAACGTGTGGTGTCACAACGGTACGTGGTGTATGTAATAAAGGGTGGTCGGCGGGAACGGGTGGTTCCATTTCAAATACATCTATTCCAGCCCCTGCAATTTTCTTTTCCTGTAATGCTTTGGCTAAAGCGTCGCTGTCTACTACGCCGCCGCGTGCGGTATTAATCAAAATGGCATTTGATTTCATGCAGGCGATTTGTTCCGCACCAATCAAATGTTGGGTTTGCGCATTGAGCGGTACATGCAAAGATACAATGTCGCTTTGACGCAGCACATCTTCCAAAGGCAGATAAGGAATGCCCAAGGCTTCTATTTCGGAACGTTTGCTGCGGCTGTAAGCAATCACATTGCAGCCAAAAGCCTGTGCGATTTTCGCAACTTTGGTACCGATTGCGCCTGTGCCAACCACGCCGAAGGTCTTACCATATAATTCTGTACCAACCAAACCAGCTTTTGTGCCTTCTTTGCGGCATACGCTGTCACAAGCGGGAATATTGCGCAGTACAGAAATAGCCAGACCAAATGCCAATTCTGCAACAGCGTTTGTAGAATATCCGGCTGCGTTGGAAACGGCAATCCCATGTTCTTTACAATAAGCAACATCGACATGGTCTACCCCTGTGAAAGCAACGGAAAGGAAACGCAATGCTTTGCAATGTTCCAGTACATTCTGGCGTAAAGGTTGATTTGCGATGACCAAAATTTCCGCGTCTTTTGCGCGTTCTATCATTTCTGCCGGATCATCGGTACGGGTATCATAAGCAACTAAGGTATGTCCCTTTGCTGTTACGGCTGCGCTGGTTTCGGCGAGTGCGTCCGCAGAAATCCCCAATGGTTCCAAAATGACAATTTTCATAAAGTAAGACCTCCTTTGATTTCTGTATCGAGATAAAAGCCCACACAGTTTTTCTTACATTGTAGTCCTGTTTTTTCCAAAAAGCAATAAACTTTTTTTCAGATAGAACCCTATTTTTTGTATGACAGAAACAAAGAAAAGTCTGATATTTCCAAAGGAATGGCAAAACAGAACATTGCGCGACAGAATAAAAAATTTTTCATTCTGTTTTTATATGCAAGCAAACCGTACAATCTATATTGACCATCTGCCTATGGTAGCCTATACTGGAAAAAACGAAAGGAGCGATTTGAAATGTCCATTTTATTTTTAGAATATCCCAAATGCAGTACTTGCAAAAAAGCCAAAGCATGGCTGGAAGATGCAGGCGTTGCTTTTGAAGACCGTCATATTGTAGAACAGAACCCAACCGCCGCGGAATTGCAGGCATGGCATCAAAAAAGCGGTCTGCCCTTAAAGCGTTTTTTCAATACCAGCGGTCTGGTGTATAAAGATTTGGGGTTAAAAGACAAACTGCCCACCATGAGTGAACAGGAACAGTATGATTTATTGGCAAGCAATGGTATGTTGGTCAAACGTCCTTTGGTTGTGGGCGATGATTTTGTATTGGTTGGCTTCAAAGAAGCCGAATGGGAACGCCTGCGCGGGTAAAATAGCATAACGTCCAAAGTGTACAGACAATCAAACAGCGTATTGCATAATAAATTCTTTATTTTTTTGGTACTATTTCCAGAAACTTTCTGTTTTTTTCTATCGTCTAAGCAGTAATCAGAAAAACGGAAACACAACATAGGGAAGCAAGAAAGGGGTTGTTTGGTATGAAACGAAATTTACAGCGTATGATGGTATGGGCAGTTGCGGCAGCTCTGGCAGTTGGTATGCAGACAGCAGTATTTGCGGCAGATACAACACCGGTCGTAGCAACAAGCACAGCAACAAGTACCATTTCCGTCAATGGACAAGGGGAAGTTTTGGTCAAACCAGACCTTGCAATGGTATCTTTAGAAGTAGAACATACTGCATCTACAGCGGCTGAAGCACAGCAAAAAGTAACCGATGGCGTGACAAGCATTCTTGCAGCAATGCAAAAACTGCAAATTCCAGAGGAGGACATTGTGACAAGCTATGTTTCGGTATCTCCCGTATATCGTTATGACGATAATGGCACACGGACACAAAATGGTTATCGTGCTTATACTTCATTACAAGTACGCACCAATGATGTCGACCATGTTGGCACAGTATTAGATACCGGTTTGCAGGCAGGCGCAACAGGTACCAGCGGGGTATCTTTCACACTGGAAAATCCTTCTGTATATTATGGGCAGGCATTGCGCGAAGCCATTCGTACAGCAGAATCTTCCGCACAGACCATTGCAAACGCATATGGCAAATCTTTGGGCGATGTGATTGCAGTGACAGAACAAAGCAGCAATACAAGCAGTGTGGACAAATATTATGCGGAAGCGGCGACCATGAATGCAATGAGAGAAGATGCGACATCTGCCGGCGGTGGCGGCAGCAGCAGTAAGATTGCGTATGAAGACATTTCGGTATACGCAAGTGTAGAAGTGGTATATGGTTTTTGATTCTATATCAATCGTAAACAATAAACAATAAAAATATCAAAAACGTATCTCAAGCAGTTTCTGCTTTTGAGATACGTTTTTTTATGTACGTTTCCTGTTCACAAAATATGATAATATACGATAAAAATTGATAAAAAATTAACAAAATATTGTCATATTTTTGATATATTTCAAATATTTGCAGAAGATAGCCATACTATCACAAGAATAACAAATATTAAAAACATGCAAAATAGCAGGAAAAAACCAACCATTTTGGCAAAACAAATTTGGCAAAACAAAAAAGGCAATTTCCCATTTTAGATACCATAGATGAGAAAAACGCCTTTTCTGCTGTTGCTTTGTATATTTGATATGTTTGATATGTTTGATATGTTTGGTTTAACGTGTATATGGCACAGAGAACGCGACTACACCAGCGAATTCTTCGGCAATGATGCCCGGATTCAGATAAAATACAATACCGTCTTGTGTCAAGTAAAAGCCAGTTTGTGCAATATAGGTACTGATGTTTTCTTTTGCGTTGCCATAAAATCCGTTTGGCTCTGCGTCAATCAAAGCGGAAAAACCAGACACAATCAAAGATTTTACATCTTCTTGGGAATCCGGTATGATGTCCGCTAAATATGCTTCTGTACCATCTTTCATGAAATAGGTATGTGTAGTAATTGATACTTCTTCAGAACCACCCGTAGAACTGCGTTCTTCTAATACAATAGAAGCAAAATCATCTTTTTCACCCGATGCGCGATACGTTCCCATGCAATAGCAAGGTGTGAATGTGGTGCCGTCATTTTGTGCGGAAGCATATAATTTTTGTGCAATTTCCGTATATTGTTTTGTAATGGCTGCGCCTTTTTGTGCCAATTCATTTCGTACAGCGGTATTCACCTTGGCTACGCCGGGCTGTGTGCCTTGCAATGGTGTATAGCTGTAATCTACTGTCAAAAGCAAAGTACCATCATCGGCATATACCGTTTGCTGATATTTGTCAGCCGCCGTTTGTTCTGTACTTCCTGTCGTAGCAATGGTGATGGTATAAGTTTTTCCGTCCCAGCCAACAGATGCGCCAAAAGATTCCGCAATGGCACGTACTGGAACCATAGTACGGTCTTGCATGATTTGTGCGGGTACGTCCATGGTATAAACGGCTGTTCCGTTTCGATATACAGTATCGTCCCCAATCGTCATGGTGATGGTATCCTGATTGCGTACCGATGTGATGGTCTGCAAGGGTTCTGACCATGTTACCGTTGCGCCCATTGCTTCAAAGATACGGCGCATGGGTACCAAAGTACGGTCGTCCACAATGACAGGTTCTTGGTCAGAAAATGTGACCAAATTGCCATCTACATAGACTTGTATGGGCGGGTGGGTATAGACAGCATAGGCTGGTATGGCAAGCAATGCCGCCAAACAAATCAAAAATAGCTTTTTTTTCATGTGATTCCCTCTTTTCTGCTCCTCCATTATATTTCTGTGAGCGTTTCCCCAAATATAAAGTGCGCGATGGCTTCCGCTACCGCGTCTTGGTCACAATTTGCTTTTGTGATATAATCCGCAGCCGCTTTGACATGTGGTTGTCCATTGGCAACAGCAATCCCCAAGCCTGCTGTTTGTATCATAGATAAATCATTGTCACTGTCCCCAATCGCAATCACATCGGATAATGCAACACCTGCCTCTGCAACCGTTTCTTGTAAGGCTCTGCCTTTGCTGACGCCAGTTTTGACAAATTCCAGATAAGTCGCGCTGGAGTAAAAACTATTGAGTTTGTTTTGGACTGCGCTTTTTGTGGTTTCCTGAATATACGCCAATTTTTCCGGTGCGCCTTCCAAAAGGCATTTTGTAAAATTGCCTTCATAGCTCAGACCGTCGGGCAAAATACGCATATCAACACGCATGACTTTGCAGTATTCCCGTACCATAGGCGTTTCTTTTTCTACCATAAAATTTCTGTCATCATATAAATAAACAGTGACACCAACTTTACGCGCCAATTCTATCACAGGGCGTAAATCATCAGCCGTGAAATTGTGTTTGCGTACAATTTCAATATTTTGTAAATCATAAATTGCCGCGCCGTTCTGACAAATGACATAGCCTTTTTGCCCGATGGCGTTGAGCTGTTTCAAAAAAGGTTCTACCCCATAAATGCCGCGACCGGTACATATGACAAAATCAATCCCCTGTTTCATAGCACGCTGTATCATGGTTTGATTGCGGTAGGATAATTCAGAGGTGCCACGTAATAATGTACCGTCCATATCAGAAAAAATCATACGATATCCCATAAATGTTATCCTCTCTTTGTTTCTGGTTGTCCACAGTTATTCTTTGGTTTTATACACATTATCCACAGAGTTATCCACAGAATCAGAAAAATCAGAGAAATTGATACCCGCCGTATCCACATCTTCTATTTTTTCCATCTCACTGGTTTGCTGCATCAAACGATGTCGGCGTGGATGTACGGTATCCAGACAAGGAATATCCGACATATTGACCGTAGGCGGCAGATGGGAAAGGTCTTCCGACAGTATGCCGGGGAAAGTAAATTCCTCTTGTGGCATAGGCGGCAAATCGGCTGTTGCTTGTTCCATCTCTGTTTTGCGTGAACGAGATAATAATGTTGCAAAACATGCCTGTGTTTCAGGGCTGGTGACATCCACGAGCGTCGATGCGTATTGTGCAGAAGTATTTTCTTTTGTAGTTTCTGTGGCAATTTCTGCGCTTGTTTCTGAAGTGGTTTCTTGTTTGACTTCTGCCATTTCAGATGTTTTTGATGTTTCTGTTGTTTCTGTTGTTTCTGCATCTGCCGTATTTGTTTCTGTGATGCTGGAATCTGTGGTTTCAGATGGTTCTTTTGTATATATATGCTCTGTTTCGGTTGTGTTTTGGTTTGTGTTTTCTGTATTTGCTGTATTTTTTATGTTTTCTGTGTTTTGTGCGCTTTCTATACCTTTGTGCAATGATGCAAAAGTGCCATCGGTTGCGATTTGGTCAGCCGTTGCGTTTTCTGCGGCAATTTGTGCTTTTTCCGCTTCTGTCACATCGCCAAGCGCTTCTGTTTTTGCTTTTTCTTCTACATTGGTATAACGCCGTTTGAACAATGGTTTGAACTTCAGTTTGACTACTTTTTCGTGTTCCGGTTCATATGCCTTTTCTTGTGCAATCCGTATCGCTTCCAATTCTTCTTCGGACAAAAGATAGGTGCTTACCCCCATTTCAATGGGTTTGGCATAGGTAAAAGAACCCGTTCGGCTGTGGATACCATTGAGCACAACGCCATTATCTTCCCCGTCTAATAAAGCCAATGAAAAACAAAGGTTGCCGCCCATTTCTTGGAATGGATTGTAACGCACAAGCCCTACTTTTCGGACATTGCTTTTCATGGTTTTATCCATATCTGTGACCATGTTCAAGAGTTTGGTATATTTTTCATCAATCTCTTTTGCACGTGTAAAATATTCTTTCATCTGTGTTTCTAAGTTGTAATCGGGACGGCGATTGACTCCCATAAAGAAATCATAACGCTTTCGTTCTCGCCGAATTTTGAGCAGCAAAACGATACAAAAAAGAAACAACAAAAGTATTAAAATTGCAAATCCGCCTAGCAGCAGCACAATATATTGCTGTGCAAAAGCGGTGATTGTGTTCCATGTCATTGCTTTTATTCTCCTGTTTCCATATGTTTCATTAGTGTGAGCAAACGGTCTAAATCTTCTTCTGAGTAATACTCGATTTCGATTTTGCCCTTATGCTTTTTCTGTATGATTTTTACTTTTGTCGCGAATATGGTTTGCAGTTGCGATTCCATATCACGATATACCGCGTCTGGTATTTGTTTTTCTTTGGATTCTTCTTCTGTTTGTTCCATTTGTTTTGTTTTCTGGGCTAATGTGGTTTTGACAAGCTGTTCTGTTGCGCGAACGCTCAAGTCCTCCTCTATCACATGTTCCGCAAGTGTAAACTGCAATTCTCCATCTTCTATGGGAAGCAATGCGCGTGCATGTCCATGTGATAATTTGTTTTCTATCACAAAATTTTGTACACGCGTATCTAGTTGTAGTAAGCGCAATGCGTTTGCGATTGCAGGACGGCTTTTACCCACTTTTTGTGCAATCTGTTCTTGTGTATATCCAAATTCATCTTGCAAACGGCGATAGCTTGCAGCTTCTTCCATGGGATTGAGGTCTTCTCTTTGCAAATTTTCCACCAAAGCCACTTCAAACGCTTTTGCGGTATCCCATTCTCGTATGATGACAGGTATGGTTTTTAGTCCTGCGATTTTTGCCGCGCGCCAACGGCGTTCCCCTGCAATCAGTTCATAATAGCCTTCTTCATTTTTTTGTACAATGACTGGCTGTAACATACCATATTGTTTGAGAGATTCTGCAAGTTCAAGCAAAGCAGTTTCGTCAAAATGTTTGCGTGGCTGTTTGCGGTTGGGTTCGATTTGATTCAGTTCCAATTCCATGACGCTGTCATTGTTGCCACTTGTAAAGTCTTCCATTTTGTGGTTGATGAGTGCTTCTATGCCCAGACCTTTCGCGCCCAGACCTTTTTTGATTGTCATTTAATTCCACTCCTTTTCTATGACTTCTTCTGCCAAAAGTGCATAGCTTTCCGCGCCTTTGGATTTTGGGTCATACAGATGTATGGGCAGACCGTGGCTTGGTGCTTCGCCCAAACGCACATTGCGCGGTATGATACTGCGATATACATTTTCGCCCAAACTGCGTTTGACTTCTTCCACGACTTGTAAAGATAGATTGGTACGTGCGTCATACATAGTAAATACAATACCTTCGATTTCCAAAGAACGGTTGAGCCGTTTTTTCACAAGATTGACAGCATGTAACAATTGTTCCAAACCTTCCAAGGCGAAGTATTCACATTGTATGGGTACCAACACGGTATCGGCGGCGGTCAACGCATTGATGGTAATCAGATTGAGCGAAGGCGGACAATCAATCAATATAAAATCGTAATTGTCTTTGATTTGTGCCAATGCTTCTTTGAGTATGTATTCGCGGTCCTCTTTGCCAATCAATTCGATTTCCGCGCCTGTCAGACTGATGTTCGCGGGTATGACCTCCAGCCCTTCTACACAGGTTTTTTGTTTGACATCTGTTAATGTGGCTTGTTCCAAAAACACATCATATATGGTTTGTTCCATAGCGTTTTTGTCTAATCCCAGACCACTGGTGGTGTTGCCTTGTTGGTCGGCGTCTATGGCAAGCACTTTTTTTCCTGCCTTTGCCAAACAGGCGGATAAATTGATGGCAGTTGTGGTTTTGCCAACGCCCCCTTTTTGATTCGTCACAGCAATGATTCTGACTTTTCCCATAGTTCCCCACCTCTCTTTTTTTCAAAAAAAATCATATTATGATTTGTTTACTGTAAAAAGTAGTATAGCACAAATGGTATGAAATTGCGAGAGAGCGCGCACGAGAAACCGCATGTTTTCATAAAATTGTAATGTTTCACATGAAACAATGCAGAACAAGTTTGATTTTTGTGTTTTTGGGAAACGTTTCACGTGAAACATGCTTACGAAAAAAGAAGCCAGCAATAGTAAGGCTGAAAACACCCCCTTAAAACTGACTTCTCTTTTTGATTATTTTTTCTCCGGTTTTAATTTGTTTCTCAATGTTTCATGTGAAACAATTTTCTTTGTTTCGGCTTTTGTGCTTCTGTTGTATCTGCCATATACAGGGTATGCCTTTGGCAGTACTTTTACAGAAAATGGCATGCGTGGTCCGGTTTCTCCGTCAATCGTGGATTCCATGATTTGGAAATCTTTATCCAGACATTCAATGTGGAAATAAGAATCTCGCAGATATAACAGACTTTTTTCATCTCGTATATGTTCGCCAGCAACCATTTTTAAGAGCATTGCCGATACGTCCAATATATTTTTGGCACGCAGTCCAATAAATTCAAATTGCCCATCGGTCACAGATGCCTCAGGCGAAAGCTTTGTAAAACTGCCTGTGCCTGCGCTGTTGAGTATCATATATAAATATAAATCGTCCTCTATGGTTGTAGTAGAGGTTTGAATCCGAAATGGTATTTTGTGAAAATTGGGAATCTGTTCCATACCTTTGAGATAATAGGAAAGATTGCCGAAAGCATTTTTCATATCTTTGTCTACGGTCTGGGAAACATTGGTCAACAATCCACCCGCACATACATTGATAAAATATGCTGTGTCATTGACTACACCAATATCTATTTTTTTGGGTTCGGTTTCCACCATCACACGACAAGCATCTGCGGAGTCCCCTGTTTTCAGTCCCAAAAAAGTTGCGAAATCATTCGCGGTTCCAGAAGGAATGATACCTAAGGGGATTTGTAAATGATTGTGCATCAAGGCATTCAGCACAATATTCACTGTGCCATCACCGCCGGAAGCCACCACAATATCATAATCTTTGTCCATTTGTGCAATATGTGTTTCAATATCGCCCGGCTGCATGGTGCGGTATGGGTGTACTTCATAACCAGCATTTTGAAAAATACCAATACAAATATCTAAATCAAACTTAAATGCCTTATTGCCCGAAAAGGGATTATAAAATAACTTGACCTTTTTCATGACAATTCATCTCCCTTACATGTATTACATTTGTTCTGGCGATTCAATGCCCAATAATGCAAGACCAGAGGATAATACTGTTTTGACTGCCAAAACAACCGCCAAACGCGCAAAACGTACATCGTCTGCACTGTTTAAAATAGGGTTGTCGTGATAGAATTTATTGAACGCCTGCGCAATGGCAACTAAATGTCTGGTCAACAGATAGGGTTCCAGTTTTGCCGCTGCGTCTTCAATTTTGCTTGGGAAAGCCTCTAACAGTTTGCATACTTGCAGTGTGGCTTCGTCGTCCAATTTCGCAAAAGATGCGGTTTGTAAATCTTCTGTTTTGCAGTCAGGTACTTTTTTCAATATGCTGCATGCGCGCGCATGGGTATATTGTACATAAGGACCTGTTTCGCCATCGAAGTTCAACATTCTTTCCCAAGAAAATACCACGTCTTTGATGCGTGTATTATATAAGTCGTTAAATATCACAGCGCCAATCCCTACTTTTTGCGCTACGGTTTCTTTGTCGGGCAAAGAAGGATTTTTTTCTTCTATGATTTTTTGTGTTTCGGCAATGGCTTGATGCAGCAATTCTTCCATCAAAACCACATTCCCATGACGTGTGGAGAGTTTGCCGCTTTCCAGACTCACCAGACCAAAAGGCACATGAATCAAGTCTTGATACCAGTCATATCCCATTTTGTGAATGACTGCAAACCATTGTGCAAAATGCAAATTCTGGTCAAGGGCAGTCAGATAGATGCATTTATCAAAGTCATACGTTTTCTTACGATATAATGCTGCCGTAATATCACGCGTTGCATAAAGTGTACCGCCGTCTTTTCGTATAATCAGGCAAGGTGGCATGTTTTCATCGGACAAATCTACAATCTTTGCCCCTTCGCTTTCCACCAAAAGCCCTTTTTGTTCTAATTCTTCTACCACAGGCGCCATTTTGTCATTGTAGAAACTTTCGCCGGTATATGCGTCAAACTTCACGCCCAGCATATCATATACGCGTTCAAATTCACGGATACTGATGTCATAGAACCATTTCCAAAGTGTCAGGGCTTCTGTGTCGCCGTCCTGCATTTTGACAAACCAAAGACGCGCTTCGTCCTCTAAAGCAGGTTCGTTTGCGGCTTCGTCATGGAATTTGACATAAATACGCATCAATTCCTGTATACCATCTTTTTCCACGGCTTCTTGAGAACCCCATTTTTTGTAGGCAACAATCAGTTTCCCGAACTGTGTACCCCAGTCGCCTAAATGGTTGATACCGACACAGTGATAGCCCAATGCGCGATGGATTTGATATAAAGCATTGCCGATTACGGTAGAACGTAAATGTCCCACGTGAAACGGTTTGGCAATGTTTGGGGAAGAATAGTCAATGACGATTGTCTTTCCTGTGCCTTTTTCGCTTTTGCCATAATCAGCGCCCTGTTCCAATACACTTTGCAGGACTTGTTTTGCATAAAAAGGTTTGTCCATAAAGAAATTGATATATGCCCCTACGATTTTCATTTCGGAAATACCAACGGGCAATTGTAATTTTTCCCCGATTTCCTGTGCAATCAAAGGTGGCGCTTTGCGTAATACTTTCGCCAGCTTAAAACAGGGATACGCATAGTCCCCCATATCAGAATTTGCAGGTACTTCTATGGCTGCCGCGATTTCGTCCGCTGCAACGCCACATGCTGCCGCAATGCTGTTTGCGATTTCTAATTTCAAATCCATGTATTTTATCCTCCATCCTTTTTTCTGTTACATGCCAAAAATAAAAAATTAAAAAATTTTCAACATTTTAGAAAACAGATATTTCCTGCAAAAAAAGAAAACAGAAAATATCTGTATGTCATGGCATTTCTTCTTCATAAATGTAACATAAAAATGGCGTAAAATCAAGGAAAGCTTGGCAAAAGCAAAAAACGAAATCACATGGGCATACTTAAAATCCAAATGTTATACTACGCAAAATATCCAGTACATACGTCTGCATGAAACGCAGCACCAAAACCAAAGCCGCCAAATAACATGCCATAGAAATGACTTTTTGTAAATGGTTTTGCCAACGGTCGGCGGCGAGTACCTCCAGCACTGCCTGTACACAGACAATAAAGCATAATTGCCCTGCAAGACGTAAAAATGCTTCCATGGATTTTGCCCGCCTCCTTTTTTTATATTTTGTGTTATGGTGTCAAAAAAAATATTGCAGTCTTTTTCTATATTATGAAACTTACTCTTTTCAAATGACGTTTTTCGGTACATAATAGAAGAAAACACATGCTTTTTCAAGAAAAGCGGCAGACTGCAAAAAAAGTACATTTTTTACTTTTTTCAAGAACGCGGAAGGGCTTGGGGAACCAAGAGTTCCCCAAATTTAATCCGCAGTCGGAATTCATTTCCGACGAGGAAAAGCTGAAGTTTCAAGGCTTTTAGCCGATGGAACTTCGAGCTTTATACTTCTGTCTACTCGTCAAAGGCTTGAATGAAATGAGCCTTTGACGACAGGGTGTCGACCTTTTCGACACCCTGATGTTTTTTCCCAAAAAGCAGTATATTTTTTGTGTAAAGGAGGCAAAAGCGTATGATGAAAAAAGCAATTCGTAAAGTTTCACTGCCCCTGTTTGCGTCCGCAGGTGTCACAGCAGCGGCTGTAGGGATATATCAAGCGGTTTGTTTGTTTCGCGCAAATCGAAAAGCCGATACCACACCCCATGATACCTATACCACACCAGATGGCATTTCTATGGCATATGAACGTTATGGCTTTGGCAGACCTGTGATATTGCTGCATAGCCTGCACCCTGGTGCTTCCCGCAGAGAGTGGCGACCACAGATAGAACGATTGGAAAAAGAATATCGTCTTTATACCATTGATTTGCCCGGGTATGGACAGTCCGATAAACCACGGCAGCCATGGACAGCATATCAATATGCACAAACATTGCATCACTTTATACAAGATGTCATAGGTGGTAGCGTGGCTTTGGTGGCAGCCAATGGCGGGGCGGATATTGCGTTGGTACTGTCGAAACTGCACCCAGAGGATTTCAAAAAATTGGTGCTGATTTCGCCGGAAGGCATTGGACGTGGTTTTGCCACACCACAAGATACCGAAAAATTGAAAAAATTGATGCTCCCTTATTTTGGCACACAAACATTTTTAGATGCTACCTCGAAAAAAAATCTGCGTCGTTTGGCAGAAGATTTGTTCTATCAAAAAGAACGTATGCCAGCCGACTTTGTGAAAAACTTGCAGAAAAACGCACGGTATGGAAAAGGCGCACAGGCAAGTTATGCCGCCTATGCCACACGCTTTGCCGCAGCGGATACCAAAGAAGCCTTTGCTGCTTTGGATATTCCCTTTGTATTGATTTGGGGTGAAAAAAATCCACTCAATTCTGCCGTTTACTTGGAAACAGCGGAAAAAATGCAGGACAAAGGCGAGTTTTTGTTGTTTGAAGATACCGCAGCTTTGCCGCACATTGAAAATTATAAAGTGTTTGGAGAAATGCTGTTGGATTTCTTGTCATAATTGTGTTTAACTGGAAAAAATCAAAAAAAGGAAGGTGCTGCAAATTGCATTTTACAGAAATACCTGGCTTGTCACAGGAACATATGGAAGAATGGTTTTTACGCGCTGTCGCGCGTCATCAGAGCGTTGGACAGGAAAATGGCGTGATTGCCAAAATGCGCCCACAATTCATACGCTGTGATTTTTTGGCGGGCGAAAGCGTGATGACATATGATGTTTTGGATTGGGAATTGAATCCCCAAAACATGATTCATGGAGGCATTACATCGACCGGTTTTGATACCTCTTTGGGTATGCTTGCACATTATTATGCTTATCCCTATGTTTTGACTACTGTCAATTTATCCGTTTCTTTCCTGCGCCCCATTCGTTTGGGCGATGGTATGGTATATCATAGCAAAATCAAATCTTTTGGTCGCAGTTTGGTGACTTTGGACGGTGAAGTGTATCTGCGCAGCAATGGCAAATTGGCAGCCACTGCAACAGGTACATTCAAAATCCTGCATGCGAAAAAAGTTTCCTATCAAATCACACAAGATATGCAGGAAAAATAAAAAACAAAAGAAAATCATCATAGACATGATAGAAAGGACAGAACATTATGATTCAATTAACAGAAGAAATTTCTTCACAGGAAAATATGACTGCATGGTTGTCACAAGTGGAAAATCCAGAATCCTCTATGGTGCGCGACAGTGTACTCAGTTTGTTGCAGCCGCGTCTGGTATCTTGTGATTTTGAAAACCGCAGCGCGGAATTTTTGTTCCGTGTGCAGGATTGGCAATTAAATCCAGAAAAAGGACTGCATGGCGGTATTTTGGTCACAGGCTTTGATGTATCTTTTGGTTTGCTGTGTCATTACTTTGCCAAACAGCATATGGTATCTACCATCAGCATCAATACGACATTCTTAAAACCCATTTGTCCCACAGATGTCATTCATTATCGTGTACGCATCACACATTTAGGACATACCGTCTATCAGTTGGTCGGAGAAGCATATTTAGAAAGAGAAGATATTTTAGCAGCAACCGCTTCTGCTTCTTTTATCAAATTGCAGCAGACATTTGAAGAACCAATTTAATTTATTTCCTATCACAAAAGTAATCGAAAAAAACAGATGATTTGTCCGAAATCTTTTTTATGAGAACCCAAAAACCGGAGAAACCATCTGTTTTTTTCTTGTCATCTCTACGCTTCTGTTGTTTCCGCCGTTTCTGTATTTTGTGGCTGTTTTTGCAAATGTATCTGTATTTGGCAGGTCTCCGCATCCTCTTGCTCTGTGTATGTCACAATGCCGCCCGCGCGGCGTATGGCGTCTACGGCTTGCTTGACGGTGTTGGTATAAAGCCGAAAATCGGTCACATGATGCTTTTCTTTCAAATGTGGCTTGTCCGAAATATGGTAACGCATTTGCGATAACGTTTCTTCGACCAAGGCTTCTGTTTGCCGCGGGGAAAGTTCTTCGCGTATGGTTTGTTCCAAAATCAGCATACGACTGCCGTCGTCAGGCAAACGCAGCAACGCACGTGCATGGCGTTCGCTGCAATGGTTTTCAGATAATAAGCGTTTGATGGGGTCGTCTAATTTGAGGATACGTAATTTTTCCGCAATATAGCTTTGACTTTTGCAAAGCCGTTTTGCGACTTCTTCCAAACTCAGACCATAATCCTCCATCAAACTATGGTACCCCTCTGCTTCTTCCAAACAGCTAAAAGATTGCCGCTGTATATTTTCCAAAAGTACATACACCGCGCTGTCACATTCGCTGACATTTTGAATGAGTGCCGGCACCGTTTCCAACCCTGCCAGTTCTGCCGCCTGTAAACGTCGTTCACCTGTAATCAGTTCATAATATCCGGCGTTCATGGGACGCAGGCGCAAAGGCTGTAATATGCCATATGTACGAATGGAGGCTGCCAGCTCCTCCAGTGCGTTGCGTTGAAAATAACGCCGCGGCTGGTATGGGTTTGAGCGTATCTTGATAATGGGTATTTGCTGCACAATCCCCTCCTTTTTCAAGTATTGTTTCCATTTCCATATTTGCATGGTAACACTCCTTTTCTTTGCCCTTCGCACAAGCAGAAAGCAGAAAGCAGGAAGCGGGCAGTTTCGCCTTGCTTCGTCTGCATTTGCTGTGTCAATACGGCAAAAGTGCTTTTTCTTCATTTTAGCACACCACTTCTCGCCTTTTGTCAGAAATCGTATAACAAAACAGGCACACTCTCGACACAATTCGGCGAAAATAGTATGTCAGAAAAAATTTCAACTTTTTATGCAGGAGATTTCACACTTTCTGACGGCTTTATGTTATACTATTATTGTTATCTTTCTAATACAGTAGAGAAAGCATAACTGCAAAAGATATAAAATAAAAAATAAAATAACAAACAAGAAATAAGAAATAAGAAATAAGAAATAAGAAATAAGAAATCGGGTGAGGTTATGGACATCATAAATGTAATATATAACGGATTAGGCATTACAGAGTTTGTCAAACCCTCCATTGGCATTACAGATGTGCTGGATATCCTGATTGTGGCTTATATTATTTATAAAGTCATATTTTGGATCAAAGAAACACGCGCATGGGTATTGTTCAAAGGTATATTGGTGATATTCGCTTTTGCAGCGGTTGCCGCTATTTTGAAGCTGCATACCATCATATTTGTGCTTTCCAATACCATCAATATGGGCATCATTGCGCTGTTGATTGTGTTTCAGCCAGAAATGCGCAAAGCTTTGGAGCAGTTGGGCAAAGGAAAAATATTTTCTTATTTCACACGCAGTGACAGCGCAAGCGATGAAAAAGCGGCTGCACGTACAGTGGACGAAATCGTGCGCGCGGCTGGAAAAATGGGCGCAGTCAAAACAGGTGCTTTGATTTTGATGGAACAGGAAGTGCCATTAGGCGATTTGGAACGTACGGGGATACCCATAGACGCCATTGTGTCCAGTCAGCTTTTAATCAATATATTTGAACATAATACGCCTTTGCATGATGGCGCAGTCATCATACGCAATAATCGCGTTGCGGCGGCAACTTGTTTTTTGCCATTGACAGATAGCAATGAGGTCAGCATGGAATTGGGTACACGCCATAGAGCGGCAATCGGCGCGAGTGAGGTTTCAGACGCGCATGTGATTGTCGTGTCGGAGGAAACCGGCAAAATTTCATTGGCGCGCGGCGGTGTGCTCTATCGCGATTTGACGACAGAACAATTAAAAACGATGATTTCCCAGCAGGATACCGCCAATCGTAAAAAATTGGCGATATGGAAAGGGAGGCAGACAAAATGAAACGCTTTCAAGAATTATTGATGAAGGACTTGGGGTGGAAGTTGCTTTCTGTTGCCATAGCCGCTACCATGTGGTTTATGGTCATCAGCATCAATCAGCCCATTGATACGCGTACGTATAGCACAACATTGATATTAGAAGGAGAAGAAACTTTGACCGAGGAAGGCTTGACGATTGCCAATCGCCAAACTTTGGAAGATACCAAGGTCAGTGTCAAAGTGAAGGCACAGCGTACTTCTCTGGACCGGCTCAGTCAAAGACAAACGGAATTGATTGAGGCGACATTGGATTTATCAACATTGCGTAATGCACAAAGTGGTGATACCATTACATTGCCTGTCAATGTGACCATTGCAGGCGGCGCAAGCGGCTATACCATAGAAAATAAAACACCCTCTACCTTAGAAATACAAGTAGAAAATTTGATTAGCCGTGAATTTCCGATACAGGTCATGCTCAGTGGAGAATCTCAAAGCAGTGGACGCTTGTCGGAACCGACTTTGAGCCAAGATACCATTATGGTAAAAGGCGCACAATCCGCAGTCAACTGTGTTTCGGCAGTGCGTATCTTTGTAGATGCCACAGAAGCCGTATCACAAGGACAGATTACAGCAACACCGGTTGCCTATGACGCAGAAGGTAATACCGTACAAGGCGTGACATTTTCAGAAGACAGCATTACGGTATCTTATCGTATGCATGGCGAAAAAGAAGTGCCGATACAAGTCAGCACAACCGGTACACCCGCGACGGATTATCATGTTGCAAACATTCTTTGTATGCCACAAAAAGTGACATTGACTGGTACAGAAGAAGATTTGGCAAACATAAATAGCATCACATTAGATGCGATTGATGTGACTGGCGCGTCAGAAACTTTACACGAAACGGTGTCTTTGTCCCATTATTTGCCAAGCGGTGTGACTGCAAAAAGCAGCAGCAATGTATTGGTGACTGTGACATTCTCTAAGAGCGAGGAAACACAATTGCAAATCCCATCTGCTCAGATTACTATGCAACATCAGCAAGAAGGATATACCTATACATTGCCCGAAAATATCCCGATTCTGTTGCAGGGAGAAAATACAGCGAACGTCACAACATCGCAAATCAGCGGTACGATAGATGTAAGCGCATTGGAAGAAGGCGAAAACACAGCAACGGTAGTATGGCAATTGCCAGAAGGCGTGACAGCGGCGGACACTTCTATTTTGGTGACTGTAACAGCGCCACCCGAACAGGAGCAGGAAACCCCACCCGAACCAGAAGAACCGGAAATTGTAACAGAAGAATGAAAGAAAAAATGATGGAAAAATAATAGAAAAATCAATATCATAAATGCAATCCAATCAATAAAAATTTATAAATCAAAAATCAAGTAAAAACAATCAAAAAGATAAGGAGTTAAACATATGGGAAGATTATTTGGTACAGACGGCGTGCGTGGCGTAGCCAACACAGAATTGACAGGAGAAATGGCGTTTCAATTGGGACGCGCTGGCGCA
Source organism: uncultured Lachnospiraceae bacterium (assembly GCA_944384295.1). Taxonomy (GTDB): domain Bacteria; phylum Bacillota; class Clostridia; order Lachnospirales; family Anaerotignaceae; genus Anaerotignum. The sequence goes on along the minus strand of CALWSU010000017.1, from coordinate 2,643 downwards.
TATGTGCTGACAAAAGAAACAAAACACGCACCACGTATTTTGGTTGGTATGGATACCCGTATCAGTGGGGATATGTTGGAGGCGGCATTGGTGGCAGGGATTTGCTCTGTCGGTGCACATGCGGTATTAGCTGGCATCGTGCCTACACCAGCAGTGGCATATCTGGTGCGCAAATATCGTTTAGATGCGGGCGTTGTGATTTCTGCTTCACATAATCCAGTAGAGTATAACGGAATCAAGTTTTTCAATAGCCAAGGCTATAAACTTAGTGATGAACTGGAAGACGAAATCGAGAATATCATACTCAGCCACCCAGAAATACTGCCTAGCCCAACAGGCGCGGGGATTGGTACCCATGCGGTAGGCGAAGACGCTTTGGACGACTATATCTCTTTCTTGACACAAACCACAACAGAGCGTTTCAATGGCATCAAAGTGGCTTTGGACTGTGCAAACGGCGCATCTTATAAAGCCGCACCCATTGCGCTTTTGAATCTGGGCGCAAGTATCTGTATCATACACAATGAGCCAGACGGTACAAACATCAACGAACGTTGTGGCTCGACCCATATGGAGGATTTGAAAGCATTTGTCAAAGAAAATCAAGCGGATATTGGTTTTGCATTTGATGGGGACGCGGACCGCTGTTTGGCAGTAGACGAAAATGGCGAACTCATAGATGGAGATAAAATTTTGGCAATTTGCGGTCTGGATATGAAAGAAAAAGGTACACTCAAAAATGATACCATTGTAGGTACTGTGATGTCCAATTTGGGATTGAATATCATGGGCAAAGAAAATGGCATCACCATAGAACAAGCCAATGTAGGCGACCGTTATGTATTGGAACGTATGCTCGAGGCAGGGCATAATCTGGGCGGGGAACAGTCTGGGCATGTCATTTTCCTCGACCATAATACAACAGGCGATGGTATTTTGACCGCAATCCAATTGCTTTCCGTGATGAAACGTACCGGGAAAAAAGCCTCGGAATTGGCGCAGGCAATGGAAGTTTTGCCCCAAGTATTGGTAAATGCGCGCGTCAATAACGCAAAGAAAAATACCTACATGGACGTACCTGCAATTCGTCATGCCATTGAAAAACTGGAACAAGAATTTTCTACCGATGGTCGTGTACTGATTCGTACTTCTGGTACAGAGCCTTTGGTACGTGTCATGATAGAAGGCAAAGACTTGGAAAAAATGAACCGTGCGGCAAAAGAATTGGCTGCTTTTATTGAAAAAACACTGCAATAAGGAAAGCGCACAAGCAAAAAGGAGAGAGTACCACATGAAAAAAATAGGAATGTTGCTGTTGTGTTTGCTGCCGGTTTTGGCATTTTGTGGTTGCAGCAATGACCGTAGTACAAAATATCCAGTTGTCAATGAATATGAAGGCGTTAGCCTTGCGGTAGACCAAGAAAATCTTTCTGCCACAAAAGGTGTATTTTTACTCAAAAATGACACAGACCATGATATTGCATATTTAGACGCATATCATATGGAAAAGAAAGACAGCGAAGGCAATTGGGAAGAATTTGTCGGCACAGCCAGTGCAACATGGAGCGAGGAAACAAAAACAGTAGCAGCAGGCACAGAAGAAGAATTGGCAATCAATTGGAAAAATCTGTGCGGCAACATTGGCAAAGGAGAATTTCGTGTTGTGATTGAAGTAGACGGCTATCCCATTGCCGCAGAATTTACAAGAGAGTAAATGAGTAAAAAGAGTAAAAAAGGAAAAGAAATATGATACTGTTCCGATGCAGCAATCTATATAACAATCTATCCCAGAAGATTTCCAAGAAGTTTATGCAAACTGGATAGAAGCCATAAGAATCGGAAAACATTTCAGTTTCTCATAGATTTTATCATGCGGGCTGTGAGCCTGCATTTTAGAAGGAAAGTGTTCTATATGACAAATGAACAAAGAGCAGAACAAATCATAAAAAAGTATGGATTTGCGTTTCATAATATTCCAAAACAGCAGATTATAGATTTGATTCAAGAAGAAATCATAAATTATCAGCCTGGAAGTTCTGAATATATTCGGTTATTATGTGGATATTTATATTGTATTGGTGATATTTCAGATGTTCCTTTGCTGGAAAAAGCAAAGTATAATATCAATATGGATGTAGGTTGTATGATTGATGGAGAATGGATTGATAGTCTGAAAAATGGCGGAATCGAAACACAATATACTGGTTCCCGTCAAGAAATTATAGACCATTTCGTGTCATATTATCAAAATTTCCTGTCAGAAGATGAATCAGAAACCAATTCCTAGAATGTCAAAAAGGAATGTCTGTTTGTGGATTTATACAAGCAGACATTCCTTTTTTCTAACTGCAATTTTCTTTTGTAATTTTCAGAGGGTTCTTTTGTACATTTCTATATTTCCATATTTCAAGATTAGGGTATTAATCTTCAGCCTGTAAAAAAACTACATTTTTTACTTTTTTCAAGAACGCGGAAAGGCTTGGGAAACGATGGTCAACACATTTGCTACGCAAATGCCAGCCATAAATGGCTGTCCGCACTTCTTTGCGGTGTGTCATTTCCCAACTGAAATCCGCAGTCGGAATTTATTTCCGACGAGGAAAAGCCGAAGTTTCAAGGCTTTTAGCCGATGGAATGCCGCAC
>CALWSU010000016.1 GCA_944384295.1 uncultured Lachnospiraceae bacterium | reverse complement strand
GAAATCCTTGATTCTAAGTATTTCACCCATGATTATCATAGAAGAATCTTATTTACAGACTTTTCTTCATAGACCCATAAATAGCCACAACATCTATCATCGACCATTGATGTTGTGGCTATTGGGGGGCATCATACACAAAAAACAAATAAACCATGCAATACTTACAGCAGTTTATCCATTTTTTCTTTCAATACAGACGCTGGCACTGCACCCACCACAGTATCGGCAACTTGACCGCCTTTGAAAAATACCATATTGGGTACACCCATGACACGATATTTCTGCGCCAAGTCCATCGCCTGATCGATGTCTACTTTGACCACTTTTGCTTTATCGCCATATTCTGCCTGCAACTGTTCCAATACAGGACCCATCATCTGGCAAGGTCCACACCATGTTGCGAAAAAGTCAACCAATACAGGCACTTTGCTTTCCATAACTTCTTTTTGAAATGTATCAGACTTTACTTGTAACATAATCAATAGCCTCCTTTTGCAAAACAATCTTTCTTTCTCTTTTTACTTTTTATACTTTATATCAATGTATTCTGTGATACTTTTTTTATATCTATTCGGAGTATATCACAGAAAATTTCTTTTTTCAATAAATTTTCTCAAATAAGAATCATTTTTATCTCTTTCTGTGATGTCAGTCACACAAGACAAAAAGCGGCTTTGCCCACAACAAAGCCGCTCCTGCGTAAGGGGAAGAAGTAGAAAGAATATGATTGATCTGGGGAGCAATCACACCCTTCGTATGACAGTATCTCCCATTGTACCGTTTCTTATACCCCTGATTCCCATTTTTTATTTTTTATTTTTTATTTTTGATTGCGCAAAGCTCTTTTTTCGTCCAGTTTCGATACAATCACAGCACAAGATGCGTCCCCTGTGATATTGACCACGGTACGTCCCATATCAAAAATACGGTCAAATCCGACCACCAGACCAATCCCCGCAATCGGTAAGCCTACGCTTTCCAATACCATACCCAACATGACAATACCTGCACCCGGTACGCCAGCGGTACCGATAGACGCCAAGGTAGCAGTCAATATAATGGTCACAATCTGGGCAAATGTCAAATCCACACCATAACACGCCGCAATAAATACCACACAAACCCCTTGATAAATCGCTGTACCGTCCATATTGATGGTACTGCCCAAAGGCAATACAAAGCCGGCAACTTCTCGTCTTGCGCCCAGACGTTCCGCAGATTCCAGCGTAAAAGGCAGCGTACCCACAGAAGAAGCGGAAGAAAACGCCATCAAAATCGCAGGCACCATTTCACGGAAAAAGCGCAGCGGAGAAACCCCCGCCAAAGTCTTGACTGTCAGAGAATACACGATTGCCATATGCAAAATATAGCCTAAATAGGTGATACCCAATACCATCACCAAATTGGTCAAGAGCATAGGTCCATTTTCCGCTACCACAGGGCAAATCAAACACGCTACACCAATCGGAGAAAGACGGATAATCAAATCCATGATTTTGAGAAAAACTTCGTTAAAACTTTCAATCACTTGTCCAGCAAGCAAACCTTTTTCCCCTGCCAACAGAATACCAAATCCCAAAAACAGCGCAATCACAATGACTTGCAGCATAGTCGCGTCCAGCAAAGGCTGTACGAAGTTCGCCGGAAAAATTGCAACAATCGTATCCATCAAGCTTTGCTGTTCTGCCGCCTGATACGCCGCGCCGCTGGTATCCAATGTCACAAACAAATCCTTTGCCAAAGTTGCCAGTATCAAAGCCAGCGTAACGGCAAATGCTGTCGTACACAGATAATATACCAATGTTTTCCCACCAATTGCACCCACACGTTTGATGTCCTTCATAGAAATCACGCCGCAAGTAATCGAGAGCAATACAATCGGTACGACAATAAATTTCAATAAATTCAAAAATATGGTACCAAAGGGCTGTATATATGTCTTTGCGAAGTCTACCCCTTCCATACCGAATGGCTTTATATTCAAGAGCAAAAGCCCAGAGCCTACCCCAACGACCAGCCCTACAAAAATCCAAAACGCCAGCGGCATTTTTTTCTTTGACACTGCGTTTCCTTGTTCTGCTGCCATTGTCACACATCCTTTCTTGTATTTTCCTTTTTGTTGCCATATCGTACAAAACACTCAGTTTCACATTATAAGAAAATACTAGGAGTATGACAAGCATTTTTTTACTGGAAATGTCTGATTTTACAGCATTTTGCAGAACTATTTCCAAAAATAGAAAATATTAGAAAATAAAAAAAGGCTGTCTTGCGACACAGTTTTTCCTCTCATATCGAAATTACAAACCGTGTGCTGATACAGCCTTTTGGATTTTATCTTTTTTCCGTTTTTTTACATGTTTCCACGAAAAACATTAAAATTTTCCGCCGCCACCGCCGAAAGAACCACCATCATTGTCATCGTCTTTCTTGATTTTGGTACGGGTCGTAAATGTATTCACAAAACGGTCATTGTTTTGATACATATGTACGCCGTTCTCTTTTAAGTATGCCTGTCCATCTGTAAATGGTCTGACATTATTATGCCCACGACGCAACACCCAAACCACAATTGCCGCAACCACTGCCGCAATCGGTACCGCTGCCAATGCCCAAATCAAAGCACTGTCTTTGTCGCCCTCATGTGCTTTTGCATATTTTTGTGCAGATACAGATTCTGGGTTATCGAGATAGTTTTGGTACTCGCCCATACCATGCGACACATCGGTTAAAAATGCCGTCATACCATCATAATACGCGCCATCGGAAAGATAGGAAGACACATCTTCCCAAATGTCATCAATCGTATCATCTGGGAAAATATCCATCGCAAGACCAGAAGTCACGATTTGCCCTTCGTGTTCTCCCATATCAATCACAAACACAATGCCGTCATTGGTCGCGCCATAGCCAAAGCCGCCATCTAAAAAGAATTGTATGCCATATTCGCGCGTTGTCAAACCTTGTGTATCATTTGTGGTCACAATCAATACGTCCATATCATAGGTATCTCCAATCTGTGCCGCCTGTGTTTCCAATTGTCCGGCTTCTTCCGTGGACAACAAACCCGCATCATCAAACACATGTCCGGGTGTCCGTGCGAAAACACTGATACTGCATTGCAGGCATACTATGATACTGCATAGAAACAAAGTGATTTTTTTCATTGCACAGCCTCCTTACATGATTACGGCAATCAAAATTTCCAATACCGCCAACACAATCAGAAAAATGATAAAAAACCACTGTACCATTTTTCCTTTGTCACAAGGCAGTTCCCCGACAATTTTTCCCGTTTGTCCATTCATCGCAAAAAGATATTTTTTGCCTTTGAAACTACTAATCAACATCCAAACCGGCAAAAGCAGATATTGCTGTTTATCGGATTGAAACGCGGTATTGCATTGCACGCTATGCACATGGTCATATTGTCTGCCTTCCGCTTTGGCGCGGTTTTCAATGCCTTCGGACACACGTTCCTGCATACGTGTAAACAATTCTTTTGGCTCATAGGTATATTTTTCGGCAAGATAGCCGCTCAAATAGCGCAAATCAAACGGCTGTACCGCGTCAAAAGAAAACGGTTCCAAAGCGTCCATCAAATTATCTTCCATATTGGCAGAAGCATCGAGTGGTATATTTTCAAATTCCATCATACCATTGCGATGCAGATGATAGGTATCTGTTTTGGTATAACGATAATCGCCGTCACTCCAAGTCATGACATCTTCGCCTGTTGCATGATAATCAAAATCAGCTTTACAATCAAAGAGCCAATAAGGCACATATACGCCTGTAATCTTCTCCAAGCGCTGTTGGGAAGCAAAGCCTTTGGGCAATAATTTTTTGCCTTTACACAGGCGTAAAAACGCCTCCTGTGCCTGTTTTTTATCTGTCTTAAACGGAATCATGGCAGAGGGGCGATATTTGCCCTCAAATTTTTGTGGGATAATGGTTGGATTTTGGCAAAAGACACAAAATGTTGCCGCTGTCACGCCATCGGTCACAATCTCCGCGCCGCAGTTGGGGCAATGATATGCCTGCAAATCTTCGTTCTGTTCTCCCTGCGCAATATTTTCTTGATAGTCATATGTAACGGTTTCTTTTTTTTCCTGTGGCTTTGTGGCATCTGCTGTCTGTGCGCCGCGCTGCTGCAAAGCGTCTTTGGTATAGCTTTGGTCACAATAATCACAAACCCACAAGTCTTGTTTGCCATCATAGCGCAGATACGCGCCACACCCCGGACATAGATAGGTTGTACTTTCCGCCATAAAATCCCTCCTGCTGCTTTTATTTCTGGTCTTTGTTTTTGGTCTTTCTTTCTGATTTTCATAAATGCAAATTCCCCATCAGAACGATAGAGGATATCTGAATGGGGAATCTATTTTTACCATATTTTACAGTATTTTGCAATTTGTTGCAATATTTTGTAAGAGTTGAAATGATATTTTATTGTGATTCTGGCATATTTGCCGCATATTGTGCTGTTTCTTCGGCTTCTTGTTCTGTCTGTGTTGTCTGTTCTGCTTCTTCCTGCTGCGCTTCTTCTGTAATCTTGGCAACACCTACCACACTCACGCCTTCCGAAAGCTGAATCAATTTCACGCCTTGCGAGATTCTGCCGATTGTGGAAATATCTGCTGCGCGCAGACGAATGATGACACCTTCGGACGTCATGAGCATCAATTCGTCATTTTCCTCTACCATCAAGACGCCTGCCAAAAGTCCGGTACGTTCTGTCAATTGATGGATTTTTAAGCCCATACCATTGCGGTTTTGCACCTTGAATTCTTCTACATTGGTACGTTTGCCGAAGCCCTTTTCTGTGACATTGAGTACTTTTGCAGTCGGGCTGACTTTGACCGCCGAAACAATATGGTCACCCTCTTTGAGCTGCATGGCTTTGACACCTGTTGCCAAACGTCCCATCGGGCGCACATCTTTTTCACTGAATGTGATACCCATACCAAAATGTGTGGCTGCCAATATATTATCCTCGCCCTCTGTGGTCATGACAGAAATCAAGCTATCATCTTCTTTGAAGTTCAGCGCAATCAAACCGCCTTTGCGGATATTGGCGAAATCGGAAAGCTCTGTTTTTTTGATGATGCCATATTTTGTGACCATAACCAGATAGCGGTCTTCCCGAAATTCTTTCACGGGTATGACAGCGGTAACGGTTTCATCAGGCGCAATTTCCAACAAATTGACGATTGCCATACCACGGGCAGTGCGTCCTGCTTCTGGGATTTCATAACCTTTCAAGCGATAAACTTTGCCACGATTGGTGAAAAACAATATCGTGTCATGTGTAGAAGAAAGGAACAAATCTTTGACATCATCTTCCTCTCTGGTCTGCATACCCACAATGCCACGTCCGCCGCGATTTTGGCTTTTATAAGTCATCAGCGGGGTACGTTTGACATAATTTCTATGCGACATAGTAAATACGCACATTTCTTCTTCTATCAAGTCTTCTACGTCGATTTCGCCGGGATTTGCCACAAGCTGGGTACGGCGAGGGTCGGCGTATTTTTCTTTATATTCCATCATTTCATCCCGAATGACACCCAATAACAGATTATGGTCTGCCAACAGGGATTCATAATACGCAATCTTTTTCATCAATTCTGCATATTCTGCGTCTATCTTTTCATGCTCCAAGCCCTGCAAGCGGCGCAGCTGCATTTCCAAAATCGCCTGTGCCTGTATTTCGGACAATGCGAAACGCTCCATCAAACGCTCTTTTGCGTTGTCGTAGCTGGTACGAATGATACGAATCACTTCGTCTATATTTTCAATGGCAATACGCAGACCTTCGAGTATATGCGCGCGTTTTTGGGCTTTTTCCAGATTAAAGCGTGTGCGTCTGGTGACAACAGTTTCCTGATGTTTGAGGTATTCAGAAAGTATCTGTTGCAGATTCAATACGACAGGTTTGCCGTCTACCAGCGCAATCATAATCACGCCAAAACTTTCTTGCAGTTGTGTATATTTATAGAGCTGATTGAGTATGACATTGGCATTGACATCTTTTTTCAGTTCTACAATGATTTGAATATCATCGCCAGCGGAAGCATCATACAAATCGCTGATGCCTTCGATGCGTTTTTCTTTGACCAATTCACCTATTTTTTCAATCAAACGCAGTTTATTGACCATATAGGGAATTTCTGTGATGACGATTTTTTCTTTGCCGCCTGCCATAGGCTGGATTTCTGCCAAAGCACGTACCATAATTTTGCCGCGTCCGGTGCGATATGCCGCACGAATGCCGCTTTTGCCCAATATGGTCGCGCCTGTCGGGAAGTCAGGACCTTTGATATATTCCATCAATTCCTCAACGGTGGTTTCTTTGCCCGCGATGCGGTTATCTATCATACATGCCAAACCGTCCAGCACTTCGCCCAGATTATGGGGTGGGATATTGGTCGCCATACCGACCGCAATCCCTGACGAACCATTGACCAGCAAGTTGGGAATACGTGCCGGCAATACGACAGGTTCTTTTTCAGACTCGTCATAGTTGGGAATAAAATCTACGGTATCTTTTTCAATATCGGCAAGCATTGCCGCTGTGATACGCGACATACGCGCTTCTGTATAACGGCTTGCTGCTGCGCCATACCCGTCTATGGAACCAAAGTTACCATGCCCATCTACCAGCATATACCGCATGGAGAAATTTTGTGCCATACGCACCATTGCCTGATAAATAGAGCTATCCCCATGTGGGTGGTATTTCCCCATGGTATCCCCGACGATACGCGCCGATTTTTTATAGGGCTTGTTTGGCTCCAGATTCATTTCGTTCATGGAATAGAGTATACGACGCTGTACCGGTTTCAAGCCGTCCCGCACATCGGGCAGCGCACGCGCGACAATGACGCTCATGGCATAGTCGATATAACATTTTTTCATTTCGTCATTGATGTCTATGTGTACAATCTTATCCATTTCGTTGTTGCTTTCACTCATGGTTTCACCTCTGTCTTATTCTCAGGAATCCAGAAATGCACATTAGAAATCCATTTCGGCATACTGTGCGTTTTCTTCGATAAATTCCCGTCTGGGTTCTACGCTATCGCCCATCAGCATACTAAAGATTTCATCTGCAAGCAAAGCATCTGTCAAATCTACTTGTTTGAGGATACGATGTTCTACCGCCATTGTGGTATCGCGTAACTGGTCATAATCCATTTCGCCCAGACCTTTATACCGCTGCACTTCTTTGATATTGTCCCTACCGATTTCCTGATACAATGCCTCTAACTGTATATCGTCATAGACATAATAATGCTGTTTATTCTTTTCGACACGATACAGGGGCGGCTGTGCGATATATACTTTGCCTTCTTCAATCAACTGCGGCATATAGCGATAGAAGAACGTCAAAAGCAAAGTACGGATATGTGCGCCGTCCACGTCGGCATCTGTCATGATAACGATTTTATGATACCGCAGTTTAGAAATATCGAAATCTTCCGAAATGCCTGTACCAAAGGCAGTAATCATATTTTTGATTTCTTCGCTGTTCAAAATACGGTCTAATCTCGCTTTTTCGACATTCAAAATTTTGCCGCGCAGGGGCAAAATCGCCTGTGTTTTGGGATTTCTAGCTTTGATTGCCGAGCCGCCCGCGGAATTTCCTTCTACGATATAGATTTCACATTCATAAGGGTCTTTGCTGGTGCAGTCTGTCAATTTACCGGGCAAACGTGTATTTTCCAGTCCTGTTTTGCGGCGCACCAATTCTCTGGCTTTTCTTGCCGCGTCACGCGCGCGGGACGCCATCACGCCTTTTTCTATGATGATTTTGCCGATTGCAGGGTTTTCTTCCAGAAAATAGGTCAAATATTCGCTGACAATGGCTTCTACTGCGCCTTTTGCCTCACTAGTGCCTAATTTCGCCTTTGTCTGTCCCTCAAACTGTGGGTCACCGACTTTGATGCTGACTACGGCAGTCAGACCTTCGCGCACATCATCACCAGACAATTTTTTATCGGCATCTTTGAGGATACCAGATTTCTTGCCATAATCATTGATGGTTTTTGTCAAGCCGCTTTTGAACCCAACCAAATGGGTACCGCCATCGGGTGTATTGATATTATTGACGAATGTAAATATATTTTCGGTATACCCGTCATTATGCTGGAACGCAACTTCCACCAATACGCCATCTTTTTCGCCTGCGCCATAAAATATATTGTCATACAGGGGTTGGCGGCTACGATTGATATAAGCGACAAATTCCCGAATCCCGCCTTCGTAATGGAAGGTACGGGACTGCTGCAAGCCTTCCCGTTCATCGTTGAGCGTGATTTTTAAGCCCTTTGTCAAAAATGCGGTTTCTCGCAATCTTTGTTTCAAAGTATCGTATGTGAATACAGTTTCCTCAAAAATTTCGGCATCGGGCAAAAAATGTACAAAAGTACCATGGTTTGTGGTTTCTCCAATTTCGGTCACAGGGCTCAATACATTCCCACGGGCATATTTTTGCTCATAAATTTTGCCGTCTGTATAGACCTGTACATACAGCCATTCTGACAAAGCATTGACCACAGACGCGCCCACACCATGCAGACCGCCGGAAACCTTATATCCGCCGCCGCCGAATTTGCCGCCGGCATGCAGTATGGTAAATACTACCTCTAGGGCAGAAATGCCTTTTTGATGATGTTTGCCGACTGGGATACCACGTCCGTTATCCAATACAGAGATAGAATTATCCTGATGAATGGTCACCGTAATTTCCGAGCAAAAGCCCGCCAACGCTTCATCTACGGCATTATCCACGATTTCATACACCAGATGATGCAGTCCTTTTTCACTGGTGGAGCCGATATACATGCCGGGACGCTTGCGCACCGCTTCCAGCCCTTCCAAAACTTGGATTTGGCTTTCGTTATACTCTGCTGACATACTTTTTCTCTCCTCACACGTTGGCAATATTGGCGATTGCAAAACGCCAACACAAAACGCCATACAACCATTTTTTCAAAAAAAAGAAAGCGTCCCTGTCTGCACAAAAGATACAAACAGCGAGCGATTCTCTGTCTTTGTCATATGCACACGACAAAGCTGTTTCTGCCATATATTATACCATTTTTTACAGTTTTTCACAAGCGAAACCATTGATTTTTCAATAAAAAACTATGATTTTTTTCTATTTTGGGTTTTGAATTTATACTTAAGTTAATAGCAAATGGAGCAAAAATTAAAAAAAGGGAGTTTTGGTGGTAATTTTTACCAAAAATCCCTTGCTTTTTTCTGATTATGGTCTGGAGATTCTGCCGTTTTGCACATAGAACAAATTATCTGTCTGCACATAACGACGGATACTGTCCTCGATACCCGTACATGTCAAGAAAGATTGTAAGCCTTCTATGCTCTGCATCAAATAGCGCTGTCTGTTTTCGTCCAGTTCCGAAAGCACATCATCTAATAATAAAATGGGTTTTTCGCCTGTCATTTCTTCAATCAATGTGATTTCGGCAAGTCGCGCAGAAAGCGCAGTCGTGCGCTGTTGCCCCTGAGAGCCAAACTGCCGTACTTCCTTGCCATTGACCAAAAACAGTATATCGTCTTTATGTGGTCCTACCTGTGTACTGCCAAACGCAATATCACGTTCCAAACTGCGTTGCAGACGTTTTTCCAATTGCCCCTGCTCACAATTGGGCTTGTACAGCGTTTTGAGCGTGTCTTTGCCTCCCGTGAGTTTTTCATGGCAGAGGGTAGAAATCTCGTCCAAACGGGCGAGGAAGGCACTTCTTGCGGCAATAATTTTCTCTCCGCATTGTGCAAGCTGGGTATCCCAGACAGATAGGGTATCGGATAATTTTGTATTTTCCTTGATTTTTTTCAACAAAGTATTGCGTTGGCGCAGAATGCGGGTATATTGCTGCAAATCATAAAAATAGACTTGACTCATTTGGCAAAGTTCCATATCTAAAAACCTCCTGCGTTCCGCGGGACCTTCTTTGATCAAAGACAAATCTTCGGGCGAGAATATCACAGCATACATGGTGCCGAACAATTCCCCCAAACGACGTACCGCAATGCCATTGATGGCAATGCCTTTTTTTTCGTCGCGTTTCAAATGCACATCAATACGGTCTGTTCTATGACTGCGCACAACATCTAGGCGGATATGGCTTTCGTGTGCGCCAAAGCGTATGAGTTGCTGCTCTTGTTTGCCGCGCAAAGAACGCCCTAAAGCACAGAAGTAAATGGACTCCAAAAAATTGGTTTTGCCTTGTGCATTATCGCCATAAAACACATTGATGCCTGTTGTGGGCTGTATATGCAGGGGTTCCAAATTGCGAAATGCCTGTAATGAAATTTCTTGAATATGCAACCATACCACCTCTTTCTCTTTCCAATCGTCATACCCTGTGATAAAAGGCACAAAAATACTATTTCAATCACGACAAGAAAACCTGCATAAATATACAACCATTCATGCAGGTTTTCCGAACATGTATTCTATTTTTCTTCTGCAACGACCGCAATGCTGCCAATGTCAAGCACTTCTACCACATCACCGACATGAATTTTTTTTCCACGTTCGGTTGCAACATTGCCATTGACATACACCAAACCATCGGCAAGGAAAAACTTAATATCCGCGCCTTGGTCGATAAAGCCAGCCAATTTCAAGACTTGCTGTAATTTGATATATTCTGTATGAATGGGAATGGTTACATGCTGCATACGTTTGTCCTCCTTATATACGCAATGGCAAAATCAAATATTGGTATGCGTCACCTTCCAAAGGCGCGATGATACAAGGACTCAAAGAACCAGTAAAGCGAATTGCCACTTTTTCATCTTCTATGGCGCGCAAGGCTTCAATCAAATAACGAGGATTGAATGCAATTTGCATTTCATCGCCTTCTGTTTCATCTGGTACTTCTTCATACGCACTGCCCATATCGCTTTTTGCTGTCAAAATCAACTGATTGGGACGCATTTCTAATTTGACAGGCGTTTTTCGATTATCGCGCGAAACCAAAGAAGCACGTTCCAAAGCCTGTATCAAAGCTTGGGTTTCGATGATGATTTTGGTTGTAAAATCATTTGTAAAATTATTTTCATAGCTGATAAATTCGCCTTCGATCAAGCGAGAAACCATGGTTGCCATGCCCAAATCAAACAAAACATGTTTGTCTGTAAAATATAAATGTACTTTGTCTTCTTCCTCTTGGGAAAGAATTTTCATCAATTCATTCAAAGTTTTGCCTGGTACAATCACGCTTTTTTCTTGGAAAGCATGAGAAACTGGGCTTTTGCGGAAAGAAATACGATAACCGTCAATCGAAACCACCTGCAAAGCATCGGCTTTCATTTCAAAATATTCGCCCATCAAGACTTGTTTTGCAGATTCCTGTGCAATCGAGAATATGGTTTGACGAATCAGATTGCGCAGTTCATTTTGCCCCAAAGTAAAGGCTTCATTTTGTTGGACTTCCGGTAAAGTCGGGAAATCCTCACCATTTTGTCCCATAATGGTAAAGCAGGAACTGCCGTCGGTAATGGTGATGCTATGGCGTGCATCGCTTTCAAGTGTCACGTTTTCGCCATTCAAACGACGTACAATGTCCTGGAAAATACGCGCTTCTATCGCAACTTCGCCCGTTTCTAAAATTTGGGCATCTATAGGTGCGGTTTGTATGCCAATTTCCAGATTATTGGCTGTCATGGTAAAACCTTTTTCATCCACAGAAAGTAAAATACATTCCAAGATTTGCATGGTCGATTTTGCTGTGACTGCTTTGTTGACAATGTTGATATAATGCAGCAGTGTTTCTTTGCCACAAATCAATTTCATGTTGTACACATCTCCTTTTTTACACATGGTTAGATAGAATAGATAGAATTGGGTTCGTAGTCGTAGTAGTAGAGGCTGTGAATTTGTGGATAAGTCGATTTTTTCCTGAAATCACAGCAAAAATGACATCTGGATAAGCTTGTGGAAAGTTTGAGACAAATGATTGTATTATCCACAGATTCCACAAAGCCACAGAACATGCAAAAACTATCCACAGCTTATCCAGAAGAATTTCACAAGATTTACACAGCCTATCCGGGAGCCCCTATTCAAAAAAAAATTAATGTTCTTTCAGTTCGCGTTCCAATTCCATCACGGTTTGTTTCAAGGCTTCGTCGGTTTCCATTTGTTTTTCGATTTTGCTGATGCCATGAATGACCGTCGTATGGTCACGACCGCCAAAGCTTTCCCCGATTTTGGGCAAAGAAAGGTCTAATAATTTACGGCATAAATACATGGATACTTGACGCGGAAACGCAATATTTTTGGGCTTTTTGTTGCCGCGAATGTCGTCTGCTGTGATGTTGTAGCGACGGGCAACACATTCTTGTATGCGTGCAGGTGTCAAAGGCGCAGGCGCATTTTCGCTGTATACGTCTTTGATGGATTTTTCCGTCAATTCTAAAGATATTTTTTGATTGGTCAGCTTGGCATAGGCGGCAATGCGCGTCAATGCGCCTTCCAATTCTCGAATATTGGACGCAATATTTTTTGCGATATAAGCCAACATTTCGTCACCAATCTCAATCTGGTCGCTGTCTGCTTTTTTGCGCAAAATGGCAATCCGTGTTTCGTAGTCAGGCGGCTGTATATCCGCAATCAGACCCCATTCAAACCGGCTGCGCAAACGGTCTTCTAATGTTTTGATTTCTTTGGGGGGACGGTCAGAAGAAATGATGATTTGTTTATTGGATTCATACAAAGCATTGAAGGTATGGAAAAATTCTTCTTGTGTCCCTTCTTTTTTGGAAATAAACTGTATATCGTCAATCAGCAATACATCAATATTGCGGTATTTATTGCGAAATTCTTCATTTTTGTTATTTTGAATCGAAAGTATCAATTCATTGGTAAAGGTTTCGCTGGTCACATACAGCACTTTTGCCGCAGGGTTTTTATCTAATATAAAATGTGCGATAGAATGCATTAAGTGTGTTTTGCCCAAACCGGAATTGCCGTATAAAAACAGCGGATTGTAGGCTTTTGCGGGAGATTCTGCAACGGCGAGAGAAGCCGCATGTGCCATACGGTTGCTGTTGCCAACCACAAAAGAACTGAACACATATTTGGGATTCAAATTGTTGCCCAGCATATCGGTGTGTGTTTTTTTCTCCTGAGGGGTTGCCAATTGTGGCGCTGTGTCATCGCCTGTTAATATCAAAATGTCGTAATTGACTTGGGTCACAGTTTTGATGGCATTCCGAATTAAGGGTAAGTGCCGTTTTTCCAGCATTTCCTTATAAAATGGCTCACTGACACGCAATATAAAATGGCTGCCGTCTATGCCAACCGGCACAATAGGAAGTATCCACGTTTCATAGCTAACCGGAGATGAGATTTCCTGCTCAATGATTTTGAGCGCTTCATTCCAATATGTATTGATGTCCATAAAATTCCTCCTTATTTCGTTTCTTCGCCAGCCTGCAACCAATTTGCAGTACCTGTGGATAAAGCAGAAATCTTTCCACAGATACCCTGTGGTTTCTTGTGTATGAACCATAAAAAAATCAAATCATACACAGCCCTGTGTAAAATAATCTGACCAATCATACACAATCGAAATTTGTCTGTAGATACTATCAAAAGCGCGAAGAAGATGCCGTAAATCCACATGATTTCCTACTAGAAAATGGTGTTATCCACATTTTTATCCACAAGATGTGGATAAGTGGAAAAATAGTATCGTGGAAGATGTGGATAACCGCATCTGATATTGTTTCCAGTATACCAAAAGTTATCCACAAGGGCAATGCAAAATATAAGCCCAGAAAGAAAAATAGGCTTTTTTCTGCCAAAACTGTGGATAAAAGTACAAAATCAGCCGTTTTTTGCGTTTTTGTGGAATCTGTGCCAACTTCCAGATATTGCAGAATCCAAATACATATGGTCTGTTTTTTGATAGTTTTGAAACACGTGCTGTCAGACAAGACAGTGTTGCATAGACAAATGGCATATTGGTGTACATGCTGACGGTTTCGTTTGAAAAGTTTTGAAAAATCATTTTGTGTTTTGTATAAGTGTAGCATACCGTAAAAAAAGTCCACAAAAGTCCCATATTTGCGAAAAGCAGAAAAAAATATAAAAAAGATTGATTTTTTACGGTTTGTATGCAATCAAAATGTCAAAGAAAATAGGGGCTGTTTGATTTTTTTGTCTGTGTTTTGTGATAAAGTATCTATTTTGAAATATGGCAAAAACTGGCTGGGTGTCGTTTGGGTTTTGTGCGCAATCTCTCTTTTGTTTAGAACACTTGTTTTTTCCATAAGAAAAGCGTGTATCGGGCGGAATTTTTTTCTTGACGTGTGCAGGCTTTTTCAATATAATAGTAGCAGTGTCATCAAACGGGCAGTCTGTTTGCCCAGTACGAAGGAGGTGCATGTAACATGAAAATGACATTTCAACCGAAAAAAAGACAGAGAAGCAGAGAACATGGCTTCAGAAAAAGAATGAGAACTGCAAACGGCAGAAAAGTGCTGGCTGCAAGAAGAAGAAAAGGCAGAAAAGTTTTATCCGCATAATTTTCGATGAGTAAATAAGGCCGCTGTATGTGGCCTTTTGTTCGTCCTATTGAAAATTTTTCGGGTGCCGGAGAGGAGCGGACAGAAGTATGCTGTTTACAAAATCGCTGCGAAAAAATTTTCAATTTCGCTATGTCTATCAAAAAGGACGTTCTATCGCAAACCGTCATTTGGTGTTGTATTATATCAAAAATAATACTGCACAAAATCATTTGGGGATTTCCGTCAGCAAAAAAGTCGGCAAAAGCGTTGTCCGTTCCCATGTCACACGCCTGATTCGCGAAAGCTACCGCGCTTTAGAGCCGCAATTGCGTCAAGGGTTTGATCTGGTGGTGATTGCGCGTGTTTCTTGTGCCGACGCGTCCTATTGGCAAGTGGCAGACAGTCTGCTGCATTTGATGAAAAAAACAGGTATGATTGCAAAATTGGACAATGCAGAAAAATCAGTAAAATCAGTCAATTTAGAAAAATCCGTATCCATACAATCAGACCTGAAAAACCTAAAAAACCTGAAAAAATCAGAACCGGAAAAGAGATGACGCGCTTTGTCACAAATTTTAAAAAAGATATTTTTATTTCTCATTCGATTGTATCAATTGGGGATTTCGCCCTATATCGGACCGCATTGTCGCTTTACACCGACATGCTCGCGTTATGCGTATGAGGCAATCGCAAAGTATGGCGCGCTCAAAGGCGGCTACCTTGCCTTGCGGCGCTTGTTGAAGTGCCATCCTTTTCATCCGGGCGGTTACGACCCCGTACCGTAAACAAAAACAGATTTGTACGATTGTTTTTGTATTTTTTGTATTTGGAGAAAAACTGCCGTTCTGAAACAAACATGTAAACATATCATCATAAATCATAAAACATAAAAAAAATATAAAATAAAATATAAAACATAAAACAGATACAAACAGATAAAAACAGGGATTTTGATAGAGAGAGGCAGTTTTTTGAAAAAAAGTTTTTTCCTATTTTCTGTTTGAAGGAGGCAAAAAAGTGAATTTTCTATTGTTGTCTACAACCGTGCGTATGGTGAGAGAGCCGGGGATATTCGGTCCCATTGCGACAATATTGGGCAAAGTCTATAATCTTTTGTTTGAAGGCATTTATAATGTAGTCAATGCAGGTGCATTGGGCTTTGCGATTATTGTATTTACTTTGATTGTGAAACTTGTCCTGTTCCCGCTGATGATGCGTCAACAGAAATCTTCTTTTAAGATGCAGCAGCTTCAGCCGGAAATGAATAAAATTCGGGAAAAATATAAAGACAAAACAGATACCATGTCTCAGCAGAGAATGGCTCTGGAATTACAAGATTTTCAGAAAAAAAATGGTGTACATTTGATGGGTGGCTGTCTGCCGCTTTTGATTCAGCTTCCAATTTTGTACGCATTGTATTATATTTTCCAAAATGCGTATGTTTATGTAGATATTATCAGCCAAAATTATTCTGATATTGCCAATGCAATCTTGCAGATTCCAGCAGACCTGCGTATGGAAGCCTTTGGTCCAGTCGCACAGGAATTGTTGGATAGCTACAAAAATTTGGGTACATTGGATTTGAGTGTGCATAATGACTTGGTGCTGTTGATTGCCAATATCAAAGCCGATGATTGGACTACCATTTTGGCAACATTGGGCGACAGCGGCAATGCGTTATTGCCTTTGTTAGATGTGAAAGATAATATCGAAACATTCTTGACCATTCCTTTGGTTAGTAAATGCGGCTTAAGCTTCCCAAGCGTGATTGTGCCAATCGTAGCAGGCTTGAGTACGTATCTGCAATCCAAAATCATGATGACTTTGAATAATCCAGCGGCAATGGCGGGCAACGACCAAGCAGCCGCTATGACCAATAGCATGAATAAAATGATGCTGTACTTTATGCCGATTATGATGGCATTCTTCTGTATCAATGTGCCTGCTGGTTTGGGCGTATACTGGACCATCAGCAATATCTTCGGCATTTTACAGCAACTCTTTTTGCAAAAAGTTTATAAAAAGAAACTGGCAGAGGGGGCATTGTAATGGATGAAATCAAAAAAAGTGGAAAAACTGTAGAAGAAGCAGTCGCAGCCGCTTTGGCAGAACTGAAAGCGGAGAAAGAAGAAGTCACTATCACAGTATTGGACGAAGGTTCTCGGGGATTTTTAGGTATGTTCGGTTCCAAAGAAGCTGTGGTATTGGTAAAACGTAACTTTAAGCCCGAACGTGTGGCGGAAAATTTCTTGAGAGAAGTCTTTGTTTCCATGGGGCTGATTATCAAAATTGATGCCCGTATGGAAGACAAACATTTGTTGGTCGATTTGACAGGCGACGATATGGGGATTTTGATTGGCAAACGCGGACAGACTTTGGATGCATTGCAATATTTGGTCAATCTGGTGGTCAATAAACAAAGTCCGTCTTATATCAGCGTCATGCTGGATACAGAAAATTACCGTCAAAGAAGAAAAGAAACTTTAGAAACCTTGGCATTCCATCTGGCGAAAAAAGTCAAACACACCAGAAAAAATGTGGTATTGGAACCTATGAATCCATATGAAAGAAGAATCATACATTCCACATTGCAAAATGACCGTTATGTGACAACATTCAGCGAAGGCGAAGAACCATTCCGAAATGTAGTCATTGCGCTCAAGCCAAGAGAACCCAAAAAACCTTATAAATCAGAACGTTCAGAACGTTCGGAACGTTCCGAACGCTTTGATACAACCGTTTCAACGCAACCAAACGAAATAACAGAAGATTTAGATGAAAGCGCACAAGCATAAATTTTGCGCGAAAGTAAAAAAGTAGCGTGTAAAGCAGCGTGTGAGGAAGGCGGCCGGCAAGCAGTACGGGCGCCTTTTGTTTTTTCTGATTTCATTTTTTTAGATTGTATATTGTATTTATACGGAAAGGAGTATGGTTTGTGATGCTGCAACATTTTTTAGATGACATCATCGCGGCAATCTCAACACCTTTGGGAAGCGGCGGCATCAGTATCGTACGTATGAGCGGCGCGGGCTGTATTGCTTTGGCAGATACTTTCTTTCGCGGCAAACGTCCGCTGACCGAAAAGAAAACACATACCATTTCATATGGCAAACTGATTGACCCGCAAAGCGGCGATGTGATTGATGAAGTGCTGGTATCTGTGATGCGCGCGCCGCATACGTATACCACAGAAGATATTGTAGAAATCAATTGCCACGGCGGGTATTATGTGACACAGCGTATTTTGCAGACAGTGCTTGCCGCTGGTGCAAGATTGGCGGAGCCGGGCGAATTTACAAAACGCGCCTTTTTAAACGGACGTATGGATTTGACACAGGCGGAAGCCGTGATTGATGTCATACAGTCCAAAACAGAACTCTCCCGCCGCGCGGCTGTGGGACAGTTGGAAGGCAGACTCAAAAAAGAAGTACGTGCTATGCGGGAACAGCTCATTGATATGATTGCTTCTATAGAAGCAGTGATTGACTATCCCGATTATGATATTGAGGAAGAAACCTACGATAGTATGGAACAAGGCGCACAGGCGTTGCTTTCTCGTATGGATACTTTGCTGGCACATGCCGACCGCGGAAAAATACTGCGGGAAGGTTTGCAAACGGTCATTGTTGGGAAACCCAATGTCGGCAAATCTTCTTTATTGAACTTGTTGTTGGAGGAAGAACGCGCCATTGTCACAGATATCCCCGGCACGACACGGGATACTGTGGAAGAAATGATACAGATTGATGGTATCCCGATTCAAATTGTGGATACCGCAGGGATTCGTCAAACGGGTGACGAGGTAGAACGTTTGGGCGTGGAAAAATCAAAAGCCTATGCCGCACAGGCAGATTTGATATTGATGATGCTGGACAGCTCCCGTCCTTTGGAACAGGAGGACAAAGAAATTCTTTCTTTCATCAAAGAAAAACATAGTATCGTATTGCTCAATAAATCCGATTTGGCACAACAACTTTCTATAGAAGAATTGTCGCAGTTTGTGCCAAAAGAACAGATTTTATCGATTTCTGTGCATCAAGGCAGTGGATTAGATGCTTTGATGGACGCCATCAAAAATATGTTTTTCAGTGGTATGGTACAAGCCGATGAAGACGCTTTGTTGGGCAATGTACGTCATAAAACGGCATTGCTTGCTGCAAGAGAAGCTATGGCACATTGTCTGGAAACCATACGCACCCGTATGCCGGAAGATTTTATTTCTATGGATTTGCAAGATGCAAGCCGTGCTTTGGGTGAAATCACAGGCGATGTTGCAGATGAAGAAATCATAGACCGTATTTTTACAAAATTCTGTTTGGGGAAATAAAAAATAAAATACGTTTGTTGACTTGTCGACACCATAGAAACACCATAGAAACATCATAGAATCAAGGGGAAACTGGGGCGAAAATCTCAGAAAAGGCAGGAACCATGTTATGCAGACACAACAAGATATGTTAGGAACACAAAATATAAAATCTTTGCTCAAACAATTGGCGATTCCCGCCATTACGGCACAAGTGGTCAATGTATTGTATAATGTCGTAGACCGTGTATATATCGGACATATTCCCGAAACAGGTGCATTGGCTTTGACAGGGGTCGGTGTTTGTATGCCGATTATCATGCTGATTTCCGCTTTTGCGGCTTTGGTGAGTATGGGCGGTGCGCCGCGCGCCTCTGTGATGATGGGACGTGGGGAAAAAGAAGAAGCCGCGCGGATTATGGGCAATTGTTTTATCATGCTTTTGATTGTGGCGGTATTATTGACCATATTTTTCCGCCAGTATGCTGAACCGCTGTTGCTTGTGTTTGGCGCAAGTGAAAATACCATTGGTTTTGCGATGGATTATATGCGTATTTATACATTAGGTACGATTTTTGTACAGCTTGCGTTGGGTATGAATGCGTTTATCACGGCGCAGGGATTCGCAAAAACCAGTATGTTAACGGTCATGATTGGCGCCGCGTGCAATATCGTATTAGACCCGATTTTTATTTTTGGGCTGCATATGGGCGTCAAAGGCGCTGCTTTGGCAACGATTTTGTCACAAGCCGTTTCTGCTGTTTGGGTGATTTTGTTTTTGCGTGGAGAAAAAACAACACTCAAACTGGAACCGCGTTATTTTGGACTGCGCCTCTCTACCGTATGGCCCTGTTTGCTTTTGGGGCTTTCGCCGTTTATCATGCAGGCAACAGAAAGCGCAATCAGCGTTTGTTTTAATTCTTCTTTGTATCGTTATGGCGGAGATACTGCCGTGGGTGCAATGAGTATTTTGACAAGCATCATGCAGTTTTCTATGCTGCCGCTGATGGGGTTGGCACAAGGCGCACAACCGATTACCGGCTATAACTTCGGCGCAGGCAATGCCGCGCGTGTCAAAGAAACATTTTGGCTTTTGCTGCGCTATAGTTTGTTGTATTCTTTGACATTGTGGGCAATTTGTATGATTTTCCCGCGCTTGATTCCCAGTATGTTCACCAATGATGCACAGTTGCTTTCCTATACTGCATGGGCATTGCGGTATTACTTTGCAATGGCGGGGATTTTTGGCATACAGATTGCTTGTCAGCAGACATTCATTGCCATTGGCAATGCCAAGACTTCCTTATTTTTGGCAGTCTTTCGGAAAGTGTTGCTTTTGATTCCTTTGATTTATATATTGCCTATGTTGTTGGAACAAAAAGACAGAGCCGTATTTTGTGCCGAACCAGTGGCGGACTTTATTGCTGTGGTGACAACGGCGGCTATGTTTGCCTACCAATTCCGCCATGCAATGCAACGGCTGGAACAAAAACAAGACAGCATTACCAATCCGATATAAATGCATCAATTGTATCAATCAAAAAATAAATGGAACAGTCAAACGAAAAATCGAATGGAGATGATTTCAAAATGTACGAAGCACAAACCATAGATGTCGCTGTCATTGGCGGCGGACATGCCGGCTGTGAGGCGGCGCTGGCGTCTGCGCGCTTGGGTATGCAGACAGTTTTGTTTGCCATCAGTTTGGATAGTATCGCGATGATGCCTTGCAACCCTTCTATCGGGGGCAGTTCTAAGGGGCATCTGGTGCGAGAGATAGACGCTTTGGGCGGCGAAATGGGCAAAAATATAGACCGTACCTATATACAGACAAAAATGCTCAATACTGGCAAAGGTCCCGCAGTGTATTCTTTGCGCGCGCAGGCGGATAAAACACGCTACCATGAACATATGAAACATGTACTGGAACAAACCCCCAATCTTGCAATCAAACAAGCGGAGATTGCGGAAATTTTGATGGAAAATAATACTGTGACAGGCGTTGTGACAGCAAGCGGCGCGATTTATCGCTGTCGTGCGGTGGTGTTGTGTATGGGCACCTATATGAAAAGCCGTTGTTTGACTGGGGAAACCATTACAGAAAGTGGACCCAATAATTTGATGCCAGCAACCAAATTGAGCGATTGCCTCAAACAAATGGGGATTCGTCTGTTCCGTTTTAAAACAGGTACGCCCGCGCGTATGAATCGAAATTCCTTGGACTTTGAGAAAATGACGCCGCAGTATGGCGATGAAAATATTGTACCATTTTCGTTTACCAATACGCCAGAGGAGATACAAAGAGAGCAAGTGCCTTGCTATTTGACCTATACCAATGAAAAGACACATCAAGTCATACGGGATAATCTGCATCGTTCGCCTTTGTTCGGCGGTTTGATTGAAGGGACAGGTCCACGATATTGTCCTTCGATTGAGGATAAAGTGGTACGTTTTGCCGATAAAGAACGTCATCAGCTTTTTGTAGAGCCAGAGGGCGAAAATACAGAAGAAATGTACATACAAGGTATGTCATCTTCTTTACCGGAAGATGTGCAGATTGCTATGTATCGTACCATTCCCGGCTTGGAGCATTGCGAAATCACACGCTTTGCCTATGCCATAGAATACGATTGTATTGACGCTACACAATTGAAATTGTCTCTGGAATTTCAAAACTATCATGGCTTGTTTTCTGCTGGTCAGTTCAACGGTTCGTCAGGGTATGAAGAAGCGGCAGCGCAAGGCTTGATTGGCGGTATCAATGCAGCACGCTATTTGCAGGGGAAAGAACCGCTGATTTTACGTCGTTCTGATGGTTATATTGGGGTATTGATTGATGATTTGATTAGCAAAGGCAGCACGGAGCCTTATCGCATGATGACTTCCCGCGCGGAATTTCGCCTGTTGCTCAGACAAGATAATGCCGATTGGCGCTTGACACCTATCGGATATGAAATTGGCTTGATTTCGGAAGAACGCTATCAGGCATTGCGTGAGAAACAAAGATTGACAGAGGAAGAAATCGCACGTGTCAAAGCCCAAACCATTGCCCCTACCGAAGCGACACAAGCATTATTGGAACAGTATGGCTCGACATTGCTCAAATCCGGTACAAAACTATCCGATTTGGTCAAACGTCCTGAATTGGATTATGACAAATTGGCGCCTTTGGATACAGACCGCCCGGCTTTGCCTGCGCCTGTACGCGAACAGGTCAACATTCAAATCAAGTATGAGGGGTATATCAGTCAGCAGATGAAACAGGTGGAACAGTTCCAAAAACTCGAAAACCGCCTTTTGCCGGAAGATGTGGATTATGAAAATATACAAGGCTTGCGCTTGGAAGCCAGACAAAAATTGAATGCCATCCGTCCACGTTCTGTGGGACATGCGTCACGCATTACAGGTGTTTCTCCGGCGGATATTTCTGTTTTGCTCATTTATATGGAACAGCAGAAACGAAAAGGCTGATAGATTTTAGAAATGTCTTGTAAAATGATATAACATGATGTAAAATAGGGATAAGAAAAAGGATTGCTGCTCGTAGGAAGGCGGTCAGTCCCATTAGTTATGAGTTGACCGTCTAACGTGAGTTAGGCGGTCGTTGTTTTTATGGATTTCTGTATTTTTTTGATACAAAAAATCTGTGTGATTCGTTGATAGGTAAAATAGAATCATATTTTGTATCACTTTTATTTTATAAAATATGTAAATATCAATGTGCATATATTTTAATAAGATATCAGAAGACGCAATAAGATATCTCAGAAAATGCAATAAGATATCTCCAAAGACGCATAAGATATATAAAAAAAAGACTTGTGACTTCTCATAAAATGTACTATAATTAAGAAAAAGGATTGCTGCCCCTGGGAAGGCGGTCAGTCCCAAAATGGTTGTGACCGTCTAACGTGTGTTAGGCGGTCGTTTGTTTTATTGATTCTTGTTTTGATACAAGGAAATCAATGCTATGATGAGAATACCAATTTGTATTGCATCTTGGTATGTAATATAATTCATAGCACCACCCCCTCTATATATGAAAATAGAGGGACGAACCGCCAAAGCAACAATCCTATAAAACGAATATATCATATAATTTTTCGTCTTGCAATAGTTTTATACATTCCCTCCCTTCCCCTTGCCTTTCCCCTTCTTCCTATGCTACCATAATACAAAAACGAAAGGAATTTTATCTTTATGAATCCGAAATCTCTACTCTTGGAAAGCGCGCAGGCGTTAGGCATTGCGTTGTCTGAAGCGCAAACAGACCAATTTATGCAATATCTTTCCTTATTATTGGAATGGAATGAAAAAATGAACCTTACCGCAATCACGGACCCTGTGGAAGTGGTGCAAAAACATTTTATAGACTGTATCAGTGTATTGCCGCATCTGGATTTGCAAGGCGGCGAAACCATGATTGACGTAGGTACGGGCGCAGGTTTCCCTGGCGTGCCGCTCAAAATCGCAAACCCTGCATTGCAGGTCACACTTTTGGATGCCTTGCAAAAACGCTTGACATTTCTGGATACTTTGACACAGTCCTTAGATTTGTATGATGTGACATTGGTGCATAGCCGCGCGGAGGACGGCGGACAAAATCCAGATTTACGCGAACAATTTGACTTGTGTGTATCCCGTGCGGTGGCAAATCTCGCGGTGTTGCTCGAATACTGCCTGCCATTTGTCAAAGTAGGCGGAAAACTTGCCGCGCTCAAAGGTCCTGACGCGACACAGGAAATCGAACAGGCACAAAACGCACTGCAAATAGTAGGCGGCAAAGTGACGGCAGTGATTCCAATTACAATCCCACATACCGACTTGCAGCACCAGTTGGTGCTTGTGGAAAAAATTGCACCCACACCACAACGTTATCCACGAAAAGCAGGCAAAATCAGTAAAAAGCCATTGTAAAAAACTAGAAATCCACAGAGTTATCCACAGATATGTGGATAACTCTGTGGACAAGTTGTCTGTTTTTGGTGGAAAACTTCGTTTTTTGCAACAATTATCTCGCACGTATTACAGTTATGTTACATTTGAAAAAAAACACTTGCGCTTTTTGACGTTCCCTGCTAATATAGGTCATGCAAAGTAATTCTGTACGTTTTGTCCGTTCCTTGCAAACGGGCGGAGCGGCAGCGGCGGCAACGAAAGCCGAAGGTTCAGAATGGGGGAGCCGGAAGCCGACGGTGCCAAAGGTGCCAATCCAAACGCGCGGAGGGATACGGCGAAGCTTGCAGAGCCAAATGCACTTCGTTGTATAATTATGAAACGAAACTCTAAAAAAACGAAAAATTAAGAGGAGGAATGAGACCCATGAAAAAATTTCTTTCCATGGTAATGGCTGCGGCTATGGTTGTGTCTCTGGTTCCCGCTACTGCTTTTGCAGCAGATGGTGTGGACATGAAAGGTACAGCAAGCGTCGTAGGCGCACAAAGCTTTGTTGAATCCGATAATACAGGTATGGATAAGACAACAGCAGAAGTACAATTAAAAATCACAGATTCTCAGTACACTGGCGATGCTTTAACAAAGCTGCCAGATTTGAAATTCACTTTAGTATTGGATAATGCAGAATTTAATAATGCAGCAAACTTATCTTTGCGTTATTATGATGCAGAAATTCAAGACTGGCGTGCTGCAGCAGATTTTGCAATCAATGATGAATATACCGTTACAAAAGTTGATAAAGATGAAGTAGATATCACTTTGAAGGGTACAGTTATTGGTCAATCTGTTGATAAGAATGACATTATTGCAGTTGTGTTGGATACAACATTGGACAAAAGAGGCAATGGCAAATCTGCTAAAGTTTCCGTTGAATCTGATGACATCACAGTTTCCAACGGTCTGGATCTGACATATGCTACAGTAGGTCAGACAGGTTTCACAGCTTCTGTTAGAAAAACAGTAGACATTGCTGTAGAAGAAGTACAAATAATTGAAGACATCACAATCAAACCTGCAATTGGTGATACATTTGGTACTACTTTTGTAAAAAATAATGACGAAATCACTGTAAGAGTAAGTGGTGGTTTTGAATTTACAAAAAAATCTGCAGACGCATCTCTGAAAGCTGGCAATACTAAAGTTGCAGTTACTGACAGAGAATCTGATGAATTGACATTCACAGTAAATGATGCAACTGCAATTGCATCTGCTACCAAACTGGTTCTGAGCGGTATCGAACTGGATGCAGCTGACGCAAAAGAAGGCGCTGTAGCTACTCTGAAAATCTATGTACCTGGTAACGATTCTCAATCTGTAGAAGTTGCAAAAGTAATCGGCAATGCTGTAACAATCAGCGTTGACGAAGATGCTGATGTACCTGTATTCTACAGCGGTACAGACTTGGATAACACAGGTATCACAAACTACAAAGAACACAAATCTTTGGAAGTAACAATCAAAGAAACATTCCCTGGTGCTTGGAATGTAGCAAAAGATTGGACTCTGACATTGCCTGAAGGCGTATATGCAGTACAACAGAATGGCGATGGTATGGTTGTTTCTACTAACGAAATTACTTTAGATGGTTTTGCAAATGTTGAAGAATGGTTTGAAGAATCTTATGACAATGGAGATTATGACAACTTCACATTCAAAAAGAGAACATGGGAAGTAACAGATCCTACAAACAACGATGATGAAACAGAAATCTCCTTCAAACTGTATCTGGTTGCTGACCCTAACTTCGAAGGCGATGTAACTCTGACAATGGAAGGCGAAGCTATGGATACTCAGAAAGTAACCATCGCTAAATTTGTAAAACCTTACACAGTAGAAGCTCAGCAGAATGACCTGCAGATCGACTACAGAAACACAGAAGTTGGTTCTAACATCGTAATCAAAGAACCCGAAGCTGGTCTGTGGAAAAAAGATACAAAATTTGAAATCTCTCTGGATAAAATCGAATTCGACAGCGGCGCTACAGTAACTGCTGACGAAAAGAGCGGTATGGAAGTGAAAAACGTTAAAACAAATAACGGTGTAATCACATTCACAGTTGACAAAGTAAGTACAGATGAACCTGCAGTAATCACAATCTCTGATCTGGATCTGTACATGAACAGAAGCCTGCCCGCAGGTAAATATGATCTGGAAGTTTACTCTCCTACAATGTTGGGTGCAAAAGATACAGACGGTTACTTGGGTGAAGTTTTGTTAAGTGCAAAAGGTAAACTTATCGATGACATGACAGACAGATTCTATGATCTGACTGTAAAAGAAGGTTTCATCAACATCGTAACAGCTGGTCGTGAAGATGCTGATTCCTTCACAACAAAACTGGTAATCCCTATCGGTTCTACAACAATGACAGCAGGTGAAACACAGATCACTCTGGATGCTCCTGCATACATCAGCGCTGACGGTTACACAATGCTGCCTCTGAGAGCAGTAGCAACAGCTCTGGGCGTTCCTAACGAAAGCGTATTGTGGGACGGCGCTACAAGAACTGTAACAATCATGTACGGTAGCAAAGTTATCGTTATGACTGTTGGTCAGAAAACAATGTACCTGAACGGTTCTCCAGTTCCTGCATCCGCAGCTCCTGAAATCACAAACGAAAGAACATTCTTGCCTGTTCGTGATTTGGGCACAGCTCTGGGTGTAAGCGATCTGACATGGGATACAGACCCTGCAACAGGTAAAGTATCTACAGTATATGTAAACGCTAACAAATAATTTTGTCAGGCATTACATGGTAGGTCACTACAAAAAATAACGAGAGCCCCTCGCAAGAGGGGTTCTTTTTTTGCGTGTATTCATAATATAAAAAATACCGCCTAACAAAAGTTAGACGGTCTACCTATCCGGACTGACCACCTTCCCACAAGCGACAATCCTTTCTAAATGTTATTTTACATATTTTTCTGCCCTATTGCAATACATTTCTGAAAAGTACAAACATATATAGTCCGATTGCTAGAATTCCAAAGATTGCAGAATCATACAAAATTTGATAAAATATGGGTATGGATTGCTGCTCTGGCGGTTGGTCACTTCCTTCATATAAAAGGGGGTGATGCTATGTATGTTACATATTCAGAATTATTTCAATTCTGCATGGTTCTCATAGCAGTCATCACCTTGTGTATCCACAAGGATAAATAAACCAAAACCGCCTAACAAAAGTTAGACGGTCACATCACATCTGGACTGACCGCCTTTCCACGAGCGGCAATCCTTTCTTATGCTTATTTTACATCTTTTTATATCATATTGCAATACATTTCTAAAAGTAGCAAGTATCAGTATTTTTACTGCGTTTCGATTTTTTGTCAAATTTTATCAGAATATGCCGACAGGGGGCTACGTGTTTCCCCTGTTTTTTTGATATACCTATGCTATACTTTTGGCAAAACATGCAAAAAAGGAGGTTTTTTTATGAAAGGTCAAACAAAAAATACAGGGGTGCTGGTGCTTTTGATGTTGGCGGGGGTGGTATTGGGTGGATTTCTTGCCGATTTGCTGAAAAATGTGCCAGGATTGGGTATACTATCCTATGGCAGAGATTTTGGTATGACGTCACCTTTGGTATTGGATTTCGATGTTTTGTCCTTGCAATTCGGGTGTAATATCCGTTTTACACTCGCTGGGATTTTGGGAATTGCCGTTGCAATTTGGATTTATCGAAAAATGTAAGCCTTTTTTGTGCTCTTTGTATGAGGATTGGCTTTGGAATTCAAAATTTTGTAAGGGTTTTTTTATTGAAATATCAAGCAAAACAAGGTAATATAAAATGTGGTATAAAATCAGAGATAGAGAACCTATCAAAACAATGCTGCATCAAAAGCGTTTTTCGTTTGGAATTGTTTTTTTAGGTATGAAAGGAGCTTACACAAATTATGTTTACCAAAGATATGGGGATCGACTTAGGCACAGCAAATACATTGGTGTATATGCGTGAAAAAGGTATCATTGTCAACGAACCATCTGTTGTGGCAATCAATGTAGAAACCAAAGAAGTTTTGGCAGTGGGCAATGAAGCAAAAGAAATGATTGGACGTACCCCCGGCAATATCGTTGCCATTCGTCCCATGCGTGATGGTGTCATTGCAGATTTTGACGTAACACAGGCTATGCTGCGCTATTTTATCAATAAAGCATATGTACGTTCTATGTTTGGACCAAAACCACGTATTGTGGTTTGTGTACCTTCCGGCGTAACAGAAGTTGAAAAAAGAGCCGTATTGGAAGCAGCCATTGCCGCAGGTTCCAAAGAAAAAGATACTTACTTGATTGAAGAACCTATGGCGGCATCGATTGGCGCAGGTCTGCCTGTGGCAGAACCTACCGGCAGCATGGTAGTAGATATCGGCGGTGGTACCAGTGAAGTGGCTGTCATTTCTTTGGGCGGCATCGTAACCAGTACTTCTTTGCGTGTAGCAGGTGACGCACTCGATAGCGCAATTGTTGGCTACATCAAACGTGAGTTCAATCTGGCAATTGGTGACCGTACCGCGGAAGAAATCAAAATCACAATCGGTTCCGCATATCCTTTGGAACAAGAAGAAAAAATGGAAATCCGTGGTAGAGATTTGATTTCTGGTCTGCCCAAAACAGTAGAAATTGATTCTGTACATGTGCGCGAAGCACTCAGCGAACCTGTGACATCGATTATTGAAACCATCAAACAGACTTTGGAAGCAACTCCACCAGAATTGGCGGCAGACGTTATGGAATTTGGTATTACATTGACCGGCGGCGGCGCTTTGCTGCGTGGGCTGAATCAGTTGATTACCGCAGAAACCGGCATGCCTGTCCATATTGCGGAAGAACCCCTCAATTGTGTGGCAATGGGTACTGGTCTGGTATTAGAAAGAATCGATACTTTGAAAAATGTGCTGATTTCCCCTAGAAAAGCATTATTTTAATCGGGAAAACAGGAAAAGCGTAAAAGAGAAATGGTAAAGGAGCGTTAGGATTGTTTGCGTTTTTGGAAAGACACAAAAAAATCATATTGACAAGCGTCATTATCATTCTGGCAGCTTTGGCGCTGTTTACCAGTGGTAAAAAGGCAAATGCGACATGGCTGGAGAGTGCGTTGGGCTTTGTGATCACTCCCATACAAGATGTGACAACAGGTGTGGGCAATTGGGTGGACAATACATTGACCAACCGCCGGGAACAAAGCGAGATTGTGGCGGAAAACGAAGCCTTGCGCGAACAGGTGGCTTCTTTGCAGTCAGATATCAATCGTCTGCAAAAATATGAAACCGAAAACGCACGCCTTTCGTCTTTGCTGCGTATTGCGCAAAAATACCCGCAATACGATTCTTTTGGTACCACCATCATTGCAAAAAATCCGGGCAGTTGGTATGATGTATTCACCATCGACAAAGGTACCTCAGATGGTGTGAAATCAAATATGGTGCTGTGCAGTGCGGAAGGTTTGGTGGGCAAAGTTTTGGAAAGCGGCGCAACTTATGCCAAAGGACAATCTATTTTGGATAGCCGTAGTTCTGTACCCGCAATGAGCTTGCGTACTGAGGATTTGGGCGTGGTAAAAGGCGATTATACCTTGATGAATGATGGTTTATGTAAAATGGAATATATTGATGCAGAAGCGGAAATCGCGGTAGGGGACGAAATCGTCACTTCACACTTGAGCGATATTTACCCGCCGGGCTTGACCATAGGCAAAGTGAAAGAAATCAAAAACGATACCAATGGTTTGACAAAATATGCCATCATAGAACCAGCCGTTGATTTGAAACATCTGGATACGTTGTTGGTCATTGACAACAGCGATGTACAGGCACAAAATGAGGCTGCAACCACAGACCAAACCACAAATACAACAGACACCACAGACACTACAAATACCACCAATACCAGCAATCAAACAAACAATCAGACAATAAATCAAACAAGCAATACAACCACCAATCAGACAACAAACCAGACATCTGATATGGCGCCAGAGGAGGAAACGCCATGAGAATTTTCCTGACGATTGTCATTGTATTGGTAAATTTTATATTGCAAACGACATTGCTGCCTTATATCGCCATTGGCGGCGTGATGCCGCATACAGGTCTGATCATTGTCGTTTCGCTTGCTTTGCTGCGTGGCAGTACAGAAGGCGCGTGGACAGGGTTTGTGACAGGGGTATTGATGGACGTGTTTTTCGGCACGTCCTATGGGTATTATGCTTTGATTTTTCTGCTGTTGGGCTTTTTGTCCGGTCGCAGTCAAAAGAATTTTTATCGAGAAAATTATTTATTGCCAATCATATTTTGTTCCTTGGCAGTGGTGGTATATGAAACGGTAATCTTTATCACAGGGCTGTTATCACAGGGCGATATCCATGTTTTGTATTTCTTGGTACGTATCATGGTGCCCGAAACCGTTTATACAGCAATCATTACCATTCCCATTTATCGCCTGCTGTTTGGTATCAATGAATGGCTAGAATTGAAAGAAAAATATAAATACCGGCTGTTTTGAGCCGTGCGCCTGAGCGTGTAGGAGGTCGGGATGCGAAAACACTGGGAACATTTTTTAGATTTATGCAAAAGCAGGGTATTCGTTGTCATTTGCGGAATCTGTCTGCTTTTTTTCATATTGTGCATACGCCTGTTTACGTTGCAGATTATTCGCGGGCGGGAGTATGACGCTTCATTGACAGCCAGTATTTCAAAGGAAGTCAATGTACCTGCGTCCCGTGGCAACATCTATGACCGCTATGGGCGCCCTTTGGCAATCAATGAAGCCGCGTATTCTGTACAGATAGATGATAGTGTGACTTTGGATTTGACAGAATATCGTCCTATGTTGATACGAGAATTATTAGACCGTATTTTTGCACAGGGCAATGAGGCGAATGATGCCCTGCCAATCACAAAAGGGGAAAACCCTGTCTTTACTTTCCAAGGTACAGACAAAGAAAAAGAAACAGCCGAAAAAGAATGGAAAGAAGAAATCGGGCTGACACGCAAACAAATGGACTATACCCCACAGGAATGTTTGACATATTTGTTTGAAAAGTATGAGGTGCCACAGGAATATACCCTAGCACAGCAACGCATGTATGTATATTACTCCATAGAATTGACGGATAAAAACTTGATGTGCCTGACATTGGTGCAGAAATTGACGGATTATGGAGAAACATTGATTGACGAGATTCCAATGGATATGACAGAGCCATACGCTTTGCAGTTCAACGGCAATCGTCAAAAGGAAGATAACTGGAAATTGACATGGAAAACAAAGGATGTCACAGAAAGTGAATTGTTGGCATATGATTCCTATCAGATGTTGGATTATCTGCGGGATTATTTTGGTTTGCCTATGTATCTGCCCAATGATTTGGCAAGACAGACCATTGGTATCCGCAATTCCGTGTATGCTGTGCGTTTTCAGAAATATAAATCGGTTACGATCGCGACAGGCATTAGTGATAAAACACTGGCTTATGTAGAAGAAAATCAGGATATTTTCCCCAATGTGATTGTAGGTACAGTATCTTTGCGTGAGTATCCGAATGGGGAATATTTCGCGCATATCATAGGCTATATCCGCCAGATGACAGAATCCGATATCGCGTTGTATCAAGATATTGTGGATGCGCAGGGAAACCCTGTCTACAGCACGACCGACATTGTGGGACAATCCGGTATCGAAAAGCTGTATGAACAGCAGCTCAATGGCGTGGATGGGAAAATCACAATGGAAGTAGACAGCGAAGGCAGACGTATGAGTGTCATCAGCACCACAGAACCCATACCGGGCAAAGATGTATATTTGACCATAGACAGCAAATTGCAGGAAGTCGTCTATACCACATTGGAAGAATCTTTGCGCGAAGTATTGCTTTCGCGTCTGCGTTCTGGCGGCAAATATGGCGTAAGTACCGTGGAATTGTTTACCTCTATGGTCAACTGCAACCATATTTCTTCCTCGAAAATGCTGACTGCACAAGAAGGTACCGTACAATATGATTTGGTAGAACGCTGTGCCGCGACATGGTCTGATTTTTCCAGAGAAAATGAGGACGCAGTCGAGATTTTACAGATTTATTTGACAGATGGCTTGGCAGGTGGCAATGTATCGGCACAAGAGCTTTTGCTTTGTATGATGGAACAAGAACGGATTCCCGCAACACCAGAAGAAAAAGCAAAAGTGCAAAGCGGTGCCATTGCGCCGAGTACGTTTGTGATACAAAAACTTGAAAGCGGTGAAATGTCGCCTTCCGACACAGGCTTAGACCCGTCTACCGGTTCTGTTGTGGTTTCTGAGGTAGACAGCGGGCAGGTATTGGCTTTGGTGACATATCCTTCTTATGATAACAATGAATTGGTCAATACATTCAACAATAGCTATTACAACAGCTTATTGGAAGACATGAATACACCTTTGGTCAATCGTCCTTTGAAACAGAAAAAAGCCCCAGGCTCCACCTTTAAAATGATTCCTGCGTTGGCAGGCTTGGAAACGGGTATCATTACACCCAATACCACCATACGAGACCAAGGGATTTTCCGTGACGCGGGTACACCTTATGCACGTTGTTGGATTTACAGCAACGGCGGCGGCACACATGGTGCGGTCAATGTATCCCATGCGTTAGAGGTTTCTTGTAACTATTTCTTTTATGAATTGGGATATCGCATGGGCAATGCCGAAGAAGGCACAACAGAACAGGCGATTACCACATTGAATGAATATATGGCGGCATTTGGCTTAAATTCTGTAACAGGGATTGAATTGGAAGAATACAGCCCAACTATGGCATCGCCATATTACAAAGAACGCACCATAAAGACATATAACCCCGACGCAACCACCAGCCAAACACGCTGGACAGATGGTGATACCATTCGTGCATTCATCGGGCAGTCTGTCAATAGTTATACACCAGCACAGATGAACCGTTATATTGCCACATTGGCAAATGGCGGTACATTATACCAATATCATTTGGTGAATATGGTAACCAATCCAGACGGCAGTATTTATGAGAAAAAAGAAGAAGTCGTCGAAAATGTATTGGAATTGCAGCCCGAAAATCTGGAAGCGGTATACGAAGGTATGTATCTGGTTGCCAATGGCAGCAAAGGTACCTTGCGTAGCGCGTTTACGGATTTGGAAGTAAAAGTAGGTGCAAAATCCGGTACCGCACAGGAAGACTTGTCCCGTAGTTCGCATACATGGCTGGTATGTATGGCGCCATATGATGACCCGCAAATCGCCATCACGGTCATGATACCATTTGCGGAAAACTATGGTTCCCCTGCGCCCAAGGTAGCAAAGGCAATCATACGCGAATATTTGGGGCTGGAGTATACACCAACAAATGACAATATGCAGACCATATTAGTAGAATAACAGACAATCAACAATCAACAATAAGCGATATGCGATAAGCAAGCAATTATAAACGATAGGCAATAAGCAATATGTAATAGGCAATAGGCAATAGGCAGGAGGGCGAGTATCCAATATGAATCAGAAGAATTATGTGATATTCAAAGGCACAAAAGACGGCGTCACAGTGCTGTTTGACGCCGACGCGCCGTTTGATGAGATTTGTGAGCAGCTGCGCCAAAAGGTAGAGGAAGCGGGGAAATTTTTTGATAATGTCAAAACATCGCTTGCCTTTAAGGGCAGAGAGTTTTCGGAAGAAGAAGAAAAAACATTGCTACAAATTATTACAGAAAACACCACAATGCGCATTACATTTTTGAAAACAGATACCAGCGCAGGACAAAAGCTGACCAATCTGTTGGAAGAAGACACGCATATCACAAAATACCATAGAGGTTCTTTGCGCAATGGGCAAAGACTGGAATTTGACGGCAGTTTGGTCGTATTGGGTGACATCAATCCCGGCGCCGAAATCAAAGCCACCGGAAATATCATCGTATTGGGACAACTGCGCGGCATGGCGCACGCCGGTTGTCAAGGTACGGCGGAAGCCTTTATTGCTGCGGTATATATGGCACCGGTACAGCTGCGGATTGCGGATATTATCACACGCTTTCCCGATGAAAATAAAAAGGGTGAAAAACCAGCAGAATATGCCTTTGTACAAGATGGACAGATTTTTGTGATGCCCTTGAGCTGATGGCTTTATACTTCTGTCTACTCGTTCAAGCCTTGAATGAAATGAGGCTTGAACGACAGGGTGTCGATTTTTCGACACCCTTGACAAAAGAAAAAGGCTTTTGTAAAAAATATTTCGTGCATTTGAGGCATAATTTTGCTACAATACAAATAGAACAGATGCGGCAATTGGTTTGGTACCGCCCGCATATCTTTGTTAGAAAAAAATATTTCTGACTGCCATTGATGGGGGCAAAGCAGAAAAAGGATTAGGAGGAACATCCATGAGCGAAGTAATTGTAATCACCAGCGGGAAAGGCGGCGTTGGCAAAACCACAACGACGGCAAATCTTGGCTGTGGTCTGGCGATACAGGGCAAAAAGGTAGCGTTAGTCGATGCGGATATCGGTTTACGTAATCTTGATGTCGTGATGGGGCTGGAAAATCGAATCGTATATGATTTGGTAGATGTTGTAGAAGGCAATTGCCGTCTGAAACAGGCATTGATTAAAGATAAACGTTATGCAGGACTGTTTTTGCTGCCTGCGGCGCAGACACGCGATAAAGACGCCGTATCTCCAGAACAGATGCAGAAGCTCTGTGAAAATTTGAAAGAAGAAGGGTTCGACTATATTTTGATTGACTGCCCTGCTGGTATCGAACAAGGGTTCAAAAATGCCATTGCCGGCGCAGACCGTGCTTTGGTTGTGACAACACCAGAGGTATCCGCGGTACGTGATGCAGACCGTATCATTGGGCTGTTGGAAGCCAGTGGTTTGAACAATCCTTCTTTGGTACTCAATCGCCTGCGCGTGGATTTGGTCAACCGCGGCGAAATGATGAATATTGAAGATGTCACAGAAATTTTGGCGGTAGACATCATAGGCGTGGTACCAGATGATGAAACCATCGTCATTTCTACCAATAAAGGCGAGCCTGCGGTCACTGTGGATACTTCCCGTGCAGGTCAGGCATACCGCAATATTGTACAGCGTTTGATGGGCAATGATGTTGCCTTGATGACATTTGAAGCAGAGCAGGAAACTTTTATGGACAAGCTCAAAAAGCTCTTTCAAAAATAATTTCAAAGCGAAAGGAGCGTCACCATGGATTTATTCAGCTTTTTTAGGAAAAAAGAAGAGCTGCCTTCCGGCAGTGTGGCGAAAGACCGTCTGAAGCTGGTATTGGTGCATGATCGCGTGAATTGTTCTTCCCAAGTATTAGAAATGCTCAAAAACGATATTATCAAAGTCATTTCCAACTATATGGAAATTGATGAGGAAGAACTGGACATCCAGATTACACAAACAGAATCGGACGACAAAAGCGGAACGGTGCCTGTATTGTATGCCAATATTCCAATCAAGAGTATGCGTAAAGTCAATCAGGAGTAAACGCCAAAGCCGCACATATTGTATACATAAACAGCAAGAAAGCCGGGGAAAAATTTTCGTCCGGCTTTGCTGTATTTATTTGCATTATGTCATTATGTTCAGAAATTAGGAATCAGGAATGGAGGTGCGTGTGCGGCATATGAACATCAGGAAATATCTGCAAAATTTGGATTGGCATATGGTTGGCGCAGTTTGTCTGCTTGCCTGTTTCGGGATTATCTGCATTGCCAGCGCGTTGCATTTTAATCTGGGCGAAGGCACAGCGGAAGTATATAAACAAATTGTATTTTTTGCCATTGGTCTGGTATTGATGGTCGTAGCGGCAAATGTAGATTATGAATATTTTTCGCAGTTTTATATTCCAATCTATATCATCAATCTGGTGTTGCTTTTGGCGGTATTTTTGGTCGGGAAAGATGGCAATGGCGCGACACGCTGGATCGAGATTGGACCTTTGACCATACAGCCTTCTGAATTTGCGAAAGTGATGATGATATTTTTTCTGGCGAAATATATTTCTATGAATTTACAAAAAATGTACCGTTTGGAATTTTTTCTTAAACTATGTGTCATAATGATGGTACCGGTACTTTTCGTACTCAAACAGCCTGCATTGTCCGCCAGCTTGGTTTTGGTTGCCATATTTTGCGTTATGGTATTTGTGGCGGGCATAGATGTGATATGGATTCGCAATGTTGCCATTGTGGGCATCCCATTGTTATTGTTTATATTATGGGACGTCAGCCGCGAAACGCCGCTTTTGATGGATAA
The DNA here is from genome assembly GCA_944384295.1 of uncultured Lachnospiraceae bacterium. Taxonomy (GTDB): domain Bacteria; phylum Bacillota; class Clostridia; order Lachnospirales; family Anaerotignaceae; genus Anaerotignum. The sequence goes on along the minus strand of CALWSU010000016.1, from coordinate 10,790 downwards.
AATATTAGAACCACATCAGTTTAACCGTATTTTATCCTTTGTGGACCCAACGGCAGACCCAGATTTGTACTATCAGACAGAAAAATCCATCAGCGCCATAGGCGCGGGGCAATTAAGCGGCAAAGGCTTGTTCCAAGGTACGCTCAATCAGCTCAGTTATCTGCCAGAACCACATAATGACTTTATTTTTTCTGTCATTGGGGAGGAATTTGGATTTTTGGGTTGTATTTTTACATTAGGACTCTTGTTTTTTGTTGTGATTCGCTGTATGATGATTGCATTATCAACAAGAGATCCACTCAGCCAGCTCATTGTAGTCGGTGTGGCGGGCATGTTTGCCTTCCAGACATTTGTCAATGCGGGCGTGGCAATGGGCATATTGCCCAATACGGGTATGTCCCTGCCATTCGTCAGCTATGGCGGCAGCTCCATGTGGACAAATATGGTTGCGCTTGGACTGGTGTTGAATATTAAAAAGAAGGAATCAAGATCATTATTTGAGGGGGGTTTGTTATGAATATTGCATTGATTGCGGATGACAACAAGAAAAAACTAATGGAAAATTTATGTATTGCTTACCGTCATATACTGTGCAAGCATGATTTGTATGCAACAGCGACCACAGGCAGACTGGTAGGAGAAGCGGCGAATCTGACCATACACAAATATTTGGCGGGACAGTTGGGGGGCTCTGAACAGATTGGCGCGCAAATCATCAATAACGATTTGGATTTAATGATTTTCTTGCGTGACCCGGCTTCCCATCGTTCCTATGAAGAATATACCAATTTATTCCGTCTGTGTGATACACACAATATACCAGTAGCAACCAATCTGGCAACAGCGGAAGTATTGCTTTTGGCATTAGACCGTGGCGATTTGGATTGGAGAAATGTGGTGAAATAAAATGAGCAGTACAAGTTTATTTCCAGAAATCTCATGGAATACAACTTTGTTATGGATTCTGGTGTTGTATTATCTGGTGCTGAATGTTGCATTATACGCCGCTATGGCAATGGATAAGACACGTGCGGTAAAGAATAGACGACGCATTCCTGAAAAAACGCTGTTTCTGATGGCAGTATTGGGCGGCGGCATTGGGGGCTTTGTCGGCATGTTTACACGCCATCATAAAACAAAGCATATTGATTTCTATGTCGTCTATGGCATTACAACAGTGATGCATATTTTGCTGTGGTTTTTGTTGTGGGGAAAGATTATATTTGTATGATACAGCAACGAAAAGCAATGTATGATTACAAAAAAAGGTATGAAATCTAAAAACAGATTTCATACCTTTTGTTTTATTGCTATTTTCTTATTTGCGCAAATCTTCCATTAACTGTGTTTTGCCTTCTGTTTTTTCATCTTTCATTTTGATGACTTTTGCAGGAGAACCAGCAACCACTGCGCCAGCAGGTACATCTTCTGTTACTACTGCGCCAGCAGCAACCACAGCACCTGCGCCAATGCGTACGCCTTCCAGTACCACAGCGTTTGCGCCAATCATAACGCCATCTTCTACAATCACAGGGGTTGCGCTAGGGGGTTCCAGAACGCCTGCCAATACTGCGCCTGCGCCTACGTGTACATTTTTGCCTACAGTCGCGCGCGCACCCAGTACGGCGTTCATGTCTACCATAGAACCTTCGCCGATTTCTGCGCCAATGTTGATGACTGCGCCCATCATGACAACTGCGTTTTTACCGATTTTTACACGGTCACGGATAAATGCACCAGGTTCGATACGTGCGTCGATTTCTTTCAAATCCAGCATAGGTACTGCGGAATTTCTTCTGTCATTTTCCAGTACATAGTCAGAAATTTTGTCTTTGTGTGCGTCCAATACTGCTTGTACGGCTACATGGTCACCAAAGAGCAGGAAAAAATCCCCTTGCCCAAAGATTTTGACACCTTCTGCTGTCACACCTGCCAAATCGCCTTTGACGTATACTTTGACAGGAGTTGCTTTTTTTGCTTCCTTGATATATTTTGCAATTTCATAAGGATTGGTCATATCATAATCCATTTTTGTTTTCCTCCTTCTTTTGTAAATAAGAAACATACAAACTTTATTATAAACGATATAACGGTGATTTTCCACACTTTTTCATTTTTCGTTATGGAAAGACGGTCAAAAAAGATTTGACATATTGCGGGAATGGTGAAAAAATACAATAACGGAATGATTTTCTGTTTATATGCCTTCCGACCTAGCACACAATGTGTGCAAGAGGAAGGCATATAGAAAATCATAGAGTGGTTTTTTCTTTCGCAAGAAAGAAAAAAATTTTCTTCTATCAACGGAATGATTTTTTGTTTATAAATTCAAGACCAACGCACGAAGTGGGAAGGAATGAATTTGTGAAAAATCATGGAGAGGTTTTTCCGCAATCGAAAAATGACATAAAGGAGGAATTTTCTTTGCAAAAAAATATAGCAGAATGGGACGCTTTGGCGCAGACCATGACAGAGATTTATCACGATTTACACAAAATACCAGAATTGGGCTTACAAGAACATAAAACGGCTGCTTATATCCGTGCAACCTTGACACATTTCGGTATTACCACATGGGAAAAATGGCTCGAAACCGGAACCGTTGCCGTCATTCATGGCAAAGGCAATGCGCCGGCTGTGGCGTTTCGTGCCGATATAGATGCATTGCCAGTGCAGGAGGAAAGCGGTCTGCCTTTTGCGTCGGAACATACAGGCTGTATGCACGCCTGTGGACATGATGGACATACAACCATATTGCTGGGCTTTGCCAAGTATCTGAAAATGCATCAAGACGAATTGCAGGGCGATGTGGTGTTGATTTTCCAGCCTGCGGAAGAAGGTCCCGGCGGTGCGCAGCTTTTGGTAGATGCGGGATTGTTTGAAAAATATCCTGTGCGCTGTATCATAGGCTGTCATATCTTCCCACAAGTGCCACAAGGCAAAGTGGCTTGCCGCAAAGGGGCAATGATGGCGCGTAATGGTGAGGTAGATATTCATATCACAGGACAAAGCGCGCATGGCGCACAGCCCCAATTGGGACAGGATGCGATATTGGCGGCAGGGGCTGTCATTACAGGGCTGCATACCATATTGTCCCGCAATATTTCCCCTTTGGAAAGCGGTGTGCTGACATTTGGGAAAATACAAGGCGGCGAAGCCTGCAATATCATTGCAAAAGAAGTCAAGCTCGAAGGCACGATGCGCGCATTCAGTGATACGGCGTATGATACTATGGTACAACGCATACAGGAAACGGCACAAGGCATTGCCGCAGGCTATGGGTGTAAAGGGGAAGCTGTATTTCGCCATATGTATCGTGTGGTAGAAAATGACGCAGAATTGGTACAGATTTTGGAGGAAGTGGTAGGCGATGCCTATGAGGAAACACCGCCCTATATGCTTGCAGAAGATTTTTCGCTGTATCTGCAAAAAGTACCGGGTATGTTCTTTTTCTTAGGCAGCGGCAATCCCGAAAAAGGCTTGACACATGCATTGCATAGTGCATGTTTTGCGTTTGACCCTGCCATACTGCCTTTGGGGGTACAGACATACGCCGCTTTATTAGAAAAATTGCAAAAATAATCCGTCATGCAGTATAGGCAACAAAACAATCAGACTGTCAAAAAAGTACCTTTTTACTTTTTTCAAGCACGCGGAAGGGGTTGGGAAACGATGTTCAACACATTTGCTGCGCAAATGCCAGCCATAAATGGCTGTCCGCACTTCTTTGCGGTGTGTCATTTCCCAACTGGAATCCGCAGTCGGAATTCATTTCCGACGAGGAAAAGCCGAAGTTTCAAGGCTTTTAGCCGATGGAATGCCGCACCCCGAAAGAGACGGGGGCAGCGAAGCTGACTTTGCGAAGCAAAGTGCTTGACCAGAGCTTTATACTTCTGCCAACTCGTCAAAGGCTTGAATGCAATGCGCCTTTGACGACAGGGTGTCGACTTTTTTGACACCCTGACAATTTTTCTATTTGGAAGAGAAAAAAGCCTTTTTTTGTAAAATCACAAAAATCTATTAAGAAATCATTAACAACATGGTTTTTGAAAGTCGCATATGATATGATGGGAATGAGGGGATATACCCATAAAAAAGCGGTATAGGAGGAGGCATGGACATGCAAATCAATACAATCGGCAAAACCGCACTCACAACGACTTTGGCGTTGCTTTTGGCAAGCGGCAATGTATACGCCGCACAGCAGGAACCAAATGCTGTGGTGGGTTCTGCATACAGCACAGAAGAAATACAACAGACGATGCCCGAAGGTTTGGGCGATGCGTCTCAAGTTGCCACACCTTTGACATTTGAAGATGCTGTACTTTTGGCAAGAAAAAATAGCGCAGAAATGCGCAATTATGAAGACCAGGCGGAATATCTGCAAAAACTCAAAGAAGATATTTGGGACATCACAGGCGATTTTAATGTGCCCTCGGTTTCCTACCAACAATGGGTAGACCCAAGCATTTATCAAATTTATTCTTCGATTCAGCAGATTTCCAGTAATATGTCAAAGAATAGATATGGCGAGGAAATCGAAAAACTAGCATTAGAAGCTTCTGTGAAAAATTATTTTACTTCGATTTTCAGCGATGAAAGTTCTTTAGACTTGGCACAAGCAGATGTTGCCATGAAGAAAAAGCTGTATGAACAAGGCGTACGCAAAAATGAATTGGGTATGCTCAGCGATTACGGTTTGCAACAGCTCAAAGACGATTGGGACAATGCACAGTTTACGGTAGATAAATTGGAATTGGCATTACAGCAGGAATATAATTCTTTTTATAATTTCCTAGGGACTGAACCCGAAAAGCGGTATACCTTGATTTATAAAATGGAATATGCGCCTTATGAATTGTCAGAAGATTTAGACAAATATATTGATACAAAACTCAATGCAGATTATACTATCAAATTACAAGAATTGGCGGTAGAAGATGCGGAATTTGGCAAAAACTATCTGGCACGAGGCACCACATCTTCTCAGAACGCTACCAATGAGTATACTTTCCAGCAAGCACAACGTAGCCTCAAGACAGCGAAAGATAATAAAGAATTGGCAATCAAAAACGCATACCAAAGTATTGTACAGTTAGAATCCCAACATGATTCCGCTGTTGCGGCATTGGAGCAGGCAGAAGCCGCAAAACGTGTTGCCGAAATCAATTATCAGGTAGGCAATAGCACAGCCATTACTGTAGAACAAGCCAATTTAGCCGTAGAACAGGCAAAGAATGCCATATTGCAACTGGAATACGCACACGACATGCAAATTTATCAATTTGAAAATACAGAGCTTTTGAGTGGCAGTGGTACAGGCGGTATGTAAAGCGCATACAAAAAGCAAATACATCTTGCAGAAAAATTTTTTTGGACGCAAGGTGTATTTTTTTTGTCTGTTTTTATGGATTTGTTTTGGTTTGGCGTATAATTCCATTTCGTTTTTGTCACACTAGCATAGAGAGAAAAAAGGCAGGTGTGAAACAATATGAAAATAGCAACCAATCTGGCGGCAAATCTTGCTGCAATGAAAGAATTGTTTGCGAAGTGTGAAGATATTGTATTTCGTGAATTTGAAGCCGCCGAAGGACAAGGACGGCTGTTTTTGGTCTATGTCGATAATATGATTGCGACCACTTCCATAGAAGACGCAATTTTGACCAATATCATGAACCGTTGTGCAATACAGGAAGCACAAGAACGATTAGAAGGCTTAATGGAAAATGTCATTGCCAATCGTGACATGAAACGTGTATATAGCATAGAAGAAGCAGCGGAAGGCGTTATGGTGGGGGATACACTCATATTTATGGACGGCAGTCCTTTTGCCTTGCAGGCTTCCACAAGAGCCTATCCCAATCGTGGTGTGAGCGAAGTCAAAACGGAAGTTGTGGTACAAGGTCCAAAAGATGCTTTTACAGAATTGCTGGCGTTTAATCTGGTGTTGATACGGCGTAGGATTCGCGATACACGACTTAAGGTGGAACGCGCACAGGCAGGCAAACGCGGTAAAACCGATTTGGCTGTGATGTATCTGGAAGACTTGGTGCGTCCCGAAATTTTGCGGCAAGTCAAACGACAAATTTCCTCTTTGCGCTTGTCTGCGGTGCTGGATAGTGGGTATCTGGAGCAGTTTTTGGAAAAAAGAAAGTTTTCCCCTTTCCCACAAATTCAGATGACAGAACGCCCCGATAAAGCAGCAGCGGCACTCATGGAGGGGCGTGTGGTGGTTGTTGTGGACAATACGCCTTTTGTACTGTTGTTACCAGTTACGCTCAATCTTTTTTTTCAAGCGGCGGAAGATTATTACGACCGCTGGGAAATCATGAGTTTGATTCGTTGTATGCGTTATGTTGCCGCAATCCTTGCTGTGGCATTGCCGGGGCTGTATATTGCCTTGACGGTATTTCACCCGCAGCTTTTGCCGACCTCTTTGGCACTCAAGATTGCCGAAACAAGGCAAAGTATTCCTTTTTCTGTGGTCTGGGAAGTTGTGCTGATGGAATTGGCGTTTGAATTGTTGCGAGAAGCGGGGATTCGTTTGCCGTCCCCCATTAGTTCTACCATTGGGATTGTGGGCGGCTTGATTATTGGCTCTGCCGCAGTCGATGCGGGGCTGGTGAGTCCTGCTGTCGTGATTGTATCCGCATTGACGGGCATCTGTACGTTTGTGATTCCGAATATCTCTGTGGTGTCAGGTTTGCGCTTGAGTAAGTATGTTGTGATTGTGCTATCTGCGACATTGGGGCTGTTTGGATTCTGGACAGGGCTTTTGCTTTTGCTGGTGCATCTGGCGGGTTTGTCGTCGTATGGCATACCATATTTGTATCCTTTCTGCTCGGCTTCTGTCAATCAATATCAAGATTTGAAGGATAGCTTGTTGCGCTTGCCTTTGCCTTGGCTGCGCGGACATTCTATATTTCGGAAAAAAGGAGGGGACGTATAAATGTTTTCCGATAACCATAAAATCTCATTGCGCCAATTGCAAGCCTTATTGCTGCTGTATTTTTTTGGTACGTCCTCTTTGTTTTTGCCGGCGGAATTGGCGGCGGAGAGTGGGCGCGCCTGTTGGATTGTGATGCTTTGCGGGGGCTTGGCAGCATCTTTGTTTTCTTTGGTTTTGACCACATTAATGGCACGCGCGCCCCATTGGACAGGCGTAGAATGGGTGCGTTATGGCTTTGGTAATCTATTGGGTACTGTATTTGCGGTAGGGTTTGCGCTGAAACTGGCAATAGATGCTATGTTAGAATTGCGTATTTTTTCGGAAATTTTATGCCGTACCATGCTGCCCCAAACGCCAGTATGGGTGTTGGTGGCAGTGTTGCTTTTGTTATCCGCCTTTGGTGTGGCGCGCGGCATAGAAGGACAGGCAAGAGCAGCAGAAATTTTGTTCTTTTTTGTATTTGTACCATTTCTGCTTTTGTTGGCAGGGGTGGCATTGACGATAGACGAGGCATATTTTTTGCCGCTTGACTTGCCAGATTTTACTATGTTGCGTAAGGGTGCAGCAGCAATACAGCCATTGTTTCAGGCAATGTTATTTTTATTATTTTTACCGCCATATCTGGAAAAGCCCACGCAAACCAAAAAAAGCGTATTGGGTGTGTGCCTGACTACAACCATACTGATGAGTGTAATTACATTCCTTTGTTTGGCGGTATATGGCGTAGAAGCCTTGGAGCATAAAATTTTTCCAACATTGCAGGTTGCGGAACGCATTAGTTTTTCTGGTATTTTTCTAGGTAGAAAAGACATTTTTTTGCTTTGGTTTTGGATAGTATCCGCCTTTTTATATATTTCTGGTGCGCTGTTTTTTGGCAGTGTATGCAGTGCGCGCATTTTGCGCCAAAAACAGAAAAAACAAAGATATTGGTTGTTTTTATGGGTACCGATTTTGTTTGTAGGTGCTATGGTTTTGCAGGATATGGAAAGTGCTTATGCGTTTCGTAATCTCATACAGCCCTTTTTGAGTGCTTTTTTATTGGCAGTACTGCCTTTGTATTGTCTGTATAAAAGCCGCAAATGGAAGAAAGGGGGGATATGAGTATGAAAAGTATGAGAAATTGGAGCCTTTGCGCTTTTCTGTTTTTTGTGTGTTTGTCGTTTTTTCTGACAGGCTGCGGCGGTGGACGTGACCCCGAAGACAGAGCGTATATCATTACCATGGGTGTAGACCAGACAGAAGAAGGGTTACAATTCTTTTTTGCGCCTGCCAAAACCACAGAAAATGGCGGAGAAGTTTTTTCGATTACGGCGAATACCTTGACCGGCGTAGTCGCGCAGGCAGATAGCCGCAGTTCTCGTGAGGTGTATTTGGGGCAACTCAAAACCGTTGTGTTTGGGCGTGCGTTGTTGGAGGACGCGGAAAAATTCGCGGCAGTATTGGAGGAACTGGAACGCGGTATGATGGTTTCCGAAAAAGTCATGGTATTGGGTACGTCGCAGACAGCCGCCGATTGTGTAGAAGCCATCGCGCAAGCGGATAGCTCAACGGGCTTGTTTTTATGGGAATTTTATAAAAACACAGCAACAGAAGTCGGCGCGACACGTGGTATGGACTTGGATATGCTATTGACAGAATTTAGTGAGCAAAAGGGAAGTGCCATTTTGCCGCGTATGGAAAGCAAAGAAGGCGCGCTTTCACTTTCGGGCGGCATTGCATTAGCCGAAGGCGCGTATGCGTTCGCGCTTTCCGACTTGCAGGAACAGGCACATCTTTTGTTATTGGGCGAAGGCAAAGGCGCAGTACTAGAAGGGGAATGGGATACACAAACCTTGCCTTTTGAAGTGCGGAAAAATAAAGTGCGTTATACGTTTTCTCAGAAATCAGACGGGCGTGTATTATGTGATGTGCATTTAGATGTGTCTGGTATGCTCACAGCAAGCGCAGGTTTGCCTTTGATGGAAGAACAAACAAGAGAATCTTTGGAAAATTTCTTTGCGGACATCATAAAACGCAATTTAGAAAATACAATAACAATAGTACAACAAGCAACCACAGGCGATGTATTTGGTATCTATGCCCGTTTGTGTCGACAGTCTCCGCAATTGGCAGAACAGACAAAGGATTGGCGGGATTTAGACATACAGGTTTCTTGTGATGTGACTTTGCAGGATACCGGACGGATACGATAAATTGCAATTTTGCAAATGTTTTCCGCATGGAACGTATAACCTGTAAAATTTTGGGCAATACTCCCACCATCAGGAGTGTGATGGATATGAAAAAACAAAATAGCATTTCTCTTTGGCACAGCAAATATAAAAAAAGCTGTATGCGTTGGACTTTGGCATTTTTACTGGCGGCAGCGGTATGGAGTGTGGTTGCGCTGGGGGCAGCCTATGGCGCGCATATTCAAGGCGGCATCAGTGAAAAAGTACTGCGGTTTCATGTATTGGCAAACAGCGATACCGCAAGCGACCAAGCGTTAAAGCTTGCGGTACGCGACCGTATTTTAGAAGAATATGGCGCGCGTCTGTCTGCCTGCCAGACAAAAGCCGAAAGTATGGCATACTTGCAGAATAGCCGCGCAGAAATCGCAAAGATTGCAGAGGCGGAAGTCGCACAGCAGGGCTATGATTATGATGTTACGGTTTCTGTGGTACGAGAGGATTTCCCAGAAAAACAATATGGGGATTTGGTATTTCCGGCTGGTGTGTATGACGCTTTGCGTGTGGAAATCGGCGCGGCAAAGGGGCATAACTGGTGGTGTGTGCTGTATCCGCAAATGTGCTATGTGGACGCGACTTGGAGCGAACCCACAGAAGAAAGCCATATACGGCTGCAAAATACATTGACAGAAGAAGAATATGTCGTGGTATCGGCATTGGAGCAAGAACAAAAAATGCCAAAAATCAAATTGAAGCTGGTAGAGCTATTCCAATAATCAGATTTGCAATAAGGGGGAGAAAAGCGGCATGGGGCAGAGAAAAAGCCAGAAAAGCTGGAAAATCATAGGCAGTCTTTGGGTATGTGCTTTGGCGGTGGCAAGCGGCTGTTTTTGGTATGGGAACACACAAACAGCACAAACCAATCCGACCAATGCAGAAGCAGTGCCAGTCCTACAATATGTATCTTGGGGGACGTATGGCGATTTGGTACGCCAAACACAACAAAGATTGCAGGATTTAGGGTATGACGTGGGAACCGTGGACGGCATATTTGGCACACGTACTTATGAAGCCATACGCAAATTTCAGCAAGACCAAGGGATGAAAGTGGACGGCATTGCAGGAAACGATACATTAGAACGTTTGGGCATATCCATAGGCAGTGGCACCAGCGGCGTAGGCGAAAGTGGTGAAAGCGATTATGACGAAGATTTGTACTTATTGGCTTCTATCATACATGGAGAAGCGCGCGGCGAACCGTATGAGGGACAGGTAGCAGTCGGGGCAGTGGTGCTCAATCGCGTGGCAAGTCCCGATTTTCCGAATACCATCGCCGAGGTCATATTTCAGCCGGAGGCATTTGATGCTGTCGAAGACCAACAATTTTATTTAACACCCAATGAAACCGCGCTCAATGCGGCAAGAGATGCGCTCAATGGTTGGGACCCTACCAATGGCGCATTGTATTATTGGAACCCAGTCACTGCAACCAGCCGTTGGATTTGGAGCGTACCCATCACAACCACAATCGGACGTCATGTATTTGGCGTGAAATGAAATAACCACGAAACAACAGATATTTTGTTGTTTCGTGGTTTCAGGGTGTCGAAAAAGTCGCCACCCTGTCGTCAAAGGCTCATTTCATTCAAGCCTTTGACGAGTTGACAGAAGTA
>CALWSU010000015.1 GCA_944384295.1 uncultured Lachnospiraceae bacterium | reverse complement strand
TTTATGGCGATGGTAGCAAGTGTTGGAAAAAATGATGAGAAAGAAATGTATAATTATCTTGGTGGTGTTCAAAATAGCAAACGTTCTGAAGAATTGGATGCTGCTTTCAAACAAGAAAAATCAAATTTTCATATTGTAATTGTAGTAGATATGTGGATCACTGGCTTTGATGTTCCAACGCTTACATATTTGTATAATGATAAGCCCTTGAAAAAACATTTGCTGATACAGACGATTAGCCGCGTAAACAGAAAATATCCAGGAAAAGAATATGGCATGGTCATAGATTATATTGGTATTCGTGATAATATGCGTCAAGCTATGAAAGTTTATGGTGGAGATACTTCTATTGCACCAACAGAAGATGACGTTGAACAGGCAACAACAGTATTCCGAGAAGAACTCGAAATATTAAAAAATTTGTTTACGGATTATGACTTGAAACCGTTCTTAAATCCTGACTGTAATCCAATGGAACGTTATAAACTGCTTGCCAAGGCTGCGGAGTACGTATTTGCATCAACACAGGAATTGCACCTAGAGGAAAATAAGGGTTCTCAGAAAGTTTCTTTCAAAACATATTTTTTGAAAACAGTGAGGAGAATGAGAACGGCTTATGATGTTTGCCAGCCTTCTGGTGAACTTGGAGAAGAAGAATCTGCATTTGCACAATGTTTTATGGCAATTGCTGGTTTTGTTCGTAAAATGAGCGGGACAAGCGAAGTGGATACCGAAACTATGAATCGTGCCGTTTCGAAAATGGTTGAGGAGGCGTTGAAATACAATCAGGTGGAAAGTGTACTTGAAGGTGGCGAAGAAGAAGATATTTTTTCTCCTGAATATTTTGAAAAATTATCAGATGTAAAAATGCCCGCAACAAAGCTTGAACTTCTGGTCAAAATGTTACGAAAACAAATTAAGGAGTATGGGAAAGTCAATCAGCTGGCAGCGAAGTCATTTCAGGAGATGTTAGAAAAGACAATAGCAGAGTACCAGGAAAGACGTAAAACTGTAACTGCGGAAGAAGCAGGCGAAGCACAAGAGCAAGCTTCAGAAGATATTATTAAGGTTGCAACAGAACAAGCGTTAGAAATTCTACGTCAAATGAATGAGAATCGAGAAAGTTTCCGAAAAATGGGTTTAACTTTTCAAGAAAAAGCCTTTTATGATATTTTAGTTGCTTTGCGGGATCAATATAATTTCGAATATGGAACAGACAAAGAAATAGATGGTGTCGTTATAAACGATAAATGCAAAGCTTTGGCAAAAAAGGTAAAAGAAATTATAGATACAAAATCCTCATTTGCTGATTGGCTGAATAATCAAAATGTGCGTAATCAGTTGAAACTTGATATTAAAATTTGCTTGATTAAGAATGGATACCCACCGGAATATAGCCCAGAAGTATTCAACAAGGTTATGGAACAAGTGGAGAATTTTGAAGAACATTCAGCTACATCAATTTAGAAATGTTGGCTAAAAAATGATTTTAATGGTTGTGAAATAAATTTTTTTATAAACCACTAGAGGCATGTGTATATATTTTGTACATCATGCTATCAAAATAAAACGAACAAAGGAACGGCGTGTTTGCCGTTCCTAAAAATTCCAATAAATCGTAATAGGTACGTCTTTTGTTCCTGGGATTCTGCGTCCAACATCAATATGGTCAATCAAGGCATCTATCATTTCCCTTGTCAGATGTTCCATATTCATATATTTTTCAATCAACGCTTTTTTCTGATTCCCCGTTTCTTTGCGCATTTCTATTTCTGTCAGTTGGTTTTTGGCATATCCTAAATTTTGTTCTAATCTGTTTTTTTCAGAAGTAAATGCTTTTGATAAATCTAAATAATCACTTTCTGTCAAAATCCCTTTGACTTTGTCCATATACAATTCGCGAATCGCTGTGGTATATTCTTGTATCTTTTTTTCATATGCTGTTATGGTTTCTCGTATCTGTGTTTTCTGGTTTTCGTAATGATTGCTGCATGTAATATTGCGTTCTAGTTCATCTTGATCTAGGTATTCTGCTGACAATCGCTTGAGTTCATCAATGATTTTGCGCTCCAAACGATCCACGGAAATAAATGCGCCTTTGCAGGCATTTTTGGATACAGAACGGTTGGGGCAGGTCAGGTAGCGCCAATCCCCGCGCTTGCCAGAGCGCAAGATATACCCACATTCTGCGCAATGTGCTTTCTTAGAGAATAGCCCGATGGTACCTACTGTAAATGGCTTTGCTTTTTGTTCTCGCATTGCCTGTACTTTGTTCCATAATGCTAGGTCTATGATGGGTTCGTGCGTTCCTTCTACACGATACCATTGTTCCTTTGGGCGCGGTTTATTTTTCTTTGTTTTGTACGATACACTGCCATATTTTCCTTGTACCATGTTGCCTATGTACATTTCATTTGCCAACATACTGGATATGGCAGAATATTTCCAAAGTGTGCTGTTTTTATGTTTGGGTGGAGAGATGCCTTTTTGCCGTTTATATTCCGATGGGTTTGGAATCCCTCTGTCATTGAGCATTCTGGCAATTGTAGATTTACCATATCCCTGAGAAAATAGAAGGAATACTTCGCGGACGACTTTTGCCGCTTCTTCATCAATGATGAGGTGTCCTTTCTGTTCAGGATCTTTTTGATAACCGTATAATGCAGTCGCACCGATATGCAATCCATTTTGTCGTCTGTTTTTCAATACACTGCGAATATTTTCTGACATATCTTCCAGATACCATTCATTGACTAAGCCGTTGATTTGACGGGATTTTTTGTTGCCTTTGATATCGGTATCCGCGTGATCTACAATGCTGACAAATCGAATGCCCCATTGAGGGAATAATCCATGAATGTATTTTTCTACCAGTTCTAATTCACGTGTGAAGCGAGATTGTGTTTTGCATAGTATGATGTCAAATTTTCTGTTTTTGGCATCTTCCAAAAGGCGTTGGAATTCGGGGCGATTTCGGTCTGCACCTGTGTAATCATCATCACTGTAAATATTGTATACTTCCCAGTCTTGTGAAATGGCATATTGCAGGAGCATAGATTTTTGATTCAAAATACTCGCGCTATCGTCTGCGGCATTGGATTTATTTCGATCTTCTTCAGACAAACGGCAATAGATGGCTACTTTCATAGCGAAAACCTCCTTTCCTGTTGGATAGATGCCCCTGTATGAAAACAATACAGGGGTGTTTTATTGTTATTTTCCGACGGTTATGCTTTCTTTGCTGCGTTCGATGCCATTGATTAAGTCGATCCATACTTTTGTAAAATGTTCGCAGGTGGGTTTACTACACCCATTTTGAAATACGCTTATGCAGAATGTATTTGTGTTTGTTTTCATAATACTGCACCTCCTTTTTTTGTTAATGTATGCTGTTTGAGTTGTACTTTATATGTGATATTCCATATACATATAGATGATATATATTTCTATTTTGAGATATTACGTTTCTGATTCATCATATACTCCAATAGCACCATATGTAGTTACCAAACGATACCAATGATAGGAAAGATTTTTTGCCATCTCTTTGGCATAGCCCTGTTGGAAAGGTTTTGGACGAAATGATTCTATATTTTGGTCCATTATTTCTGCAATTTCTGGAGTCAGTCTGATGATGAATACAGAAAGGGGACTGATGTCTACGTTTTTGTTTTCTTCATAACATTCGTAATAATGTGGGATAGAATATCGATTGTTTTTTGCACCTGGTAAAAATAGAAGCATATTGAGTTGATACAAATATTTTGTCATCTCTGCCATATGAAAAGGATATGTCTGTTTCTGTTCTTGGTGACAAATCCGACTGCAAGCGCGATTGATCAAATCCAATAATACATCTCGATGGATCAGCAAAACGGGGAAACTTCCTGTATCCTTTAAATGTTTTGGAAAGATGGGTACTTGTCTGGCATCTTTTAGAAATAGAGCGTTATAGTTGGTACGGATCACAAGGTCAGCCGGATTATAACAATGACTGATTTCTGAATCATCATATTGACAATCATAATTGTAAGAAAAGCCCGAATATGTTTGACATTGTAGACATGTACCATAAGCGTAAGCTTTACATAAATTTTCAAATGGTTCTGGTTTTTGTACTGCGAGTGTTTGGCTTTGTATTACGTGATATAAGCTTTGCATAAATAATTGTATACGTTTCATTTTTGTGGTCTGCATCGGATCAAAAAAAGGTGTCACCAACTGCGCTAAGACGTTTTTTACCGAAATATGCAATTCATCATAAACAGCAGGCGAGATATTTCGTAAAAATTTGAAATAGTATTCTACCGCTGTCCAGTAAGCAAATGTAGTATGTACCAGTCGAGAATGTTTTTCCATTTCAGAAAGATGCAAACTTTCGTAATGGTTCAAGTTATCTGCAAAGGAGGTTGTCTGTTTGGCAAACCAATCACGAAAAGCATCTAAAAGTATTTTTAATGTTGCACTGCACTGGCGCAGTTCTTTGGTGAACTGCTGATTTTCTCTGTTCCAAAAATCATTGGTATCTGCCAATAACATTCTTTGAATACAAGAGGTTGGGAAATAACGCAAAGTGGTTTCTTCCATTGTCATACCAATGATACAAGAACTGCCTTCATAAGAAGCACGACCAATGTCATCTAAAATTCTGGCATACTGCTGTTTTTTGGAGTTGTTTTTGGTTGCGGATACATCATCAATTAAAATATATTCTGTGTCCTTGGTTTGTATAAATTTTTTGATTTCTCGAAATCCATCAAATGTAGATTTGCGATGTGTTTCGTCAGGAATTGCTGCCCGAAATACGGCAGATTTACCAGTTTGGGGTGCGCCAATCAAAACCAAGAGTGGGAAACTCTCAAAATTGGCTTCTGCCATAAGACGTTTTTTCATAATACCCAATATGTGACCCGAAAGCGCTAGAGAAAAAATTGGTTTCGTCATAGCTTGTGAAATAATGGTTAAGTCATGGTGATTCATAATATAAACTTCCTTTCTGATTGGTATCCAGTGGTATTACTTGCGCAAGTTCTGAAATCATAGTATCTGATTTTTCTATGAATTTCACTGGACGCTAGAAAGTATGATTTTTACCTCAAATGTTGTTTGTACTCTGTTCCTGTAATATGCACACAAAAAAAGGACTTGTATTAGGGAATGTACAAGTCCTTAAAATTTTTAGATGAATGGATTTCTTATCGTATAGAATGGAACCTAAAATAGAAAGGTGCCTTTGTGCTGTAAAATGAAGCATATCACTGATTGCCTCATTGGTTGCATATGACGATAGTTATGCATGCAGTTCGATGATGCAAGCAAATGAAACATGAAATTAGGTTTGTTTGTATGGGTCGTAGGGTTGTAGTTCTTGCCAGTTGAGATCAGGATATATCACAGAAACAAGTTTGACAAATAGCTGATCGATTTCGTCCATACAATGTTTCAGACAAGTTTCCTCACTTGCTTCTGTAAGAAGCTGAATAAGTGCCAAATTTAACACTTTATACATGCTTATCATTAAGTTGGTTTTGCATTCAAAGTGTTCTGCTCCGTTTTTAGATTCCAAAATGATCAAACAGGAAAGCGTATTGCTATATGCAAGATATTCAAGAGATGACATTGTGTTCTTTTCTTCGTATTCTTTCCAAAGATTATAAAATTTTTTTTTGCTTATTTGTTTTTGTGTGTTGTCGTTATTATCTTTTGTATTTTGTTTGTATACAAATGATGGACAAGAAAAAAAGGTTCTATACAAAGCTCTACAAACACTAATATCTTCTTCTGGATGCAAATCGCGACCTGTTTTTGTGTTAAAAGTAGGAACCTGTTCTTTGAGAAAGTGGATATATTTTTGAAATGTTTTATGTGAGACTTCCTGTCCTAGATTAAAATAGGTATTGTATTCTTGCAATTCTTTGCCACTTAGAGCAAGGACATTGACGTCATCGAATTTTTTTTTGATGGAATTATCATCTTCTAAAAAACGATATTCATCCGCAATCGGAGGTTGCTGTTCTATAAATTGTAGTTTGTAGATTTGTACACGTAGTTCCTCTAAAAATTCATTTTGTATATACAAAATATTGTGATACGTCAAGAAATCGTTGATTAAGCTTCTGCTTTGATATTTTCTTTGATATTGTTTTATAGGGATTGCTTCTATTTTTTCACAAATTTCTTGTATATTTTCTTTGTGAATATCTCGTCGCAGCATGAGATAATCAATGATTTGACAAATATGTTTCACCATCAGTTGCCATCGTAATCTGATAGTTTGTATTTTTGCTAATATCATTTCACATGAGCATATATCCTGTTGTACTGGATGATTTAAGAACATATTTGGTTGTATTTGATGGATGTGAGCGTTTGTAACAGTAAAGATACTTTTGATTACTTGCAAGTATTGATCTGGTCGATTTATAATATTATGGTCTTTTATCTCAGCTTGTATATCATTTATATATTTTTCACGAATTTCACGTATGTACCAAGATAAAATTTGATCATACTCTTTCATGAATTTTTGAAATGGTATTTCTGTAAAAGAGCTGTCCATTGCAGCAAATATTTTATTGATTACAGAAAAATCATTTTCTATGTCTATTTTTGCATTCAAGTTATGTTTGATTCTACGATTGACTTGCAGATTAGACTGGTCTAAACCTGTCGTGATTTCTAAAAATGCCTGCAAAAATTTCAATGCATCCTCTTGTGGATATTGCTCTAAATAAAATTGAGGTTTTGTAAAATCTAATTCTGGCATTAGAGGTATATGAGATTGTTGCCATACGTCCAAACAACGTGATACATTTTTTCGCATGGCATCGTATATCCGTGCATTTTCTTGTTTGGCTGTTTCATCATGGCAATCTGTTTCACTGATGAAATTAGTGACCAAGCCATTCAGATTTTTGCGCCCAGTTTCGATTTGATATTCTGTGTCTGTGAAGTGGCAAAGTGTATTTGGATCTGTTATGACATCTAATTGCTGGTAATGCAAAATCAATTGTTTGATAATCGAATTATAAAAATTGGTTTCTTTTGTCATATGTTTCACCCCTTGTCATGTAATTGATGGTTGATATTGATATAATTATTATAACCTTTTGTGAAATCAAGACAAGTGACAGAACATATAGAAAGGAATGAAAATCAAATATCATTATGAATTTCACTGTATGTAATGCTATACAGCACATACAGCGGATTTTTTAAAAATTCATCATTGCTGGAGATTTGTTTCACAGTTTACTGTTTGGGCATCAAAGACAATTTTATATTTTCCATTCCACTAGGATATTTTCAATTTGAATCAAAATCTGTCTTTTCCATTCTGCAAATTCTTTTTGGTTGGTATGAAATTTTTTCCCAGTGCGATAGCTGATAGTATTCAAGGCAAAATGTATATGTAAATGATTTGTATCCGTATGGATACCATAAATCAAGGTATATTCTTTGCCCAAATAATCTGCCAGATGATTGGCAATGATATAAACTAATGTTACATCTTGTATGGTTTCTGGGAAAGAAATTACGATATGGTTGATTCTTCTGCCTGTATCTTTTCCCATATATTGTTGGGATGCTTTGAGTAAAGCAATTGCTTTTTCTAAATTTTTAGGTAGACCACGTGTATCCCAATAGTGCAATTGCATGTGTTGATGCTCTTGTTTCTCACTGCATACATAACGCATGATATTTTCTACATCATAATCTTTAGAATAATTGGCGTTGACACGTTTTATCATAATTTTGTCCATAATTCTTCCACCTTTTCATTCAAAGTTTCATCATCGTATTTTGCGTTATAGCGATTTTGTACATAACGAACCAGTTCCTGTGCCAATGTAACAATGGTATATATTTCTAATTTTTCTTTTTGTATGCTTTGTTTGTCTTGGATTGCACATAAAATCATGTACTGAGAAGCGGAAATACCATGTGTCTTGGCTTTCTTTTGAATCTTTGCTTTTTGTTTTTCAGTTAGTCTGCATTCTATTCTTGCATTTTTGCATTCTTTTTTTCCAGTTTTATTTTGTGCCATTTTTTTCATATCAAGCATTCCTTTCTTATTTATAGTAGGAAAACGATTTTTGTGATTGCTGCAAAGTGATATAACAGGATACGCAAATTTTTATTTTAGAGATTTTCTTGCATATTTTTGTGTAAACACCCCATTTGTCTAAGCCGATTTTTTACACTATATTTTGTACGTACAAATTCGACTTTTATTTTTATCCTATTGTTGGTATCCCGTTACAAATAATTGGTAGCAATTACTTTTTGTTAGCATTCTATTGCAACAACATACGATTAAATAATTAAAAGAAAGGAGTTTTTACGATGAATGAAAATCTGATTACAATCCCGCAACTTTGCAAAGAATTGGGGATCGGAAAATCGACAGCATATAAAATGTTGAAATCTGGTCAGATTGCATATGGTCATATTGGGCGAAAAATTGTTATCCATCGTTCCGAATTGGAGCGATATATTTTGCAAACCACCCATAAAAAAGAAAATACATCAACTTCCATTTCATAACTACGATGAAAAAGTTTATTTTGGTTTATTTGATACCACATAGAAACAGTATATTTTACAAAAAAAGATAGGAGGCAATGATATGCTTGAAGAATACGATGATATTTTATCACCGCAAGTAGTTTCTTATATATTAGGAATTGGCAAAAATGTAACGCTTCGCCTCTTGCAGAATGGAGAAATTCCAGCAAAAAAAGTAGGGAATCAATGGCGCATTTTAAAATCAGATCTTATTGTATATTTGCAAACGCCATCTAACCGATGAGAAACTACTTTGCGTAAAATCAAAAATTATAACGATATATTATAGAAGTAGAGCCCAGACGCACAACAGTCAGATTATCATTTTAAGGTTCCTGTGTGCAGTGAAATCTGATGGGCTTTCCCCAATTTGGGGGTCATAGAAAAGTAAGATGGATTGCAGGATGACATGTAATGATCGATTTTTTACAAATCTTGCGCATTTCAAAAATTTGAAAATATATATTATTCCCTAGATACATTTAGATTAGCTAAATGTGGAAGATATTCAAAAAGAGCTTATAGAATTTTACTAGTTCTATAGGCTCTTTTTATTTGGAAAATGAGGTGATGGAAATGAAATAGAAAAATGATATAGAATCCATTATATTTTATTTGAAAACTCAACGATTTTACAATGCAAGAATGGTTAGGAGGGATTTTTGTATATGGAGCAAACAAAGTTTGGATATTGTAGAGTCAGTTCTATGGCGCAACACGAAGATCGTCAGTTGATTGCCATGATAGAACTGGGCATACCAAAAGACAATATTTATGTAGATAAACAAAGCGGAAAAGACTTCAATCGACCGCAGTATAAGAAACTGCTGAAAAAAATTGGAGCAGATTGTGTGATTTATATTAAGTCTATTGATCGTTTAGGGCGTAATTATACAGAGATACAAGAACAATGGCGTATCATTACAAAAGAAAAAAAGGCTGATATTGTTGTGATAGACATGCCGTTGCTGGATACACGCAGAGGAAAGGATCTAATGGGTACATTTTTGAGTGATATTGTGTTGGCATTGCTCAGTTATGTGGCAGATAATGAAAGAGTCAATATTCGCCAAAGACAGGCAGAAGGCATTGCGGCAGCGAAAGCGAAGGGCATTAAGTTTGGCAGACCAGCACGACCGCTTCCAGAAAATTTTTATAGTGTCTATGCTGAATGGAAAGCAAAAAAAATAAGCCTGACAGAGGCTTCTAAAAAATGTGGAATTCCCAAAGGGACATTTTATAGTAAGGCACGTAAGCTGGATCATATCTATGAACCAAGAAATGAATAATCTTAAATAGTATACTTTATCAAACAAATGCATTTATGTACCTTGTGGCATAATTATACCACAAAATGGCGAAAACTCAACAATTTTTTACACAATATGCAAATAAGATTCAAGTAGTATATTGTTGAAAAAATTATACATTTACAAACAAATTGGGAGGTTATTATGAAGATATTTTATAAAATTCCATTATTGTTATTGTTATGTTTTTCATTATCTGCCTGTACCACAGATACCCCAGAAACAGTTGTTACATCTTTTTGTGATGCAATGCAAACTTTCGATATTACACATATGCAAGAGTTGATAGAACGCACAGAAAATACAGAAGGTGTAGATGACGCAGAAGAAATGGAGAAAACAGATACTATATCCTTACAGAATCCAGAGGTGAGCAATCAGGAAATACAAACATTGTTAATGGATTATGTAAAAGAAAATGCTGCGAAAATGACATATACCATAACCAATGTCGAAGCGCAGGAGCAGACCGCAAATGTTACAGTTCAGTTTACATATCCTGATCTATCTCCTATGATGCGTACTGTCATGCAGGAGTACATTGCAAACGCTTTGGTTATGGTGTTTAGTGGCAATTTTGATGACGATGATAGGGTTGCAGAAATGTTCTTATCACTGTGGCAGGAACAAACGGCAACTTTCAAACCTGCGATGACCAGTAAAACAGTTGTGTTTGTATGCAAGCAGACAGAGGAAGGCTGGAAACTTGTTGAAATGCCAGATGCTGTAATCGATGTGATATCAGGTAATATACAGCAGGTTTTAGATGCGTATGACGAAGCAGAAAACGGGACAGACATCACAGAGTCAGACACCACAGAAACGAATACCACAGAGGCAGATCCCACAGGAACGAATGTCGATGCCACAGATTTGGAAAAGACAGAAGAAGTGGTTGCGCCAGAACCAATGCCTACGGATGAAGCACTGATTCATCTTTATGCCGAAACGATGTATCGTTTATATGATAATGGTTATGGAAATACAAGAGATTATACACAAACAATCACTGTGGATGGTATGACATATGTAAAATTAGTTGGTGAATACAATACACCTGAAACACTATATGCGTATTACCAAGAAGTGTTTTGCTATGATTTGGCGCAAGAACAATACTCTTTTGCGCGAAGTGGAATGTATCTGCAAGACGATACATTATATGTGGTGGATGCGGATGTGGGATATCTTCCAGAGCCAGAAAATGCTGTTGTTTTAGAAAGAAATGATTATGAAACACTAGGGGAAATCAATATGCTTTTGGAAATTCCTTGTGGAGATACGTATAATCTGGAACGTGTCGGTTTTGCCAAAGAAGATGGAACATGGAAAGTAGCCAGCTACGATACAGAATAGTGCTTGGTCATTTTGCATAAGAAAACAGGCATATCTTTCCTGTAATCCGGTTTTTCGGTCATATGGCAAAATGAATTTTGCTATCAAAGGAGGTAACGAAAATCAGAACAATGTATATTTGTCAATCAATGCGTACGATTTTATAAAGGGGAGATCAAAAATGGGAACAGAAAAAAAGCGGGGCGGCTGTTTGAGCCTTTTGTTGAAAGGGATTCTTGCATATTTTATTTTAGGTGCGATTGTCTCATTTGTCGTATCAAGCTGTATCAATCGGGAGTACGAACAAGCATTATCCGAAACAACTGCTTTGATGGATGCGGGAGATTATGCTGGGGCGATCGCAAGATTAGATGTGTATTGGGAGGATTATAATAAGTCTGATAATTTAGAATTAACGGATTTGTATATACAATGTTTGAAAATGGAAGGTAAGTACAGCGAAGCAGCCAATATCATTTTATCTATTTTTCAGGAACAAGGCTATGAAGGTGCGAAAGATGGTGTATTGCATACAAGATTATCTGAAATTTTGCCCAATCTTTCGCAAGAAGAACAGGATACTATCCAACAGGCATTAGATGCATTACCAGATTCTTTAGAAGAAAAGGAACGACTTGAAGAAGAGACAAAAATCGCTGAGAAAGAAAGACTAGCTGAAGAAGAAAGACTGGTAGAAGAAGCCGCTCCAAAAGTCGTTGAACAAGCAGAACCTGAACCTAGTCAAGAAGAAGTCATTGCATCCAATTTGTATAAAACCATGTATCCAGTTACACTACTCTTCGAATATGAAGAAAATTTAATATTCAGAAAAGGAGTTGTATTAGATATATTGGTTGATGGAGAAAAAATAGCTGAATTAAAGCAGGGTGAATCATCTTGTTATGCATTGGTTTTATCGGAGGGAGAGCATAAGTTGAAAATTTCATCTTCTTTCATCAATTCTGACACCATCGAATTTACAGTAGGTGAAGACCCTTATTTAGGTCCAGTCGACAACTATGTCATAGCAAATTTGGCATTTAAAAATGGTGATGCTACCATTTCTGAATTTTACACCAATAGAGATGCCGTATCGGCGGAAGATGCAGCAAATACATGGTTAATTATTTTGGAAAAATCTACAAAAGCCGTATTTTTAAATGATTATGAATCCATTATGGAGCTATATTATGAAAAGTATGACAATCAGTAACTTCAAATAGTGATTTGAACAGTGGCATTCACTCTAAAATAACAATTTGGAGTGAATGTCTTTTTATCTTGTGTTTTTCATAAAAATAAGAATGTTTGGAGGTGTTAGGATTTGTTTTGTATAAATTGTGGAGCGCATATACCAACAATGGGAAAATTCTGCCCTGCTTGTGGCTCTGAAGTCATCAAAGAAAATACGGATACTGGGTTAGATGAAATCAGAGATGTATCGAAAGAAAAAACACCTTCTTCCGAAAAATCTTATTCCAAATATAAATACGCGCTATATGGAAAAGATTTTATAATTGATGACCTTATCATATTATCTTCTCAAAACCACATGCTGTACTGGAATGTAGGCAAATCATTTACCGATAAATTTCAGAAGGAATTTCTTACATATACTAATATGGAAATAAAAATCGATTTGATTACGCAAGTAGTTGATAACAGTGAAGCGGTAGCAGCACAGATTGTGATCAATAAATATGAACAAGAAAAAGATTTTTCACATAGTAAACAGAAGATCATCGACCAGGCTATGCCCTTCTTAGAGGCACCTAAAATAGCCAAAGCTGTGTTTGATGAAATAATGCATGTAATACAGCTTAGGAACAATGATCGTATCCACAGAAAAATAGCCAAGAAAAATAGATTTCAAATACAAGGAGGTGGATTTGGGATCTCTGGAGCAGCAAAAGGTATCATCACTGCTGGTATATTCAATGCTACCACAGGTGTTTTGTACTCTATTTTTCATTCTGGAAATAAAGAAGAGCAAAGGTATCGTTGCATGATAGAGAAGTTGTTGAATGAAAACACTTGTCAAAGTATTTCCGATGCAATTTTAGAAGATTGCGTTACTTTTTGTGATTTTGATAACAATGCTAGTATTTATTTCTATCAAGACAGGCAAAAAGCAAAACAGATTTATCAGCGCTTGGTTAAGAAAGAAATCGCTCCTGAGCGGATGATCGCAGCTTTTCTATCCATGCTATCGATCTATCCTGCTAATCCTCAATTTTATAAATGGGCACTTGATCATTTAGGAGATGCAGATGGAGAATTGCTCCGTCTTATGGAAACTTTGAAAATAAAATAGAAAGGGTGTAAAAAATGTATTGTATTATGTGTGGACAAAAACTATCTGATGAGGACTTATTTTGTTGTAATTGTGGAACGCGAATTATTAGAGAAAATAACCCCATAAAAGAAAACAAACAAGAAGATGAGTGTTCTGAAAAAAATATAGGTATTTCCAAAACCGCGGCTGCAAAAATCAAAAAACATGTAGAAGATCATACATTTTTTCCAAGACAATTCGGAGAACACTGGTATTCCTGGTCTGTAGGCGAAATATTAAATGATTTTATCGTCAACAGCATTGCAGGTATCGTTATAGGTATTGAAGACGAAGTTCCGTTGCTGATATATCAATATAACAGCACGCTTGAAACTGATTTTAAGGAGGGCTTTATTCTGACCAATTATAGAATCATTATTAAATTTGGGAATCGACAGGAAGAATGGTTCTGGAACCAGATTACTAATGTTACCTATGACAAAATTCTGCTGGCACATGTTATGTATTTAAACCTGAATGTTCCTGGTAAAAAAGTGAGCCGTAGCATTCCGCTTACTTACCTAGATCATCTAAGGGATTTTAAGTTCTTTTTTAGTGGATTAGTAAAAGATTGCCTAACATATATCAATTAATCATTGATTTTAAAACAATTATACTATTAGATAAGGTAGAAAGGTGCGTAAGATTATGATTTGTCCCCAATGTAAAAACACAATAGGCGATAATCTGGAATTTTGTCCTTTATGTGGAAATCGAAAATTGAAGTCGTTTCCTGAGAAAGAAACAATTTCAAAAGCTCATTGGATGAAATATAAAGAGATACGGATAAATGACTTTATGTTCTTTTATGATAAAGTTTTTTCAAATATAGATTGGAGCCAAATAGATAGCTACTCTTATGTTTGTCTATTAAAAGACCAACCATCTCTGAGCTTAAATTTTAGAAAGATCTCCATGGATATAGAAAAAGAAAAACAATACGGCTTACAAACGCCCTACACCGCTTTAGATAGAAAGTGGTATTTGCCATACTTCATAAACGAGTTGCTGGAAACATGTAATAATAAAATGCTGAAAAAAAATATTCATCAATTCTCAGAAAACACCAAGGATGAATACTATGAAGAAGATGGTAACTTGTTTTTAGCCTACCTAACACTGATTCAAGAAAACAGTATCATATTTACCTCAAAAGAACTCATTTTTATAGACAATGGCAATGAAGGCGTAATCAATGTCATGAATATATGTGCATTTGATGTCACAAGGGATAGTATCCTGATTAATAATACAGTGGTAGCAAAAAATAATATGTTTATAAGAGAAGATGATATCTATGCATTAGAGGAATTTGTGAGAAGCTTGATTCTATTATTACAAATGATCCATACAGCAGGATTTAAAAAGAGAAGATTGCCTTTATGCCATTGGAAAAAAGCTGATCCAGGTGAATCCGTCCCTATTGGAAGAGATGGGTTTCCCAGTATATATAAGGCAGATGTTGACGCAAAAGACAATATGGAATTGCTCTTGGACTTCAAACAATATCTTGATGAAAATAAAAACTATCATTTTATTTCTGTTGTGATATCTTATGCATTATTTAGATTTCCTTCCGTTCGTTATATATCTGAAGCAAGTATGAAAGTATACAAAAAAGACTATGGGGAACACGATTTATCAGAATTATATGAAGAGTTCGGTATTCCGCAATCCGAAAATATTTTATGCCTTCAATTTGGAAGAATCAGTTATAATGCTGCCATTTTAGATGGAGGTATCATCTTAGGAACAAATTACATCTATTCTTTTGTTTTAGATGAGGAAGAAACTATTGTAAGAAGGATTTCTTGGGATAACTTTAAAAAAGTCACAACATCCATAAGTTATGATAAAAACAGCACAATATATACTATTGATATTGCTCCAAAGTGGGAAATCTATGTGGTTGATGATAAAGTATACTCTTTAATGATGGAATGTCTAGAGTATATACATATTCTTTTACAGTTCTCCGAACGGAACGACGTATCATGAAGGAACTTCCTAAATCAGATAAGAATAAAGCAATACAAATTATATGAATTCATGTAAAACGATTATATCTAGCGTGTAATAAAACATTTCAATTATATATTATTCTATGGATGAGTCATCACCAGCCCGTAGGTTTACGCCTACGGGTTCTTTTTATTTCTACAAGTAGGAGGAGATTACAATGAAAAAACGATTTCAAAATCAAAGGTTCCTGACAGCTGGAGTTGATGCACGTATCCCACAAGACATACAGATTCTGCTCTGGTGTATGGTGGATATTATGGATGATCCAGATTATCTGCAAATCTTTGAATTGCAGGGTGATAGCAAAGGTGTTTCCATTTGTCATAAGCAAGAAGTACCGCCTTATGAAAACACTGTATTTGTGGTTTGTTCGGTGGATCAGGATTTCAAAGAAAAGGTTTATATCATTGATGATGAAACCCATGCGACAATGTTGTTGGCAGAGGAATATTGAGAGGAGGAAAAAACATGTATGAAAATAAAATTTATTGTTCCGTATGTGGCTGTCATTGTGGGATTGATGAAGTTTATTATATGGATGATAGAACATTGTGTTACGATTGTTTAGACGAATTGACAACATTTTGTGAAGAATGTGGTACTCGTATTTTTCGTGCGACGTGTGTGACAGGAGAACATACACTTTGTATGCATTGTTTTGATGACTATTATACCCATTGTGAGGAATGTGGCAGAGTGATTCATCAAGACAATGTGCATTATGATGCACAAGATCGCATGTTATGTGACGATTGTATTGAGAATGGATCGATTTATCATTATAACTATAAACCAGAACCCATATTTTATGGTGACACAGACAACTTGTTTCTTGGTGTTGAACTGGAATTGGATGATGGTGGCTGTAATCGCAGAAATGCAAAGATATTGACACAGATTGCCAACGAAAAAGGTACCAGAATCTATATCAAAACAGACGGTTCTTTAGAGGAAGGCTTTGAAATCGTTACACATCCTATGACATTACAGTACCATATGGAAGAAATGCCATGGCAGGCTTTGACGAAAAAAGCACTTTCTTTAGGCTATCGTTCCCATAAGTCTGGTACTTGTGGTTTGCACTGCCATGTAAACAGAACTTTCTTTGGTGCAACATATGCAAAGCAAGAAGAAAATATTGCAAAAGTATTGTTTTTGGTAGAGAAATATTGGGAAGAATTGTTGCGTTTTTCCAGACGCACACAAGGACAGATGGATCATTGGGCAGCGCGTTATGGGTTTCAAGCGAAACCAGAGCAGGTATTGGATCATGCCAAAAGTTCTGGTATTGGGCGATATGCTTGCATCAATTTACAAAATGCAAATACTATTGAATTTCGCATGTGGCGTGGCACACTCAAATATAATACATTGATCGCTACTTTACAAATGGTTGAAAAAATTTGTAAAGTAGCGATTTTTTATTCTGAGCAAGAACTGCAAGCATTGAGCTGGTGGCGGTTTGTTTCTCAGATTACAGAACCGCAGTTGATTACTTATTTAAAAGAACGTCAGTTGTATATCAATGAACCAGTACAGATTGATGAGGAGGAAGTATGATGTGTTGTCTTTATGGAATTTTAGATTATAAACAAAACTTATCTTTAGTACAAAAAAATCAACTGTTGCGACAGCTTTCCATTGCCTGTGAACAACGTGGTACAGATGCGACAGGTATTGCATACAACCAAAATGGACATCTGGAAATCCATAAAAAGCCATTACCTGCACATAATTTTCGCCAAAAAATTCCCGCAGGTGTCAATGTTGTGATGGGGCATACCAGACTTACAACCAAAGGCAATGCAAAAAGAAACGACAACAACCATCCATTTTATGGGTGTTGTGAGAATACTGCTTTTGCACTTGCGCATAATGGTGTTCTTTGTAATGAAAAGAAACTGCGCAAGGCATTTCACTTGCCTGTAACCCAGATTGAAACAGATAGTTATGTAGCGGTACAGATGATTGAAAAAACAGGAGCCTTCACTTTGCAAGCCATTCAGAAAATGGCAGAAGAAGTAGAAGGCTCTTTTTGTTTTACAGTGTTAGATGAACAGAATACTTTGTATTTGGTGAAGGGGAATAATCCGCTTGTGCTTTACCATTTTGAGAAGATGGGATTTTATATCTATGCTTCTACAAAAGAGATTTTAAAGAAAGGATTGAAAAAAGCAGGTTTTCTCCGCTATCCGCATAAAGAGGTGAAAATAAAGCAAGGTGATATTCTGATATTACAGGCAGATGGAACACAGAGCCGTGCGTCTTTTGACACAAAGAAACTAGATTACTATGATACTTTCTTGTATGGTTGTGGTGTCGGCTATGGATATGATTGGAAGGTCACACCTTTCAAACATAGTACCACAAAATGTACAGAGTATGGTGTTTATCTGGAAATCTTAATAGATTACGCGGTCAATGTTGGTATTTCGGAGGAGGAGATATTGTATCTTTATCAAAATGGTTTTACAGAGGAAGAAATCGAAACATTATTATATTCCCCTGAGATATTGCGAGAGTATGTAGAGGAATTGATGGAACTGGGATATGTCTAAATATGTTCCAATCGGCAAAAATGTTTGAAAAAGGCATTTTATAATGTCATTCTGGATATTCTTTCCAAATATGTGGTATAATCCATACAGAATAAAAGGCGGTGAGAGGTATGAAAATTGTGTATGAGATTATGCACGGAGATAGAAAGGTCGCTTGGATCGATACACAGGGACATTGTAAAATATACTATAAAAGTTTTATGCCCTTTAATTTATACTTAGAAGTAACGGAAAATGATATTGATATTTTGGTAAACAATGTGACGAATTTTCAGTATTGGTGTGCTAGTAGGATTTTGACGCTAGATCGTCAATATGCAAAAGCCATTTTGAATAGCATTGGCGTTTCTCAGGCATTTACAGATAAAGAACGTGCCAGCATTGCCTTGTCATATCGTTGTTTGTCTTTGACAGATATTTATTGGGTACGTCAGAAAAAAGAAAAAATTTCATTTGCAGAAGTCAATTTATATGAAAATCATTTGGATAATGCGTTGGTAGATGTTTCTTTAAGAGGAAAACAGCTTACCATTCATAATCAGCATTTAGAAAAAGAACTTGCAAAAGATTTGGCAACCAATGGATGTTATCCAAAAGCATGGATTAGAAAAAAGGAGCATTTCCAGCTATATAAAGATGGTGGGAAAGAGATTGTAGAGAATGAAGTTTTAGCAAGTAAGGTTTGTCAGTGTTTTGATTGTAAACAAGTCAAATATGTTTTAGGAGAATATGATGGAGAGCTTGTTTCAGTCAGTGACATTATGACAACAAAAGAGTTTTCTATCGTTTCCAGAGAGGCTTTTGAAATATATGCAGTCAATCATGAAATCGACCCTATCCAATATATTTTAAAATTGGATGGATATTCTTATTATATGATGAATCTATTAGATTATTTGATTGGTAATGTGGATCGTCATTGGGGGAATTGGGGATTTCTGGTGGATAATAAAAAAAATAAACCGATTGCATTGCATCCCTTGATGGATTTCAATTTGTCGTTTCAGTCGTACGAGGATATAGAAGGGGCGAATTGTCAAACAGTCATGCCCTTGCGTATGACACAAAAAGAAGCGGCTTTGGAAGCCGTAAAAAAAATCGGTATGCATCAAGTAGCTGAGATACAAAAAGATTGGTTTGATGGCAGGGAAAAAGATTACGATATGTTGATGCGTAGATGGGAACTTTTAAGACAACATTGTAAATAGGAAATAGAGAAAAAAGGCGGTGTAGTGATACATCGCCTTTTTTGTTCTATATCAAATCCATACAATCAAAAATTGTCCAAAAAGGTAGACGTTTGTGGATATAGAAAAACAGCCCAAATCTCAGCAAAAAAATATCCTAAAATGTTGGTTTTGACTTTTTGGATATATCCGAAAAATACATGACTTTTTTGAATAGGAGGCAAAAAATATGGAAAATAAAACGATGGGCTACGCGCGCGTCAGTTCCAAAGAACAAAATTTGGATAGACAACTGTTCGCGTTGAAAAAGTATGTGCCAGAAGAAAATATTGTAGTAGATAAACAGTCAGGGAAAGACCTGAATCGTCCGGGATATCAGGCATTGAAGGGACCTTTGGGACTTCGATGTGGAGATACACTTTATATCAAATCTTTGGATCGGCTTTCCAGAAAGAAAGACGATATCAAAAAGGAATTGGAATGGTTTCAGAAAAATGGCATACGATTGATGATACTGGATCTGCCTACTTCTATGGTACAAGTACCCGAAGGGCAAGAATGGTTGCTGGAAATGATCCATCATATATTGATCGAAGTGTTGTCCAGTATGGCACAGCAGGAACGGGAGTTGATTCGTGCAAGACAGCGGGAAGGTATTGCGGCGGCGAAGTTAGCAGGCAGACATCTGGGCAGACCGAAAATTGCCATACCTGAAAATTTTGATACGGTGGTAGGACAGTGGAAAAACGGAGAAATTACGGCAAAAGAAGCGATGCGGCAAACGGGTTTGAAACGGAGTAGTTTTTATAAATTGGTGAAATAAGAAAGAGGGTGTTGGTTTTGTTATTATATTGATATTTTGATAGAATCAGATATTTGCTAAAGCATCAGTCTGATTTGCTGTATACCAACTGTGTGAAAATAAGTGAAAAAAGGAAGGAGAGCGATTTTTCTTGGATTTCACTCAGAAACTAAGGAATTGTCGGCTCTCCTTTCATGATGCGTTATGCAATGTGAAAGAAACAAGATATGATACCAATCGTATATATAAAAAGATACTTTGGTGGTCTATTTGTAACATATCCCAATAAAAGCTATCCCAATGAATGGATGGGTTTGATTCGCCATGCATAAAGGAAGCTACAATACATTTACATATAGTTTCTCATGATTTAGAGAAAACGAATTTAATCTTGATATTCTATGCCTTGTTCCACTTTATCCAGAATGTATTTTGCAAAGTGATTTTCTAGTGTATCTTCAGACAATTCTTCTTCTAGTTCTTGTTTTTCCTCTTTATACGTTTGCCGTACTTCTTCCTGTTCTTCTAATGTCAAATCGTCCCAACTTTTATTATTCACACAGCCGCTCATGGTAGTTATCATGGTACTCAATATAAAAATAGAAAGAAGTATCTTTTTAATTTTCTTTGATAATTTCATGCTTATGCTCCTTTATAAACCAAATTTTTGCAATAATGACAGTGAAGTAATAAAAAGAACGGTAATGATAGCAGTTGCCGCTATGATGGAAATCGTCTTGATCGCTTCACGATATTCTTTTTCCATTTTTTTCTTTTCTGGAACGGTCAACTTGTTTTCAACCCCTAATAAAATATAATCCGTACTGACATGATAAATCTCTGTCATTTTAATGATATTGTCGATTTCGGGTTTTCCTTGTCCACTTTCCCATTTTGAGATCGCTTGTCTGGACAGCCCTAACAGTTCGGCAACTTGTTCTTGTGAATAGCCTGCTGTCTTACGCAGTTCTTGCAGTCTTTCTGCGAAATCCATATGTAACACCTCCGATAAAAATACTACGATATCAGGCTGGTTGCATACTACCAATTATGGTTTGTTTCCTGTCAACCACCCGTTGCATGTGGGCAAATTTGCGTAGCATGTCCCAAATGATTATGATGATACTTGTGCTATCAACTTCTGTTTTCTTTCTGGTATATCATAAAAACCATTACTTATTATATCGAATCAGTAGATCATGATAAAGAGCTGATTGTTGACAATTTTTCCATAGAAATGGAACAAAATAACAGCGATTTTGCAAATCATTTTTTTCATTCTAAATTTACTTTGTTCGTATTGTTTCTTATGCCATTGTGGTTAGGAGGTGTTTTTGAAAAATTTGGTTAGGCGGTAGTGTTCTCTATGAGAATTTGTGTATCACAAAAAACCATGTGTTTATATATGGTATTATAAAATGATTTTCAGCAGATTGCGAAGGTGTAGGCACTTTCTTGGACTCGTGAGAGAAAAGCCCAGATTTTTGTCTGCACGCCGTCCGATCAATCTTTTTCCTACTTCTGTTCATCTATTTTCTTTTCGCTTAGGGGTTTTGTTTGCTGTGTACATAATATGTCTTGCCTGTTTCAATACAGTATGCCGCCAACATACCGCCAAAGACACAGCCGCAGTCAATCGCAATATGACCGTTGCCGCGATAAATCAAAGGCTTGCGGTCTTCCCGAATCAGTGGGGTAGGCGTATGCCCTGTGACAAGAAAAATACGTTCACTTGGAAAATAGCGTTTCTTGTAATCTGGTCTATGCCATAGAAAATCTACCGGCTGATAGGTATCCAGTTCTTTCTCAGGAGAAAAATGTTCAATGCCTGCATGGACAAGAATGTACAGACAATGCTTGTTTTCTAACATTTCATAATAGCTTGCGTCTTCCAAATAGTCTATAATATCTCTTTGTTCCGGTTGAGAAAGCTGTAAGAATTGTTGTATTGTAGATGCTCCGCCGTTTGCGATCCAATTTTGATATGCCATCAATATATCCGTTGAGATATTTTGTATGGTTTCAGAAGTGATTTCAACAGCAAGATGACGAATCATAGTCAAAAACATATCGTCATGATTGCCCTGAATATAAAATACATTGGAACGACGCATCATATCCTGTATGACACGAATCGGCTCTGGACCTCTGTCCATTGCGTCGCCAAGTACATACAAATCATCTTCATCGGAAAAATGGATTTTTTCCAACAATTCCAAATATTCCGCATAACAGCCGTGGATGTCTGAAATGATGTATTGCATAGACCTTCCTCCTTGTGTTTTTTCGTTCCTTCCATAACACGATACTATCATCAGTATCCTACAAATACGGCTTTTTTTCAAGGTGGAGCTTGTTCGGCTGAAAGTGGCAATCCTGCTATATGGTTTGGTTTGATGGTTTGAATGGGAGTGGGGGAAATTGCCTTTAGAGGTCTGGAGATACAGTGGTGATTGTATTATAGAGGATATGTTTCTATACGAGTTTATAAAAAAATATGCTCTCATCCCAATGGGGCATAAAATCATTTTCTATATGTGTGAAAATCAAAGTATGTTTTAACGAAAAAAGCTTGCCAGACGATTCACAAAAAGGTATACACAGTCTTTCTGTTTTATGTATCTGCCCATATTTCTAAAATTTTTCTTTTTCGCACAATATACGCCATATTTTTGTTCTTTTGTTTACATAACACGTTCTACTTACAATGGTGCAGCAGAACAGAAAGCACGCAGTACCTATGAATATTTAATTGATTTGACAGATGATCCAGATGTTTTGGCACCTTTGCGTTTCCTGCGTGAAAGAGAAGTGGTGCATTTCCAAAGATTTGGCGAAGCATTGGAAATTGCAAGAGACCATTTGAATCAGCAACATCATTTCTTTATGAAAAATAAATAAATAAAAATAAAAATGCGGGGAAAATAACAGAAATGTTATTTCCCTCGCATTTTTTATGTGAGTCCAAGGCTAACAAATAAACTATGATTGACTTCCTGCATTTTTGGCTCATCTAAATGACATAATTTTTCTTTTAACCGCCGTTTGTCGATAGTCCGAATCTGTTCCAATAATACGACAGAGTCTTTCGGCAATGCATATTCTTCTGAAGATAATGCAATATGGGTTGGCAATTTTGCCTTGTTCATGCGAGATGTAATGGCGGCGCAAATGACAGTAGGGCTGTATTTATTCCCCATATCATTTTGTATAATCAATACAGGACGAACGCCACCTTGTTCACTGCCCACCACAGGACTAAGGTCTGCATAAAAAATATCTCCTCTTCTGACAATCATATTGAAACACCTTCCGCCTTATTTGGATTTGTCAGGCTGGATTGCGTCAAAACCATGGTTATGTATGCGCTGACTATCCAAAGTATGACCGATCTGAACAAAGATTATGCAGGCAGGCGAAATAAATTTTCGTCAAAATGTGGGTTATATGTAAAAGCTGTATAATCCAAACGATATCGCTCATTTCCATCTGCATCATAAATGATCAAGCGTACAGGCAAAAGCGTATCATTATCTACCCAAAGTTTTTCTCTCGCCATAGCAGTATCATTTCCTGGAATGATGGCTTCCAATACAGTGCAGCGACTTTCATCTAATGCTGCACTTTCGACTGCAACGCCTTCAGACTGCATATAGTTTTTCAAAAACTGCCCTAAAAATAGTTCATTGCGTTGTTGTGCCGGTGCTACATCATATACAACGGCATCAGGTAAACGGGGGTTATATTGGCAAACACGACTCCCATCACAAACGGTATAATTTCCCGCGACACTTTCGGGTGAAAGCATTTCAATACGATAAGAACCGTCTGATTTGAAATCTTGTTTGGTTTCATATACGGTTTGTGTTTTGTTGGATGTACGTGTTAAGGTAGCCAGACAAGTATAGCCTTCCATATCTGTTAGCTTTTGTTGTATGGCAGCCATAGGAGAAAGAGGGGGCGATTTTTGACAGCCAGTGCATGAGATAGCCAAGCAAAAGCAGACAAGCAGAAAAATAGGTTTTGTGAAAGTACGAATTACCATAAAAAAAACTCCTTTCCAAAAAAAGTATCATACTTTATCATGGTATGTAAAAAATGTACGGAAAAGTCTGGATTTTTGGAAAAGAGCTTGTATGAAAATAAGGCATCTTTCTTGCTGAAAAGATGCCCCAATATTTGACAATAAAAACATTATGATTCATGATGATGCCCGCCGCAGCCACCACCATGATGATGCCCGCCGCAGCCACCACCATGATGATGCCCGCCACAGCCGCCATGACTGTGATGGTGACCACCACAAGTATCAGCATGTTCGTGTCTATGACAAGTTACGCCTGCGGATTGCAATTCGCCAGCTAAATAGCGTTCTACTGCCATACGCGCATTGCCTTTTGCACCTGTAATGACAGAGATATTCTTTTCTTGGAATAATTGCATTGCGCCGCCGCCCATACCGCCGGAAATGACTACACCAACCCCCATTTCACCTAAGAAATTTGGCAGGAATTTTGGCTGATGTCCAGGATTTTGTATAATTTGTTCGCTTTGTATGTTATTTTGTTCTGTTTCAAAGATACAAAATGTTTCGCAATGTCCAAAATGTTCGGATACTTCTGTACCAATACAAGCAACTGCAATTTTCATAACGCATTCTCCTTTGCTGATTTTATATTGTATTATTGACATATGTCATTTATAAGAGAAGTATACAATGATTTTTGACATATGTCAATCATCATTTTTGTTCGTATTTTTCAGAAAAATGTTTCTATGTTTACAATTTTATTAAATTTTAGAAACAAACAGGAAAAATACGGCTATTTATGGTAATATGTTAACGATTGCTTTTTATGGACGGTTTCTTTTTGTGTTTTGTCAATCGATGGAACAAAGGACGAAAAGCAGTCGTCCAAAATGAGAAAAATATGTATGATGGTATGCCCAAATAAAAAACATACATACAAACATACAAGGCAAAAGGAGCGAACAAAACATGAAGAAAAAATACTATGGCGTCAAACGTATATTGGCGGCGGTATTGGCGGCGATGCTATTGGTAGGTACAGTAAGCAGTGTGCAGGTTTTTGCTGCCCAAACAGTGTATCAAAATCGTACGCAAGAAGAAATTACACGCGGCGTAGTCTATGAACATAATAGCCGTATGACAACAGAAGGGATACAGGATATTTATGTATTGACGGTCGATTTGACAGAAAGTACCTTAGAATTAAAAGAAGTGGAAAGCCAAACAGAATATGGCTTGAAAGAAACCGTACAGAAAATGTTGACAGATAATGGCGCGATTGCTGGCATGAACTGTGACTTTTTTGGTATGGCGGGTAGCTATTCCGCAGGTTTTGGACCAGTGGTACGAGATGGAGAATTGATTTCAGCTGGTACTTCTGTCAATCAGGACAAAAATCAATATGCGTCCTATGTAAAAGATGTCAATGGCAATAATATTTTTACATATTTCAAAACAACAGCAAAATTCCATAATGTAGATACTGTGATGGAATTGGCATCAATTAATAAAGTAACCAGTATGGTATATCCAATCTATTTTGACCGCAATGCAGCGACAACAACAGCAGATTTAGACGCGCGTTTTAGTGGTTTGGTAAAATTTGTGGTACAAAATGATACCATTACCTATATTTCTGGTAAAGGCGAAACTGTCAATGTACCAGAGGATGGCTATTTGATTGTTATGAGTGGAGAATATTTTGATAGTTATTCTGGAGCGTTTCAAGTAGGGAATCCCGTTGGTATGTGGGTAACTTCTACGATTGATTTTGACCAAATCGATACAGCGTTTGGCGGTGGTGGCTTATTGCTGACACAAGGACAAGAAGCACCAGCAACGGATATTGTAGCCGCAGGCAGACAGCCTAGAACAGCCTTTGGTGTATCACAAGATGGTACGAAAGCAATTTTAATGGTAGTGGACGGTAGAGGCGACAGCATTGGTGTAACACATGCGGAAATGGCAGCTTTGATGCGAGAATATGGCGCATATGAAGCACTGCATTTAGATGGTGGCGGTTCTTCTACTATGGCAGTTAAGACCATGGAAGATACAGCACCAGAAGTCAAGAATACTGTTTCCGATGGTGCGCAAAGACGTGTCATCAGTTCTTTAGGCATTTTCCAAACAGCGCCACAAGGTGAAATCAAAGAGATTGCGATTCAGACTTTAGACGAACATACACAGCCTGGTGCAAGTACAGAATTTATTGTATATGGCTTAGATGAGTATAAAAATAAAATTTATATTGCGCCAGAAAGTGTACAATTTGAAGTAGTGGGAATGGAAGGTACTTGGGACGCGTTTAAGTTTTTCCCTGCGACAACAGGAAAATATAGCGTAGTAGCGCATTATGGCGAAAACTTGACAGCGACCGCAGAAGCAACTTGTTACCCAACGGCAAGACTCAAAGCGACTTATCCAGAAGTAGAAATTGCAAATGTAGGTGGTACGACGGATATTTATGTGACAGCATATGATGTGGAAGGTTTTGGAAAAAGCGTGACATCTAGTGTGACATATACTGTGGCAGACCCTGCGATTGGTACCATGAATGGAAATACATTTACAGCGACTGGAAAAGGTTCTACCTATGTCAAATGCAGTTGGGCAGGACAAGATACCTATGTTTCTATACAAGTTGGTGGTGCTGCAAAAGGTAACGTGCCAGCATCTACATCAGCTGCTGATCCTTTGGAACAAACTGTGACCATGCAGGAAGACGGTGCATTTTATCTGAATATCACAGGGGAATTAAAATATACTGGTACCTCTGGTATAGATGGAAATACGTATGAAGCACAAAGAAATCGTGTGCGTGCAGCGGCAGACCAAGGTGCGAATATGACGATTTATGGCGGTCCTTGCGATGTTACACCTACAGCGGCAAATAATGCAGTATGGAATGGCAGTTATCAGTTTATCAATCAGGGCGGTGCTTCTGTGGTATTGTTGGCAGCAAGCCAAGGCATTCGTAAAACAGACCCTGCACAATATGGCAGATTTACACAAGATTTAGATGCGGCAAATAATGACACGATTATTTTTGTCACAGACTTGACACCATCTGATTATCCTTCGGCAGCAGAAGCAGCATATTTCCGTAGTATATTAAACAAATATGTAGAAGCAGGAAAAACTGTATTTGTGGTATCTGCAACAGGCAATGCATATTGGGCTTCTACAAAAGATGGCATACGTTATATCAATTTGCCTAACTTGTGGAGAGCGGACGGCACAGCAAACAGCAATGTCTACATGTTGAAATTCCGTATCGATGGGGAAAATGTAACATATGAGCATGTCAAAGTATGATGTTTGCGTACGATGGACAATGTAAGCGAATTTCAGAAAAATTTTGAGGATTTCTTGTAAAATCAGTAAGAATACGGTAGTATAAGGTGGGTAGTGATATGGTTTTTGTAACCTGCGCGATCCACCTTTTCCATGTGATTTGGAAAGTAACAAGAAAACAAAAAGGATTTTTGGTGAAAAAAATGACAACAAAGAAAAACAACAATGCTGTGAAAGCAGTCAGTTTTATGATGCTGATTACTTTAGTCGGAAAAGTGTTGGGCTTGGTGCGAGAGCAACTTTTGGCAGCAAATTATGGCAATGGCATGGCTGCTAATGCGTTTACCACAGCAAGCCTGATGCCGCGTACATTTTTTGACGCAGTATTTGCTTCTGCCATATCGGCAAGCTTTATCCCGATTTTTAATGAATATTTGCAAAAAAAAGGAAAAGAAGAAGCCTTTGCGTTATCAAATCGTTTTATTACGCTGATTGGTGTGGTCACCATTGGTATGACATTGATTTGTGAAGTGTTCTCAGAACAGTTTGTATGGCTGTTTGCCAGTGGATATGATGGGGAAACGATTGCACTTGCTGCACGTTTATCACAAATTATGTTTCCGACGATATTTTTTACAGGTATCGCCTTTTCTTTTGTCGGAATTTTGCAGTCTTTAGATGAGTTTAATATTCCAGCGGCGTTAAGTGTTGCGTCAAATGCAGTCATTATATTGTATTATTTATTTTTAGATGATAAGTATGGTGTATATGGCTTAGCAGTTGCATTTTTGATTGGCTGGGGCATGCAGGCAGTCATGCAGATTCCAGCAATGCATAAAAAAGGGTATCGCTATCGCTTTGATTTTCATTTCCGAGATGACGGCATACGAAAAATTATGGTGCTGATGTTACCTGTTATGGTGGGTACTTGGATACAGCCTATCAATCTGTTGATCAACAATCAGTTTGCTTCTCATTTGGATATGGCGGGTACCTCTTTGCCTTATGCCAATTCTGCATTGCAATATGCAAACAATTTATATTTGATTATCGTAGGGGTATTTGTTTTGGCAATTGCCAATCTGATTTTCCCAAAACTTTCTCGTATGAGTGGTGAAACCGAAAGTTTTGGCGCAACGGTCAAAACAACGTTGCGTGCTATGATGTTTTTCTTGATTCCTATGATGGTGGGCTTGATGGTATTGAGTACGCCATTGGTACGACTGATTTATGAAAGAGGTAGTTTTGACGCAGTTGGTACAGAATTGACAGGTACTGCATTATGTTTCTTCTCTTTGGGTATGATTGGATATGGTGTACAGACCATATTAAGTCGTGTGTTTTATGCAGAACAAGAAGGGAAAATGCCGCTTGTGGCTGGCGTGATTTCGATTATAGTCAATGCTGGATTATGTTATGTATTGATGGATAAAATGGGTTTAGGCGGTCTTGCATTGGCAAGTGGTGTATCTTCCAGCGTAGCAGCATTGATTTTGTTTGTGCCAACAGTCAAGCGTTATCCCGGCGTTGTGGACCGCGCCTTGGTATTGGATTTGTGCAAAATGGGTATCAGTGCGGCTGTGATGTTGGTATGTGTTTGGGTACCATATCGCTTTTTGCAGGCACATTTGACAGATAGTCTGGTGACACGTATTTTGGTAGTAGGCGTACCAACAGTGATTGGTATTTTTGTTTATATGGTATTGACCTATCTGCTGCGTGTGGAAGAAAGCAGATTTGCGTTTGGCATATTGGGTAAATTTCTGCGCAAAGGCACACAAGCAGAAATTCGACCGCAAACGCAGAAAGAGAAAGGAACAGACAGTATGACAGAAAAGATTTCTCGTTATATAGAGGATAGTTTTTTCTTTAAGGTTTTTTATGGCTTGATTTCGTGGTTTTGGGGGCTTTGGTCGAGCAGTTTGCTTTATGCAGTGTATCATCGTTTGGGGCAAGCGGTTGGAAAAGCATTTCGCAATAGTGCAATTTTTACATTCTTACGCCATAACTGGGATTATGGTATGCAGACAGCACATGCTAGATTGCCACATATTTTTCATAGACAAGCGAAAAATTGTGCAATCGCGGTAAAAGAGCAAAGCAATCCTTTGGCGGCACAGATGGCAGAAAGCGGCATATTACGTATTTGTAATCAAAATTTCTTGGTGGTCTGTGTGTGTGCTTTGGTGGCAGCCGTGCCCATTTTGCCGACTATGCTTTTGGCAGTTTTGGCAGCAGGTACCTTTGCTTTGTATGTACTGAATGTATTTATGGGACGGATTCGTCAGCAACGTACTGGATTTGTCAGCGTATTGGTAGGTTTATTTTCGCTTTGCGTGGTATATGGTGCGTTTACAAGTTATCACTTTCCGAAAGCCTTACAAGTCATGGCAATTTTTCTAGTATTTGTATCTGTATTTTTTGTCTGCAAAGATTGTATTGATACAGAAGAAAAATTGAATCTGGTATTATTTGTATTGGTTGTGACAGGTGTTTTGATTGCGTTGTATGCGATTTTCCAGTATATCACAGGCGTTGAAATGGACGAAGCATGGGTAGATGCCGAAAGTTTTGATATTACGACACGTGCTTATGCGACATTCAATAATCCCAATGTATTAGGGGAATATCTTATTATCATTGGTTCTCTGGCAGCAGGCATGATGTGGAAAGTACGTAATTTAGCAAGCCGTATTTTTTATACGGTATGTTTTGCGATTGTATGTATGGGTCTGGTGGCAACCAATTCTCGTGGCGCGATGTTGGGACTGATGTTTTCTGCCGGTTTGTTTGTGTTGTTGGCAGAACGTCGATTACTGCCGATTGGGATATTGGGGCTTTTGGCAATGCCCTTTATCTTGCCGGCAGAACTATGGGAACGCCTGCTCAGTTCTGTTACTATGAGCGATTCTTCGTCACAATATCGTTTGGCGATTTATGAAGCAGGTATGGAAATGGTACGACATTATTGGATGACAGGGATTGGCGTAGATGCGTTTAACGAAATATATCCTCTGTTTTCTTTGGAAGCAGCAAACGCATACCATGTGCATAATCTGTTCTTGCAGGAACTGATTGAGTTGGGTGTGTTTGGTTTTGCAGTATTTTTGAGTTTGGTGCTGTTATTTTTCCAGAAACTTTACAGTACATTGGCACGCTCGGCAAGACGCTACCGCTTTTTGTTGGCGGCTGTGTTTGGTGCAATGGGCGGTCTTTTGCTGCAAGGTATGACAGATCATATCTGGTTTGATTATAGTATTGTATTGTTATTCTGGTGTATCTTTGGCATTGGCATGGCAGGAGTAAGATTGGGAGAGAGATCATGGAAAAAGAAAAGATAAAAATATATCATGTTTTGACCGATCGGAATATTGGCGGCGCAGGACGATGGCTTTTGAATTATTTGCGCTATTGTGACAGAGCAACTTTTGATGTGCGTGTGGTGTTGCCAGCAGACAGTTTGTTATGTGCTGTTGTAGAGCAGCTGGAAATTCCGGTCATTCGTATGGAACAGATGGCGGATCGTTCTTATGATAAGGCAGCATTGCAGCCACTCAAAGTATTGTTTCAAACGGACAAGCCTTTTGTGGTGCATACCCATGCCAGTTTGACTGCAAGAATGGCAGCCAAAAAAGCAGGAGTACCACATATTTTTCATACCAAACACTGTATGGAAACAGTATCTGGCAATCCTTTGAAAAAGGCAGCAAAACGTGTGGTCAATCACCGTTTCAGCGAAACGATTATAGCAGTAAGCCAAGCAGTGCGTCATAGCATGATTGCAGGCGGTACAGACCCGAAACAGATTGTAACTGTTTATAATGGCATTACGCCGCTATCTCCTTTGACACCAGAGGAAAAAGCCAAAATATTGGCGGAATATGGCGTGCCACAAGGCAATAAAGCAGTCGGTATTGTAGCACGATTGGAAGAAGTCAAAGACCATATGACATTTTTGCGTGCAGCAGAACGTGTTTGTAATGCACGTGCAGATGTTACATGCTTGATTGTAGGCACAGGCAGTCAAATGGACGCTTTGCAGGCAGAAGTGAAAATGATGCAGAAAACAGACCGTATTTTGTTTACAGGATTTGTATCAGAAGTAGAACGTTTGGAAGCTGCTTTAGATGTGGCTGTCATTACATCAAAACAAGAAGCATTGTGTTTGTCTTTGATTGAATCCATGAGCGCAGGTGTGCCAGCAGTAGGTACAGACAGCGGCGGTGTGAGCGAGGTTGTGCGCCATGGGGAAAACGGCTATTTGGTACCGGTGGGCGATGATGCTGCATTAGCGGAACGGATACAAGATATTTTGATAGACCGTGCTCGTTATGATAGCATGAGTAAAAAGGCAATGGCTTGGACAAGAGAGCATTTCTCGGCAGAACAGATGGCGAGAAAAATTGAGAAACTCTATATGGAGGCTGGAAGATGATGCAGGAAAACAGAAGCAAAAAGCTGTTTGGAATTTTGAATGGATTGGATATTTTTATTATATTGATTTTGTTAGCTGCAATCGCATTTGGGGTATATTGGATCAGAGGCGGCGGCACACAAGGCGGACAAAGTGAACAAAAAACATATACCTATGTCGTAGAGGGCAGACAGGTACGAGAAGAAATCATAAACTTTCCCGAAGAAGGCGGCAATGTGTATGACAGCAAAGATGGCACATATCTTGGGAAAATCAAAAGCAGTTGGGCAACACCATTTTGTGAAATTTCTTTCAATCGTGTGACCAATCAATATGAATTATTGCCACAACCTGGATACAGTAATGTATATGTAGAAATCGAAGGCACAGGCACAGAAACGGAACAAGATATTATTGTTGAGGGTAATGTGGTCAAAGTAGGGGCAGAGCAGAATATCAAAGGCAAAGGCTTTGCATATGCTGGTTATATTGTAGAAGTAAGGGACGGTGAGTAATTTGGCTAAGAAAAGACCGAATGTGATTGATATTCTGATTATTATTGTAGTGG
Organism: uncultured Lachnospiraceae bacterium; assembly: GCA_944384295.1. Classification (GTDB taxonomy): domain Bacteria; phylum Bacillota; class Clostridia; order Lachnospirales; family Anaerotignaceae; genus Anaerotignum. The sequence goes on along the minus strand of CALWSU010000015.1, from coordinate 16,338 downwards.
TTGCTTTGGCAGCTTTAGCGGTTTATAAATTTGGCATTGTCAATCAAAAAGAGTCGAAAGGTGTCAGCGCGGAAGCACAGCTTGTGACTTATACTGCATTCATAGACGATGTGCGTATTGCAACAGTCAATGCGTTGCATGAAGGGGATTTGATATTTGATGATAAAACAAAAGAATGTATTGGTACAATTACAGGCGTTTCTTATGCTCCCAAAATGAAAAATGTCGTGGGCGGAGATGGGAACAGTGTTATGGTGGAATATCCAGAATACTATGGTGTCACATTGACCATTGAAGGCAATGTGATAGAGAAAGAAGATGCTTATTTTGCAGGCGGTACAGTAGAATTGAAAGCCAATTCCGCGATGCAGGTTTTCACAAAATACGCAAAGTCTACAATGAAAATAACAGCGATTGATATGTGACAGGTGGGGAAATCATGAAATATAAAATTTTGATGACACTGATGGGGTTGGAAATCGGCGGTGCAGAAACACATGTCGTGGAATTATCCAAAGAATTGAAAAAACAAGGATATGACATTTTGGTCGCTTCCAATGGTGGTGTGTATGAAAAAGAATTGGCACAAGCAGGGATACGACATTATAAAGTACCTATGAATCAGCGCAATGTGCTCAAAATGATTAAATCATATTTTTTGCTGAAAAAAATCATTAAAAAAGAGAAAGTAGATATTGTGCATTCGCATGCACGTATTCCGGGATTTATCTGTGGTATGTTGCATAAAAAGATGCCGTTTACTTTTGTGACTTCTGCACATTGGGTATTTTACACAGGTATGGGATTGAAGTATCTGACCAATTGGGGACAGAAAGTCGTTGCAGTGAGTGAAGATATTCGCCATTATTTGATGGATAATTACCATGTACGCAGTGAAAATATTTTTGTCACCATAAATGGTATTGATACAGATAAATTTTCTCCACAAACAGACGGAAGTCGGATTCGGAAAGAATTTCAGCTCAAAGAAGATTTGCCAACATTGGTTTATGTCAGCCGCATGGACGAAAGCCGTGCTATGGTTGCGCGTCAATTGATTGAAATCACACCAAAACTGGCAGAAGCTATCCCTGGACTGCAAATTTTAATTGTTGGCGGCGGTGATGTATTTGATGAATTGCTGGAAAAAAGCAATGCTGTCAATCAGAAATTAGGCAGAAATTGTATCACAATGACAGGTGCAAGAACAGATATCAATGAACTGGTATCTGTAGCAGATGTTTTTGTTGGGGTAAGCCGTGCAGCATTGGAAGCGATGGCAGCGGGAAAAACGGTCATTGTGGCAGGCAATGAGGGATATATCGGTTTATTTGGTCAGGACAAGCTGGAATTGGCGCAAGAAAATAATTTCTGTTGTCGTGGCTGTGAAATGTCAGAAGAAGATAAGCTGTATCGTGATGTAACATATGCATTTTGTAATATGACACCAGAAGAAAGAGAAGCGGCAGGCGCATACGGCAGGGAGGTCATTTTCCAATATTATTCTGTGAGCCGTATGGCACAAGACAGCGTAAAGGCATATGATGCTGCATGGAAAGAAAGCCATGAAAAGCAATATCATGTTGTTATGAGCGGATATTATGGTTTTAATAATACAGGTGATGAAGCCATTATGCTATCTATGCACAAAAATATACAGCAATTGGGCGATAATTACCATATTACAGTATTATCCAATAAACCCAAAGAAACCAGAGAAAAATATGGGATTGAAGCGGTATATCGTTTTGGCGCAAGAGATGTACTGCGCGCGATTCGACAAAGTGATGTATTATTGAGTGGGGGCGGTTCCTTGTTGCAAGATAGTACAAGCACACGTTCTTTGATGTATTATCTATCTATCACAGTAGCAGCAAAAATGATGCGTAAAAAAGTGATGTTGTATGCTAATGGCATTGGTCCTGTATCGGGCAAACGCAACCGTAGATTGGTAAAACAGGTAGTCAATAAAGCAGATTTGATTACATTGCGAGAAGAAAATTCTCATGAGGAATTATTGGCAATGGGTGTCAATCCGAAAAAATGTTTTGTGACAGCAGACCCTGTATTTACTATGGACGGTATCTCGAAGCAAGAAGCGTATCGCTTATTAGACGGGGAAGGAATTCCACAGGATAAGCCTATTGTAGTGGTTTCTGTACGAAATTGGAAAGATATGGACGCCTTTATACAGCGTTTTGCGACATTATGTGATATTGTGATTGAAACTTATCAGCGCAATATTGTGTTTTTGGCAATGCAAATGCCAAACGATATTACCATTAGTGAAAAAGTGCAAAAACAAATGAAACATAAAGCGTATATCTTGCGTGGCAGCTATGCGCCAAGCGAAGTCATGGGCATTATTTCTGTTGCGGACTTTATACTCAGCATGCGTCTGCATACATTGATTTTTGCTGCAAGACAGCATGTGCCTTTGGTTGGATTCGTGTATGATCCCAAAATTGCATATTATTTGGAAAAACTGGAAATGCCAAGCGGCGGGGATTTGAAAAACTTTGATTTGGCGCAGACTTTGAAACTGATTGAAGATATTATGGAAAATAAGGCACAGTATGTAGCACGTTTGGAGGAAAAAGCAGCATTGCTCAATCAGAAGGCACACCGCAATGAAAAATATCTGATGCGTTTGCTGGAAAAGAAAAAGCCATAAGGAAGGGGTACAAAAATATGAGGAAAATGACGCAAATTTTAGATGTGCCGTTTGATGCCGTAAATATGGCAGAGGCGGTAGCAATTGTCAAAGGCTTTTTACAAGATGGAAAGCAACATTATATCTGTACACCAAATCCAGAAATCGTGATGGAAGCGCAGCAAGATAAAGAATTGATGCGGATTTTAAGAGAAGCAGATTTGGTCGTTCCAGATGGCATTGGTGTGGTGTGGGCGTCCAGATATAGCGAAATCCGTTTGACAGAACGTGTTGCAGGCTATGACTTGACACAAAATATATTTCAAGCAATTGCAGGTAGTGCAGAAAGTGTATACTTTTTCGGTGGTGCGCCGGGAGTCGCTTCCACAGCTGCCAGACAGATGAAAAAGAAATATCCGCAACTGAATATTGTTGGCGGACATAATGGATATTTTGATGATGCAGAAGAAAAAAAGATACTTGCAGACATAAAACGTCTGGCTCCGTCCATACTATTGGTAGGACTGGGCGCGCCAAAACAGGAAAAATGGATTGCGGCGCATATAGAAGAATTAGGTGTGAAGGTTGCCATTGGCGTAGGCGGCAGCTTTGACGTAATGGCGGGAAATGTGAAACGTGCGCCGAAATTATTCCAAAAACTGGGGTTGGAGTGGTTTTATCGCTTGATTACACAACCGACAAGATGGCGGCGTATGATGCGTTTGCCGAAATTTGCATGTACAGTCCTGAAGAAGAAAAAACAAAGATGATTTCGGAAGGACGGCGAAAGAAATGCTGCAAAAGAGTTTGGTACAATATGGATTGCTTTTATCAGGTACTGCCTTGCTGGCGGTGGGCGTACAAAATTTTTTGGAACCTGCGGGATTGGTTGCAGGTGGGATTTCCGGTCTGGGTATGATTTTGGACGATGTATCCCAAAAATTTGGTGGTCCCATGATTCCACTGTGGTTGGTCAATACCGTTTGCAATGTACCACTCTTTGTATGGGCATGGCGGATACAGGGAAGACAGTTTGTGGGAAGAACCATACTGACTTCCCTTTTATTTTCGGTGATGTTGTATTTTGCTTCTCTCTTTCCGTACTATCACGGTGATTTTTTTACAGCAGCGGCATATGGTGGTATCTTAAGTGGCGCAGGATTGGGCTTGGTGCTGCGTGGCGGTGCAACGACAGGCGGTGTGGATTTGGCAGCAGCCGTATTGCATCATAGCGCATTGCGCCATATATCCTTGCCTACTCTTGTTTTTTTGCTAGATGCTGCGATTATATTGCTTGGTATGGTGACATTTGGCGCAACACATACCTTATATGCAGTATTATCTGTTGGTATTATGGAAAAAGTGATGCATATTACAGCAGAGGGCATACATGGGCAACGTGCAGCAATCATTTTTTCAGAACATGGTATACAAGTCAAAGATGCTTTGGTAAAACAGAATATCTTTGCGCTTATTGCACAAAGACAAATGTTTGTACAAAAAGAGCAGCAATGGGTTGTATTTTGTGTTTTTTCGCAAAAAGAACTGCCTTTGGTGAAAAGTATTCTCATAAATATTGACAGAAATGCATTTTTTTTGGTAGCTGACATTCGCGAAGTTTTAGGAGAGCAAAGCTTTTCTGGGTAAAAAAGACGAAGAAAATCAATATGAAATCTTTCGATTATGCAGAAAAATATGGTAGAATCAAGACAGTTTCGATAAAAAAACATATGGTTTTTTATATAAAAATAAAAAAGAAAGAGAATTTGCATGTTTTTAAACAATTTCTCTTTCTTTTTTTGTCATTTTAGTATAAAATGAGTTTAGGCTATTTGAATAACGATGTAGCAAATCATTTTTAGGCAATTTGCTAGACGTTGTTGGCGGCAATTAGGAAGGGAAATGGCATTCAGTACACATTGCAATGAGGAAATGAACTATATTGTTTTGCTTGATCTGCATACCAGTATTGTGTGTTTCCCAAAAATATAAAATATTTTGAGGTGATAGCGCATGATTTCCAATCAAATTTTACAAAGTACAATCGAAGGCTTAAAAAACATTACAAGAAAAGAACTCAGTGTTGTGGAAAAAGAGGGCAAGGTCATTGCTACCACAGAGGAAAACATGATTGGTCGTCAAATTGACGCCGTAGAAAATTTTGTGGGTTCTCAGGCAGAAAGCCAATTGATTTTGGGATATCAATATTTTAAGATTTATGATAATGGTGTGCCAGAATATGTGGTGCAGGTCAAGGGGGAGGACGAAGAAGGCTATCGTATTGGTAAAATTGCTGCGTTCCAGATCCAAAGTCTTTTGGTGGCATACAAAGAACGCTATGATAAAGATAATTTTATCAAAAATCTGTTGTTGGACAATTTGCTGTTGGTAGATATTTACAGTCGTGCAAAAAAATTGCACATAGAAAATAATGTCAGTCGTATTGTTTACTTGATTGAAACCAATATTGATAAAGAAATGAATGTAGTGGAAATTGTACGTGGTCTGTTTCCTGCAAAAACGAAAGATTTTGTGACTGCGGTAGATGAGCATAGCATTATTCTGGTAAAAGAAGTACGCGAAAAAGAATCCAGTGATGAAATCGATCGCATTGCAAAAGTGATTGAAGAAACACTCAATAACGAAACAAAGAGCAAAGTATATATTGCAAGCGGTACCGTAGTGGGCGATTTGAAAGATGTATCTCGTTCCTATAAAGAAGCCAAAATGGCTTTGGAAGTTGGCAAAATCTTTGAAACAGATAAATATATCGTCAATTATGAAAAACTGGGGATTGGACGTTTGATTTATCAATTGCCTTTGCCTTTGTGCCGTATGTTTATCAAAGAAGTGCTGCATGGTTTGACAATGGACGATTTTGATGATGAAACATTGGCAACTGTGAATAAATTCTTTGAAAATAATCTGAATGTATCTGAAACAAGCCGTCAGTTGTATATCCATCGTAATACATTAGTCTATCGTTTGGATAAACTCCAAAAAATGACTGGTTTGGATTTGCGCAATTTCGACGATGCCATCATTTTCAAAATTACACTGATGGTAAGCAAATACATGATTTATATGGATAAAATGGCATATTAAAAAATAAAGTACAAATGTCTGTATTACAAAAACGACCGTGCATGAGAACGGTCGTTTTTTGTATAAAAATGGATTTTGTTTCTGAATTCTAAGGAAATCTTTCGATTTCCGTAGGGTTTTAGACTTGTGAGCGCGGCGCATTTATGCTATAATGCTATGGTATTTGAGGCGAAAGAAGTAGAAAAATAGCAAACGCCGTCTGATTTTGAAAAGAAAGGGAGATCCATTTTGATCCGATTAGAAAATGTAACAAAGACGTATCCCAATGGCTCCAAAGGTGTGGAAAATCTCAATTTACATATCAAAAAAGGTGATTTTGTATTTATCGTAGGTTCCAGTGGTTCTGGGAAATCTACATTGATTAAATTGCTTTTGAAAGAATTGGATCCCACATCAGGAGAAATTATCATTAACAATGTGAAAACAAGTACTTTGACACAGGCACAGGTTCCTTATCTGCGTCGTAATTTAGGTGTGGTTTTTCAGGATTTCCGTTTATTGCCCAATAAAACTGTTTATGAAAATGTGGCATTTGCCATGCGTGTCATAGAAGCGCCTGGACGTGTTATCCGTCGTAATGTACCAGCGGTTTTGTCTTTGGTAGGATTGGCACAAAAGGCAAAAAGTCTGCCCAATCAGCTTTCCGGTGGGGAACAGCAAAGAACCGCTTTGGCGCGTGCGATTGTGAATAATCCGCCCATTCTGATTTGTGACGAACCTACAGGAAATCTGGACCCAGATACCGCTTGGGGGATTATGCAGTTGTTAGATGATATCAACAAACGCGGTACCACCATCGTTATGGCAACACATGCCAGAGATATCGTAGATGTCATGCAGAAAAGAGTTGTGACTTTGCGGAAAGGACACATTATCAGAGATATAGAAAAAGGTGGGTATGACGATGAGGCCTAGTACAATCAAATATTTTATTAAGGAAGGTTTTAGCGGTTTAAAGAAAAACCTTCTGATGACTGTTGCATCCATTGTTGCAGTTGCTGCTTGTATTTCCATTATGTCCTTTTCTTATTGTGCAGTAACAAACTTGCAATATATGTTGGACCAAATGGAAGATTCGATTGGGATTTCCGTATTTTTGGAAGGAGAAATGACCAGCGAGGAAATTGAAACCATGAAATCCCAAATCGGAAAGATTGAACATGTCACGAATGTGACTTACGTTTCCCCAGCGGATTCTTTGGAAAATCTAAAAAATGAATGGGGCGCAGACGAAGATATTTTCATAGGTTTTGATGATAGCAACAACCCCTTGTCACATTCTTTCCAAATTGAACTGGATCAGATTGAATCACAAGATGCAGTCATTCAGGAATTGAACAAGATTGAAGGAATCGAAAATGTGGAATATGGACAATCTTTATCCGAAGTTTTGATGCGTGTGAGCAATTTGTTCCAAGCAGGTGGTATTTTGATTATGGCAATACTTGGCGTGATTTCCGTTATGATTATTGTCAATACCATTCGTATTTCGGTTTTGAATCGCCGTGTAGAAATCAACATTATGAAATATGTGGGCGCAACAGACTGGTTTATCCGTTGGCCATTTATTATAGAAGGTATCATTATCGGTTTGATTGGCGCAATCATTCCTGTGATAATAGGTATGCCATTGTATGTCAAAGCGGTAACACTGTTTTATGATTATGTGCCGTTTGTGGCGAATTTTGTGCGTTTCCGCTTGACAGGCGATGTATATTTATTCTTGCTGCCAGCATCTTTGTTATTTGGCATTTTGTTGGGTGTGATAGGCAGTGTGACTTCGATCCGCAAACATTTGAAGGTATAAAATTGATGACGAATCAATCCCTGTAACGAGTTTCGCTTGCAGGGATTTTTTATCAGGGTATAGATAAAGTTCAGTCATTTGTGAAACGATACAGATGCTAAGAAAAAAGCGAAAATGACTTACACTTCTGGCAGAAGAAAAGAATGGAAAAAATCCAGCGAAGTAAAAGAAAGCATATGTAATTTGGAAGAAAGACGCATATACTTACCATACAGAAAAAATTCACGACAGTGAGGCGATGATATTGCGAAAAAAAGATTTTTGGAAAGGTTTTGTAGCAGCCTTAGCCCTGGTGGTTGTGGTGGTATTTGTTTGGCAGCAATTGATGCTGCTTCCTGTGGCGTTGCCGTTTGGTATGAGCGATGCAACCAAAATGCATGTCATAGAAAAATATTTAGACACGTATTATGTAGAAGATTATGACAAAGAACAATGTAAAGAGTTGATGTATGTTGGTCTGGCAGCAGGCGTAGGTGATCCATATACATATTATTTGTCAGAAGAAGATTTGAATGAACAGATAGAGAAAAACAACGGTCATTTTGTTGGGATTGGTGTTACCATCTATCAAGAAGACGACGGCTATGTATGTGTGGACAGCGTAACAGAAGGCGGTCCGGCACAAGAAGCGGGAATACAAGCAGAAGACAAAATCATTCGCATTGATGGCGAAGAAATTTCACAATGGAGTATGGAGGAAATCAGCAATCGTATCAAAGGAAAAGAAGGTACTACCGTTGCGGTTTCTGTATTTCGCCCCAGTACAGGGGAAGCTTTGGAATTTACAGTAACACGCAGAGATATACAGGTGCAAAGTGTGACATATCATATGCTGCAAGATGGAATTGGATATATCGCGATTTCAAATTTCCGTGCCAATACATATGAACAATTTGAAACAGCCATGAAAGACCTGCAAAATCAAGGTATGGTTTCTTTGATATTGGATTTACGCAATAATACAGGTGGTTTGGTCAATACTGCCCATCAGATTGGAGATATGCTTTTGCCAGAAGGGGTTATGGTTTATACATTAGATAAGGAAGGCAATCGAGAAGATACATTATGTGATGCAGATTATATTGATTTACCTTTGATGGTGTTGGTCAATGGAAATAGTGCAAGCGCATCAGAAATATTGGCAGGTGCCATTCAGGATACAGGCAGAGGCACATTGATTGGAACAACTACTTTTGGTAAAGGCTTGGTACAACGTCTTTTTACATTGCCAGATGGTTCTGGATTGAATGTGACCATTCAAAAATATTATACCCCCGCGGGACGTTCCATTCATGGTGTTGGAATTGAGCCAGATGTGGTGGTATCTCTGCCAGATGGTTATGCAGATACGATAGAAATTCCAACAGAACAAGATACACAATTACAAAAAGCAATAGAACTTTTACAGAAATAATACAAAAATAACGAAAATCCAACAAAAAACAGTTTTTTTCGCAAAACGCCTTTTCAAGTATGCACCTTTTCGGTATACTGAACAAAAAGGAGAGAGAGAAAACGAAGGAGAATCAGTAATGTTTGACTTTATGAGTTTCGGAGAAAATATTGGTATTGATTTAGGCACTGCAACGGTTTTGATTTATATAAAAGGGCAGGGGATTGTCATTCGAGAACCTTCTGTAGTTGCGATTGATAAAGACAGCAATTCTATACTGGCAGTCGGAGAAGAAGCCCGTCGTATGCTGGGAAGAACACCCGGCAATATTGCAGCAATTCGACCATTGCGCGAAGGTGTCATTTCAAATTACGATATTACAGAAAGAATGTTGCAGTATTTTATTGAGAAAGCATTAGGCAAACGCTCTTTTGTCAAACCAACGATTGCGGTTTGTGTGCCAAGCAGTGTCACAGAAGTAGAAAAAAGAGCTGTAGAAGATGCAACCAGACAGGCAGGCGCAAGACGTGTGCATATCATTGAAGAACCAATTGCAGCGGCAATTGGCTCAGGGATTGATATTTCTCGTGCCTGTGGCAGCATGGTAGTAGATATTGGTGGCGGTACAACAGATATTGCAGTCATTTCTTTAGGCGGTACAGTTGTCAGCAATTCTTTAAAAATCGCTGGGGATAATTTCGATGATGCAATCATACGTTATATGAGAAAGAAACATAATGTTTTGATTGGGGAAAGAACCGCAGAAGAATTAAAAATCAAAATCGGTACTGCATTTGAGAGAACGATTCCAGTGACACAAGATGTCAGAGGACGCAATTTGATTACAGGGTTGCCGAAAAATATCACTGTCACAAGTGACGAAATGTTAGAAGCATTGCAGGAATCCGTAGAAGCAATTGCAGAAGCGGTACATGCGGTATTAGAAAAAACACCGCCAGAATTGGCAGCCGATATTTATGAAAGAGGCATTGTCATGACAGGCGGCGGCAGTTTGCTGTATGGTCTGGATAAATTGATTGAAAGCAAAACAGGGATTCATGCAATTGTAGCAGAAGATGCTGTTAGTTGTGTAGCGATTGGTACTGGTCGCTATATCGAATTTATGTCAGAAGGCGAAAAAGACAGCATCAAAGAGAAAAAACAAAAAAAAGAAAAGATACAAAAAAATGTACAGACAGACGAAGAAGAAAAATAAAAATAAAGCAATCAAAAGTGGTGACGGCATCTTTTTGCGATGCTGTGACCGCTTTTTTCGTATTTTTTGTATGAATCAAAGTACAAGGCAAATACCTGAATCCCAGTATGAAAAAATAGGATTTGTGCACAATGATAGATTTGATTCTCAAAATCATTGTTAAAACAATACCAAAATTTGTGCTTTTCTCAAAGTTGCCCAAAAAGAAAATGAAAATATTTTTTTGCATAATTTTTTGAGGGAATTTTTGGTTAAATTTAAGGACAAAACTACAAAAAAAAGGTACACATCTGGAAAAAATATGGTATAATGAGGGAGTAAAAGGGTCGAATGAGTCCGGTGGTTTGTGAAAAACGGCAGGAGCAAACGACTTTTGCATCTTTTCCGTTTTCGGAATAGGAAATGGAAATGCGGCTTTATACGCAAAAAGACAGTTAAAGAAATGACAAAATGACAAAAGTGTAGGAGGTCAATGAGTTATGAACGCTTATATGGCAAGTGTAATTGAACAGGTTAAAAAACGTAACGCTGGTGAACCTGAATTTATCCAGACAGTTGAAGAAGTTTTCCACTCTATCGAAAAAGTTGTGGAAGCTCATCCCGAATACGAAGCAACAGGTCTGTTGGAAAGAATGGTAGAACCTGAAAGAGCAATTTCCTTCAGAGTAACATGGGTTGACGATGCTGGTAAAGTACAGGTTAACCGTGGTTTCAGAGTACAGTTCAACAGTGCTATTGGTCCTTACAAAGGTGGTCTGCGTTTCCATCCTTCCGTATACATTGGTATCGTTAAATTCTTGGGCTTTGAACAGATCTTCAAAAACAGCTTGACAGGTCTGCCTATCGGCGGTGGTAAAGGTGGTTCCGACTTTGACCCTAGAGGTAAGAGCGATATGGAAATCATGAGATTCTGCCAGGCATTCATGACAGAACTTTACAGACATATCGGTCCTGACGTTGACGTTCCCGCTGGTGACATCGGTGTTGGCGGCAGAGAAATTGGTTTCCTGTATGGTCAGTATAAGAGAATCAAAGGCTGCTGGGAAAATGGCGTGCTGACAGGCAAAAACATGGAATTCGGCGGTTCCTTGATTAGACCCGAAGCAACAGGTTTCGGTGCTACATACTATGTAAACGAAGTTCTGACACATCTGGGCGACACAATCGAAGGCAAAACAGTTGCAGTTTCCGGTTTCGGTAACGTTGCATGGGGCGTTTGCCAGAAAGTTGCACAGCTGGGTGGTAAAGTTGTTACAATCTCCGGTCCTGACGGTTATGTATACGATCCCGATGGCGTAACAACAAAAGAAAAAATCGACTACTTAGTAGAAATGAGAACTTCCGGTCGTGACCGTGCTCAGGATTACGCTGACAAATTCGGTTGCAAATTTGTTCCTAAAACAAAACCTTGGGAAGTTAAAGTTGATATCTGCATGCCTTGCGCAACTCAGAACGAAATCAACATGGAAGAAGCTGAAAAGATCGTTAACAACGGTACAAAATACTACATCGAAGTTGCTAACATGCCTACAACAAACGAAGCACTGGCATTCATCCAGAGCAAAGGTCTGGTTGTTGGTCCTTCCAAAGCAGTTAACGCTGGTGGTGTAGCAGTTTCCGCTCTGGAAATGGCTCAGAACTCCATGAGATATAGCTGGAGTGCAGAAGAAGTTGACGAAAAACTGAAAGGCATCATGAAAAACATCCATAAAGTATCTGCAGAAGCTGCAGAAGAATATGGTCTGGGTTACGATCTGGTAGCTGGTGCTAACATCGCTGGCTTCAAGAAAGTAGCTGCTGCTATGATGGCTCAAGGTCTGGTATAATTCCAAGAATACAATCACCAGAAATTCATTTGACCAAATTTACCCCGAAGGATTTCCCTTCGGGGTTTTTTCTGTTTAAAATTCTGTTCAAAAAAATAAAATCCCCCTAAATGAGGAGGATTTAAAAATCTTTTCAATTTTACAAGATTTTATAAGGATAAAAACCATGCAGATACAATATCGAAAAAACGCCAAAGGTATAAACATAATGTAAGGAAGCACACAATAATTTGTCCTGCCATATTTTCCGTCGAAACACCGCTTTTTTCCGATATATCCTCATCGCTTTGCAGTAAAGTACAACATTGCTCATAATAATCTTCATAAAAATGAAGCCCGCAACGGAAAGCACCAATCACTGTAAGTGCGCCAATGACCAATAAAATCGAAAACAGTATGGTATCTGTTTCCATAGATGGATGGTTATTGGATAGGACTCTTGTCACAAATCTTTCAGATATACCAAAGAGCCAAATCAAACGCAAAGGCAGAAGCATGTATTTATCACAGATTTCTTTACTATTGCGATAAGAACAATATGGCAATGGAAATAAAAAAGCGAGAATATGGAATTTTGGAGTTTGGTCACATTCTATTCTTTTGAATTCCTCTAAAAAAATTTCTGCATTTGGTCCTATGATTTGCGGTAATCGGGTATCATCTGATGGATAAATACTGTTAGATGTATTTTGTGTAACAATAGGCTGTCCGCAATTCTTACAGCAGGATTCATCAGCAGATAAGGGCGTTTTGCACTTGATACAATATTTTATTACCATAAATTGCACCCCTTTGCATTGTATCAGGAAAATATTCGGCAGACGAATTTTTGATGGTATCCATTCAAATAGAGAAAGGACGATATATCAAAAGTGCAATCACGATAGAAATCATTTCTATCATAAAAGCAATACCAAAGAGGATGAGCAAAGACAACAGCATATTTTTGACAGATACACCGCCTGCCTGTGCCATATCTTCGTTTTGCGTGCGTGCATTGCAATATTGATCATAATATGCTTCATAAAAATGCTGTCCACATTTGATACAACGAATCAATACAAAAATTGCAATACCCAATTGCACCAAAGAAAGTATCAAGTTAATCGCCATTGCAAAAGATGGTCGAGTCCATGAAAATGTGGCAGTAACAATAATGTAATAGAAAAAATGAAACACGAATGTTAATATGTATGGAACTTTCAAATATTTCCAAAGAATAGAAGTACATTTGCGATAATAACAATAAGGCAGTGTAAATAAAAATGCCATAATATGGAATTTCGGTTTTTGCCCGTGTTCAATTTTTTTAAATTCTTGCAAAAAGACTGCGGCATTGGGTCCAATATATTGTTCCAATCGGATATCGTCAGAAGGATATGTAGTTTGTGCAGAACTTTCGACAGAGGTACGTTGTCCACAATGCTGACAATATAAATCGTCAGGCGCAAGAGGTGCACCACATTTTGTGCAATATCTGTTTTCCATTTTCAAAACCTCCTTGGTTGCTTTCATTTCGATTTGGAAATATAGTGATATGATTTCATTATATATGAAAACACCAAATTTTGCAGTATTTATAAGGAAATTCTACTATAATTATCTTATAAATAAAATACAATATCGTTTTTTGAAATTCTCTAAAATTTTTTTTGAAAGTTTAGACTTTTTGCTTTGTAAAATTATCTAAAGAATAAAAGCAAAGCTTTTTTAGGAAAGGAGCATGGAGGTAGTGCAATGCAAGAAACAAGAAAAGAGGCTTTGACGACCTATGTGATAGAAAATCAAGAAAAATTTTACCGCCTTGCTTTTTCCTATGTGCGCGACCAGCAAACAGCGATGGACGTAGTGCAAGATGCGGTAGTGAAAGCACTGGAACATATTGCAGACCTACGAGAAATGGCATATTTGCGCACATGGTTTTATCGTATTCTGGTCAATGAGAGTTTGGCTCATTGGAATAAGATGAAACGAGAAGTTTTATGGGAACCAGAACAGATGAAAACCGTATTGGATACGGCACAAACTATGGAGGAAGGAGGCTCAGAGATGTATACCGCAGTGATGCATTTGCCGCCCGAAATGAAAACGGTGGTAATATTGCGGTATTATGAAGATATGACGCTGCAAGAGATTGCGCAGGTGACAGGAGCCAGCTTAAGTAAAGTCAAATATCGGCTATATACTGGTTTGAAAAAACTACGCGGACTCTACGAAAAGGAGGTGGCACGATGAAACGGGCAGATTTAGAACAGAAGTTATATGCGTCCAAACAAATTTATACCCAAACCCCTATTCCAACACAATTGACAGAACGGATGCATCAAACACTGCAAACGCATGCCCTCCAAAATCAGAAACCGAACAGAGCAGAGACAGAGCAGAGCAAAGATAAGCAAGAAAAGACAAGATTAGAAAAAAGAAAGGTGATTGGTATGAAGCAATGGAATTGGAAAAAAACAACAGGCATCGTTGCCGCCTGTGCCGTATTGGCATTTACCGCAGGATTGAATCTCAGTCCGACTTTTGCGGAAGATATGCAAAACAATACTGTTATTGGTGGAATTTCAAAAGTTTTAACATTTCGTAGTTATGATTTTGCAGATGGTGACAAACAGATTTCTGCGGATATTCCACAAGTGGAAACAGAAGGGAATGGATATACAAAAGATATCAATGAAGAAATTTTGCGTATTGTAACAGATTATGAAACACAAGCAAATGCAGATATTGCAGCTTATAAAGATGCTTTTTTGGCAACTGGTGGAACAGAAGAAGAATTTGAGGCAAAAAATATTCAAGTAGATGTAGATTATGAAGTCAAATCAGAAAATGATTCGTATCTTTCTTTGGTATTGACAGCATATGAAAATTGGAGCAATGCGTATACAGTACAATATTTTTATAACATCAATTTGAAAGATGATACTGAAATTACACTGAAAGATTTGTTGGGTGAAGATTATATCCAAATCGCGAATGAACAAATTCAAGCACAGATTGCAGCAGACGACAGTGGTTTATATTTTGACCAAGAAATGGGCGGTTTTACCACCATTACAGATGATACGAATTTTTATATCAACGCAGCAGGCAATCCTGTGATTGTATTCGCGCAATATGAAATTGCAGCAGGGGCAGCAGGCAGTCCAGAATTTGAAATCGTACGTCCACAATGATAATCGAAAGAAATCAAAGAAAAAATATCAGTATTTAGGAGGTGTTGGTGTATAAAAAGATTAAAAATGTATTTTGCGCTCGGTATGGTGTGTTTGTTTGGTCTTGCTATGACAGGCTGTACCAATACAAACCAAGTGTTAGAACCAAATGAATCAGACAATACAAAAACCATTCGTACAGAATTACAAGAAGGCACCGCACGCTATGCTGTCACATTCTCAGTACCAGAAGAAATCGGGCAATATTTGACAGCAGTACCATCACCAAATGATTTATCCAGTGCTGGTTTGATATTAGAAAAAGATGGACAAAGTGGACAGATTGGATATTTGACAATATATGACAGTGCAGAATATGATGATTTGAAAACGCAAGATGTGCCTTTGGAACAAGAGGCACTGCGTAGCGCAGACGGTGCTGTGGTATTGGCTTATCAGGGACCACAAGATTCTGTATTTTCGGATAGCGTATCCGCAGCATTGGTAGACCAAATGTATGCTGCGACAGAAGCAGTCGTTTCCAGTATGACAATGGAACAAATTGGCGCACTGCCAGAATCCCCCAATATGGATACGGTATTGCAAGTAGGAGAAAATAGATATACAGTTTCTTTTGCCGTGCCGGATTATTTACAAGATTATGTAAAATTTGGCGTTTGGACACAAGAAGACAATGGGATTTCCATTATGCTGTCAAAAGATGGCGTAGAAGGCAATATTGGGCATATTGTATTATACGATGCAAAAGAGTATGATGCATTACGCGCACAAAATTTGCCTTTGGAAACAGAGGTTTTGCGTGACGATACAGAAGGTGTAGTATTGGCATATGGCGGTATGCAGGACGCTGTTTTTGAACAAGGTACCGAACAGGTAGAACTTGCTTTGCAGTATCATACCGCAGTGGGTGATATTTTAGAAACTATGCAATTAGAAAAGAGTGCATAACTAGCAAAATAGTTTGAGAATTTCCAATGTTGTAAATGAAATCATAGTCAAAGAATCAGTAAGTCGGATATATGCGACAATAAGTTGCAATATCCGACTTTATTTTTATATTTGTATATGAATAGATTCATATATCAGGGTGTCGAAAAAGTCGACACCCTGTCGTCAAAGGCTCATTTCATTCAAGCCTTTGACGAGTAGACAGAAGTAT
>CALWSU010000014.1 GCA_944384295.1 uncultured Lachnospiraceae bacterium | reverse complement strand
CGCTGCCCCCGTCTCTTTCGGGGTGCGGCATTCCATCGGCTAAAAAGCCTTGAAACTTCGGCTTTTCCTCGTCGGAAGTGAATTCCGACTGCGGATTTCAGTTGGGAAACGCTTCGTTTCCCAAGCCCTTCCGCGTTCTTGAAAAAAGTAAAAAAACTAGTTTTTTGACAGTCTGGAATCTGTTTGTATCAAATTTAACTCATGTTTTATTGCATTTCTTCCCATTGCTGATATAATTCTTCTAATGTTTCTTCCAAGGCTTGTCTTTGTGCAAAAAGTTCCTGTGCTTTTGTATAATCTGTGCTGTGTTCTGCCATTTCGGCATCTAATGATGCTATTTTGTCTTCTGTTTCTTCAATTTGTTTTTCGATTCGCGCCACTTTTGCCGCCTGTTTGCGTTCTGCTGCCTGTTGTTCTTTTTGTTTGAGCCATTCGGCTTTGGTATCGCTCAATGTCTGCGGCGCTGCTGCCTGCTGGCTTTGTGGTGCAGCTTGTTGCTGTGCAATTCTTTCACGTTGGGCTTTTTTCTCTAAATAATAATCATAATTGCCTTCATAACGTGTCATGCCGTTGGGTGAGAGTTCCAGTATAATCTGCGCGGTTTTATTGATAAAATAACGGTCGTGCGAAATATAAATGACCGTGCCTTCATAACGATTCAAGGCGTCCTCCAATACTTCTTTGGAAAACATATCCAGATGGTTGGTCGGTTCGTCCAGCATCAAAAGATTGGCTTTAGACAGCATAATTTTTGCCAAAGAAACACGCCCTTTCTCGCCACCACTCAAAGAAGAAACCTGCTTAAATACATCATCTTCCGTGAATACGAAAGCCGCAAGCATAGACCGAATTTCTCCTGCTGTCAGCATAGGGTAAGTATCGGAAATCTCGTCAAATATGGTTTTGGAAGTATCCAATTTTTGCTGTTCCTGGTCATAATATCCCACATGCACATTGGTACCAAAGCGCATCAAGCCGCTGTCGCTGGACACTTCACCCAAAAGCATACGGAACAATGTCGATTTGCCCACGCCATTTGGTCCTATGATTGCGATACGTTCTCCACGTCTGACATCAAAATTCACATGTTGGAAAATACGTTGTCCCCCATATGATTTGGATAATTCTTCTGCATGTAATACATCACTGCCGCTGATGATGCGCGGCGTCAATGTCAATCGCATTTGTGCAGGCAATGCTTCGGGGCGGTCGATACGTTCCACTTTTTCCAACTGTTTTTCACGGCTTTCGGCGCGTTTGATGGATTTTTCGCGGTTGAACTGGCGCAATGTACGAATGACTTCCTGCTGACGTTTGATTTCTTTTTGCTGATTTTCATATGCTTTTTGTGCAATCTCTCTTTGCACCACTTTTTGCTGCATATATTGTGTATAATTGCCTTGGTACACATTCGATTTTTTATTTTCGATTTCCACCACTTTTGTCACGATTTTATCCAGAAAATAGCGGTCATGGGAAATAATCAGCACAGCGCCTTCATATGTTTTGAGAAAGTCTTCCAGCCATTCGATAGAAGCAATATCCAAATGGTTGGTCGGTTCGTCCAAAAGCAGTAAATCCGGACGGGATAACAACAGTTTTCCTAAATACACCCTTGTTTTTTGCCCACCAGAAAGCTGCTGCAAAGGACGGTCAAACTCGCTTTCCGCAAAGCCCAAGCCTTTGAGTACACCCCTCAAGCGGCTTTTATATCCATATCCGTCCTGCTGTTCAAAAAAATGTTGTAAAGCGGCATATTCTTCCATCTTGTCTGACAATTCTTTGCCCTGCAAGTGTGACATTTCGTTTTCCATTTCACGAAGACGATTTTCAGCTGTTAAAATTTCCGCAAAGACAGACAGCATTTCTTCATAAATGGTGCGTGTTGAATCCACTTGCTGATTCTGTGCCATATACCCTAAAGTTGCTTCTTTTTTGAGATAGATTTCCCCGCTGTCGGCATTGGTTTCTTGCGTCAAAATACGAAACAAAGTTGTTTTGCCTGCGCCATTTACCCCAACGACTGCGGTCTTTTCTTTCTCCTCCATATGAAATGTGACATTCTCTAAAATAACGTCTACACCGTAACTTTTCGCAATTTTATTCAGTGAAAGAATCATGTTTCATTCCTCCATATATTTCTATCTAGTTTAAAAAATGCTTTAATTTTTATCATATCAGAAAAAGAAAGAAAATAAAAGGGGTTCGAGCCGATTTCTAGTAGAATGGCGACGTTGTTTTTTGTCACATGTGTATACAGCTTTTTTTCATTTCACCATGCACGTTTTTTTCTCTATACAACCCGCAAAAGCCTGAAAAATCAACACTTTACAAGATTGGCAAAGACTTGTCAGAATACGACGTTATTGTTGACAATAAAATAACAGGCGTGCTATACTAAATGAAGAATCGAGCAGGAGAGGATTTGGATAATATGGATAGTGAAAAAAAGATTTCACCGGCGGTAATAAACAGATTACCCAGATATTATCGGTATTTGGGCGATTTGCTGGAAAGCGACATTACCAGAATTTCTTCCAAAGAGCTCAGTGCAAAGATGAATATTACGGCTTCTCAGATTCGACAGGATCTGAATAATTTCGGCGGCTTTGGCCAACAGGGATATGGCTATAATGTGGAATATCTTTACAATGAAATCAAGAAAATACTGGGACTGGATCGTATGTATAATATGATTGTCATTGGCGGCGGCAATATCGGGCAGGCTTTGGTCAATTATACCAATTTTGAAAAGCGTGGATTTGTCATAAAAGCAGTATTCGACATCAATCCCCGTTTGGTCGGCATGACCATACGCGGCATAGAAGTCTATGACGTAGATATGATGGAGGAATATGTCAAAACACATGATGTAGATGTTGCGATATTGACATTACCTCGTTCACAAGCGGTAAAGGTTGCTAACGATTTGGCAAAATGGGGCGTAAAAGGCATGTGGAATTTTAGTCATGTAGATTTACAAGTGCCAGATGATGTACTGGTAGAAAATGTACATCTGACAGACAGCCTTATGACATTATTATACAAAATCAATGAAATGTACAGCGAAGAAAATGATCTGCATCACCTCAATAACGGTTTGCCTGTCAAACAAAAACAGGCAGAGGAAGACGAAGAAAACCAAGATTGAGAGATTCCGTCATCGCGAAAAAACGAAAAGTACATTCTCCATAAGAAAAAATTTATGGGGAATGTACTTTTTTGTCACAATAAAAAAAACAAAAATATATCTTCCAGCAATTCGATACTGTGGTATAATACATCATAATAAAAATAATCAAAATAATCAAAATCATAAAAAATTTCCCATTACCCTGAAATTCTATTTTTGACTTTTTTGACTTTTGAAGAAGGAGAGCCATATGAGCAGAGCAGATGAAATTTTTATACAAAATTGCAGACAGATTTTAGAACATGGACAATCCACAGAGCAAGAAAAGGTACGTCCTCATTGGGAAGATGGCACACCTGCCTATACGCTCAAAACGTTCGGCGTTGTCAATCGCTACGATTTATCAGAAGAATTTCCGCTTTTGACATTACGCGCGACAAACTGGAAAGCTGCCATTGATGAGATTTTATGGATTTGGCAAAAAAAATCCAACAACATACATGACTTGAACAGCCATATTTGGGACTCTTGGGCAGATGAAACTGGTTCTATTGGCAAAGCATATGGCTATCAATTGGGGATTCCCTATGATTTCAAACAAGGGAAAATGGATCAAGTGGACAATGTACTTTGGCAGCTCAAACATACGCCCGCTTCCCGTCGTATTATGACCAATATTTATAATTTTGCGGATTTGGCAGAGATGGGGCTGGAACCATGTGCCTACAGCATGACGTTCAATGTCATGGGCGACAGACTGAACGCCATACTCAATCAACGTTCTCAAGATACACTTGCGGCAAACAACTGGAATGTGGTGCAATACAGCGCGTTATTGCTGATGTTTGCACAAGTCAGCGGTCTCAAGCCCGGAGAATTGGTACATGTCATCAGTGATATGCATATTTACGACCGCCATATTCCCATGATTGAGGAATTGATACAACGTGAAAGTTACCCTGCTCCAAAAGTAACACTCAATCCAGAAGTCAAAAATTTCTATGACTTTACAGTAGACGATTTTACGGTAGAAAATTATCAACACGGCAAACCGATTGGCAAAGTACCTGTAGCCATTTGAGCGATGCTCAGCACAGCCTATAGAGCATACAACAAGAAAGCAACAAGAAAGCAACAAGAAAGGAGCATTGTTATGAAAAACACTTCCCGTTCTAGTATCTTATTTGCGGTACTGGCTACTAGTTTTGTTTTGGCAATACTCATCTTTTTTACACAAAATCATGTTGCCACAACTGCACAGCATAGTGTCACAGCAGTTCATCGTATCACCACAATAAAAACAGCATCTGACAGCCCGACCATGAAAAGCCTGCAAAAAGATTTGATTGCTTACCTGAAAAAAAATCGTCCTGAGATTTCGTTTGGCAGCAAAAAATTTGTAGAGTATGCTGTAGATGTGGCTGTGTATGACGCAGATCCAGAGCTTGCAAAATTATCCAACTATGAAGATCTCGCATTCTATTGTGCAGAATATTTACACGAGTTAGACGAACAGCAAGTAGAAGGGATATTGCCGTTAATCGGTTTCCGACCATCGAAAGAATTTTTAGACAAAACCGTGGAAGAAATACAAACAGTATCCAGAAACAAAAACAAATTGCAAGAACTTCTATATGAGCGCAGTCATAGCCAGCAAGAAACTTTGGACATAGAGGACATAGAAAACAGTACAAAAAACGCAGAATAAAACACTCTATAGGCAAATGAAATAACAAAAACTTACGTCATTTCAGACACTTTACAAAATCTTATATGGGACAAGGAGGCAAATGATGAATTTAATCGTTGCAGTCGATGAAAATTGGGGCATTGGCAAAGATGGAGATTTATTATGTCGTATTTCGGCAGATATGAAGATGTTTCGCGCCACCACAACAGGGCATATTTTGGTATTGGGCAGAAAAACCTTGGAATCTTTCCCCAATCAAAAGCCACTACCCAACCGCACACATTTTGTATTGACAACGAACCCAAACTACACCGCGGAAGGTGTCACGCTCTGCCACAATTTGGAGGAATTGCAGCAAAAGTTACAGCCATACGCACAAGAGGACATTTTTGTAATTGGCGGCGGCAGTGTATACAAACAGCTTTTGCCCCTTTGTAAAAAAGCATATGTCACAAAAATTTATAACCATTTCCCAGCAGATACATTTTTTCCTAATCTGGACGAAATGCCTACATGGAAAAAAACAAAATCTGGCGAAATACAACAAGAAAACGGCGTACCATTTTCTTTCGATGTGTATGAACGCATTGAAAAGGAAGTATAATACAGCAAAAATACAGTAAAATAAAAAATTGTACCATTGCAGAAAGGAAGTGAGTTTATGGAAAGAGAACGCAGACGTCATTATCGCGTTGCGATGCGCCAACTGGAAGAAACTCCAGCACAAGGTATGTATGTCACAAAAACAGAAGCAAAAAAATTTGCATTATGTATTGGTGGTATGTTTCTGCTGCTGTTTGGTTTGTTGCTGATGCGCAGAAAATAAGAAACATGCAAAAACAAATTTTATCAAAAATGGCGCTTGTCTGATTTGGCATAGTGCCATTTTTTTATTTTGGCGCATCTAACAGTTTTTTTACAAGCAGTCTGTTTTTCTTGCAATCCTTACCAGAATGGCATAAAATAAACATGGTATCTTTTTTGTACAAATGAAGGGGGGAAACCAATGGCAAGAAAGACAGATGCTTTCCCAAAGCGTGAGGAACGTGTGCCATACAGCGGCAAAACCGATGGCAGCACAGAACGCCAGCGCACTGGGAAAAAGAAGACGCGTAAAAAAAGCAGCGCATCTCGCAGACCAAATCGGAAAAAAACAAAAATCTCGCCAAAACAGGCAGGCATCGGCATAGTGATTCTTGTGCTTATCGTTGTCGGTTTTGCGTTATTTCATAAAAATGGTGCAGAAGTATTTGTTGGGGAAAACAGCATGGGTATTTTGACCGATACTTCTATCACACCGGAACAAATCGTGCAAAATTTGGAAGCCCAACTCGCCACAGAGGTTGGTACCAATGTCAAAATCAATGAAGAAATCACAGTCCAACGGCTGCATATCAGCAGTGACCGTAAAAAAGACGTATGCACGATGGAATATATGCTGCCCAAGCTGAAATCAGCCATTACCTATAAAGTAGAAGCTTCTGTGATTTTTGTAGATGGCGGCGCAGTTGCCCCACTTGCCACACAGGCAGAAGCGGAAGAAGTTCTGCAACAAGTCAAAGATACTTATTATCCATCACAAGAAACAACGACAGACACTACAAATACCGCGGCGGATACTGCTAATACTACAAATACTACAAACGAATCCAATACGGAAGGCACTACGACAGAAGGCAGCACGACAGAAGGTACCACTACAGATACTACTACCGAAGGTACCACCACAACATCAAACGCTGAAATTTCTTTTGTAGAAAATGTCAATATACAAAAGCAATTTGTAAATTCTGCGGAAATATTAAGTGTAGATGAGGCTTTCGCAAAACTGACCAGTACCACACCTGTTACCACCACATACACGATACAAAGCAAAGATACACTTGCAAAAATCGCGGCAGAATTTGACATGACATTGGAAGAAGTCATTGCCGCCAATCCCGGTATGACCATTACTACACCAATCGTGGTGGGACAAACCATCAATGTCACAGAACAAAAACCTATGGTTTCTGTGAAATCTGTAGAAACCCAAGTTTTGACTATGGTAGAAAAGAAAACATACGAAACACAGTATGACGATACAAAGCCCGCCAGTTATCAACGCGTCATTCAACAGGGACGCGACGGGCAAAAGAAAAGCACCATTCAGATTACACGCGTCAATGGTTTGGTTACAGAGGAAAAAGAGGTTTCCAAAGAAGTCATACAAGAACCTGTAACCGAAATCATCGTAAAAGGGACGCAGTAATAATAGAAATTGTATCTGCAATTTCAAAAGAAAATATGGGGAAAACAAAAAACTAGAGGAGGTACTATCATTATGAGCATTTCATTTTCAGTCAAAAACAATGCAGTAACAAAATCCGATTTTGCATCATTGGCAGCAGAAGTAAAATCCTGCCATGAAGCACTGCACAACAAAACAGGGAAAGGCAATGACTTTGTAGGCTGGATTAACTGGCCCGTTGATTACGACAAAGAAGAATTTGCACGCATCAAACAGGCAGCACAAAAAATCCAGAAACAAAGTGAAGTTTTGATTGTGATTGGGATTGGTGGTTCTTATCTGGGCACCAGAACCGCATTGGATTTCATCAAAACACCTTTCTATAACGAAAACAAACAAAAAGATACACCTGACATTTATTTTGTCGGCAACAATATCAGCTCTGCATATTTGAGCGATATATTAGGTATTTTGGGCGACAGAGATTTTTCTGTGAACGTGATTTCCAAATCCGGTACCACAACAGAACCCGCAATCGCTTTCCGTATTTTCAAACAGCTTTTGGAAAAGAAATACGGCAAAGAAGGCGCAGCAGAACGTATCTATGCAACCACAGACCGTGCGCGTGGTGCTCTGAAAACCATGTGCAATACAGAAGGCTATGAAACCTTTGTGATCCCGGATGACATCGGCGGCAGATTCACTGTATTGACCGCAGTTGGTATGTTGGCTATGGCAGTGGCAGGCGTAGACATCGACGCAGTCATGGAAGGCGCAGCATGGGCGAGAGAAGCTTACAGCAATCCTGATATCATGGAAAATCCTTGCTACCAATATGCAGCAGCAAGAAATTTCTTCTATCGCAATGGCAAAACAGTAGAAATTTTAGCAAACTATGAACCCCATATGACCTCTTTTGGTGAATGGTACAAACAGTTATATGCAGAAAGCGAAGGCAAAGACGGCAAAGGGGTATTCCCTGTTTCCGCAAACTTCTCTACAGACCTGCATTCCATTGGACAGTTTATACAGGAAGGCAGCCGCTATTTCTTTGAAACCGTATTATGGTGCAAAGAACCCAAAAACACAGTATTGGTACCATTTGATGACGAAAATCTGGATGGTCTGAACTTCATGGCATCTAAAGATATGCAGTTTGTCAACAGCAAAGCATTTGCAGGTACTATGCTGGCACACATCGACGGCGGTGTACCCAATATGGTAGTGGAAATCGACCGTATGGACGCTTGGCATTTTGGCGCACTGGTATACTTCTTTGAAAAAGCAGTCGGCATCAGTGGCTATATGTTAGATGTTAACCCCTTCGACCAACCCGGTGTAGAAGCTTACAAGAAAAACATGTTTGCACTGTTGGGCAAACCTGGCTATGAAGATATGAAAGCAGATTTGGAAAAGAGATTAGCTGAATAATCTCCATCTGCCAAACAAAAAAAGATTGATGGCATAAAGTCATACCATATCAAAGCCACTGTATCTGAGAAAGAAAATTTTTCGGATACAGTGGCTCTTTTTTGGGAAAAACAAAAATGGAGAAAATCCCATATGCAACAAGGGATTTTCTCCGTTTTTTTGATATATTTGTTTTTTAATCCTGTACAGAGAAAGCAACTTCTTGTACGGTATGTTTTTCTTTGGGTGTGCCTACCTGTCCGGCAGCTAAATTCTTTTCTGCGGAAGACAGCATCAATTTGATACGATTGAGCTGGTTGACTTCGCTTGCACCGGGGTCATAGTCGATTGCCACAATATTAGAAATGGGATATTGTTTGCGCAATTCTTTGATGACGCCCTTACCCACAACATGGTTTGGCAGGCAACCGAAAGGCTGTGTACATACGATATTCGGTACGCCGCTGTGAATCAATTCAATCATTTCAGCAGTCAGGAACCAACCTTCGCCAGTTTGGTTACACAAAGAAACCACTTTTTCGGCGTATTGTCCCAATGTGCGGATATTTTCCGGACAATCAAAGCGTTTGCTTTTCTTCAATGCCTGCAACATAGGTTTTTGATACCATTCTATGACTTTTGCTACCAGATTGGCGATGATTCTGCCTTTCTTGCTGCCACCCAGATATTTTTCTTTTTGTGTGGCATTATAACAGCAATATAAACCAAATGTCATCAAATCAGGCACCACTGCTTCGGCGCCTTCGCGCTCTAACAGATTGACCAAATCATTATTGGCTGTCGGATGGAATTTGACTAAAATTTCGCCTACAATACCAACACGTGGTTTTTTCAATGTTTCGTCCAGTTCCAGTGCGTCAAAGTCGCGAATGATATTTGCGATATTGGCACAGAATGTCTTTCTATCTGCGCGCAAAATATCTTTTTTGACTTTTTCATTCCATTTTTCATACAACGCATTTGCGGAACCTGCTACTTTTTCATATGGACGGGTACGATACAGCACACGCATGAATGTATCGCCATATACCATTGCCTGCATTGCGCGATGCAATAATGCCGGTTCATATTTGAAACCAGGGTTTTTCTCCAGTCCTGCTGGATTGATAGAAATCACTGGTATATTTGGCATGCCTGCGTTTTCCAATGCCTTACGGATAAAGGCGATATAGTTTGTCGCACGACAGCCGCCGCCCGTCTGTGAAATCAAAAGCGCGGTACGGTTCAAGTCATAATTGCCAGATAACAAACCATTCATCAATTGCCCTATGGTAATCAACGCAGGATAGCAAGCATCATTATTGAC
The DNA here is from genome assembly GCA_944384295.1 of uncultured Lachnospiraceae bacterium. Classification (GTDB taxonomy): domain Bacteria; phylum Bacillota; class Clostridia; order Lachnospirales; family Anaerotignaceae; genus Anaerotignum. The sequence continues at coordinate 40,219 of CALWSU010000014.1, read as the reverse complement.
ATATTTCAAGCCCGCATCTATGGCGTTTTTGTCCATAGCCGCCATGATTTCCAGATTATAGCCGCATTTACGGAATGCAGGTTCCAAAATATCAAAATGAATAGGCGACATCTGTGGACAAAGTATGGTATATTCTTTGCGCATTTGTTTTGTAAAGAGTACACGTTTCAAAGAAGCATCGCCTTTTTTGGGCTGTATGTTTTTCTCTTTTCTATCTTCAATTGCCGCAATCAAAGAACGAATACGGATTCTCGCCGCGCCCAAGTTATTGACTTCATCTATTTTCAAAGCGGTATAAATTTTGCCTGCTGCTGTCAAAATGGCTTTGACTTCATCTGTTGTCACAGCGTCCAGACCACAGCCAAAGGAATTAAGCTGTACATATTCTATATTGGGCTGACGTTTGACAAAGGCTGCCGCTTCATACAAACGGGAATGATATGTCCATTGGTCACGTACCACAGTAGGACGTTCCACATGTCCCATATGCGCCACGCTATCCTCTGTCAATACAGCGATATGATAGCCTGCAATCAATTCTGGAATACCATGATTGATTTCTGGGTCTGCGTGATATGGTCTGCCACCCAGCACAATACCAGTCATATTATGCTGCTTGATGTATTCCACAGTTTCCTCGCCTTTTTTATGCATATCATGACGGAAGCTGTCCCATTCTTTCCAACCGGCTTCGACTGCCGCTTTGATTTCCTGTGCACTACAGCCCATTGGTACAAATTCTTCTGTCATACGTTGTATGATGGTTTCGATTTTATCCAAAGCAAGGAAAGGATTCATCAAACGTACTTGTTTTTCCTTCAATTCCTCTACATTGTTTTTGATATTTTCATTATAGGATGCTACAATCGGGCAGTTGTAATTATTATCTGCTGCGCTGCTGTCGCGTCTTTCGTATACAATACCGGGATAGAATATAAAATCTACACCCTGTTCAATCAAATACATGATATGTCCATGCACCAATTTTGCGGGGTAGCAAACGGATTCGCTTGGGATAGATTCCATACCTTTTTCAAAAATGGCTTTGGAAGAATACGGGGACAATACCACACGATACCCCAAATTGGTGAAGAAGGTAAACCAGAATGGGTAATCCTCCCACATATTCAATACGCGTGGAATCCCTACTGTACCACGATGTGCCTGTTCTGCGGTCAATGGTTCATAATCGAATAATCTATGACGTTTGTATTCAAACAGATTGGGTGCTGGATTTTCGATTTTATCTTTGCCTAAGCCTTTTTCACAACGATTACCTGTAATGAATCTGCGGTTGCCATCAAAACGGTTGATCGTCAACAAACAATGATTGGTACAGCCTTGGCATCTTGCCATATTGGACTGAATTTCCAAAGCATTCATAGCTTCACGAGAAAGCAATGTGGTCTGTTCGCCTGCGGTATATTTGCTTCTTGCAATCAGACCTGCGCCAAACGCGCCCATAATACCTGCAATATCAGGACGTACTGCTTCTCTGCCACTAATCATTTCAAAGCTTTTCAAAACAGCATCATTATAGAATGTACCGCCCTGTACGACCATAGATTTTCCCATTGCTTTGGGGTCTGCAATCTTAATGACTTTCAACAGCGCGTTTTTGATAACAGAATATGCCAAACCTGCGGAAATATCGGCAACGTCTGCCCCCTCTTTCTGTGCCTGTTTGACACGGGAATTCATAAATACCGTACAACGAGAACCCAAGTCAATGGGAGCTTTTGCAAAGAGTGCGATTTTGGCGAAATCAGCAACACTATAATTCAAAGATTTTGCAAAAGTTTCGATAAAGGAGCCACAGCCGGAAGAACAAGCCTCATTGAGCAATACGCTGTCAATCACGCCATCTTTGATACGGATACATTTCATATCCTGCCCGCCAATATCCAATATAAAATCGACATCTGGGCGGAAGAACTGCGCTGCTTTATAATGCGCTACGGTTTCGATATAGCCTAAATCAATTTGTAATGCCGCTTTAATCAAGCCTTCGCCATAACCTGTGACACAGGATTTGCGAATGGTCACGCCTTCAGGCATCAAATCATACATTTCGTTCAAGCTCTGCATCACAACTTTTAAAGGATTGCCTTCATTGCTTGCATAGAAGGAATAGAGCAAATCGCCTTGGTCGCTGACCAATGCTACTTTTGTTGTGGTGGAACCTGCGTCGATACCCAAAAAGGCATCACCTTGGTATGTAGAAATTGGCACACGTTTGACTTTATCTTGATTATGACGTGTTTGGAATGCTTCGTATTCTGCTCCATCGCGGAACAAAGGCGCCAAACGGTCTACTTCTACTGCCAATTCTGCGCCATGTTCCAGACGGCTCAATAATGTAGTAAAATTCAAATCTGCCTCGCCTTTATTCGACAAAGCGGTACCATATGCCGCAAACAAATGAGAATTTTCCGGCAAAAGTGCGGTTTCGTCTGTCAAATGCAAGGTTTCGATAAAACGTTGACGCAGTTGGGACAGGAAATGCAAGGGACCGCCCAAAAACGCAACATGTCCGCGTATGGGTTTACCACATGCCAAGCCTGCAATGGTCTGATTGACAACTGCCTGAAAAATAGAAGCCGCCAAGTCCTCTTTTTTCGCGCCTTCATTGATGAGTGGCTGAATGTCTGTCTTTGCGAATACGCCGCAACGAGAAGCAATCGGATAGATGACTTCGTGATTTTTTGCGTATTCATTCAAGCCTGTCGCGTCTGTTTGCAGCAAACTTGCCATCTGGTCAATAAAAGAGCCTGTACCACCAGCGCATACGCCATTCATACGCTGTTCTACATTACCACCAGAGAAATAAATGATTTTGGCATCTTCGCCGCCCAGTTCAATGGCAACATCAGTTTGTGGTGCCACTGCTTCAATGGCATTTGCGGTTGCGACAACTTCCTGTATAAATTCCACTTCCAAGGCTTTTGCCAAAGCCACGCCGCCGCTGCCTGTAATCATGGTAGAAAAGCTGCATTCACCCAATTCTTTTCTAGCTTCTTCTAAAATTTCTTTGACTGTTTTCTTAATTTCTGAAAAATGTCTGCGATAACGGCTAAATACGATATTTTGCGCCGCATCTGCTAAAACAACTTTGACTGTGGTAGAACCAATGTCAATACCCATTCGATATGTAATGTTATTATGATACTGCACTGTTTACACCCCCATGTAACTGTTTCAAATATACGTCCTGTACGGCAATTTCACGCCAGATTTGTTCTTCAATATAGCGATATTTTTCTTCGTCATCTATCTGTTCGTCTAATACTTTCAAGGCTTGTATACCGTCCTGCATGGCTAATGTCATCATCACACAGCCTGAAATATCCAAATCCTCTGCAATTTCCTTGCGTTGTTTGCCGCGTTCCAAAATCCGGCGCAGACAGCGTTCCCGCTCACGCGTATTTTCTGCAAAACACTGCTGCACCAAGTCATATTTTTTCATGCCTTCATATAATAAGAAATAGAAATCTCGAAACGCAATTTCCATACCGATATGTTGGCGATACAGCGAAAACCGCTGTGGTGCAAAATATGCATTCCACAAAAGCGTTTTTGTAGAAACATCTTCTTCTTTTTGTATCCAAGCGCGCTGCATGGCTGCAAGCGGCTGCAAATAATATGGTACCAAATACGCCTGTATGACCTGTGCCACCAAATCCTCTCGGCTTTTGAAGCAATAATAAAAGCCGCCCTTTGTGGTACCGGCTTCGCGTATGATTTCATTGGTAGAAACATCGGCAAACCCTTTTTCTAAAAAAAGACGAAATGCCGTTTGCAAAATATGATGTTCTGTTTTCATATGCTTTCATCCTTTTTCTGTTCCCTATCTTGTTGTCAGTCCTGACATCATTTCACACTGACACAACCTCAGACCACTTGGTCTATTTAGGGTGTCGAAAAATCGACACCCTATCGTCAAAGCCTCATTTCATTCAAGGCTTTGACGAGTAGACAGAGGTATAAAGCAAAAATTCCATCGGCTAAAAGCCTTGAAATTTCTGCTTTTCCTCGTCGGAAATGAATTCCGACTGCGGATTGCAGTTGGGGAACTCTTTGTTCCCCAACCCCTTCCGCGAGCTTGAATTTTTATAGAAAACACTTTTTCTACAATCTGTTCAGACCACTTGGTCTGTTTTTCTCATTATATGCCTTTTACTTCAAAAAAAGCAATAAAGATAATGCTAAGAAAATGTTAAAAATCCCATAAACTCAACAAAATTCCAGTTTTTTTGGTGTCGAAAGCGATTTCTTTTTTCATTTTTGCCTTTTTTACGACAGTGAATTTCGCACCTTTTCTGTAAAAAAAGACAATAAAAAAGAAAGTTCCCCTTGATTTTTTTAAGGGGAACTAAATCAGTTGTCTTTAGAAAAAAATATACCGAATCCATCTCAGTAAAAAAATGCTGGAATCCTTCGTATTGTAAAGATTCCAGCATTCTTTGTTTTCTTATACAGAAGTCCATAAAAACGTCTTTCCTATTTTTATGAAAAACCTCTTTTTGTTTTACCAATGCTTGCCCATCATCATAGCAATATCCATCAATTCTGTGACCATAGCATAGGTTTCGTCCTCATCTTGCAAGCGCTCCATGGTTTCTTCGTCGCTGTCAAAGCTTGCAACCAGTTCGCCGTACATATTGCAAAAATCTGCCTGCCATGGTTCGGTACAGTCTTTATATTTGCGCAGGTGATAACACACCTCGCTCAAGTCCTGAAATTTATAAGTATCGTGCTTCATGCCGTTTCACTCCTTTTTTGTTTTTGTTTCTAGTATGTCCATTTATCAGTATACCAAAAAATCATACAACAAAAAAGACTTTGTTTGTCGCGGCAGAAACATAGAGAGCAGACTGCCAAAAAACTAGATTTCATAATTTTTCAAGAGCGCGGAAGGGGTTGGGAAACGAAGCGTTTCCCAACTGGAATCCGCAGTCGGAATTCATTTCCGACAAGGAAAAGCCGAAGTTTCAAGGCTTTTAGCCGATGGAATGCCGCACCCCGAAGAAACGGGGGCAGCGAAGCTGACTTTGCGAAGCAAAGTGCTTGACCCAGAGCTTTATACTTCTGTCTACTCGTCAAAGGCTTGAATGAAATGAGCCTTTGACGACAGGGTGTCGATTTTTCGACACCCTGAGAGATTACATTTTTTTGGACAAATCCACCATTTCAATGGCTGCACATGCCACATCATAGCCTTTGTTGCCTGCTTTTGTGCCTGCGCGTTCGATTGCCTGCTCAATGGTATCTGTGGTCAATACGCCAAATAATACGGGCATATCCTGTTCCAGCGCAATATGTGCCACGCCTTTGGAAACTTCATTGCATACATAATCATAGTGAGAAGTTGCGCCACGAATCACAGCACCCAGACACAGTATCGCGTCATATTTTCCGCTTTTTGCCATTTTAGAAGCAATGGTAGGGATTTCAAACGCACCAGGCACCCATGCCAATGTAATATCGTCCCCTGCGACACCATGACGCACCAGCGCGTCCTCTGCGCCGCTGATGAGTTTGCTTACAATAAATTCATTGAAACGAGCGGCAACGATGCCGATTTTCATACCTTGCCCTTGTAAATAACCTTCTAATACTTTCATGTTTTTTGCCTCCTATCAATTTTGATAAATTCCGATTGTTTCTGATTGTTTTATGCTTTTTATACTTTTTATGCTTACAGCAAGTGAGAGAAAATATGTCCCATTTTTTGCTGTTTTGTCTGCAAATAAAATGCATCGTCTTCTTGTGGTTCGATTTCGATTGGTACACGTTCTACAATAGATACGCCAAAACCGTCCAAACCATAGACTTTTGTGGGGTTATTGGTCAAAAGACGCAATTCTTTTGCGCCCAAATCCTGCAAAATCTGCGCGCCAATCCAATATTCTCTCAAATCCGGCGCAAAGCCCAATTCGATATTGGCTTCTACGGTATCTCTGCCTTTTTCCTGTAATTCATAGGCTTTTAATTTATTGATCAAGCCAATGCCTCTGCCTTCTTGGCGCATATATAACAAAATCCCTCTGCCTTCTTTTTCAATCTGTGCCATGGCTGCTGCCAACTGCTGTCCGCAGTCACAACGACGAGAACCAAACACATCACCTGTCAAGCATTCGGAATGTACGCGGCACAGCAGATTTTTGCCATCTCCGATTTCGCCTTTGACCAAAGCCACATGATGCTCCCCTGTCAAATCGTTGACATAGCCAAAAATACGGAATTCTCCAAAGCGTGTGGGCATTTTTGCTTCTGCTTCGCGAATGACATGTTTTTCATTGCGGCGGCAGTAATTCTGCAAGTCATGAATGGTAATGAATTTCAAATCATACTTTTCCGCCAAATCCCATAAAGCAGGTGTGCGCATCATGGTACCATCATCAGACATGATTTCACAGCACAAACCGCAGGGCTGCAAACCTGCCAGACGCATCAAGTCTACCGTAGCTTCTGTATGTCCTTCTCTGGTCAATACGCCACCACGACGAGAAATCAAAGGGAACATATGCCCCGGTCTGCGGAAATCTTGTGGTTTTGCGTCAGGGTCAACGCATTTGCGGGCAGTAAGCCCACGTTCTTCTGCCGAGATACCTGTTGTAGTATCTACATGGTCAATGGATACAGTAAATGCTGTGCAATGGTTATCTGTATTTTCGGTCACCATCTGAGGCAGCATCAGCTTGCGTCCCAATTCTTCGCTCATGGGCATACAAATCAGACCTTTGCCATGTGTTGCCATAAAATTGACATTTTCTGTGGTGGCAAATTCTGCCGCACAAATCAAATCCCCCTCATTTTCTCTGTCGGGGTCATCTGTTACCAGTATCATTTTGCCTTGTCTTAACGCTTCTAATGCTTCTTCTATTGTATGATATTGTCGCATGATTTCCATTCTCCTTTTCTATCAAAAACCATTTTGTCTTAAAAAATCCATGGTAATATTCGATTGTTTCTTTTGGTTTGCCTTTGCCAAAAAACTTTGCACATATTTTCCAATCACATCTGTTTCCAGATTGCAAATATAGCCCATTGGTCTTTCCAGCAATGTGGTATTGCCGCCCGTATGCGGTATGATACCAACACGAAAACTTTTGTCATTGACATCTATCACGGTCAAGCTAGTACCATCTATTGCAATCGAACCTTTTTCTACAATGCCATCTAACACTGCTGTATCAGCACCTATGGTCAATACCACCGCCTGCCCTTCGGGGCGTTTGGATAAAAATGTACCTTGTCCGTCGATATGCCCTGTCACGATATGTCCGCCAAAGCGTCCATCTGCCGCCATAGCGCGTTCCAAATGTACAGTACTGCCGCGCTGCAAGCTGCCCAGATTGGTACGACGCAGACTTTCTGCCATCACAAACGCGCGAAATCCATCTGCATATAATGCGGTTACGGTCAAGCATGTACCATTGACCGCGATACTATCGCCCAGCTTGGTACCTTCCAGCACTTTGGTTGCTGCGATTTCCAATTCGCCGCCGTCTTTTTGCAGTGTCACAGCACGAATTTTTCCCAACTCTTCAATGATTCCCGTAAACATAACCAACCTCCTCAGCGCTTTGTATACACACAAAGCACATCATCGCCAAATGTCTGCACGCGTTGTAAATGCAAGTTTGCCGCTTCTTGCGGCAATGCTACACCAAGCCCGCCAATCGGTGTTTTTGCCGTTGTTCCTCCAAACAGCTTGGCGCCAATATACACATAGACACATTGTACGAGATTTTCTTCCAGCATTGCCGCGTGCAGTGTCGCGCCGCCTTCTACCAGCACACTGCTGACCTGTTTTTCGCCCAAAACAGTCATCAACTGCGCCAAAGGCACTTTGTTGCCATCAAATTGCAACACTTGTGCACCTGCCTGCAACAAAGCGTTTTGTTTCTCTGTGTCCTTGCTGCATGTCGCAATCCATAAAGGCACCTCTTTTGCCGTTTGTACCAATTGGCTATCCAGCGGAATCTGCAAATGACTATCGCATACAATGCGTATGGGATTGCACCCGTCCTCCAACCGACAAGTCAAAAGCGGATTATCCGCCAGCACAGTACCGATACCAACCATAATCCCTTGATACCGATTGCGCAATACATGCACATGTTGACGGCTTTCCTCGTTTGTAATCCATTGTGACGCGCCAGTTCTTGTGGCGATTTTGCCATCTGCTGTCATGGCATATTTCATCACAACATAGGGCTGTTTTGTGGTAATGTAATGGAAAAACGGCTGATTGATGGCGTCACAATCTTCTCGCAGTACATCTTCTATCACAGTAACGCCAGCTTGACGCAAAATTGCTGCGCCATTGCCTGCCACTTTTGGATTGGGGTCACGGGAACCAATCACGACCGTTGCAATTTTGGCTTGCAAAATCGCTTCCGTGCATGGTGGCGTTTTGCCATAATGACAGCAAGGTTCCAAAGTGACATATAATGTCGCGCCTTCTGGGTCTTCGGTGCAATTTGCCAATGCATTGCGTTCGGCATGCAGTCCACCAAAGCGCATATGATACCCTTCTCCAATGATACGCCCATCTTTGACAATCACCGCGCCGACCAAAGGGTTGGGGTCTACTGCGCCAACGCCTTGCTTTGCCAAAACAATGGCTCTTTGCATCATTTCTTGCTGTATCTGCATATGCTTCCCTTCTTTCCATATAGATTTTTGTACAAAGCAAATCTTATTTCGGAAAATAAAGCGCAATACATATAAAAAAGCCCTGAATGAAACTGCATTCAGGGCTGACTACACGAAAAAACACGTATCTTTTCTGCGCATGAAAATAATTAAAAATTCTGCGCATAAAAAACAACGCCAATCAAACATATCAGCACAAATAAAATGATATTTGCGCTTGTATGATGGTTTTTTTGTGCCTTATCTTCTTCCATCCAGACTATACTGTCGGTTTTGGAATCACACCAAATCCTGCGCTCTCGCGCTCGCGGACTGTTACCGCCGATCGGGAATTGCACCCTGCCCTGAAGATATTGCTTTATGGTATTTTTGCATTGCAAAAAGCAAAAATACATTTGTACGCATTTATGATAGTACTTTGTGAACAAAAAAACAAGCCTTTTTTTGTTGTCATGCTGCACAAATTTTCATACAAAATTTTATCAGATTTGCATAATATCACGAAATCTGGGTATGCTATTTTACACTACAAAAAAATACTTGCTTTTCGCTACAAATTATGATAGACTCAATCCAATAAAAGGGAGTAGCTTATGCGCAAAGGCGCATTGTCAGCGTTCGTCATCTCGGTATTGAAACCCGGACGCTGTCGAATGAAACCAACTGCATCTCTATGCAGTATAATTCATGGAAGCAAGACTTTTATTGCATCTGATCACTTTAATTGGATTTCCGGTGCAATGAAAGTCTTTTTTATTTGCACAGGGGACGTAGGAAAGGAGTACACAGTATGGACAAACAATGGAAACTCTCTCAAGAAGCATTGCTTGCCGAACTCAAAAGCAGTATGAGCGGTTTGACAGAAGCCGAAGCAAAAGCGCGTCTGGAACAATACGGCTACAACAAACTGCAAGAAGGCAAACGCAAAGGCGTATTGCAAGTATTCGCTGAACAATTCGCAGACCTTTTGGTCATCATACTGATTATCGCGGCAATCATTTCTGCACTGACAGGCGGTGTAGAAGGTACCATCGTCATACTTGCGGTGCTGATACTCAATGCGATATTGGGTACGGTACAGCATTTCAAAGCACAAAAATCATTAGACAGTCTGCGCGCGATGGCTGCGCCGAATGCACGTGTCATGCGTGGCGGACAAAAAATGGAAGTACCCGCGTCTGAATTGGTACCTGGGGATATTCTGCTTTTGGAAGCAGGCGATGTGACAGCGGCAGACGGCAGAATTTTACAAAATTTCTCTTTGCAAGTCAGCGAAAGCGCATTGACTGGGGAATCTGAAAATGTCAATAAAATTGACACACCCATTGAAGAAGACGAACTGCCTTTGGGCGACCGCTTGAACATGGTATACAGCAGTTCTTTGGTATCCTACGGACGTGCAGTCGTACTGGTCACCGCAACCGGTATGCAGACCGAAATCGGGAAAATTGCCGATTTGATGGAATCCGCACAGGAAAAAGCAACCCCATTGCAACGCAGTTTGGACGATTTTTCAAAGAAATTATCTATTATTATCATGGTCATTTGTGCTATTGTGTTTGGTCTGGGCGTATGGCGTGACATGGGCTTGGCAGAGTCTTTGATGTTTGCGGTTGCGCTTGCGGTAGCCGCAATTCCCGAAGCCCTCAGCTCTATCGTGACCATTGGTTTGGCAATCGGTACACAAAAAATGGCGCGTGAAAACGCTATCATCAAAAACTTGCGTGCGGTAGAAGGTTTGGGCTGTGTATCTGTTATCTGTTCTGATAAAACCGGTACACTGACACAGAACCGTATGACTGTACAAAAAGCATATGTCAATGGCAAAGTATGGGACGACGAAGAAGCAAAACAAACACCTGACGCTGTGAACGATTTGGTCAGCGAAAGTGTATTATGTAATGATGGTGCCATCAACGGCGAAACTGCTGTGGGTGACCCGACCGAAACCGCTTTGGTTGCTTTCTGCCGTTTCATTGGCGGCAATGATACAGCAGTACGGGAAAACTACCCTCGTTTGCAAGAAATTCCATTCGATTCTGACAGAAAATTGATGTCTACCCTGCATTTCCGCCATGAGCGTTATGAAATGCTGACAAAAGGCGCACCTGATGTATTGCTGGCACGTTGTACACAGATAGAAAAAGACGGTAATATCGTTGCTTTGACAGAAGCGGATAGAGCCGAAATCTTAAAACAAAATCAGGCATTTTCGGAACAAGGTCTGCGTGTATTGGCATTTGCAAAACGCATTTTGCCCGAAGAACGCGCTTTGACATTAGAAGATGAAAACGAATTGATATTTACCGGCTTGATTGCTATGATGGACCCTCCACGTGTAGAATCTGCACCTGCGGTTGCGGATTGCCGCCGTGCTGGTATCCGTCCAGTTATGATTACAGGCGACCACAAAATCACAGCTTCCGCCATTGCGCGTGAAATCGGCATCTTGCAAGATGGCGACAGAGCCGTAGAAGGCAGTGAGCTGGAAAAAATGACAGACGAACAATTGAAAGAAGAAGTCGAACATATTTCTGTATATGCGCGTGTGTCACCAGAACATAAAATCAGAATTGTACGCGCTTGGCAAGAACGCGGACATGTGGCAGCCATGACAGGCGACGGCGTCAACGACGCACCTGCACTCAAACAGGCTGACATCGGGATTGCAATGGGTATCACTGGTACAGAAGTTTCCAAAGATGCTGCATCTATGATTTTGACAGATGACAACTTTGCAACCATCGTCAAAGCGGTGGCAAACGGCAGAAATGTATACACCAATATCAAAAACTCCATACAATTCCTGTTGTCTGGTAACTTTGCAGGTATTTTAGTCGTTATGATTACGTCTTTATTCGGCCTGCCTCTGCCCTTTACGGCAGTACAGCTTTTGTTTATCAATCTGCTGACAGACAGTTTGCCTGCTTTGGCGGTCAACATGGAACAGCCTACCGGTGATTTGCTCAACCAAAAACCGAGAAATCCCAAAGAAGGTATTTTGACAAAAGATTTTATGCAGACTTTAGGCATACAAGGCGCATTGATTGCGGCTGCGACTATGGTAGCGTTTTATCTGGGTATGCAGGTCAATGACGGCATGGCTTGCACCATGGCATTTTCCACATTATGTCTGGCGCGTTTGTTCCATGGCTTCAACTGCCGCGGTTCTCGCTCTATTTTCCGCCTGCCCTCCAATCCATACAGCTATGGCGCGTTTGCGATTGGTATCATACTTTTGATGCTGGTATTATTTGTTCCTGCACTGCATGGATTGTTTGATATTGATAATGCGTTGACTACAACCAATATTTTACAAATCATTGGCTTGGCATTTGCACCTACCTTATTGATTCAGCTTTCCCGCATTGTCAGAGGAAAATAATAAAAAATTGCATATTTCGACCGCGCCGCACAGTGCAGCGTGTTGGCGCGGCTTTTGACGGAGTACGGCAAGCGTCCACGAAACGCCCCGCTCTCCAGACCCCGTATTTCCCTCCCAAAATGAATACGGGGCTTTTTTTATGGCTTTCTGGTTTTTGCAAAAATGTTTTCTCTTGTTGTCATAGTGCGAATATGTTACAATACACATCAGACTAAAAAGGAGGAATCCATCATGCGCAATCTGATAGACGCAATACATACTTTGGTACAAAATCCAGTCACAGAATTGAAAGAGTTTTATAAAAGCAAAAACCGCGCCAACAGTATGGGCGACGCTTTGGAGGAATATGTCAAAGATTTATTTGCTGACACATTGACAGAAACCAATGAAGCCAAACGCCTGCAAACCATATCCCAAACATTTTCCTATTTGGGCAATCAAAATAATCCGCCTGACATGATATTGCGCGGCGGCGATGCCATAGAAGTCAAAAAAATAGAAGGCAAAAACGCAAGTCTTGCCCTCAATAGTTCCTATCCCAAACATAAACTATATGCCAATTCTTCTTTATTGACAGAGGCTTGCAGAAATTGCGAGGATTGGACAGAAAAAGATATTATTTATATTGTCGGTGTGGTGAACAATACGCATCTGAACAGTTTATGTATGGTATACGGCATGGACTATGCGGCAGACAGTACCATCTATCAAAGAATCAAGCATACCATCACAGACGGCATCAGCCAAATTCCTTATGTAGATTTTGCGCCCACCAATGAACTGGCAAAAGTGAAAAAGGTGGACCCTTTGGGCATTACAGATTTACGGGTACGCGGTATGTGGTCGATTGCCAATCCATTTCGTGTATTTGAATCGGTCTATCAAAGAGATACCACAAAATCTTTCCATTTTATGTGTATCATCAATGCAGAAAAATGGAAATCATTTGACAATACTGCACTTTTGTTGCAAGATATGATGCTGATTCCACAATTCCAAGTCAGTGATATTGACATTCCAAATCCAGATAATCCCGCGCAATTAAAACCTGCAAAATTGATTACACTGGAACTACCATAAAAAACGCAAAAAACAAAAAAGGAGCATACCAATTTGAAACTCATCAGTTTATTTTCCGGCGCAGGCGGTTTAGACCTCGGCTTTGAACAGGCGGGCTTTACTATAGCGGCGGCAAACGAATTTGACAAAACCATATGGGCAACCTATGAAAAAAATCACACTGCCCCTCTCATCAAAGGCGACATCTGCCAAATAGATTCTGACCAATTCCCCGACTGTGACGGCATCATTGGCGGACCACCTTGTCAAAGCTGGTCAGAAGCGGGAAGTCTGCGCGGGATTCATGACCCACGTGGGCAGTTATTTTATGATTATATTCGCATACTCAAAGACAAACAGCCGAAATTTTTCCTTGCCGAAAACGTCAAAGGCATGATGGCAAAAAGACATTCCACAGCGGTACAGAATATTGTGTCACAATTTGAGCAAGCCGGCTATGACGTTTTCATAGAACTGCTGAATGCGGCGGATTATGGCGTGGCACAAGACCGCAAACGTGTATTTTATATTGGATTTCGCAAAGATTTGGGGATTGATTTTGCATTTCCCAAGCCCTTGCCAGAAAAGAAAACCATGAAAGATGTCATTTATGATTTAAAAGATACCGCAATCCCTGCAAAGGCAAAAAATCAAACAAATGGTACTGACTGTTTCTTTTTGAATCACGAGTATTATACCGGCGCGTATTCCACCATATTTATGAGCCGCAATCGTGTACGCAGTTGGGACGAACCCGCTTTTACCATACAAGCCAGCGGCAGACAAAGCCAACTGCACCCACAAGCGCCGAAAATGGTCAAGTTTGATACAAATGATTTCCGTTTTGCTGCCGGACAAGAGCATTTATATCGCCGCTTGAGTGTGCGCGAAGCAGCGCGGATACAAGGCTTCCCCGATGATTTCACATTTTTATATACTTCTTTGAACGATGGATATAAAATGATAGGCAATGCGGTGCCTATCCCTTTGGCGCATGTGTTGGCAAAACAAATTTTAAAATATTTCGCATAAAATATACAAAAATCCCCCTTGCAAAAACATGCAAGGGGGATTTCAGGGTGTCGAAAAAATCGACACCCTGTCGTCAAAGGCTCATTTCATTCAAGCCTTTGACGAGTAGACAGAAGTATAAAGCTCGTGGTCAAGCACTTTGCTTCGCAAAGTCAGCTTCGCTGCCCCCGTTTCTTCGGGGTGCGAGGTCAAGCACTTTGCTTCGCAAAGTCAGCTTCGCTGCCCCCGTTTCTTCGGGGTGCGGCGTTCCATCGGCTAAAAGCCTTGAAACTTCGGCTTTTCCTCGTCGGAAATAAATTCCGGCTGCGGATTTCATTTGGGAAACGCTTCGTTTCCCAAGCCCTTCCGCGTTCTTGAAAAAAGTAAAAAATGTAGTTTTTTGACAGGTTGAAATCCCCCTTGCAAAAACATGCGAGGGGGATTTCTTATTTTTCTTTCGTTTTTGATATGCTGAATCGGATTTTATGCGGACTGCAATTTTTCAATACCAATCTGGATACGACGCAGGCTTTCTTCTTTGCCTAAAATATCCGCTAATTCCATCGCACCGCCAGGAGAAGTGGGTTCCCCAGAAAGCGCCGTACGTACAGGCCAGAGGAGCTGTCCATTTTTGATACCCAATTCGCCTACCAATGCCATCAATGCATCATGGATACTTTCGCTGCTCCAATCCTGCAAGCCTTCCAGTACAGGCAATGCCGCCTGTAAAGAGGACAACGCGATTTCTGGATTGGTTTTCATTTTCTTATGGGTATACAGCGCGATGTCATATTCTGGCAATGTCTGGAAGAAATCTACCAGCTTTGGAATGTCATTGAGTGTTTCCAAACGTTTTTGGAGCAATGCCGCGATTTTTTTCAAATCCAAATTGCTGTTTGGCATAGCTTCTTTCAGTTTGGGTTCTGCCAAAGCATAAAATTTGTCAAAATCCATGGCTTTGAGGTATTCTCCATTCATCCATGTCAATTTCTTGATGTCAAAAATGGAAGGAGATTTGCTCAAGCCAGACATATCGAAGGCTTCTTCCAATTCTTTGAGTGAGAAAATCTCACGGTTATCAGAAGGGCTCCAGCCCAAAAGCGCGATATAATTGACAATCGCCTCTACCAAATAGCCTTCGTTTACCAAATCTTCAAAAGATTTATCACCATGACGTTTGGACAGTTTATGATGTGCGTCACGCATCACCGCCGGCAAATGCACATAAACAGGAGGTTCCCAGCCAAACGCCTGATACAACAAATTATATTTTGGTGTAGAGGACAGATATTCACTGCCACGCACTACATGGGTAATCTTCATCAAATGGTCGTCCACCACATTGGCGAAGTTATAAGTAGGGAAACCATCTGCTTTCATCAAAATTTGGTCATCTAATTCCGCATTGTCTACGGTAATATCACCATATACCACATCAGAAAAAGTGGTTGTGCCAGTATCTGGCATTTTTTGACGAATGACAAAAGGCAGCCCTGCATCTAAATTGGCTTGCACTTCCTCTGGGGAAAGATGCAGACAGTGTCTATCATACTTCGCAAATGCCGCGCCTTCTGCATTGCTTTCTTTCAAAGATTCCAAACGTTCTTTGGTACAGAAACAGTAGTATGCTTCGCCCTTTTCTACCAGTTCTTTGGCATAATCCATATACATGCCCATACGTTCGCTTTGCACATAAGGACCATAATCGCCGCCAATGTCTGGACCTTCATCATATTGCAGACCTGTGGTGCGCATTGTGTTATAAATCACATCTACCGCGCCTTCTACCAAACGTTCTTGGTCTGTGTCCTCAATACGCAGGATAAATTTCCCGCCTTGGGATTTTGCAATCAAATATTCATATAATGCCGTTCTCAAGTTCCCGATATGCATATACCCTGTTGGGCTGGGTGCAAATCTGGTTCTGACTTCCATGCTCATCTTCCTTTCCCTTTTCTTGTTCGTACCTGCCATCTGTGCAAGTTTTCTTCTACATGTATTTTGTACATGCAAGCATATTCAGTTTATACGCAAACAGACTGACTGTAAAGAGATTTCGGCAAAAAGGGCTAGAAATATTTGTATGACATACGACGATATGATATAATACGAACCATAACAGAAACAAAAAAGAAACAAAAGAGAAAGAAAACAAAAGCAAAACCAAGTTCTATTTTATCCAAAAATGAAAAAAGGAAGTGAATCTCATGACATTGGATCGAGATACCTTAAAAAAACTGCAATGGCTGATTGTTTTTGCTTTGGTAGTTTGTGTTGCTTTATGGAAATTTAACATCATCATACAAGCGGTATCTTTCTTGGGCGGTATTGTTGCGCCTTTTCTATTGGGCGGTGCGATGGCATTTATACTGAGTGTCCCCATGAATCGCATTGAAAAAACTCTTTTGCAACTCGGCAAAAAAAATTTGCCAGAGGCAGTACGCAAAAAACGCGAAAAACGTCTGCGTCCTTTTAGTATGATTTTGACATTGCTTTTTGTGGTTGCCATATTGGCATTGGCAGTCTTGGTCATTTTCCCAGAATTGGGGCGTACTTTTTCCAGTTTGGCACGTACCATACAGCAAAATCTCCCCATATTTTTAGGAAAACTAGATGTATGGCTGCATGACAATCCTCAACTGGCTTATGTAATAGATAATACCGATTTGAATTTGGATTGGCAAAATCTGCTGCAAAAAGGAATTGACTTCTTCCAAAGCGGCGCACAACTTGTATTGGGTTCTGCATTCCAAGTAGCACATGGCATTTTTAGCGGTTTGACCACTTTTGTGATTGGTTTTGTATTTGCCTGCTATATCTTGATTCAAAAAGAAAAGCTAGGCACACAATGTAAAAAACTGTTATATGCTTACTTGAAAGAACATCAGGCAAAACGTGTATTAGAAATCGCTGCGCTGACACATCGTACTTTTGCCAAATTCCTAACAGGACAATGTTTGGAAGCTGTGATTTTAGGTACCATGTTCTTTGTTGCCATGACGATTTTCCGTTTCCCATATGCGTTATTGGTGGGTGTATTGATTGCCATTACAGCACTGATTCCCATTTTTGGGGCATTTATTGGCTGTGTGGTAGCAGCTTTCCTGATTTTGATGGTCAATCCCATACAGGCGATTGGCTTTGTGATATTGTTCTTGGTATTACAGCAATTAGAAGGAAACTTCATTTATCCGCATGTTGTCGGTGGTTCCGTTGGGCTGCCGTCTATATGGGTATTGGTTGCGGTCACAGTGGGCGGCAGTTTGATGGGCATTATTGGTATGTTGATTTTTATTCCGTTGATGTCCGTACTTTACACATTGCTGCGTGAAGATGTTTACAAACGACTACGCAAAACAAACCCAGAACTGCTGAAGGAATGACGAAGAATATTCTATTTATAAAATAATTTTTGTGCAGGTTGCCAATATTTACTTGTATTTTTTGGTGTTCTATGGTAGGATAAAGACAGCAACAAACATGATTTTCGGAAACAACAGACTTTTTCGGAGGTGTGTGGTATGAGACAACGGGAAGAAATCATCAAAACTTGGCTGGATATGTGGTTGGGACAGGAATTGCTGCCACTCGACGCTGTATTTACACCAAATGTACATTATTATGAATTTCAAGGACCGGAATATGTCGGTGTAGACCAAATCCGTCGTTGGTTTGAAGAATGGAACAGCCAAAACCGCGTCAGAAAGTGGGAAGTACGTCGTTTCCTACACGACCAAGATTGTACATTGGTACAATTCCACTTTGAAAGCGTGAACAATGCCGGCGAACCAAAAGAATTTGAAGGCGTTTATCTGGTAGAGTGGGACGGAAACCACAAAATCGAAAAATTACAAGAATTTTATTGTAAATTACCGCATTATAAACCTTATGCATAATACAAAAATAGCCGAAACATTTCTAAAACAATGTTTCGGCTATTTTTTATTGTTTACAAAATTACTTTATCACATCATCTACCAAGCCATCGCTATTGAATGACAATCGAACACTTTCGCCCTTCCAATCGTCGAAGTCTTCTATGTCAGAAAGTCCGCAAGCTTTTAAGATTTCGTTTCGGGAAACGGTATCAAATACATATTTTCCGCCATTGCTTGTGTATAATGTAACGCCATTACTTTCATATTTTTGGAAAGTACCTTTTGCGTCTTGCATGGTAACTTCCATATACTCTACACGATTATTGCTTTCATTGACGGTTGCAGAAATATACAATTCCAAATCATCGTCTTTGAGCATGTCTTGTATGGTATAAACAGAGGTATAACCAAAGCTTGTGCTTTTTACTGTTGTCTGAGAATCCATACGATAACTACCAGAACCGTCTATTTGCAGCATACTGCCGTCCATACTACCAATGCCTTTGATTCGTGTATTGCCACTGCCACTGGATTTTTCGGTCACTTCGATATAATTCACTGTACCATTGCTGTCAAAGCCCAAAGAAACAGTAGAACCTACATAGCCAGAAGTTGCAATATCATCGTAGGTATAATCATCGCTTGGCGTTTTTGGTCTGCTGGAAGTTTCCAGACGGAATTCAGAACCATCAGAAGTACGGATTTTGATAATCTTTTCATCTTTATCATATTCTACCAAAGTACCTTTTGCTGCGGTCAAACGCGCTTCAATATCTGTGACTGTATTGTTTTCATCTGCTTTGATTTCGGCATACAATGTCACATCATCGCTATTTGCCATACGGGTAAATACGGTCAAAGAAGACGTAGGCGCGCCACCAATGAGAATGTCGCCCTCTTTATAACTGCTCTTGAGTGTATATGCCTTTGTAGAAGATTTGAATTTCAATTGATTGCCATCGACAGATGCCACAGTGCCTTTGCGTTCATTTTCCTCTAAATCGCCAAACGCTTTGCTGCGGTCACTTTCGCTTGCCAGATAAATGGTAGAAATTTGGCTGCCGCCATTAAAATTCAATCTTGCATAAACTGCTTGGCTACTATTATCATAGAAAGATTCCGCAGTTTTGAAACTACAGCTTTCCCATTTGCCGTTCCATTTATAATAGGTAATATTATCTGTAGACGCAAAATCATATGTGGTAGATTCTCCGCTGCGATATACTGTAATATAGTTTTTATTAAACGCTTTTACTGTATAAGTGGAAGAGGATGCTTGGTCATCCTTGAAGCTATCTTCTGACATAATGATTTTGATTGCTTTTTCGTCAGCATTTAATGTAATCTTAATATAGGTGGTTCCAGATTCTGCTAATTCTTGTAATTCGTCTAAATCTGCTTTGTTATCCCCAATATAAAATTCACAATCATCGGCATATGCGATTGTTTTTTGGCTGCTGCTGCCAGACATTTTATAGTAAATCTTATCATCTTTGACACTGCTTACTTCGCCAGTGTGGGTATATTCATCTGTAAATGTGACATAAACAGCTTTTGCTTTTACAATATTTTCTTCTTTTTTGGTTTCTGTTTCTGTCAACAAACCAACATATGTATATTTTTTGTTGGTTTCGTCCATCGCTTTTTTGACTTCACTATCTGAGGATTTTTTCCCATTTAGATAGAATACACAACCGTCTGCAATTTCATAACTACCCATTTCGCCTGTATTTTCACTTTCCAGACGTAATTTACCATCTTTAAAAGAATACAAGTATCCTGTTACATCATATTTTGTCTGTGCATTGGATTCTTCACTCAGCAAATAAATTTTCGATACCACGTTGCCTGTCATCACGATGCTGACTTTATCGCCTTTGCTCAAACTGCTCAAAGGCAATTCGCGGCTGCCATCTTGGCTCAAAACGCTGATATTGTCATCAGACAAAGATAATTTTTTGCGTTCGCCGTTATCCATCTGTACATCTATATCGTAATAAGAACCATCATGGTTGACAATGGATGTAATTTCACCGCTATCACCTTTTGTATTGCTCAACAGGTCATATGTTTTATTCATAATGACTGCCATTTCGGCACGTGTGATGGCTTCTTTGGGATTGAAATTATTGTTGTCATCGCCGGAAATAATGCCCAAACGTACCATCAAATCCACATAAGGCAAAGCATCTTCTGAAATTTTAAAAGCGTCATTAAAATCTACGCCATTGCCCACCATAATATCATATTTCTCAGATAAAGCACGACCAAACATAGTCACAACATCCTCACGGCTTGCCGCTGCAGATTGTCCATTATACATAAATTTGGTCAGCATTTGCGGTGTCACGCTTTGCGATGCCAGTGCATATGCTGTACTGTATTGTGCCCACATAGGGATTTTATATGTATTGAGAATTGCTTGATATGTGATATAAAAATTGTCTGGAACATCTGCGGTCTGATTGGTTTTTGTCATAACATTATATAACATAACAACCGCTTCACAATAAGTCACATTATTTTTGCCGCGGAATGTGCCGTCCTCGTACCCATTGATTAAGCCCTTATCCGCCACTTGTATAATGGTTTCTTCTGCCCAAGCGGTATCTGACAAGTCACTGAACGCTGCCGCAGAAACATTGACGGGAAAACTTCCTGCTACCAGCACAGCTGCAAGTGCCATTGCAATCTTTTTTTGTTTCATCTGTTTTGCTCCTCCTTTGATATTCTGCCTATTCTTATATTGTTTGTTTTACAACATGATTTCTTGACATATATAAGATTAGTTTACCATATTTGTGAAATAATGCAAAGCCTTCGTTTCTTAAGATTCCTGTCAATTTTTGGAAAATCTTGTTTTGTAACATATTACCATATACAGAATACAGTATTTTGTGTTGTTTTTTATACAAAGACATTTGTCTGTCAAAAATTGCCGTTTTTTCTGATAGATACAAAAATATTTTTGCAAGTTTTTCCAAAATTTAGTTTGTGTGAGAGAAAAACCTAATTTTATATTGACGCTCTGCATCTGCGTGCTATAATCAACTGCATACATTATTTTTTAGTGTGGGCTTTTTTTGTCCCACCGATTTGGCAACTATCGTTTTTATATTGTGAGGAGGCTTATCAATTATGCAAAGAGTATTCAATTTTTCAGCAGGACCATCCATGCTTCCCTTGGAAGTATTAGAACAGGCACAAAAAGAATTTGTCTGTTATGGTTCCAGCGGCATGTCAGTCATGGAGATGAGCCACCGCTCACAAGATTTTACTGATATTCTGGAACAAGCAAAAGCAGACTTAAAAGACCTGATGCATATTCCAGATAACTATGAAATACTGTTCTTACAAGGCGGCGGCTCCACACAGTTCGCTATGATTCCTTTGAATCTGATGAACAAAAACAATACTGCCGACTATGTTGTAACAGGACAATGGGCAAAAAAGGCAGCAGAAGAAGCCGCACGTTATGGCAAAGTCAATATCGTGGCAAGTTCCGCAGACACCACATTTGACCGTATCCCTGAAATTGATATGAAAAACTGCAATCCTGATGCGGATTATTTCTATATTACATTGAACAACACCATTTATGGCACACGTTGGACAACATTGCCCGAAACAGGCAATGTACCATTGGTAGGCGACATGTCATCGTCCATACTTTCCGAAGAAATCGACATTACAAAATTTGGTCTGCTCTTTGCGGGCGCACAGAAAAATTTAGGACCCGCAGGTGTAACGGTTGTCATTGTTCGCAAAGATTTATTGGGCAATGCTATGGATTTTACCCCTACTATGCTACGTTATGACATTCATGCAAAAAATGATTCTTTATATAATACACCTCCTACTTATGGTATTTATTTCATGGGACGTGTATTTGCTTGGGTAAAAGCACAAGGCGGCGTTGCAGCAATGCAGAAACGCAATGAAGAAAAAGCCGCAATTTTATACGACTTTTTAGACCAATCGAAATTATTCCGTGGTACGGTAGTCAAAAAAGACCGTTCTTTGATGAATGTACCTTTTGTATTGCCTAGCGAAGAACTGAATCAAGAATTTATCAAACAGGCAAAAGCGGCTGGTCTGGTCAATCTGAAAGGGCATCGTACCGTAGGTGGTATGCGTGCCAGCATTTACAATGCTATGCCAAAAGAAGGCGTAGAACGTCTGGTTGCATTGATGGCAGACTTTGAAGCAAAACATTGATTTTTCGGACAAAAAAGGAGAATAACAAATTATGTATACCATTCAAACCTTAAACCAAATTTCTCAGGCTGGCTTAAGAAAACTGCCTGAAAACGAATTTATCATAGACGCACAGGCAGAAAATCCCGACGGCATTATATTGCGTAGTTTTGATATGCACAACATGCCATTACATGAAAATCTGTTAGGCGTTGCCAGAGCTGGCGCAGGTACCAACAATATCCCCATTGACAAATGCACCGAAATGGGCGTACCTGTATTCAATACCCCCGGCGCAAATGCAAACGCGGTCAAAGAATTGGTACTGGCTGGGCTTTTGGTATCTTCTCGCCGCATCATACAAGGCGCAAAATGGGTACAGACTTTGGCACCAGAAGAAGTAGAAAAAGCAGTAGAAGCTGGCAAAAAACAATTTGTAGGGCCCGAAATTGCAGGCAAAACATTGGGTGTCATTGGTTTGGGCGCCATTGGTGGCTCTGTTGCAAATGCGGCTTTGGATTTGGGTATGGACGTTATCGGATATGACCCTTTTCTGACATTAGAATCTGCATGGCATTTATCCGCATCTGTGGACAAAGCCGAAAGCTTAGAACAACTGGTATCGAAAAGCGATTACATTACCATACATGTACCTTTGAATGACAAAACAAGACATACATTCTCAAAAGAATTATTTGCAGCCACCAAAAAAGGCGCACGTTTGCTCAATTTTGCGCGTGGTGGACTGGTAGATAATGCGGCATTGTTAGACGCTATTGCAGACGGCATACTTGCGCGTTATATCACGGATTTTCCTGATGCTTCCCTTTTGGGCAACGAAAACATCATTGTGTTGCCACATTTAGGCGCGTCTACACCAGAATCCGAAGAAAACTGTGCCGAAATGGCTGCTGTAGAACTGCGTGAATATTTGCGTTATGGCAATATCAAAAACTCTGTGAACTTCCCCGGCTGTATTGTGCCTTATTCTGGCAAACCACGTATTGCGATTTCCCACTCCAATATCGTCAATATGATTGGGCAATTGGGTGCTGTATTTACCAAACATCAAATCAATATCGACAAAATGGTAAACAACTCAAAAGGCGAACTGGCATATAACATCATTGTATGTGACAGCCTGCCACAAGATGTAACAGAATTGGTGGCTGACTTATATGCCATTGCGAGTGTCAAAAAAGTACGTGTATTGAATCAGGAGGGATAATATGGCAACCATCAGACCTTTTGCGGGCATACGTCCCGCGCCACAATATGCCAAAGACGTTGCGGCATTGCCCTATGACGTTATGAATACAGAAGAAGCCAGAGAAATGGTAGAGGGAAACCCCTACTCCTTCCTGCATATCGACCGTGCGGAAATTGATTTGCCACAAGGTACAGACCCTTACAGCCCCGAAGTATACGCACAGGCAGCAAATACATTTGCACGTCAAAAAGCAGAAGGAATTTTTATACAAGATACACAGCCTTGTTTTTATATTTATCATCTGACGATGGGCGAACGCGCCCAGACAGGGCTTGTTGTCTGCACTAGCATAGACGAATATTTGAACAATACTATCAAAAAACATGAGTTGACACGTGCCGAAAAAGAAGCTGACCGCATTCGTCATGTAGATACACTCAACGCCAATACAGGACCAATTTTCTTAGCATATCGCCAAAAGCCAGAAATTGCCGAAATCATAAAAGAACAGACAAAACAGGCTCCCTTGTATGACTTCTGTGCAGAGGACGGTATCGGGCATACGGTTTGGCAGATTACAGACCAAACTATCATAGATGCCTTAGTAAAACAATTTGCAGCCGTACCTGCATTGTATATTGCAGATGGACACCATCGCAATGCTTCCGCGGTCAAAGTGGGATTAAAACGCAGAGAAGCGCACCCCGATTATACAGGAAACGAAGAATTTAATTATTATTTATCTGTACTCTTTCCCGCAGAGGAGCTTTTCATATTAGACTATAACCGTGTGGTCAAAGACCTCAACGGTAGAGATGTGGAAACATTCCTCAAAGAAGTAGCACAGTCCTTTGTCATCACACCTGCGGCAGAAAGCCCTTGTCACCCGCCCAAACGCCATACATTTGGTATGTATCTTGCTGGCAAATGGTATTTATTGGAGGCAAAACCAGAGATTATATCTTCTGATGCTGTAGATGGTCTGGACGTTGCGATTTTACAAAACGCATTTCTTGCGCCCATACTAGGCATTGGCGACCCTCGTACCGACAAACGTATTGATTTTGTCGGTGGTATCCGTGGTTTGGAAGAATTGGAACGTCGTGTAGACAGCGGCGAAATGCAGGTTGCATTTTCCATGTTCCCAACTGCTATGGAAGAATTGATGGCAGTGGCAGACGATGACAGAACGATGCCGCCAAAATCTACATGGTTTGAACCAAAATTACGCAGTGGTTTATTCATACATGATTTGGGATAACACAAAACAGCCGTTGGAAAACTTCCAAACGGCTGTTTTTGACAATTTTGCAATCGGATTATTGTGAAATTTGACCAATACATATACAAAAAATCAGTTTTTTTTGCAAAAAACCTTTACGAAATTTCCAAAACAGGATACAATGGGACAAAAGGGAAATTTTCTTTTCCCGGATAGGGGGTACAGATATGGAACGATTTTCTATTGTCAAAGGCGATATTGTCAAAGCGAAAACAGATGCAATTGTCAATGCAGCAAATACATCCCTGCTGGGAGGAGGCGGCGTAGATGGCGCAATCCATCGTGCGGCTGGTCGTGAGTTACTGGCAGAATGTGAAACACTAGGCGGCTGCAAAACTGGCGAAGCCAAAATCACAAAAGGCTATAAACTGAAAGCAAAGTATGTCATTCATACACCCGGTCCCATCTGGCGCGGTGGCAAATGGGACGAAGAAGAATTATTGGCGAATTGCTATCGCAATAGCCTGCGTCTTGCCAAGGAAAACGGGATTCATACCATTGCTTTCCCGTCTATCAGCACAGGCGTATACCGTTTCCCTGTTGCGCTGGCGGCTGAAATCGCAGTACGCGAAATCATGCAATATTTAGACCATAACGCAGATATGGAACAAGTCATTATGGTTTGTTTTGACGAGGACACAAAAGCAGCCTATGTCAAGGCATTGGAAACTTATCTCAAACAAGAAGCATAAAAACAAATCTCATTCATATAAAAAATAGGATAAGCAAGTTCTTCTTAAGAAAACATACCGAATTCAAATTCGTAAAAATAAGAATGCCAAAATTTTTTTATTGTAAAGATTTCGGCATTCTTTGTTTTTTTATGAAGAAGCCCTTATGCTTTCACCTCATTTTTGATAGAAGGCATATCTTTTTTTGTCTCATGAAAATATTATGTAAACAATTCGACAAAGTATACGAATTTTTATGACACAAGTATCCGTGGATAATTTGTCGATTTATCCACAATGTAAGTATAGCTATTTTCAGTTATACACAAAGTTATACACATTATCCACAGCCTTTCCAGAAGAAAAAACACGTTTTTTGTGGAAAACTCGTTTTTTGCCCATTTGTGCTATCTCCTGTCAAATCCTTGTAAAATAAACATTTTTTTCATTTTGTTTTTTTCTATACACAAAAAGATTCTATATTCTGTCAACTAATTTGGAAAAATCGACAAAAAAATACATTGTTTTTATACCAAAACCAAATGTCCTTTCTTTGAAATATAAAAAATTTTTTCTGGGAAAAAAGGGTTTTGCAAAAGAACAGCGAATATATATAACATCAAAAGATTTTTCTATACTTCTTTTGATCTCACAAGCCTTTGTGAGGTAAGACCATTGCTCGTTTCCCGACTCATGGGAAAAAGCTATGAAGGGAGTTGTTATTATGCGTTACAACATTATCGGTAAAAACATCGACGTTTGGGACAAGACCAAAGAAATGGTAGAAAAGAAAATGGACCGAATCGCGAAACTGTTCCCCGCAGACGCAGAAGCGACCATTACACTGAGTTTGGAAAAACTGGTTTCTACTGTAGAAGTGACCATCTCCATGAATAAAAGAATCATTCGTGCAGAAGTGCAAGACGCAGATATGACCGCTGCTATGGACAAAGCAGTAGATATCTTGGAAGGTCAAATCGTACGTTATAAAAAACGTATGCGTACCAAAGTAAGACAGAGCGCAGAACATTACATGGCAGAATACGAAGCAATTCTGGTGCCAGAAGAAACACTGGACGAAGAACCACTGTATAAAATCGAACGCATCAAACATTTTGAAGTAAAACCTATGGATGCAGAAGAAGCTGTTATGGAAATGGAACTGATTGGTCATACTTTCTTTGTATTCCGTAATGGGGAAACAGATGAAATCAATGTCGTTTACAAACGCAAAAATGGTTCTTATGGTCTGATTGAGCCCGAATATTAAGATTGATATATGAATATATTGTGAAATCATCATTCACAGCAGTATCATCACAGTCAAATCAAGGGACTGTTCCCTTACGATGGCAAGTACATCGCAGGGGGACAGCCCCTTTTTCTTATTTCTTATTTCTTATTTCTGATTTCTTATTTCTGATTTTTTTTTATTTTGTGCATTTGTGATTATGCCGTTGCTTTATGTCGTCTGCGCGGTTTAGGTCCATGTTTTCGCCATGGGCGCATACGATAGAAAATGATAGAAAGCAATGTCGATACTGTCCAGCCTACAGGCCATGACAGCCAAATGCCCATAGAATCCATATGGAACCCTTTGACAAACCAATAGGCTAATACGACTCTCAATACCAAATCTGTGAAAGTCGTTGTTGTAAAAAAGGCAATCGAACTGGTGCCACGCAATACACCATCACACATGGCTTTTATCATGACAACAAAATAAAATGGTGATACGATTTTCAAAAACAGCATACCTGTTCCAATCGCTTGTTGGCTTTCGCTGTCCATAAATAATCCAATGGCATAACGTCCCAAGAATATATATATCAACACAAATGGCAGACAAACCAAAACGCCCATACGGATACTTTCTTTCAAACCTTCGGAAAGACGGGATTCTTTATGTGCACCAATATTTTGTGCTGTAAAGGAGGAAAGCCCATTGGCTAATGTCATCATACAAGTAACCGCAAATGTATTGAGTTTGATTGCGGAAGAATAGCCTGCAATGACGGCTGAACCAAAACTGTTGACCAAACTTTGTATGAATAAATTCCCAACAGATACAAAACTTTGCTGCAAAATGCTTGGAATAGCAATGACTGAAATCTGTCCCAACAGATGGAACGAAAACAAGGGAAATAGTTTTGTCGTCACAATCTGATGCAAACGCAGCAAAAGCAGGAAAAACGCCAAAATCGAAGAAATGCCCTGCGCTACAAAAGTTGCCCACGCAACACCAGCAACACCCATTTTCAACGGAATGACGAAAATCAGGTCTAATACGATATTGCCCAAAGACGAACCAATCAAAAGATATAACGGTGTACGCGAATCGCCCAAAGCCGTGAAAATACCCGTACATACATTATATAAAAACAAAAATAGAAAACCATAAATATAAATTTTCAAGTACAGCGCGCCATCTGCAAAAATATTATCTGGTGTTTGGAGCATACGCAGCATCGCTTCTCCCTGCCACACACCAAAGACAGTCAAAATCACACTGAGTACCAATGTCGTAATACAAATGGTACTGACTGCGCATTTCAAATGCAGATATTGTCTGCCCCCAAACAGACGCGATATGATGACCGCACAGCCCGAGCTGCTACCAATGGCAATTGCCATAAAAATCATGGTAATGGGATAGGACGCACCTACCGCCGCCAAGGCATCTTCCCCAATGAATCTACCTGCAATGACACTATCCGCAATATTATACATCTGCTGAAACGCAACGCTAATCAGCATAGGAATCGAAAAACTCCATAATAATTTTCGTATATTCCCTTCGGTTAAATCAGTAATCATGCTATATCCTTCTTTCCATCTCTTACAAATATATTCCTATGATTGATATTGCTATCTATATATTTATGTTTCTATATTTGTGTAAATCAAATGTAAAATTCAATTTAAGTATATTACTTTTTCAAAAATAAGGGAATACTTTATACCAAAAAAAATGGCATATAGCAAGTATTTATGCGCAAACAAAAAAACATACCGCCACAAAACTGCAACGGTATGTTCTTTTTACGTAATTGTCATAATTTTCAATTTATTTGCAAAAATCAATCTTTGCAAGGGATAAATTTCCCGATGATACCACCTACGATAGCAGGCAGAATCCATGAGAAACCATATACACCCAAAGGCAGAGATTTTACAAAACCTGTTGGCAGACCATAACCAGACAAAATTTCCAATGCGCTGGTCAAGATTGCCAGATAAGTTGCGCAACGATAGATATTTTTGTTGGAAATCTTGTTATGGAAGAATGCCAAGATAATCAGTACCAGTACACCAGGGTATACCAAGTTCAGCAAAGGTGCGGAGACCTGAATGATTGTACTTACACCTGCGTTGGAAATCAACCAGCTGAATACAACTACGATGATAACTACTTTGGTATAAGAAACTTTGCCGCCTGTCATATCTTCAAAGAAGCTACCTGTAGAAGAGGTCAAACCGATTGCTGTTGTCAAACAAGCGAACAGTACGACAATACCTAACAGGATAACACCGATGTTACCGAAGGAAGCGTTTGTGATTGCAACCAGCAATGCTGTCTGGTTCAAGCCCTGCATTTCAGGCAGATTACATGTAGTAGCACCCAGATAAGTCAAACCACAATAGATGACGAACAGACCAACTGCTGCAACAAAACTGGAGTTCAAAACAGCTTTGGACAGGGATTTGCCTTCTGTGTAGCCTTTTCCTTGTGCGCTGCTTGCGATAATCAGAATAAAGATCATAGACGCCAATACGTCCAGTGTCTGATAACCGTTCATAGTACCGCTTTGTACTGGATTGTTGATTGCTTCTACGTCAATGGAACCCAAAGGATGGATAATCCCTTTGATGATCATTGCCAGCAGACCGATAACCAAAATAGGTGTCAAGAATGCGCCAATGATGTCAACTACTTTGGAAGGACGAATGGTCAGTACCAATACGATTGCGAAGAAGATTGCGGAGAAAATCCATGTGCTGAAACTAGGTGCCAAAGGCTGTACACCGATTTCATATGTAGTCGCTGCTGTACGAGGGATTGCCAGCAGAGGCCCAATACACAATACTGTAATACAGTTAATGATTGCGGAAGGTACCTTACCCATAACGCCTGTGATACCGTGGATGGAAAGCTCACCTTTGTTGATCAGAGCCAAGATAGCAACCAATGCCAGACCTACGTCAAAGATGAAGAAGAATAAGAACCCAATTACCCAAGATGTACCAGATTCCTGACCCAGCAAGGGAGGGAAAATCAGGTTGCCGGCGCCGAAGAACATCGCAAACAACGCCATACCAATGACTAGAATGTCACTAAACTTTTGCTTTTTTTCCATAGAATACGACCTCCTTACATTTTTCTATAAAAACTGAAAAAATGAAAATAATGACACGTTCCTTTTGTTCGCTCTGCACATCCACTTGCAGAAAAAACAAAAAGCTTAATACTTATTATGCAGAAAAATCCAGAGAAATACAAATGCCCCAGGATTCTTAAAAAGAAAAAAATAGACTCATTTTTTTCTTTTTAATACATTTTTTATCCATTTTTATCTCAAAAGTTATTTTAATTAATAAAAAGTTATTGAAATTCAGAAGATTTCATATTTTGAAGAAATGGAAAAGTTACACAAGAAAGTTGTACAAAATCTTGTTTTTTTATAAGAACACTTCACGCCAATATAGAAAAACGTCTTATAAATTCTTGAAATTTATAAAATAAACTGCTATAATGTACAAAAAAGCAAAGAATTCTTACTTGAAATAATGAATAAAAAGTTTTTTCTATATTTTCTATTTTTTTATTATAAATAAACTTTTTATCAAATACTTTCAAAAAAACATATTTTGTTCTTTGTATACCATTTTTGTAAAAACATAGAAAATATTGAAATACCGCGGTTTTCCGCTTCTTTTTGCAACATAGAAAAACAAAATCAAAATCTGTCACATGTGCATGCAAAAAAACTTTTTGATTGTATGACATGTGACAGACAAACGACATACATTTTATGCAGTTATCTTAGAAAAACAAAAAGGTAGGTGATTGATATTATGAAGGAAATCAGTATTCATGTAGGCAAACGGATTCGACTATATCGTAAAATGAAAAATATGACCATAGAGGTTTTCGCTGGTTTAATCAATAAGAGCAAGGCAACTGTATCCAAATATGAAAATGGTGACATTGCCATTGATATTGAAACGCTCTTTATCATTGCACAGGCTTTAGATGTTTCTTTAAATCAACTGATTGACTTTGAAGAAAATACGGAAAATACAGACCGCATCAATGATTTGGGTTCTGTACGCGGCAGACATTCCAAAACACGTATGTATCTTTATTTTTATGATGGCAGGCGCAGCCGCATTATACGCAATGTCATAGATGTACGCAATACGGGAGAAAATGGGTTGTACAGTGCAGATTTTTACGCAGATATAGAAGATTATTCCAATTGCTATAAATGTAAATATTTATATCATGGCACAATGCATCGGTATGATACATTTACGAATTTCAATTTTGAAAATCAAAACAACAAAATGGAACATGTATTTTTATATGCTATCAATTCTTTCAGCCCCGCAGGGCGCATGATTGGTATGTTTTCTGGTTTGTCTACACAGCCTATGCTTCCAGCCTCCTTTAAGTTTGTGCTTTCTCCAGATATTATGGAAGAAAATGACGAATTGCGCGAAATTTTGCGGTTCTCCAAAGAAGATATCCGCACGATGAAAAAAATGAATATGTTTATTGTAGACCAGCATTTATAAAAAATTTTTCCTCATATGTCATCTCACATATGAGGATTTTTTTATATTTTATATTTATGAAAGATATAAAATTTCATAAAACCATACAAAGTCGTTCTTTCCTCTGCCTTCTTTGCATAGGCTTGTGTTAGGGACTGCGCAAAATCCCGCAACACAACAAAAGGAGGCGCGCCATGTTCAAGAAAATTTTGGGGTTATTTTTGATTTATGCGCTTTTGGCAGTGCTTTTGCTGCCGCTTTTGGTAACTGCGCTTATGGGCGGATTTGACACAGCGCATATGGAACAGGCAAAAGCGCTATACTCTTTAGAAGACTATTTTCAAGCACAACCTACCACAGAACAGACAGAACAGACAGAACAAGCAGAACTCAATGAATTGGAATCTTATGTGATGGGCGTCGTTTCCGCGGAAATGCCTGCCCTTTTTCCTATGGAAGCATTGAAAGCACAAGCCGTTGCTGCAAGAACGTATCAAATTCGTAAAATGGAGGAAAACGGCAGTGATACTGTACTATATGACATTGGACAGGCATATGCCGATACACAAGCACAAAAAGAAAAATGGGGCGCGCAATATGCGGAATATGCCGCGCGTATCCGCCAAGCAGTCACCGAAACGCAAGGCGAAATCATGGTATATGAAGGCGAACCCATATTAGCGGTTTTTCATGCCCAAAGCGCGGGAAAAACAGAAGATTCGGAAAATGTTTGGGTACAAACTGTCCCCTATTTGCGCAGCGTAGACAGCAGCGGAGATCACAACGCACCCGACAACACCGCTACGGTCACACTTTCTGCCCAAACTGTTTGGGAAGCCTTATCACAATATGGTGATTTGGGCGTATCTGCGGACGCGTTGACATTTGGTACACCACAACGCAGTGCAGCAGGATACATACTTGCTATCCCTGTGGGCAATCTGACATTAGAAGGCAGTCAAATCCGTACTGCTTTGGGACTGCGCAGCACAGATTTTACAGTCAGTCGAGAGGGTGATACATTTACATTTGTCACAAAAGGCTATGGTCATGGCGCCGGTATGAGTCAATATGGCGCAAAATCCCTTGCGGACGAAGGTTACAATTATCACGAAATTTTATCACGTTATTATACGGGAATTTCTTTTGAAAAAATCGCATAAAAAAAACACATCCGGGCAAAAATAGCCTTGGAGGTGTGAACAGCATGAGTCAAAACAAACAAAATAAAATGGTACCCATATTGGTATCTATGGGTCTTTGTGTCGCTGCATTGGGGGCAGGTGTCACATATTATTCCTATTCCCATGTAACGGCAGAGGAAGAAACACCCATACAGCCCGTTTCTCCTGTTACGGCAGCACAAACACCCACATTGGATACTGCCAAACTGGAACGACAACAGCAACAAGAAGCAACAAAACAAGAAACGACACAGCAGGAAAACACAACAAACAATACAAACACCAGTACAAAAGAAACCACACAACAATCAAAGCAAAACACAACAACACAATCTACACAAAGCACAGCGTCTTTGACATTTCAGTGGCCGGTACAAGGGGAAATCGTACTGCCTTACAGTGTAGAACAGGCAGTATACGACCCTACTTTGGAACAATACCGCACCAATGACACACTTTGCATCGCGGCAGAAGCCGGCAGTACGGTAGCTGCGTCTGCAAACGGTGTTGTCGCAGAAATCAAAGACGATGAAGAAAATGGCAAAACCCTTGTATTGGAACATGCAAACGGCTGGCGGACTACATACGGTCCGCTGACAGAAGAAAATCTGCCACAAACAGGCGAAACCGTTGCACAAGGGGAAACCATAGGCACCATTGCAGAGCCTACCAAATACCAAGTTGCATTGGGCAGTCATTTGGTATTTTCTATGCAGCAGAATGGAGAAAGCATAGACCCCACTACAAAACTGCCATCTTAAACTATTTTTTATGCTATCATAACAAAATCTCGCTCAATCGAAATCTTCCAATTTTTAATACAAAACCTCCCTTGTATACTGCTATGTATCAGGGAGGTTTTTATTTTTATTGTTTTGATTTTAATGTTTCACAGTTATTTTTTATGCACGCAGCCAAAACAGCCAGATACCAAATGCTATGACCAATATCAAAAACACAGTGCCTAAAATACGGTCACGTTTTTCCACCTTCTCCGCACGTGCCAGCCACTCTGGAAAATCCAATTCCAATACATACATACCACCAAATATCCCCGTACGTGTCTGCAATATCAGTTTGGGTTCATTTTGCAGCATCAGAAAAGAACGGCGTGTCAAACGAAAATAATACGTTACGCCATTTTGGATTCCTTCCAGAAAATACCCACGGTTCAGGCTTTTTTCCCGTCCTTCTTCATTGGCACGGTAAGTACGGCAGGAAAGCAGACGCAATTCTTGTTTTTTGCCATAAATGCGGTCAATTGCGGTATAAATCATACGTGTATAGATTTGATTGAGCCATAACAAAGGCAGCATACACAATCCCATACGCACAAAATCAATTTGTGGATTGCCCCAACCTTGCAGATTCAAAAAATACCGCTGTATCTGCATCTGCGCATAGACATATAACAAAGGGATAAATAGTATGCCATATAATACGCCAAATAATATGGGGTGACGTTTGCGCCGTTTGATGTTCCACAGCTTGACATCAGACATGCCTCTGCGGCACAAGAAAAACAGCAGCAAACACAATACCACCATCAAACCATTGATTTCCATACCCGATTCATAACTGACTGCCATTGCCAAAATCGGCAAAAGCCAGCCCGAAAGCAGCATCCAGCCCTTTCTGCCTGTGACTGCCGTTGTAAAACAACAACTGTATATCATCAGCAGTATGGCAAACCCGAACCATTTCATAACAAAGCACCTCTACACAAAGCACTCAAATTCCACGGAAAATATCGGGACGGAATTTGCTTCTTTTGCGGCTTTGTTCAATCTGCGCCAAAATCTTGTCACGTTCTGCATTGAGTGTGCCACCCAATGCGATATAATTCGATGCGTGATTGGCGCGGAACATGGTACCTTCGGCATCGACTTCGCGGATAAACAATTCTGTTTCGTCCAATACTTCTTGTGGGTCAAGCAATTCAAATTCCCCGCGATTGTGTTGGTCATACAGTTCTGTACCCGGTTCTATCATCAATGTCAAAAAGCCCACATATTCTGGTTTGATTGCAGAAATCACCCTTGCGCTTTCTTTTGCGTGAGACTGCCATCTTTTTTTGCCGCCCAGACCAGAAATCACAGTCATAGACAATGTCATGCCAGCGGCTCTGACCTTTTGTCCTGCTTCTATCATTTCTTCTGCTGTAACGCCTTTTTTCACGTCCTGCAAAACCGCATTGTCGCCGCTTTCCAGACCCATATACACCATATCCAAACCTGCCGCTTTCAATTGACGCAGTTCTTCTGGTGTTTTCTGCAAAATATCCTTGGGCGCGCCATATACAGAAATCCGTTCCACTTCCGGGAAATAGGCGTGACATTTTTCCAGAATATAAAGCAAGTCTTTTGTTTTGACAATCAGCGCATCACCATCAGCCAAGAAAATGCGACGTACCGCAATCCGGCTATAATATTGCCGTGCCATATCCAAATCTTCTACCACTTCTTCCAGCGGGCGAATGCGAAAACTTTTATCTTTGTACATATTACAGAATGTACAAGTATTTCTCGCACAGCCTATGGTCAACTGTATGATCAAACTGCCTGCCTCACTAGGCGGACGGTATACGGTTCCTTCATATCGCATGATTGTTTCTCTCCTTTGATTTCATGATTGTTATTTCATGATTGATTTTTATTTTTTCCTCAAACTATGTCTGATTCTGTTTCATTATACGCAAAAAGCTATGTTGTATGCAATACCATTTCTTACATTTGACAACCCGTATTTTTTTGTCTATAATAAGCATTGACTTCCACATATACCACATATGTGGTGTCAATCAATTCGATAATTTGGTTTTTGTTTTTCGTATGTATGACAATCCGCCCAAGCGTGCCTGTGCTTACCGCCTGTATGTTACAGTTTTTTTCGCGAAGCGTTTGTGATAGATATGGGAATCCGAAACGGTTGCAAAGACCATCTTTTTTGAAGATGCATTCCCCATTGTTTTTGTATTCGGTTCGCGGCATCAAAAACCCAATTAGACTTTGGCGTTCCTTGGAACGCCCTTTTTTCGGGGCTGCCGTTTTGGCATATTTGTATATTTGTATATTTGCATATTTGCTTGCATGTTCGCATGTTTGCACGGCAGCCCTCGCACACCCGCGTTCTTCGGAACGCTTTTTTTATATTCTTATATTCTATTTTATGTATTTTCTGGCGCGTCTAAGCCCA
The DNA here is from genome assembly GCA_944384295.1 of uncultured Lachnospiraceae bacterium. GTDB lineage: Bacteria > Bacillota > Clostridia > Lachnospirales > Anaerotignaceae > Anaerotignum. Next base: position 4,705 of record CALWSU010000014.1, on the reverse strand, counting down.
AATAACGTAAAATCGCACGATAGTATGCTTCTGCCGCTTTCTGACAACCTTCTTCTGTACCAAAGGCTTCTACATCTGCCGCATTGGTGACAAAACATTGTTCCACCAGCACCGCCGCACCGTCCAAATGCTTCAGTACCCCAAATGTGTCATCACTATAGGGTGTCGTATCACTGGAATCTACCAACTTTTTCTGTGTCTTTCCATTTTCCGTGACATAGTATCCAAAACGTATCCCATTTTCTCCACGTAATGTCTGTCCTGCTGCCTGCATTTCTTCTGTCAAGCATTGTGCAAACGCCATACTATTTTCATGATTCTCCATACTAGGGATTGCAGGATAACATTCAAAACCAGATGCGCTGGCTGCTTCTGCGGAATTGGCATGTACAGACAGCATCACATCTGGCTGTATACGTGTAAAACGATGATTTCTTTCGTCTATGGTTGCACCTTCGCCCGCTTTGCGCGAAAGCACGACACGAAACCGTCCATCTTCCTCCAGAAGCGTTTTCAAGTTTTCTACCGTCTGTTCTGTCAAGGAAACTTCCTCTATGACGCCCACAGCGCCCACATCTGCGCCGCCATGTCCTGCGTCCAGCCCAATGACATATGGCTTACTATACCGATAATACAGAAAAAATCCGCCATATCCCAATACAAACAAAATCACCCATAACAAAAGACGTTTGCCCAAACCGCCTTTGCGTTTGCCCCGCCTTTTTTGCGGCGGTACACGCCGTTTTTTTGGCGGCTCATATTCTCGCCAATTTTTGCCCTTCATCTGCTGCACCTATGCTATACTGAAAAAGCTTCCCCTTCACGTGTAATCACTGCAATATGTGCGCCATAGGGCTTTTGGCGCAAGGCTTCGCACAATTCAAACCGCCGCCAAAAATGCATGGGAAAGACTGTTTTTGCGCCTACAGTATCCATAAAATATTGTACCGCCCAATCATATTTATCTTGCAAACGTGGGTCAGCCGGCACAAAAGCCACATCAATCTGTTCTCCCCGCAAACGGTCGATTTCGCCGCAATAGCTTTGTTTGATGTCGTCTAAAAAGGCTTGTGGCTCGCCATTCCAATGCCACCAATTCAAATCCCCCGCATGGAAAATACATTTTCCATCGACTTTGACCAAAAACGCAACGCCTTCATCGTTGGATTGGAGTGTGGACACTTCTATATTCCCCACATGCACCTGTGTATGTGGTTTGACCCATGTCACTTTGCCTGTAAAATCTTTGGGTATCTGTACATCATCTGAAAAAATATACTGTACCTGATCTGCCCAACGCAAAATACTGCTGTCAAAATGGTCTCCATGCGCATGGGATACAAACACATAAAAATCTTTTCCCATATAATCCGCTGGTACCAATTTATCATATTTTCCATGCTCTGTATAATAATCGAACAAAAGCACACTATGACTGGTTTCTACCAAAAAACCGCTATGATGTAAATAGGTCACTGTCATATTTTCGTATCTCCTTTTATTTGGTTTCTTCCATTTCTACGCTGCGCACTGCGCCGGTATGCGGGTCCATTACAAAGCCCAATACTTCCACATCTTTATGAATCAGAGGGTGATTGCGAATGGTCTGCACAGTATTCTGCACAGAAGCACAAATATCACCAAAGCCAGTCAGCCATTGTTCCAAATTTTTATGGTTGGCGTCCACATGGTCAATCACATCTTGGGAAATGCCTTTTTCCAACATGGTCTGTATCATTTTTTTCGCGTCCAATGCACGCCCGCCACAGTCGTCATGCCCTATCACCAATATGGTATCTACACCCAATTCATACACCGCAACCAAGAGGGAGAAAATCACGCTGCCATATGGGTGTGTGATTTGTCCACCGGCGTTTTTGATTAACTTGACATCGCCATTTTTGATGCCTAACGCCGCTGGTAGCAATTCTGTCATACGAGTATCCATACAAGAAAGTATGGCAATCTTGCGGTCGGGATATTTTGTGGTCACATAGCGTTCATACATACCATGCTCTACAAAAATTTTGTTATATTCCAGCATTTTTTTTACGCTTTCTTTCATCTGTGCAAAACCTCCTTATTTTTTTCGTTTATGCTGCAAACGCAAAGCCGCATAAATCAATACAAACCACAATACCAACAATGCCAACGCCAAAGGCAGTATGATGTCCAACAATGTTTCAGCACGGATATAGCGCGCAGCTAGAAACAATCCTGCGCCCACAACTACCAGATAACACAATGTCACCAGCATCATGATATTTTTTCCGTTTTTCATACGGCTTTCGTCCTTTCTATATTTTCTATCTATATCTTTTTTGCTTCATGACTTCCATTATAGCCTGCAACGATGCAGAAAGCAAATATACACTGGCAAAAAGCCAAAATTGGACTGCCATTTTCTCTGAAAAAAGAAAATGCCTTTTGCTTTGGCTTGCACAGCCCTTTCAGTGGATACTTTCTATTTTGATAAAAAAACAACGGACTTTCGGACAAATCGCCCAAAAATCCGTTTTACGCACTGCAAAAATGATGCTTTTACAACAAAATTTCAAAAACGAGCAGACCTATAAGCCGGGTTCTGTCGTGGACAGCCATCTATCTTGGTCTGTTGTCGCCAACAGCATCATGCGACTTTTTGCGAGGGGAAGCGAGCCACTTCCTGATTCCTCTTTCGTCTTGCTTCAGGCGGGGTTTACAGAGCCTCCTATGTTACCATAAGAGCGGTGGGCTCTTACCCCACCTTTCCACCCTTACCTGCAAAAAACAGGCGGTTTATTTCTGTTGCACTTTCCTTAGAGTCGCCTCTACCGGTCGTTAACCGGCGCCCTGCTCTATGAAGCCCGGACTTTCCTCACCATACCCAAAATGATATGGCGCGACTGTCCAGCCTACTCGTTTCATTCGTACCATATTATAGCCAGTTGCTTGGATTTTGTCAAACCTTAAAACAGCTGCCGCCTACAAATTCTTTGATTAAAGAATTATTGGGGATTTCTGTACCCGGCGCGGCTAAGAAATAGCCCAAAAATTTAATCAAGCGCTTCGCTGTGACATAAGAGGGGTCATTTTCCAAAATACGGAATAGCTGTGGCTCCGCATACTGTTTGAGCACGCTCAATTCATAAATCGTAGCAGAATTGAATATGGCGTCCGCATTTTCCTGATATGGGAAAATATTGACTGCTTCGCCTTCTGTCACATCGTCCCATTGCGCAATGGTGGTGGACGCGTCACGTCCGCGGAATTGGAAATCCCGCACAATGCGGCGAATCAAACGGCTGTCTGAAGTAGAAATACGATTATGATTATCTACATTGAGTTGTGTCATAGCACTGATGAAGATTTTGAATTTTTTATCTTGTGGAATCTCGGCTGTCAAAAGGTCATTCAAGCCATGGATACCTTCTATCACCAGCATTTCATCTTCTTTCAAATGTATGATATTATGATGGTATTCTCGTTTGCCTGTCACAAAATTATAGGTCGGCAATTCTACTTCTTTGCCTTCTATCATTTCTTTCAAATCATGGTTGAGCAAAGGCAAATCTAGGGCTTGTATATGCTCATAATTGCGCTTTCCATTTTCATCGACTGGTGTTTTATCCCGTTCTACAAAGTAATCATCTAAAGACAGTTTATGTGTGCGGATACCCAACACCTGCAACTGGATACAAAGCCGATTTGCAAAAGAAGTTTTACCCGAAGAAGAAGGTCCCGCAATCAATACCACACGCACCGCATCTCTACGGTGTTGAATCTGGTCTGCAATCTCAGCAACTTTCTTTTCGTGCAATGCTTCATTGACGCGAATCAGATTGCCAAATTGCCCTTGTGTGATAGTGTCATTCAGTTCCGCTACATTATTCACACCCATCAACTGACACCAGCGCATCTGTTCCAAAAATACCGCGCTGATTTTTTGGGGATTGCTAAATTCTCTAAGTTTTGTAGGGTCTTTGGGGTCTGGGAAACGAATCAAGAATCCGTTTTCATATGGCATCAGTGCAAACAAGCGCAAACAGCCTGTAGACGGCGGCATATAACCATAAAAATAATTATAATATCCGTCCATTTCGTACAGATTGACATTCGATGCACGTCGATAGCGAAACAGTGCCGCTTTATCCGGCATATTCTGACGACACATAATGTCATGTACTTGTTCTTTTGGCAAGATACATTTTTTCATAGGCAAATCTGCTGCCACATATTCCTCCATTTTACTCTGTATCTGACGCAATACGTCTTCTGTCATATGGATTTGGGGCTTGCGAATTTCACAATACAGATTTTTTTGCAAAGAATGTTCTACCACCACAAGCGCATCTTTGCCGTATAAATCCCATACGGCTTTTGTCATCAAAAATAATACGCCTCTGCGATATACGCGCATGCCTTCCTCATTTTCAATGCCATAAAATGTAATCTCATCTGTCGTATAAACTTTGCGGGAAAGTTCGCGCAATTTATTATTCTGACGCGCCAAAAGGATAGGACCTTTTCCGCTTTGTACAAATTCTGCCGCCAAATCGGCAAAAGTTGTATTTTCGTCCATTTGTCTTTCCTGTCCCACGACTCGTACCATTCTTGTTTGTGTCATAAACTGCCTCCTTTGCCTTGCTTGGATTCTGTTACGTTAATATGAATTGATACCTTCTCTTTCTTGATATATTATGGAAATGAGAATAGTTTTCTTTTA
>CALWSU010000013.1 GCA_944384295.1 uncultured Lachnospiraceae bacterium | reverse complement strand
TACTTCTGTCTACTCGTCAAAGGCTTGAATGAAATGAGCCTTTGACGACAGGGTGTCGACTTTTTCGACACCCTGAATCTGTGTCATACGACACAAATATTTTCGGCTTTTACGCAATTTTTCATTATGGTTGGAAATATCCATATCCATATAATTTCCCATTTTGGGGCTGTTCTTGATGACGATATTGTATCAATTCTGAAACCGTAACCAATTGATACCCTTGCGCAATCAATTGTGGCACCATGCGTTCCACCGCTTGTGCAGTAGAATCATAAATCCCATGCATCAAAATCACTTTTCCGTCCAAATTGCCCTCTTGCGCAATCACATTACAAATGCTATTGGCATTTCGACTTTTCCAGTCTAATGTATCTACAGACCATGTCACGATTGGCATTGGAATATTTTGTTTTACGGTATCATTCAGACTGCCATACGGCGGACGGAATGATGTTGGCTGTACTCCACTGACTGCAAAAGCGGCATAGGTACGTTCTACATCTTGTTTGATTTGCTGTGCCGATAATTTGGAAAAATCTTTATGGTCATAAGAATGACTGCCCACTTCACAGCCCAATGCAGCTTCTCTTTGCACCACCTGTGGATACTGTTCTACACGATATCCCACGTCATAAAATGTAGCGACCGCTTGATATTTTTCTAAGGTATCCAATATTTTTTGTGTTGCTGTGGGAGAAGGTCCATCATCAAACGTCAATGCAACCATAGGCTTTGTAGGGTCTATGACTCTGCCATTTGTTTCTGTTACAGTTTCTTGATTTGCTTGTTGTGTTTCTTCTTCTGGTGTCATAGGTGTAGTTTCTTGTGGTTTCACAGAGATAACAGAATTTTGTATCGGGTCTGTGATATAGCAACCATCGAATACCGTTCTTGGAATCTCAATACGAATCGCGTCATATTCCGCTGGCAAAATTTCATATTTGTTGATGTAGAATATCACACTATCCTCTGTCAATGCAAAATGGTCAAAGACCTCACTTTCTGGACGCAATGTGGTTTGATAATAAGGATACAACACACCTTGATATGCCTGCTGTCCTTCTATGTATTCCAACGCATAGGCAGAAGCCTTTTCCCGATAACTGTCCCCACGGAATACCGCTTCCGCACCTAACAGTTCCCCTGTATTCGCATCTAATAAATATGGGTGCCAGTGTGAAAACACAGACGGGCTATCATTGGAATAATACGCATCTTGAAATACGACACTCAATTTACCATCTTCTGTTTGATAAGATTCATAACGCAAAAACATAGTATGTGCGCTTTCTTCTTTCGTTTGGCTTTGTGCCTGTTGTGCTGCCATACTTTCGTATTGTTTCACAAAATCGTCTGTGATTTGTGTTTTCAGATTCGCAATCTGCAAATCAATTGCCGGTTGTCCTGTTTGTGGATATTGCATTGCAAACCAATACGGATTTTTTTCCTGAAATTCCGTTTGTGGTGTGCCTACATGTTGATATTGAGCTGCTTCTGCAAAATAAGGCTCCGCCACTTCTTGCAAAGTCGGTTTTGATGGACCAAACATCATCGCACCTACTAAGGTATACATACCAAACAACATCAAAATCAAACAAGTTAACACAGTACCAACCAAAAAGAATCTTCTTGGTTTCATTCGTTTTGTACGTTTCTTCATACTATCCCCCCTGTATCACGTTCCTTCGGATATACATAACGACCTTTGTTTTTGGTGCCTTTGCCGTATTGTATTGCCTCTGTGGGACAATGCTGCAAACATGCCATGCACATATAGCATTGTGGCTGTGTCCAAATCGGTTTTCCCTTGTGCATTTCAATACAGCCTGACAAACATGTTTTTGCACATAAACCACAATGGATACAATCTTTTGTTACATGAAATGACTTTGTTTTGGTCGCAAAACGACGGAACAAAGGATTGACCACATTGCTCAATACTACGCCGCCTTTTCCTTTTTTGACACGAAAGAAATTTTTTCTTTCCAATTTTACCGCACGTATAATCAATTGTATGATATCATCGGCATGCTGCAATATTTTTTCAGCTTCTTTTGCAGAAGGCGCACGAAACAGCACTGCGTAATTATCCGGCATAATGACAGAATATCCGCTTTGCAGATGCAAACCATTTGCTCTTAAAGCCGCATCAAAAATCGGAATGGTATCGCCTGCGGACTGTCCACAGGTACATACGGCATACGTATATAAATCACCTTGATAATACAATTCTAGTTTTTGCACAAAATCTTCCACCATCTTGGGTGGTGCCCATGCGTGTACTGGAAAGACAAAACCCAATTTTTCACCTGCTGGCAAAGTATAGGCATATTGTTTTTCTCTGACTGCTTTTGCCATATCGACTACAGATTCTCCAAATCCTTCCGCCAATTTTTTTGCAACGTGATAGGAATTGCCTGTACCAGAAAAATAAAATATCATTTCACTTCACTCTCCCCGATTGATTGGAATGGAAATTCAATATGCAAGTAATATCTTTGTTCATGATAGGTTTATTATAGCATATTTTTCTGATAGTAAGTTTGTCGAATTTATTAAGGTTTTGTTGCATTTTTTGGAAAATCGGATTCATTTTTTCTGATATGCTTGTATAAAAAAACAGATACTTTGCTTTTTGACAAAATATCTGTTTTGACATTGTTTTTTCTCAATTGTTTTCCATCTGCAAATATCCTTGCAGAAGCTTTTCCATCGCTTCGTAACTTTCTAAAGCATTCATTTGTCCGCGTAATTTCGATGCACCCGGCACGCCTTTCATATACCATGCCATATGTTTGCGCATTTCACGTACCCCAATATATTCCCCTTTATATGCAATCAACATACGCGCATGTCGCAGTGCCAATGTGACACGTTCTTTTGGAGTCGGTTCTGGCAGCAATTCCCCTGTTTGCAAATAGTGCAAAATCCGACGAAAAATCCAAGGGTTTCCTTGCGCACCACGTCCCACCATAATCGCATCGCAGCCCGTCTGTTCCAATAATGCCTTGGCGTCTTGCGGCGTGAAAATATCCCCATTGCCAATCACAGGAATCGAAACTGCTTCTTTGACCTGTCGTATAATATCCCAATCCGCTTTTCCGCTGTAATATTGTTCTCTGGTACGTCCATGTACTGCCACTGCTGCTGCGCCATTGGCTTCCGCAATTTTTGCGATTTCTACCGCGTTCAGATGTGCGTCATCAAAGCCTTTGCGAAATTTGATGGTAACGGGTTTGCTTTGGTTTTCCACCAAAGCGCGTACAATTTTTCCGACCGACTCTGGATTTTTGGTCAATGCACTGCCTTCTCCATTTTTGACGATTTTCGGCGCGGGACACCCCATATTGACATCTAAAATATCAAATGGGTATGCCTCTAACTTGCGTCCCATTTCGCCCATAATCTGCGGGTCAGAGCCAAAAAGCTGGATTGCCGTAGGGCGTTCTGCATCTTCTACCTGCAATAATTCTGTTGTATTTTTATTATTATATAATATGCCTTTTGCGCTGACCATTTCCGAATATACCAGCCCACAGCCCATTTCTTTACAAATCAAGCGAAATGGTAAATCGGTCACTCCTGCCATAGGTGCTAAGAACACATTATTTTCTAATGTTATATTTCCAATCTGCATACTGTTCTAACTCCTTTATCAAAAAAGCCGCCTGATATTTCGTACCAGAATACGCATTTGTTATATTCTGATACAAAGATGCGGCAGCTTTTATGCGGATATGTGTTTTGGTGTTTTTATCACATATCTTTCTTGTTTCTTGCTTCTTATTTCGTATTTCTTATTTATTCTTATGATATAGTATATTCAGACCTTTGAGCGTCAATACAGGGTCTAATACATCAAAAATCTTTTTCTCTGGGTCTATGATACGTGCAAGCCCACCGGTGGCAATGACTTTCATATTCGGCAAATTGAGTTCTTTTTTCAACTGCTCGATAATATAAAGTGTTTGTCCAATATGCCCCAATACCAAACCAGCTTGTATACTATCCACTGTATTTTTTACGATAATGGATTTTGGTTTTTTGATTTCAATTTTGGGCAGCTGTGCCGCGCGTTGTGTCAGTGCATCGGCACAAACAGAAATTCCGGGCGTAATCAAACCGGTGATAAATTCTGATTTTTCATTGATGACATCAAATGTATTTGCGGTACCATAATCAATGACAACCGCTGGTCCACCATAAATTTCATTGGCTGCTACCAGATTGACAATTCTGTCTGCGCCAACGCCTTTTGGGTTATCTCTGCGGATAGAAATACCCGTTTTCATGCCTACACTGACAATCATAGGTTCAATATGAAAATATTTGCGAATGCCTTGTGTCAAAGAGTACATAATATCTGGCACCACAGAAGAAATGATTACTGCATCAATGCTGCTTGCTTTGACATTAGAAGTGTCAAAAAGTGAATGGATAAAGATGCCTGTTTCATCTGCTGTACGTACGCCTGCCGTTGCCATACGCCAACATTTGATGAGTTTATTCCCGCGGTATACCCCCAAAACATAGTTGGTATTTCCTACGTCGATCACCAAAAGCATGTAAATGTCCCCCTAAATCATCAATTCTACTTATTTTCTGTGCTTGTTTTTTTCATAGATGAGCCGCAATCCTTGTAATGACAGCACAGGATCATATACATCAAATATTTCTTCTTTTTCGTCAATCACTCTTGCCAGCCCACCGGTAGCAATCACCTTCATATCCGGCAAGCCCAAGCCTTCTTTGATTTGACGAATGATATATATGGTTTCCCCAATATGTCCCACGACCAATCCAGCTTGTATACTATCCACTGTATTTTTTGTAATCAGACTTTGGGGTTGTTTGATTTCAATTTTAGGCAACTGCGCCGCACGTTGTGTCAATGCATCGGCACAAACCTGCACGCCGGGTGCCGTAATGCCAGTCAAAAATACACCATCTGCACTCACAACATCGAAGGTTGTAGCGGTACTATAATCAATGACGATTGCCGGACCGCCATACAATTCATATGCCGCTACCAGATTGACAATTCTGTCTGTCCCCATTTCTTTTGGGTTTTCCATACGCAAATTGATACCCGTTTTCATACCAGAACGGATCACCATAGGTTCTTGCCCCAAATATTTTCGGATTCCATTCAAAAGCGAATACATTACATTTGGTACAACAGAAGATACCACCACTGCGTCTATCTCTGTAATATCCATTTCAGAATGGACAAACAACATACGTATCAGCATACCGGTTTCATCTGAAGTTCGATTGCTCAATGTAGACAGGCGCCAATTTGCCACCAATTCTTGTCCGCGAAATACCCCCAATGTGCTGTTGGTATTGCTTACATCAATCACTAGTATCATGATTTGCTCTCCTCTATATGGTATATGGATTTTTTCATTTTATCGTCTGATACAAACATGTTTTTTCAGAAATATCAGAAATTTCAGAAAAACAGGGAGTTGCAAAGCAAGTTGCCCTTAAGGAAATATCGTTTTCCCTTGCCCTTGATTTTCTGAAGGGGAACTGCGACGGCTGTCTTCAGAAGAAAACAGACTCGATTCATCTAAGTAAAAATAAGAATGCTGGAATCCTTCGTATGATAAGGATTCCAGCATTCTTTGTTTTCTTATGAAGAAGCCCCTAAGGCAATACGCCTTTGGAACTCCCCGCTGGTACTTCCTTTGTATTTTTGCATTTTTGTATTTTTACATCTTTATATTATGTACGTCTTCTATGCAAAGTTTTGCACAATGCCTTTGATACAATACCACCTACAATACAACTAGCAGGCATTTCCAATAAGCCGTTGATGCCGACAAACGCCCCTACAAACAGCAATGGATTGAGATTGCCCAAAGTTTGATTGATTCCCTGTATATAGTCTGTATTCCAGAAACATAACAGAAGCATACTCATGAAAAACAAAGTATTCAAAAAAGCTGCACTAAATCCGCCTACAAAATAACATACGGTTCTGGATCTATCCAATTTTTGTATGCCTTGGAATATCATACCTGTTAACCAACCCATCAACATTCTGGTTGGAATACATACCAAAAATGTAAAGAAAGGATTGATACTCATTAACATGGCACTGAAGGCAGATGCACCTGTCAAAGCCTGATAAAAGCTTGTTGCACCAAAGATAAATCCCAGCCAAAGCCCTGCCTTGGGACCGATGACAATTGCGCCAATCGCAACGGGAATCATCATCAAAGAGATATCCAGCCCCAAAGTGTGAAAATATCCCAACGGTGTAAAGGACATCACCAACAGTATGGCTGTCATCAATCCAATCGTTGTCAATTCCACAACGGATAATTTCGTTGTTTTGGCAGCTTGTCCCTGCACAACTGTTTCCACAACTTCCTTTTGTTCCTGTACTACTACTTCATTCATTTTGTTTGACTCCTTTCATTCTCATTCTGCTGAGATATAAGATGATTTGGAAATGATATTTGATTTTACAGCCTGTGCGTCATGCAGTATATTTACCTTCTATCATGGCATAACATCTGCGACACATTTCGCTTTTCTATCTTGTCAACTTATGCTGTATAATCACATACATTATAACAGTAAATTGAATTATTACAATCTTTTTTTACAATTTTTTGTTATTTTTTATACAAACTTATTCTGTTGTATGTTCTTTCTGTGCGTTCTGCATCAATTGTTGTTTGATTTGTTCGCCTTCTTCTGTAAAATAAATCGCGTACCACAATTCCAAAGCGCGCAGCAATTCTTTTTGCTCCCGTTGTATCCGTTTGATTTCTAATTCTGCACCAATTTCATCAAAATCGAAATCATCTTCCGCCTGTATCACTTCAAAATATAAATCACCATCTGCACCAAATCCCATCAAAAAGGTACAGCCTAACTTTTGCGCCATAACAACGCAAATCGTGCGTACTTCTTCTTGTATGGATTCCGGCAAACCAGAAAATTCCGGTTCCAGATAATATTTTTGCTCGGCATAACTCGCTGCTGCCAATACTTTTTTGTCCATGCTCATACCCCCCGTATCGACACTTCTCCAGAATAAACCACTTCTTGTGTGCCATCTTCTTTTTGTACCAAAAGTTCGCCTTCTGGCGTAATATCTAAGACATAAGCTGTATAGGGTGATTGTCCCAATACTTGCACTTGCTTGTGCAATGTCACACAACGTTTTCGATAGGCTTCTAATAATACTGCAAACGAATTGCCACTATCTAAAAACGCTTGATAGTGCTGTTCGATTTTTTCCAAGACTGCATGTACCAATGGTTTGCGTGAAAAAACTTTCCCGCTTTCCAAATAGAGAGAAGTCGCAATATCTGCCAATTCCGGCGGAAAAGATTTTGTATTGACATTGATGCCAATTCCCGCAATCACAAAATGTACTTGTGTCATTTCGCAATCCATTTCTGTTAGAATGCCCACTATTTTTTTGCCATGACATAAAATGTCATTCGGCCATTTGATTTCCATAGGCAATCCGGTTTCTGCCTCTAACGCTTCCGCTGTTGCAAGCCCTGCCAAAAGCGTTAACACAGAAGCTTTCTCCGGTGCAATCTCCGGACGCAGCAAAAGACTCATCCAAATACCACTGTCTGCCTCTGATGTCCAAACACGCCCTCTACGTCCTCTGCCTGCATTTTGCTTTTCCGCAATGACCAAAGTCCCCTCCGGCGCACCTGTCAGTGCCAATTCTCTCAAGCGGTTATTGGTGGAATCCAATTCTGTGAAAAATGCCAAATTTTGTCCCATCACTTTTGTTTGCAAGCCTGTTTTCAATTCTTGTTCATTGTATAAATTCTGCGGTGTACACAAGCGATAGCCTTTTTTGGTCACTGCCTCGATTTCATAGCCTTCTTCCCGCAACTTGCCAATCGCTTTCCAAACTGCCGCGCGTGAAATGGATAATTGCTTGCCAATTTCTTCCCCAGAAAGAAATCCATCTGTTTGCCGCAGCAATGCCAAAACACGATACATCTGTATACATCTCCTTTCCACCTTTGTCATATGGTACATATGGTACACATGATACACATAGTACAGATGTAAAAATACGAAAGAAGCGGGCTTCTCCGCAAATATGCTATGAAGCCCGCTTTTTTGTTTTCTCACAAACAACCAATTTTTTACAATTGATTGGTTTTATTTTTTGCCTTTTTCGTTCACACGACCAAGGAATTTTTTCAAATCAATGATTGCACGACCATGTGTACCTTCACAGATTTTATCTACTTCGTCATATGCTTTGACAGAGAATGTCAGCAATTTGCCGTTTACTTCTTTCAACTCTGTAATCACACGCACTTTCATACCAACTGGTGTTGCTGCCAAATGCTTGAATTCAAAAGTGGTACCTACGGTTTCCCAACCTGCGGGCAAGAAAGGCGCAACTGTACCGATTGCTGTGCCTTCAATCCAAGACAGCAGTCTAGGAGATGCAAAAACAGGTACATTGTCATTGCCAAAATGTGCCGCAGTATCGCCTTCTTCTACAATAAATTCTCTTTCATAGCTCATGCCTGGTACAATGTTGTTAAATTCCATTTGTGTCATTCCCCTTTCTGATGTTTCTTTGTTACTGTGTTTTGTGTTTTTATGGTTTTTATCATGTTTTATCTTCTTGTGGTGCTTGTGTATCCTCTGCACTATCTTGTACAACATGTGCGGACGTTTGCGCATCTTCGCCTTGCGCCGCATTTTCTACTGTATTTTCCGTTGCATTTTCTGCGATGGTTTCTGTTTGCGCTGTCTGTTCTGCTTCGTTATCTGCTTGGTCTACCTGTTCTGTCAGTTCTTCTTCTACACTCGTCAAACCTAAAATCTCAGCACGTACTTCCTCATCAAACAGCTTGCGGAATTCATCACCTGTGATTTTTTCCTTATCAACCAGCATTTTTGCACAAGCATGCAGTACTTCCATATTTTCCTGCAAAATGCGCAACGCTTCATTATACGCATGTGTGACAATACGTTTTACTTCTTCGTCAATTGTGGTTGCGACTGCTTCGCCATAATTTCTGGTATGTCCCCAATCTCTGCCAATGAACACTTCGTTGCTGTCTTCACCAAACTGGATTGGACCTAAAATTTCGCTCATACCATAACGTGTTACCATATTTCGTGCCATTGCTGTCGCGCGTTCAATATCATTTGATGCGCCTGTTGTAATATCTTTGATTACCAGCGCTTCTGCCGCACGTCCGCCCAACAGGCTGACGATTTCCTGTTCCATATACAGCTTTGTCATATACATCTTATCTTCTCCCGGCAAAGGCATAGTATACCCACCTGCCATACCAGTTGGAATAATGGAAATGCTGTGTACAGGATCTAATTCGCTCAAACGTTCAAACAAAATCGCGTGACCACTTTCATGATACGCAGTGATATATTTTTCTTTTTCCGAAATAACTCTTGTCTTTTTCTCAGTACCCACACCAATTTTAATCAGTGCTTTTTGTAAAGATTCCATATCAATGGCTGTTTTGCCATCTCTTGCGGACAAAAGTGCCGCTTCATTCAAAAGGTTTGCCAAATCCGCGCCTGTAAAGCCTGCTGTGGTTTGTGCCACGACTTTCAAATCCACTTCGTCGGCTAATGGTTTGCCTTTGGCATGTACGCGCAAAATGGATTCTCTGCCTTTTACATCGGGTCTGCCGACATATACCTGTCTATCGAAACGACCTGGACGCAACAATGCAGGGTCCAAAATATCGGCACGGTTGGTAGCTGCAATGATGATAACGCTTTCATTGATGCCGAAACCGTCCATTTCTACCAATAACTGGTTGAGTGTCTGTTCCCGTTCATCATGTCCGCCGCCTAAGCCTGCGCCTCTGCGTCTACCCACAGCGTCAATTTCATCAATAAATACAATACTAGGTGAATTTTTCTTCGCTTGGTCGAACAAATCACGCACACGAGAAGCACCAACACCGACGAACATTTCCACAAAGTCAGAACCAGAAATAGAGAAGAATGGTACGCCAGCTTCCCCTGCTACTGCTTTTGCCAGCAATGTTTTACCAGTCCCCGGAGGTCCCACCAGCAATACACCTTTTGGGATTCTTGCACCAAGGTCTGTAAATTTTTTCGGATTTTTCAAAAATTGTACCAATTCTTCGAGTTCGGCTTTTTCTTCGTCACAGCCTGCCACATTGTCAAATGTGACTTTATTTTTTTCATCTACATTCATTTTTGCTCTGCTCTTGCCGAACGATGCCATTTTGCCGCCACCGCCCTGCATTTTGCCGAACAGTACCACAAACAGCACTACCATAATAATCATCATAATCAAAGATGGCAAAAGTGCAGAAAGCATGCTTTCTTTCTTGCTGTCTGTGATGATTTGAATGTCACTGCCTTCTGCCGGCATAGTATTGAGTTTTTCCATCAAAGCAGTGATACTAGGAACGGTGGTCTGTATGGTGGTACCATCGTCCAATACCGCCAAAGCGGTTACATCGCCGCTTCCTGTATTTGTTGTGACTTCAATTGCTTTGACAGTATCATTTTCCAATTCTCGCAGCAAATCGCTATATACATATACTTTTACATCTTGCTGTTGCTGCATCAAACCCTTGCCGCTGAATGCCAGCGCGCCAAGAATAATTACAAAAATCAGCAGATACAGACCTGCTGACTGCCAGTATTTCTTCAAGAGATTCCCCCCTATTTCGCATAATGATTTTTTTATTTTCTTTTGATACTGCATACTGCATTGTATAACATATCAATTTACAATTCTAGCATATCTTTTCCAAAAAGGCAATCTCCCTTTTTTGTAAATGCTACGCAAAAAAAACAAACAATATCAGAGAAAAATATATTTTGCAGTCAGAGAAAACAAGGAGCGTTTGCAGTATGCGCCACGCTCCTGATGCCAATATACAAATATACAAAGATATGAATATACGAATATATACGAATATACAAAAAATATAAAAATTTCTGCTTACGTTTCTACATGTAACAACAAATGCCCCAATGCTTCTTGCCACGCTTCTTGCAAACGTTCCAAACGCCATGCCGCATTGGCGGGACTGGTCGAGGGAAGCTGTACCGCTTTCCTGCCTGTTTTGGGATACAGATGCTTTTGATACAAACGATATGAAGTAGCACCATTACAAAACACAGGAATTTGTCCAGCACAGGCAAAAATGGGTTCCAAATCTGCCGGTGTGACATCGCGTATCGAACTGTCACTACTACCTATGATAGTACAGCTTTGTATGGTATCATATAACGCAATGCCATGGATACGCAAAAGCTGTATTTTTTCTTCTTTGGTCTGTGGCAATTCTGTTTTGCAAAGTGATGCTAAAACACGCCAAAAACGATTTTGTGGGTGTCCATAATAAAATGCCTGCTCTCTGGATTTTACAGAAGGTATACTACCCAAAATCAACAAACGGCTGTTTGCATCATAAATCGGTGGGAAAGTATGCGACACAAATTGTGGACTTTGTTGTTTTTTTTGTTGTTTTTTTTGTTGCTTTTTCTCTTGCATATTATTGTATGTCTACCACTTCATACCCTGCTTTTGTGACGGTTTCCACCAATGCCTCATCGCTGATATCTTTGGAGAGTGTCACTGTCGCGCTTTTTTCCTCCAGACTTACACTCGCCTGTACCCCGTCCATTGCATTCAATGCTTGTTCCACACGTCCTGTGCAATGATTACACATCATACCATCAATTTTTAATACTTTTTTCATACCTATTTCCTCCTGTTTTTGTTTCATATTTTGATGATTTTGTATATTTGTAGATTTCGGTTTTTCCTGTTTGGGTCGGAATAATTTTAAACGCAGTGCATTCCCTACCACAAAAGCGGAACTAAAACTCATGGCTGCCGCCGCAAACATAGGATTGAGTTTCCAGCCCCAAATGGGGAAAAATACGCCTGCCGCCAAAGGAATCCCACATACATTATAGAAAAATGCCCAAAACAAATTCTCTTTGATATTGCGTATGGTTGCATGACTCAATTCAATGGCTGTTACCGCATCCATCAAGTCGCTTTTCATTAAGATAATATCTGCCGATTCCATCGCAATATCTGTACCAGCGCCGATTGCAATGCCCACATCTGCACGCATCAAAGCCGGCGCATCGTTGATACCATCCCCAATCATAGCAACTTTTTTTCCACTTTGCTGCAAACGGCGCACTTCTTGTTCTTTTTCCTGTGGTAATACTTCTGCTACCGCTTGTATGCCAAGCTGGGACGCAATGGCATTTGCTGTTTTTTGATTGTCACCTGTCAACATTACAACATCAATTCCCATGCGATGAAATGCGTCTACAGCGTCTTTACTGGAAGGTTTGAGTGTATCTGCCAAAGCAAGTATGCCCAAACAGGTATCATTTTCCGCAAAAAACAAAGGGGTTTTTCCTGCATTTGCGAATGTTTCCGCTTGCTGCAACATAGCAGAAATATCAATTTTGTTTTGTTCCATCAATTTTCGATTGCCTGCCAGTATCCGTTTGCCTTCTACCTCTGCCATAATGCCTTGTCCTGCTGTTGCCACAAGATTTTGTGCTGGCAAAATCTCCAATTCTTTTTCTTTGGCGTATGCCACCACTGCCTCCGCGAGTGGGTGTTCAGACAACGCCTCAACGGCTGCCGCTTGTTTCAAAAGGCGGTTGCGCAATATCCCTTTTGCCAATGCAATATCTGTTACAATCGGTTTCCCTTGCGTCAAGGTTCCTGTTTTATCTAATACAACGGTTTGAATTTGATGTGCGGTTTCTAAACTTTCTGCGGATTTGACCAAAATACCATATTCCGCGCCTTTTCCAGTGCCTACCATGATTGCAGTAGGTGTTGCCAGACCCAATGCACACGGGCAAGAAATGACCAAAACCGCTATCCCAATTGAAAGCGCAAACGCAAAAGATTGATTGCCTGCAAAATACCAAATTGCAGCCGCCAGCACAGCAATCGAAATCACAGTCGGTACAAAAATCCCACTGACTTTATCTGCAAGTTTGGCAATGGGTGCTTTCGATGCACCTGCTTCTTCTACCAAAGCAATGATTTGTGCCAATGTGGTATCTTTTCCAACATGTGTCGCTTTCATTTTGAAAAAGCCACTTTTATTGATGGTTGCACCAATCACACGCGCGCCAACTTCTTTTTCAACCGGGATACTTTCACCTGTAATCGCGCTTTCATCGACTGCGGAAAACCCTTCTATGATTTCGCCATCGACTGGTATGCTTTGTCCCGGACGTACCACAATCACATCGCCTGCCACAACTTGCTCGATTGGGATTTCCATTTCTTTTCCGTCGCGCTCTACCACTGCTGTTTTCGGGGCTAAATCCATCAACTTTGCAATGGCTTCTGACGTTTTCCCCTTTGCGCGGCTTTCCATATATTTCCCAACTGTAATCAATGTCAGAATCATGGCAGCCGATTCAAAATACAGTTCCATACCATAATGATGTGCCGTAGATAAATCGCCATGTCCTGTATAATACGCCATGGCATAAATGGCAAACACACTATACACAACTGACGCTGTCGCACCCAATGCAATCAAAGAATCCATATTCGGCGCACGATGCCATAATGACCGAAATCCAACGATAAAATATTTCCGATTGATAAATAACACAGGTATGGTCAAAAGCAATTGTGTCAAAGCGAACAAAAGCAAGTTTTCTTCCCCTTGCAAAATCGCAGGCAATGGCGCGCCCATCATATGCCCCATAGAAATATAGAACAAAGGAATCAAAAAACAAAATGATGCAATCAAACGTTGTTTCATTTGTTTTTGCTCTTGTGCGGCAACATTGGTTTGTTTTTGCTGTGCTTTGGTTTCCCCTTGCACTTGCGCACCATAGCCGCCGCTCTGGACTGCTTGTATAATGTCCTCCGTGCGCAGTTTGGTTTCGTCATACTCTACCACCATGCTATTTTGGAGCAGATTGACATTCACACTTTGTATGCCACAAAGCCCATTGACGCTTTTTTCTACATGCGCAGAGCAGGCAGAACATGTCATACCTGTTACATCAAATTTTTGTTTCACTGCTTGCGCTCCTTTCTATCCTCATTAGTTAGCTATAGTAAACTACACTTTCTTTTGCATTGTATTCCTTTTTTCGTCATATGTCAATGACAGAAGTCACAGAAAAATAGTATGATTTTCCAAATATTGTATGGGTACAATTTAAGAACGTACCCATACAATCATAGCATTTATTTTCGCGCTATGATACCATAATATCAGATTCCAGAAAAGTGCATGCAATCTTTCTAAAAAAGTTTCCAATCAGTAAATACAGAGGTGATGATTTATGAAAACAAAAAATATTTGTCTGCAAGGTTTGATGATTGCTTTAGTCACTGTATCGACTATGGTATTGCAAGTTCCCGTATCTGCTACCAATGGTTATATCCATTTAGGGGACAGTATGATTCTATTAATCAGTCTATTTTTTGGCTGGAGATATGGTATGGTCGCAGGCGGGGTCGGCTCCGCACTGGCGGACGTATTAAGCGGTTATGCACATTGGGCACCTTTTACACTCATTATCAAAGGCTTGATGGGGTATCTTGTTGGCAAACTGTCACATTTTTCTCCACAAGACCCACACTTTCTCAGCGTGCGTAATGTTTTTGCTTCTATCATTGGTATCATCTGGATGATAGTTGGATATTATTTTGGTGGTGCAGTACTGCAAAAAAGCTTTGCGGTTGCGTTGACCTCTATCCCCGAAAACATTGTACAAGGCAGTGCCGGCTTTGTGATTTTCTTAATCGTAGGATACGCATTTTATAAAGCAAAAATCTATAAATACGTTTCGACACATTAACCAATGACTTCTCTTTTTATGTATTTTATACATTTTTATACAAAGGCGGTGGGAAAACTGTATGTTTGCAGTTTTCCCACCGCCTTTGTCATGCGCCCAATATACCAAAATCCAGCCACACGCCTATCCAAAAACCGACTATCCCTCCAGCGGCACGCAGCACACTTTCTTTGGTTTCCATCTGTTCCGGCAAAACGGTGCCACATGCCAAATACAGACATACGCCACCAATTACCGCCTGCAACAACGTCATAAAAAGCTGTTGTGGTGTATCACGAAAAAATACAGCCGCCAAACCAAAAAACAGACAACCGCCCCAATGTAACATACGTTTTTCAACCGCTGTACCCAATGCCACACCAGCCAGCACACCTGCTGCCGCGATATAAAACAGCCCTGTTTCAAACACAGCAGGCAAAAAATGCAGACAAAAAAAGGCAACCGCGACACCAGCCAAAAAACCATGACAGACGGATGCACGTTTTGTTTTTGCTTTGCGCAAGGTTGCCAAAGCATAACATACACAAAATATCCGCCAAAATGCGTTTGACATCGTTGTTTCGCCTCCCCTCCTTTCAACTTATGGCAAGAGGACACAAAACAGAACTTTGGTTTTTGGTTGATGTGCAGATTGCTTTTTTATATCACGATAATATGATATTACAATATTCCTTATATTACATATACGGATTCATACGGCGTTCGATATCCAATGTGGTTGCGGGTCCATGTCCTGGATATACGGTATAATTGCCCGGCAATTCGCGCAGACGTTTCAAAGAACGCAATATAGTTGCCCAATCTCCACTTGGTAAATCGGTTCTGCCACAAGAGCCTTGGAACAAAGTATCCCCAGAGAAAATGGCATCTTCTACCAAATAGCATACACTGCCTTCTGTATGTCCTGGTGTATGCATCACGCGAAATTGCAAAGTACCCACTTGTATGGTATCGCCTTCTTCCACTGCTACATCTGCATGCAGAGAAATGGGCATACCACTATACAAAGAACAATTGATTGCAGGGTCTGCCAAAACATGCGCTTCCTGTTTTGCAGCATAAATCTTGCAGCCATATTTTTCCTGCACTGCCTGTACAGCACCAATATGGTCATAATGTCCATGTGTCAATAGTATATGGGTCGGTTTGAGCTGATTGTTGGCGATATAGTCAAACAAAGGGGCTGGATTGCCGTCACAGTCTATGATGGCTGCGGTTCCCTCTGCATCAGATACCACATAGCAATTTGTACCAATGGTACCGATTTCTAAAGTTTTGATTGTCATAGTTGGTTGACCTCCTTTTTTCTGCAATTGCTTGCTTATCATTTTCTATTGTTTTTTTTCATTGTTTTCTATGATTGCCTTTTTGTGTAGTATACATGTACTGACTCTTTTGCGCAAGTCCTATACTTTCAGGATGTCGAAAAAGTCGATACCCTGTCGTCAAAGGCTCATTTCATTCAAGCCTTTGACGAGCAGACAGAAGTATAAAGCCCTGGTCAAGCACTTTGCTTCGCAAAGTCAGCTTCGCTGCCCCCGTCTCTTTCGGGGTGCGGCATTCCATTGGCTTAAAAGCCTTGAAACTTCTGCTTTTCCTCGTCGGAAATGAATTCCGACTGCGGATTCCAGTTGGGAAATGACACACCGCAAAGAAGTGCGGACAGCCATTTATGGCTGGCGTTTGCGCAGCAAACGTGTTGACCATCGTTTCCCAACCCCTTCCGCGTTCTTGAAAAAAGTATAAAATCTAGTTTTTTGACAGTCTGTACTTTATGCTTTATATTTTATATTTTATATTTTGTCACTGCATTTATAGCCAATGCCCCATATGGTCAAAATATAGATTGGCGCGTCTGGATTGGGTTCTATTTTTTTTCGCAATTTTCGGATAAACGCCATAATGTTGCTGTCTGCCAAATAATAGCCTTCTTCCCATACCGCTTGATAAATTTGCTCTTTTATAAACACTTCCCCTTTGTTTTTTGCCAAAAAACAAAGAATATCAAACTCTTTGGGCGTCAAAGCAATTTCTATGCCGTCACGCAGTACAGCACGCCGTTTGGGATAGATTTCCAAATCCCCAACTGTGATTTTCTCCTCATATAAAATGGTTTCTTCGTTCCCCAATTCCAACATCAAAGAAACCACATCACCACGCAACAATTCTTCCACACTCTTTGCAAATTCCGCATGCCGACTGACAGAAATATCACGCAGCCATTGCAGGGTTACGGCGTCCAGTGATACAAAATTGATTTTTTTCATCACATATCCCCCCTTTTACAGCAAACGGTGAAATTTCCGCAAATATCGTTGTTTTGCCCATGTCGCCGCCAAACCATAGCATAGCACCATCAACCATATAAATCCAAAATATCCCAATGGCAAACGGGATAAACCCAAATATGGCGCAATCGGTGAGAACGCCGCCAAACTCAAGAAAGCCACGCCGCAAACCGTCAAAAGCAATACCATAGGCGCTGGACGGCTTTGTAAAAACGGGATTTGCTGTGTACGCAATGTATGCAAAATCATAACTTGCGTCCAAAGTGATTCCAAAAACCAGCCTGTATGGAAATATTGTATAAACTGCTGCTGCATAGAAACAGAAAGTGTATCATATGCACCACCACATAACGTCGGACATACCAAAAAATATAAAAAAGCAAATGTGATGCCATCAAAAATAGAACTGATTGGTCCAAAAAAAACATAAAACGGGATAACCCTTGTCCTGACCATTCCTGCGCTCTTTCATAAATTTGTGCATCGACCCGGTCCCAAGGCAAAGTCAAACATAATATATCATATAACAAATTCAGCAAAAGCAATTGTATTGCTGTCATAGGCAAAAACGGCAAAAACACACCAGCCAACAATACAGAAAGTATATTGCCAAAATTAGACGATGCTGTAATTTTGATATATTTTGTCATATTGGCAAATGTTTTGCGCCCTTCTAAAACGGCAGCTTCTAAAATATGCAGTTCCTTTTGTTGCAAAATAACATCAGCCGCCTCTTTGACCGCTGGTGCTGCTGTATCCACACCAATGGCAATATCTGCGGCATACATTGCCGCCAAATCATTGATGCCATCGCCCAAAAATCCCACTGTATGCCCGTTTTGCCGCAAAACATCAATCACAAGTGCTTTATGTGCTGGCGTCAATTCTGCAAAAATCTGGGTATGCTCTACCGCAGGCAATAAAACATCTTCCGGCATACGTTCCAATTCTTGTCCCGTTAAAATGGAATTTGCGTCCATACCCAAACGACGGCAAACCGACTGTGTGACACTTTGCTGGTCACCTGTTAAAACTTTTGTATGGACTGCCAACGCACGCAATTTTACCATAGCTTGTGTGGCGGATTGTTTGGGCGCATCAAAAAATACCAAGTATCCCAACAATGTCAAATCCTGTTCTTCCGCCAAAGACAAAAGGGAATCTTCTGGCATATCTTTTTTTGCAACCGCCAATACCTTCATACCATCTTCTAACATTTCGTCAATGATAGCATGTACGCCTTCGGTTTCCTCCTGTGTGATTGGTACACATTCTGTACCATATTGCACCTGTGTACATCGTGCAAACACACTTTTGACCTCGCCTTTGACCAATATCATATTGACCTTGGATTCTTCTGTACCTTTGACCAAAATACTCACCATTTTACGAGAATAATCAAATGGGATTTCGTCTAATTTTTGATATTTGTTTGGCAGTTCATGGAAATATGCTTCTTTTCCTGGATAATCCGCATAACGCAATACTGCTTGGTCTAAATGATTTGTCGTACCACTATGATAAAAGCTATTCAAATAAGCCATATCCAAAACCGTTTGACTTTCATTGCCCAATATATCTAAATAATATTCCAACAATATGGCGTCATTGGTCAAAGTTCCTGTTTTATCCATACATAGTACGTCCATACTGCCAAAACTCTGCATTGCATTGATATGGCGTACAATGGTTTTCTTTTTGCCCATCTCTGCACTGCCTTTTGCCAAACAGGCATTGATGACCATAGGCAATAATTCTGGTATCAGTCCGACAGAAACCGATAACGCAAATAAAAAAGCAGTCATCCAATTTTCTTGCATCACGCCAGAAACCAAAAAGACAATCGGCACCAAAACCGCCATAAATCGAATCAATACCCATGCAATATCATTTGCGCCTTTTGTAAAACCTTGTTTTCGTCCGCCAATGCGCCGCATCTGCGCGCCATAAATGGTATGCGTACCAACCGCTACCACAATGCCTTGTGCACTGCCACTAATCATCGTGGTACCAGCAAACGCCAAAGTAGTCCATGCCCAATACGGCATACTGTCTATGGGTGGTTTTTGTTTTACATTCTTTTCAATAATTGCGCTTTCTCCTGTCAAAACAGCTTGTGACACAAAGCAATCCTTTGTTGCCAGCAAGCGTATATCGGCGGGTACATGTTCCCCTGCTGTCAAACGAACCAAATCCCCTACCACAAGTTCCTCTTGTCCCATTTGTTGCCAAACGCCATTACGACATACCATAACATGTGTACGGATTGGTTCTAAGAGTTTTTTCGCTGCGCGTGCCGCTTTTTGTTCCTGCAAAAAACGCACCACACCACTGAACAAAAGCATACATACCATCAGCCAGACAGTCAAAGAAGTACGACTATCATTAGAAGAAAACCAAATATCGGTTACAAAGGAAAGCAATGTCAAAACGAACAATACCACACTAAAAGGATTGACAAAGGCATAATACAAACTTTGCCATATGGTATGTGTTTGCTGATGTGGTATTTTATTTTTGCCGTATTTTTTCTGTTTTTGTGCTTGCGCATCTGTCAAACCTTGGGCAGAAGTATGGTATATTTCATAAATTTGTTCTTGTGTGGCAGCGGCTGCCTGCCGCAAAGATTGCTCAAAATCAGACATAGCTACCTCCTTTTTTGATATTGATTGTTATTAATTGTTATTGATTGATGTTTATTGATACTGTTTGTTGTCGATTGTCTATCATAAAAGGCTGCCGACAAAGTCGACAGCCTCAAAAAAATGCTATCTAAATTCTAAATCATAAAAATTTTAGATTTTTTAAGCTTCTGGAATTTGTACCGGTTTGAGCTGCCAAATCTCATCCGCATACTGCTGTATGGTTCTGTCGCTGGAGAATTTACCACTCTTTGCCACATTATGAATTGCCATTTTTGCCCATTTTGTTTGGTCGCGATATGCTGCATCAATATCATCATGCGCTCTTGCATAATCCGCATAATCTTCCAATACAAAATATTCGTCTGCTCTGCCGCCATAGCCATTGAGCAGGGCATCATACAATTCGCGGAACATTTCTGTATCTTTATCAAATGTACCATCAATCAGGCTCGTCAATGCCATTCTGACTTCTTGGTTCATATTATATACTGTCCAAGGGTCATAGTGATTTTGATATTTTTGTTGTACTTCTTCAGCGGACATACCAAATATAAAGATATTATCTTTGCCAACTTCTTCATAAATTTCCACATTGGCGCCGTCCATAGTACCAATGGTCAATGCACCATTGAGCATAAATTTCATATTCCCTGTACCAGACGCTTCTTTTCCGGCTGTGGAAATCTGTTCGCTGACATCTGCCGCAGGAATCAAGCGTTCTGCCAAAGATACACGATAGTTTTCCATAAATACCACTTTGATTTTACCGCCAATGGTGGTGTCATTATTGATTACATCTGCCACAGAATTGATTAATTTGATAATCAATTTTGCACGACGGTATCCGGCTGCCGCTTTTGCGCCAAAAATAAAGGTTCTAGGTATCATATCCATACCCGGATTCATTTTCAGACGATTGTACAGCCCGATAATATGCAAAATATTGAGCAATTGACGTTTGTATTCGTGCAAACGTTTTACCTGTATATCAAAAATGGAATCTGGATTGATATCAATATTTTTTGTTTCTTTGATATATGCCGCCAAAGCTGCTTTATTGGCTCTCTTGATTTCCATAAAACGACGACGGAAAATATCATCTTCTGCATAAGGCAATAATTTTTCCAGTTCACTCAAATCAGTGATCCAGCCATCTCCAATGGTTTCCCGTACCAATGCAGATAATTCGCGATTGGCATGCAGTAGCCATCTTCTTTGTGTGATACCATTTGTTTTATTATTGAATCTTTCTGGATAAAGGTCATAAAAATCCTTTAATTCTTGATGTTTTAAAATTTCTGTATGCAATGCCGCAACACCATTGACAGAATGGCTGCCTACGATTGCCAAATAAGCCATACGAATCTGACCGTCCGCAATAATTGCCATATTGCGCAATTTATCAGGATTTTGTCCATATTTCTCAATCAATGTCAAGCAATAACGGCGGTTGATTTCTTCCACAATCTGATAAATACGAGGCAACAAACGGCTGAACAATTCCATAGGCCATTTTTCCAAGGCTTCTGACATAATGGTATGGTTTGTATAAGCGCATACTTTTTGTGTGATTTCCCAAGCATCTTCCCAAGGTACATCATTTTCATCTACCAAGACACGCATCAATTCTGCTACTGCAACAGAAGGGTGGGTATCATTGAGCTGGAACGCCACTTTTTCTGGCAGCAAATGGAAATCTGTATGTTTTTCTTTGAAACGTTCAATCACACGCTGCACTGTTGCGGAGATAAAGAAATATTGTTGACGCAGACGCAATTCTTTGCCCTGCATATGTTCATCTGCGGGATACAGTACGTCTGTCAAAGTACTCGCCAAAAGTTCTTGTTCAGAAGCTTTTTGATAATTGCCTTCGTTGAAGAATTTCAAATCCAGTTTTGTTTTTGCTCTTGCTTCCCACAAACGCAGTGTATTGACTGTATTATTGCCATACCCGATGACAGGATAGTCATAAGGCACCGCAATGACAGACTGATAATTTTCCTGTATAAAACGATATTCGCCATTTTCCTTTGGTACCGCGCGTACATTGCCGCCGAATTTGACTTCTACCGCATATTCATTACGTTTGATACCCCAAGGATCACCATTTTCCAACCAGTTATCTGGTGCTTCCACCTGATAGCCGTTTTCAATTTTCTGTTCAAAAATACCATAATGATAGCGAATCCCACAGCCATATGCAGGCAATTGCAAAGTAGACAAGGAATCTAAGAAACAAGCAGCCAGACGCCCCAGACCGCCGTTACCCAAGCCCGGATCGGGTTCTGCATCTTCTACCATATTATAATCTACACCCAATTCCTGTAAGACTTCTGCTACTTCTTCATACATACCCAAATTGATTAGGCTGTTGCCGAAAAAACGACCCATCAAAAATTCCATAGACAGATAGTATACCACTTTGACATCTTGTTTATGGTATTCTTCATGTGTTTGAATCCATTTATCTGTAATCACATCACGAATGGCAAATACGACCGCTTGATACAATTCCTCTGCGCTCGCGGATTCCAACGTTTTACGATACAGCGTTTTGACGTTCTCGCGAATCATCTTTTTTAATGTTTCTTTTTCTAATAATTGATTCATAAAAAACCCCCAATACATACTTGGCGTTTCTTTTGACGCCTTTATTTTTCTATGCTGGTCTTTGTTCTGGTTCGGCATTCCAAAGCAAAGCTGACAGCCTTATGTTTCACTATACCACAAAAAACAGGCTTCTTGCAATGTTTCGCATAAAATCTTTATGAAATCTATGTAAATCCTACAAAACACAGAAAAGCAAAGGTTTTTTCAAGAAAACCTTTGCTTTTCTGCATTTCCATTTATTATACATCTTTTATGCATCTTTACGCAGTTTAAATTTACCAATTTGCTGTTTGAGAATTGCTGCCTGCCCAGACAGTTCTTGGCTTGCTGCTGCACTTTGTTCTGCTGTAGCAGAGTTGGTCTGTACAACGCTAGAAATTTGATCAATGCCAATCAAAATCTGTTTGGTTGCTTCGTCCTGTTGTTTTGAAATCTCTGCAATACGCTGTGTTTTTTCCGCTACAGAATGCACACCTTGATATACTTTTTCAAAAGATGTAGCTGTGTCATCTGCAATCTGTTTGCCGTTTTGTGCTCCTGCCAACGCTTTTCCGATCAATTCAGCTGTATACTGAGATGCCTCCGCTGTTTTACCAGCCAATGCACGAACTTCGTCTGCAACCACTGCAAAGCCTTTCCCAGCCGTACCAGCGCGCGCAGCTTCTACGGCTGCATTGAGTGCCAATATATTGGTCTGGAATGCAATGTCTTCTATATTTTTTATGATCTTTTCAATCTCCATTGAGTTTTTGTTGATATCGTCCATTGCAAGCAACATTTGCTGCATCTTTTCATTGCCTACCTGTACTTCTTGGCTGACACCATCTACATCTTCATTTGCTTCCAAAATACTTTCTGTGCTTTCGTCAATTTGCTTGGAAATTTCATGGATAGATGCTGCCAATTCTTGTATGGAAGAAGCTTGTTCTGTTGTGCCTTGCGCCAATGTCTGTGCGCCGTCTGAAATCTGACCTGCCCCCAAAGATACCTGATCCGCAGATATATTGATTTCGTGCAGCGTTTCACTTAACAGTATAGAAGTTTGACGCATAGAATACATCATTTTTGAGAAATCCCCGACATACAAATCCTCCAATTCTGTATGTTGGTCAAAATCGCCATTTGCAAATGCAGTCAAAATTCTTTCTTCATCTTCTGCAATACTTTTCAATGAATCACACATAACTTGCACTTGATGCGCCAAAATCCCCAATTCGTCGCGTGACTGATAAGGTATTGAAATATTGAAATCACCTTTTTGTAACTGTGTCACCGCGTCCCCAATGACTTTCAGTGGTCTACGTATGATCAATGACAAACGGAACGCCAAGAAAATACTAATGATAAATGCAAGCAGAAGCATCAGCATTACAGTCACCGTTGAAATGGTGGTTGCTTGTGCAGAACGCATATAACTTGTGTTACCATCTTGTTCAATCTGCTCCGCAAATTCTTTTAAGGAAAGTCCTGCCTCTGTGGTAGGTGGGATATATTCTTCCATCAAAAGCTTTTGTGCTTTTTCTCTGCCCTCGTCTGTATTTTTTCTGCATTCATCAGCGATTTGTTGTCGAATTTGTGCCGTGTCCCCCATGACTGCACTAAATTCATGAATCGCGGTCAAATCTGCGCTACTATTTGTTTCAAACCAATCCAAATTTTCTTTCACCAGTGCAATATAATCATCTGCTTTTGTAATATAGGATTCGATCTCCTCATTCTCTTTTGAAATACTTGCCAGCAATGTACTGCGAATGGCGAGCTGCATATTCAAACGCATTTCATATGCATGTACAACTTCCTGATGACTTGTTGCATAAAATGCTTCATAGCGTTTTGTAACAAAACGTAATGTTGCCACGCCAAAAATATTGGTCAGAAAAAAGATGATTAACATAATCCCAAAAACCAGTATAAACTTCTTCCTAATACATAAATTCTTCAAAAAAGATTCCCCCGCATTACCCTATTTTTCCTTTTGTTTCATACATGCAATTGCACCCCCATTTCACTGACTTCGTCATATCTAGGGGAAAAAAAATAAACACTTTCGCTTGTCAAACATCACCCCCTTATTTTTCTTGCCCAATCATTTTTTACTGGCAGATATACTGAATCGTAGCAGAATCGGCAAAAGAAATACGTAAATACATGTTATCCTGTAAACTTCTGCATGTACATTTTGTTATGTAGAAATTACAAATAGCATCATATTAATTGAAGTAAGTCAGATTTATTTTACTGATTCTGTCAGTAATCTTAGTTCTATTATACAGTATGTATCAAATAATGCAAGAAAAATAACATAATTTTACAATTTTTTTATTATTTTTCAAAAGATTTCGTCTCACAAAAGGTGAAACACACAAATTTCAATAAAAATATCGCACGAAAAAACGGCAGAATGTCTATTTCCATTAGACATTCTGCCATAATCAATATAAAATTTATACAATCTTTTTTATTCAATTTATGTCAATCGCAGTCATAAGCAGTCATAAAATGATATTTCTATTTATGTTGATCAGGGTGATGATGTACTTTCTGTTATGGTGATTGTAACTGGAGCACTTGTCTTACCATCTACGGATGCTGTTACTGTCACAGTGCCTGCTTTGCTTGTCTGTAAAGTAACTGTTTCGCCTTTAGATTTACCATCTTTAAAAGCTGCCGCTCCTTCGGTGCCTTCACACTCCCATTGAATCTGATCTTTCAAGTTTGTTGGTGTTACAGTTGCTGTGAATGTTAATTCATCGCCTACAGCGATTGTTTTGGAATCCTCTGCTGGTGTAGTGATCTGCACAGATGTTACCGTATCTTGGGGAGAAATGGTAAAGCCTTTGGTTGTTGATGTACTATCCACTGCTACTCTTACTGTGATTTTACCTTTTTGTTTACAAGTCAATTCACCTGTTTTCTCATTGATCGTTGCAAATTCTTTACCTTCTGTGATACTCCATTCCACTTCTTTATTGGTAGCACCTTCTGGAGTAATTTTTGCCGTTAATTGAACAACAGCACCCACTACTAACGGTTCAGTAGGCGTTTCGATTTCAATGTCAGTTACCGAAACTAAGGCTTTCTCAACCGTCACAGTATATGTTGCTCTCACATCGCCTCCCGTTGCACTCGCACCTTTTATTGTTGCAGTGACTTTTACGGTACCTTCTTTTTTTCCTGTTAATTCCACTTGTTTTTTATCCTCAGATATAGACTTCAAGTCTGCCAGTTCTTCCTTATCGCAACTCCAACTAATCTGTTGATTGGTCGCATTATTCGGATCGACAGATGCTGCTAATTGAATAGAGCCCTCTACTCTTACACTGGTTGGACCATCAATATATATTCCTGTTACTGGCACAGTATCATTCCCTACTGTAACAGTACATGTTGCCTTGTTGCCGTCTGTGGTACTTGCTGTAATCACCGCGGTACCCTGACTTTTTCCTGTCACAGTACCATTTGCGTCTACTGTTGCTACAGTAGAAGAATTGCTGCTCCATGTTACTTTTGCACTGCTAGGATTTACGGTTGCAATCAACTGTTCTGACTGTCCAATATTCAAGGTCAGATTCGATTTATTCAATGTAACCGTACTTTGTGTGTTCCCATTGATTGTGACACTGCCGCTACCTGTTGTATTGCTAATGGAACCATTTTGTTTGGTTGTGATGCTGGTAGACTGTCTTGCATCTAAGGTATCCACTTTTTCATACAATGTAATATTATTGTTGCTCTGTTTGATAATCAATGTTTTGACTGGCACTTTGATGTCGACTGCTTTGCTGGTCGCAATCTCCACGCTTGGCAATGCATAGGAATTGCTGCTGCATTCCAAAATTGCACCATTGCCTTCTATCACAATACTTTGCTTCATATTTTTCACTGTATTGCTATTGAATTTGAGTGCAGGTGTTTCGCCAGAAGATTTTTCTACTGTAATCACATCTTCAAATGTACAATCGTTGATGTAAATAGAACTATCGCCGCCACCTTCGATATTGGTATATCCTTTTACAGTCACGTTATTGAGTGTTACTTCCCCATTTCCAACATCGGAATCAATGGTCAATCTGCCGGAAATGGTCATATTTTTCAATTCTACACCGCTTTTTGTAACTGTTACATTTTTGTATTTGCCAGTATATGTTTTTTTGCTGTCTGCGGTCAGATTTTCTGTGCCTTTATCTTCCACAATATCTGGTTTATCCGCATCATTTTTTGTATATACCTTATTGGGTTCGATACTGCTTTCGATACCGCTGACATAAACGGTCATAGAACGGATTTTCCCGCTGCCGGAAATGGTGACTTTATCACGCAGTATCATTTCGTCTACTTCCGCACTGGAGAAAGTAATTTTTGCACGGTCTGCATTTTTGGTTGCTTCAAAAGTATCAATCGTTGTATCAGAAAGCAATTTAATATCTGTTTCTGCATCTAACACAAAGCTATCAATTTCTGCGTCGATTTCAATTCTTGTAGAAAATTCTTCATCGACTGTAACCGTATCAAAATGGTCGCCTTCTAAATTGCCGCTTTCTACAAATTTTGTATTTTCAATTGTAGAATCTTTGGCTTTGAATGTACTTCCTTTGTTTTCCATAGACAAATCTGCAATATCACAATCTTCGGCTGTAATGGTACCGCCGCCCAATACACGCAAGGTACCTTTTACTGTTACATTATCCAAAGATATGGATTTAGAATCCAAAGAAGAAGAAATGATCAAATCCCCTTGTACGGTACGATTGCTCATACTGGTAGAGGTCAATGTGACATCATTGCCGTTTGTATCATATGTTGGTGTTTGTGTGGTTGGTGGCACATAACTCGAATTTCCACTATTTCCACTATAGCTGATGACACGATCCAATAACGATACTGCTTCTGCACGGGAAAGCGCAGCCGTCGGACGGAATTGCCCCAAACCATTTCCCGTCATAATCCTTGCAGACAATGCTGCACCAATGGAGCCTTTTGCCCAATTTGCCATTTGTGCTGCATCTGTATAACCATTTGCCATTGCCGGATTGACGCCTAAGTTGCACATATTGGCAACCATCACAGCCGCTTCTTGACGCGTCACAGGGTCATTTGGACGGAATCTGTTATTGGTATCACCAGATACATAGCCTGCCGCCACCCCTTTTGCGATTTGAGAATATCCCCAAAAAGACGATGGCACATCTACAAAGTAAATACTTGTTGTCTGTGTATATTTTTTTGCATAATTGGCTAACGTCACAAATTCCGCACGGGAAATCTGTGCATTTGGGTGAAACAATCCATCTGGATATCCTGTCACATAGCCCCAATTGAGCCATTTTTCAATTGTGGACTGCGCCCAATGTCCATAAATATCAGATGGCGCAGCGACCGCTGGCACTGTGAGCATTGCCGAAAGCGTGACCGCCACTGCACCGCTCAAAATTTTACGTAGTTTCATCTCTGTCCCCTCCTTGTTTGCAAACACTTCCATACTTTTATTTATTTTCGCAAACCGCTGTCGTTTTTCCTCCTTGTATACGACAAATTTTTTATCACGATTGCGGATTTTTCATAAAATATTATTTCATATGGAATAGAGATACTTTTTTTGATTTTACCATATCACATATGCACAAAAATCGCAAGTAAAGACACCTTTTCTTAAGAAAAGTGTAACATACGAAACAAAAATCAAATTGGTATCAAAAAATATTTGTATTCCTTTGCATAACACAAAACAGCTCCAGTATTTTCTAGCTTCTTCTTGGGGTGTTGTTATCTTTTTTTGCCAATCTGTATAGAATATGCTATAATATAAAAATAGTCTGTAAAAAACAAAACAAATCATCAAACAAGCAAAACGGGGTATTTTTTATGAGTAAAGGCTATTTCATATCCATAGAAGGCGGAGATGGGAGCGGCAAATCCACACAAATCAAAAAAATGGTTTCTTATTTAGAAGCAAAAGGCTATTCTGTCGTGGTGACACGAGAACCCGGCGGCACACCCATTGCAGAAGCCATTCGCAACATCATACTCAATCCAGCCTATTCTCATATGACGGCACGCACAGAAATGTTATTATATGCCGCCAGTCGTGCGCAGCATGTAGAAGAAAAAATTTTACCTGCATTGTCTGCTGGCAAAATTGTGCTTTCGGACCGTTTTACGGATTCCAGCATCGCTTATCAGGCATATGGGCGTGATTTAGGGGATATGGTACGCATCGTCAATGAGATTGCTACCGCAGGTCTGAAACCAGATTTGACCATTTACCTTGCTTTGTCTGCGGCTGATGGCATCGCGCGCAAACAAGCCCAACAGCAACACAGTTTAGACCGCATGGAATTAGAAACACAAGCCTTTCATGAACGTGTTGCAGCAGGATATGAAGCCTTATGTCAAGCAGAGCCTGCCCGTATTTGCCGCATTGATGCAGGACAGGAAATCGAAACCGTTTTTTCGCACATTCGTAGCGCATTAGATGTATTATTATCATAAAATATATATTTTACATTGTTTTATATTGATAGAAAGGAGCTGTGAGGAAATATGAAATTAATCATTGCAATCATACAAGACGAAGACGCAACAGAAGTGATTGCGCACTTAAACGACGCAGAAATCCAAGTCACTCGTTTGGCAACCAAAGGTGGCTTTTTGCGTAGCGGCAACACCACATTGATGACCGGTGTACAAGATGACCAAGTAGACAGTGTATTGAAAATCATAGAAGAAAACAGCAAATCTCGTACACAATACGCCACATTGCCTTCTGCATGCGGCGCAATGCATGGCTTTATCCTTGCGCCCATTGAAGTCAAAGTCGGCGGCGCAACTGTATTTGTATTAGATGTAGAGCAGTTCCATAAATTTTAAACGATTTCAGCAATTCTAAGAAAATCTAAGCAAAAGTGATTTCATGCAAATCTCAAAAAGGAGGAGAGGGCATTGTATCAATTTTCCAATATCTATGGCAATGCCCTTTTGGTGCATCATTTACAACATGCCATACAACAAAAACGTATTTCTCACGCATATCTGCTTTTGGGCGACGATGGCAGCGGCAAAAAACTGCTTGCACATACATTTGCGCAAACGCTTTTTTGCGAACAAGGCGGCACAGAACCATGTGGTATCTGCAAAAGCTGTCATGCCTATGACGCAGGCGCACACCCAGACTTGATTCTTGTACGTCCTGAGAAAAAGTCTTTGGGTGTTGAAGAAATCCGTACCAAAATCATAGACGATGTTGCAATCAAGCCATATCGTTATTCCTATAAAATCTATATCATCGAACAGGCGGATACTATGACGCCTGCCGCACAAAATGCACTGCTCAAAACATTGGAGGAACCACCCAGCTATGCTGTATTTTTGCTGCTTGCAAAACAGCAAGCTGCTTTTTTAGAAACCGTGCTTTCTCGTTGTATCAGCCTGCATCTTCATCCCCTGCCCGCGCAGATAGTAGCGTCTTATTTACAGGAAAAAAAGTCGCTTTCTTCAGAACAGGCAGCCAGCTATGCCGCTTATGCGCAAGGCAGTATTGGACAAGCGCTCACATTGCTGGAAGATGAGGCTTTTTTACAAATGCGGCAAGATGTTTTAGCAAAATTGCAGCGCATACAAAATACTTCTTTGGCGGAAGTATTGCTTTGGGCAAAAGAATGGGAAATCTATCAAAATGATTTTCGCTTTTTAGATGTCATAGCATTATGGTATCGTGATTTATTGTTTGCCAAACGACTGCACGATGATACACTCTTGATACAACAAGATTTACAAGCCGCACTATACGCACATGCCACAGAAGACGCCGCTGTTTTGGCACATAAAGCAATAGCGGTACAGCAAGCGCGTACGCAGCTGACACAAAACGCAAATTTCCGTTTGACAATCGAAGTATTGCTGATGGAGTTAAAAGGAGAATAAGCATACATGACAGAAATGATAGAAGTTGTAGGAATCCGGTTCAAAAAAGCCGGCAAAATGTATTATTTCGACCCCGATGGACAAACCTTGGAAAAAGACAGTTTCGCCATTGTGGAAACCGCGCGCGGGATAGAATATGGCGCAGTGGTGCGTGAAAATACAATGGTGCCAGAAGAAACCATTGTCCCACCTTTGAAAAAAGTACTGCGTCCCGCTACTGCGGAAGATGCGCAAATTGTGGAACAAAATGCAAAGCGGGAAACAGAAGCATTTTCCATCTGTTTAGAAAAAATCGCCCGTTTGCAATTAGATATGAAATTGGTAGATGTCGAAATGACATTTGACCGAAACAAACTGATATTTTATTTCACCTCTGATGGGCGTGTGGATTTTCGTGAGTTGGTCAAAGAATTGGCGGCTGTATTTCGTATGCGTATCGAACTGCGTCAAATCGGCGTCAGAGATGAAGCCAAAATGCTCAATGGAATCGGCATTTGTGGCAGAGCGTTATGCTGCGCTACATTTTTAGGCGATTTCCAACCCGTTTCCATTAAAATGGCAAAAGACCAAAATTTGGCACTCAATCCTACCAAAATCAGCGGCATTTGCGGCAGATTGATGTGCTGTTTGAAATACGAAGAAGATGTTTACGAAGAATTGAATCAAAAACTGCCTTTTGTGGGTGATATCATTTCTACCCCAGACGGCACTGGCGAAATTTTATCGACCAATGTATTGATGCAGCAAGTCAAAGCGGCAGTACGCAAAAAAGAAAATGACCCGCCAACCATTGGATTTTACCATGTAGATGAAATCAAAGTGATTCGTTCCAAAAAGAAAAAACGCCAACCCCAGCAGGAAGTGGAGGATTTGACGGAATATGAGGAATGATGTGCACATAAAAGATGGAGAGCGCATTGATGACCTGCATCGGAAAGGCTATACCATCATACAAGACCCCAAACGCTTCTGCTTTGGTATTGATGCTGTGATATTAAGTGGTTTTGCTCGCGTCAAAAAAGGTGAAACTGTTTTAGATTTGGGTACAGGTACCGGCATACTGCCTATATTATTGGAAGGCAGAACCATGGGGGAACATTTTACTGGTCTGGAAATTCAGCCTGACAGCGCAGAAATGGCACAACGCAGTGTTGCTTTGAATGGACTAGAAGAAAAAATAGATATTATCATAGGTGACATCAAGACCGCCTCTCAACAATTTGGCGCATCTATTTTTGATGTTGTGACTTGCAATCCGCCCTACATGCATGCAGGTGGCGGACTGCAAAATCCATCAGACGCAAAAGCCATTGCACGTCATGAAATCCTCTGTACATTAGAAGATGTCGTGCGAGAAGCGGCAAAGGTTTTGCGTCCAAAGGGACGGTTTTATATGGTGCATCGTCCGCAACGCCTTGCGGACATGATTTGTTTACTACGTCAATACCGCTTAGAGCCGAAAAGACTGCGTTTTGTACATTCTTATATCGACAAAGCGCCATCTATGGTATTGATTGAAGCTTGTCGCGGCAGCAAGCCCATGTTACAGGTACAATCGCCTTTGATTATCTATCGCGCACCGAATGAATATACTGACGAAATTTATGAAATCTATTACGGGGAAGGGCAGGCATAACATATGACAGGTACATTATATCTCTGCGCCACACCAATTGGCAATTTGGACGATATTTCTTTACGTGTATTACATTTATTACAAACTGTGGACATCATCGCGGCAGAAGACACACGCAATACCCGAAAACTGCTCAACCATTTTGAAATCAAAACCCCTATGACCAGTTATCATGAGCATAACAAAGCCGCCAAAGGGGCACAACTCATAGAAAGACTGCAAAACGGTGAAAACATTGCGCTCGTCAGTGATGCAGGCATGCCCGGTATTTCTGACCCCGGCGCGGATTTGGTACAGCTTTGCCATGCAGCGGGGATTCCTGTCACAGTCGCGCCCGGTGCGTCCGCAGGGATTACCGCCTTGGTGCTATCTGGATTAGATACACGACGTTTTGTATTTGAAGGATTTTTGCCTATGGATAAAAAAGAACGTCGTGCCATACTCTCCCGTTTGGAAAAAGAACATCGCACCATGATATTTTATGAAGCACCACATCGTCTATTAGACACATTAGCAGAACTGGAACAGCTTTTTGGCGCACAACGCAGTATGGCTGCCATACGTGAACTGACCAAGAAATTTGAAGAAGTCCGCCGCGGCACTGCCGCTGAGATTCGTACACATTTTACACAAAACCCTCCAAAAGGTGAATTTGTATTGGTGTATGCGGGATATACTTTAGAAGAACAACAGCAGGCTGCCCAAGCCGATTGGGCACGTATTTCGATTGAGGAACATGTCGCACAGTATGTCACACAGGGCATGTCCGAAAAAGACGCTATGAAACAAGCGGCAAAAGACCGCGGCGTTTCTAAGCGTGATATTTATAATCATATCCATCAACAGACCAAAAAGGAGGAGGGCAGATAAATGTTGGAACGCTTTGCAGCACTGAGCTGGCAACAAGTCTTGCTTGCCGCATGTCTGGCATTGATTGTGTTTAGTGTCATACGTTTTATTCAGTTATTTTTCTTCGGCAGTGCAGAGGACAGCGAGAAGCAAACATGGGGCGAAGCCGAAATGCAGGCAGCATTGAAACGCTGTCGAGAAATGTTCCCGATAGAAACTGTATCCTTTCACGGAACTGAATTTCAAAGCGGCACACGGATACGCATTACCACAACACAAGAAAAAATCATAGAAGGCGAATTGATTGGCATGAACCAAATTCATATAATTTGTATTCGCAGCGGCAATCAAATCATTGCCCATCAGTTAGAAAAAATACAAGAAATCATACAGCTTTAAATCTATTGTCAATGGTTTTTGCTGTATTTGCTGTATTTTCTGTATTTTCTGTATTTTCTGTTTTTGCCATACT
Source organism: uncultured Lachnospiraceae bacterium (assembly GCA_944384295.1). Taxonomy (GTDB): domain Bacteria; phylum Bacillota; class Clostridia; order Lachnospirales; family Anaerotignaceae; genus Anaerotignum. The sequence continues at coordinate 18,877 of CALWSU010000013.1, read as the reverse complement.
TTTAAGATTCGCCAAACAACACAGCATCAGACACCATAAGGAGGCTGGATTCTGACATGGCGCATTGGAACAGCCGCGGGCTGCGTGGCAGTGCTTTGGAAGACATCATAAACGTTACAAATGAATATTACCGCAGACATGGGCTTGCATTATTCCAAAAAATACCGACACCCATTACACCTGTGCAAGTGGATAATCAAAAACATACCATCACATTGGCATACTTTGAACAAAGCAGTACCGTAGACTATATCGGTGTTGTGCAAGGGATTCCCGTCTGCTTTGACGCAAAAGAAACCGCGCAAAAGCATTTACCTTTACAAAATATACATGAACATCAACTTTTGTTTATGGAAGATTTTTGCGCACAACAAGGGCTGTCTTTTTTGTTGGTTTATTTTTCCACTTTGGAAGAATATTATTTTCTTCCTGTTGCTGTATTGCGCCAATATTGGGATATGGCACAAAATGGCGGCAGAAAATCCATTCCTTATCAGGCGTTTGAGAAACAATACCAAATCCAGCAAAAAGGCAATGGCATACTACATTATTTGGATACACTGGCATATTATCTGGAGGAGCAGGCACAAAAGGGGGAAACACCATGTTAAAACGTTCTGTTGTGACACATGTGTTAGAAGCCGCTTTAGAAACAGGGGCGGATTTTGCCGAACTATATGTAGAACAAACCAAACAAAACCGACTTGTAATGGTCAATCAAGCGATAGAAACCGCTGCCAGTGGGTTGGATTATGGGGCAGGCATACGATTGTTTTTTGGAAATCGCGTGATTTATGCGTTTTCCAATGATACCAGCGAAGCTCAATTGGTACGCCTTGCCAAAGATATGGCGGCTACCATAAAAGGTAGTCGTTTGTCACGTATACAGCCGTTTTATGACCCTGCGCCCTATCCCTTGCATACCATTGTGCAAATGCCGGATACCATCGCAAAAAAACAAAAGGCGGAACGTCTGGCTGCTGCCAGTGCGGCGGCATTTGCTTATGATACGCGTATTTCACAAACGCGCGCTACATTTATTGACATCACCAAACAAGTTTTGATTGTCAATACAGAAGGCGTATGGGCAGAGGACGAACGTGTGCGCAGTCGCTTTACCATAGAAGCAGTGGCTTCCTCCGCAACAGAGAAACAAAGCGGCTATTTGGGACCGGGCGGCTCGGTTGGTTTTGAATTATTCTCAAAAATCAATGCAGAAGCAGAAGCCCGCGAGGCGGCGCGCATTGCTGTCACCATGCTAGGCGCAAAGCCCTGCCCTGCGGGACGTATGCCAGTTGTGATAGAAAATGGTTTTGGCGGCGTAATTTTTCATGAAGCGTGCGGACATAGTTTGGAAGCGACTGCTGTGGCGCGCAATGCGTCTGTATTTGCTGGCAAACTAGGGCAACAAATCGCTTCTCCGCTTGTGACCGCCATAGATGATGGTACGATTCCCAATGCATGGGGTTCTGCGCGTATGGATGACGAAGGCACACCTACCCGCCGTAATATACTGATTGAAAATGGTATCTTGCGTTCCTATTTGGTAGACCGCATGAACGGCAAAAAAATGCAGACTGCACCTACAGGCAGTGCCCGACGGGAAAATTATCGTTTTGCGCCAACCAGCCGTATGACAAATACATTTATTGCGCCCGGCAAAAGTACGCCAGAACAAATTATACAAGATACAGAAAATGGATTATACGCAAGACAAATGGGGGGCGGCAGTGTAGACCCTGCCACGGGTGCGTTTAATTTTGCTGTATTGGAAGCGTATCGGATTCGCAACGGAAAAATCTGTGAACCATTGCGCGGTGCAACATTGATTGGAAAAGGTGCAGAAGTATTACAAAAAATAGATTATGTTGGAAATAACCTCAAACGCGCACAAGGCATGTGCGGCAGTATCAGCGGCTCTATTCCGACCGATGTCGGTCAGCCTATGATTCGCGTGTCTGAAATCACCGTTGGAGGGAGGGGGTAAAAACGTTGGAGTATGACATATTTGGACAAAAATTGATGCAGCAAGCTTTGACGGCTGGTTTTACAGATTGTGAAGTATATTATGCCAAAAGCCGACATTTTGGCGTCACTATATTAGAAGGCGAAGTATCGGATTATGAAAACAGCGATTTGCAAGGGGTATGTTTTCGCGGCACCTATGCGGGACGTACTGGATACGCTTATACAGAACGACTGCACGAAAGCGATATTACAGCATTGGTTGCACAAGCCAAAGAAAACGCTGCTTTGCTGCCTACTACAGAACGTGAATTTTTATACCATACACCAAAAACATACCCTACACTATCTATCTGTAGCGATTCCTTGGAAAGTTTGACGCCAGAAGAAAAAATACAAGCAGCAAAACGCATGGAATGTGCAGCATTGCAAGCGGCACAAGAGAAAAGCTGTATCACCTCAATTGACCATTGTACCTTATCGACTGATTTTTCAGAAATTGCAATTGCAAATAGCTATGGGCTTTCGGTTTCCTTTACCAAACAATTTGCTACAGCTTATGTCTGCGCCATTGCCAAAAATGGGACAGAAGTCAAAACAGGTGCGGATTTTTGGAAAGGAAACCAATGGGAGCAATTTGACCCCATTACCATTGGGCAAACCGCTGCACAACGCGCTGCTTCTTATTTAGGAGCAAAGGCAATCCCTGCCGGACGTTATGCTGTGGTACTGGACGGCTCTGTCATGGCAGCACTTTTGGGCGTATATGCCAATATTTTTTTTGCAGACCGTGTACAGCAAGGTTTTTCTCTGCTTGGCGAAAAAAAACAAATTGCCGCGCCCTGTGTCACATTATCTGATTTACCGCTTCTGCCAAATGGTTATGCTTCTACGCCATTTGACAGCGAAGGTGTCGCTTGTTATAACAAAACCATCATAGACAAAGGCGTATTACAAACATTGCTTTACAACTGCAAATCTGCGGCAAAAGATGGCGTTGCTTCTACGGGCAATGGATTTAAGGCGCAATTGATGGCACCCATACAGACCGCTGTTACAAATTTTCATCTTTCTGCTGGCAGTCGCACACAAGCGCAGTTATTGCAGGATATGGCAGAGGGTGTCTATATTACAGAAGTATCTGGTCTGCATGCAGGCGCAAACACCATTTCGGGCGATTTTTCTTTATCTGCCGAAGGATTTTATATACAAAACGGCGTAAAAACGTTTCCCGTGGAACAAATTACAATTGCGGGAAATTTCTACACGTTATTGCAAACCATAACAGAAGTTGCAAATGACACTTATATTTCATTACGCGGCATTGGTGCGCCGAGTGTACGCATCGAAAGTATGGATATTGCAGGCACATAAACAAAGAAAAAACCAGTAAATCTTTGTCTGTTACAAAGATTTACTGGTTTTTTATGTGATATCGTTTAAAAATATAGACGGTATGTGATATTTTGCCATACGCATACGTTGCACTTTAGACAATGGAATTTGATAGGTATGATTTGTTTTTGGATACGTGCCATTCACAATTTTCTCATACAATGTTGTCATAAAGCAGAACCATTCTTTTGTACCACCTACGTTATGTATAAATGTCTGAAAATAACCAAATCCATCAGCAAGATAGAATACTTCTAACGCCATTGCTAAATCACAATTTTTGTTAGAAATGATTTTCCATGGCAAATCAAATCCATCGTCCCAATTATATTGGTGCAATTTTTGCTGCATTTCTTCATACTGCATCGTATCACGCCTTTATATTGCTTTCTATTGCTTTCTATTACATAGGTTCTCCTATATCCTCTAGTATCTGATATAACTGGTCATAGGCTGCTTCACTTGCCGCACCATAAAGCATACAGCCTGTTCCATCTTCATTTTCCATCACAATGACCATTTGTTCTGGTGTGTTTTGATAACAAGTGATTTCTTCACAAAGCCAATTTTGCAGTGAAAAAGGCAGTTTTTGCAATATATTGGGCAATACTGATATTTCTTCTTCTGTTAGCCAAATAAATTCCTCGGAAGTATAAGACATCGCAAAAACAGACTCATACGCAAGTGCAGCACAAAGAAATGTGCTGACAGAAGGCGCACAAAGTAACCAATTGCTATCATCTTCTGTCACATACACAGGCGGGTCTTGTAAAGACAAATCCTCTTTGCGTATGCCTGCACTGCATACCCCTTGATTTTCATGCAACAAAATCATATTGTCCTGCTTTTGCAGCCATTGCCATGTTTGATACTGTTCAGGTAATATCCAAGTATCTTGTACGGCATAACATGCCTCCGTACCGCCCGCTGTACGATAATATGCTTCCAATACTTCCGGCAATCCGCCAAATCGTTCTTTTAAATATGCAATTTGCTGTTCGGTATAGCCTTGCAGTGTTTGTACGTCATATAGTTTCTGTATCATTGCTTGTATGGTTTCCAACATGATGCCATTCCCCTATTTTTCTATTTTTTTATTTTTTCTATTTTTTCAATCTGTCACATTATTTTATTGCAGCAATTCATACAAAGCACGTAATAAATCCGTCTGTTCATTGACATGATAAAATACAGCATCTCGTCTGCGACAAAATTCACGCAAAGCCGTTCTTTGATGTTTCAGCGCTTGTGTATACATATCAATCACCTGTGGCGTCAGTTCCAAATCTCTGGTTTCTCCACTTTCCATATCTACCAAACGTACTGCGCCGCCCTGCTGTGGGGATTCTTCTTCTGTGGAAAGCACTTGCAACAGCAATACTTCTTGTTTTTTATATTGCAAGAGTTTTACCGTATCTTCTATTTTGCTGTCTGTCATAAAATCGGAAATCACAACCGTGATACCACGCCCCAAATTGCCGCATTGTGTCACACTGCGTAATATATCTGTAGTTCCATCTGCTTGTAAGCCGTCTAAAAACTGCACTAACTCTAAAAAACGTTTTTGCTGCATCACATTTTGTGGTCTTGCATACAAACTATCTCGAAAACCAAACACTTGTACACGGTCGCCGCCATTGAGTCCAATATACGCCAAAGATGCTGCCAATTGTTTGGCTGCTAAAAATTTACCTTCTTCTGACATAGAGCGGCTGCAATCGAGAAAAATATTGACGGCTGCCTGTTTTTCTTCTAAATATAGTTTTAGGTAAAGCTTGCCAAAACGTGCATAACCGTTCCAATCTACCCGCCGCAAGTCGTCGCCTTCCATATATTCGCGATAGTCCGAAAATTCCAAAGAACTCCCTTTTGCCATGGTGCGTCGATTGCCGGCATAGCCTTCCATAGACAGCCTATGCCGCAAACGCAAAGAAACTTCGCCTAGTTTTGCCAGATATTCTTTTGTCAAAACGTCTTGTAGTGTTTTCATTTCATCAACGCCTCTATAATTTCATCTGGTGTTTTGCCTTCTGCCAAACCTTCAAAATTCAAAAACATTCTATGACGCAAAGCAGGCTTTGCCGCCAATTTTACATCTTCATAGGATACATGATACCGTCCGTCCAAAAGTGCAAAAATACGTGCTGTTTTCAAAATTGCCTGTGCCGCACGTGGGCTTGCACCATAGCGCACATATTGACGCACGATGTCTGGTGCTTGTTCATATTCTGGGTGGGTTTGCAGTACCAAATCCATAATATAAGCCGCCACCGGTTCGGCGACTGGCACTTGTTCGGCAATACGACGCATCTCCAACAGTTTGGGACCATCTACCACAGGCAATACTTCCGCAGTTTGTCCTCCTGTCGTTGTCAATACAATTTGCATCAATTCTTCTTTGGAAGGAAAATCTACGTCTAACTTAAACAGAAAACGGTCCATCTGCGCCTCAGGCAAAGGATAGGTACCTTCTGTTTCCAACGGGTTCTGCGTTGCCAATACAAAAAATGGTTCCGGCAGTGTATACGTTTGGCTGCCGCCTGTGACAGTATGTTCCTGCATGGCTTCCAACAAAGCGGACTGTGTTTTGGGTGTAGCACGGTTGATTTCATCTGCCAATACCAAATTGGCAAAAACCGGACCTTTGCGGAAAGAAAAACTGCTCCTACCATTTTCATCTTGGGATAATACAGTGGTACCTGTCACGTCCGCCGGCATCAAGTCTGGTGTAAACTGTATGCGGGAAAATTGCAATTGTACCGCTTTGCCGATGGCTTTTACCATTTGTGTTTTCCCCAAACCAGGCATACCTTCCAATAATACATTACCGCCTGCAATCATAGCTGTGAGCACATGGCGCAAAAGCTGTTTTTGTCCGATAATCACTTTTCCAATTTCTTGTTCTATCTTTTCAAAATCACTGCGAAATTTTTGAATATCCTGCTCTGTCTGCATATGGGATAACCGCCTTTCTTTTTGGTAATACTTATCATAAAATGAAATTACTTTATTTTCCATAGATTCTGCATTTATTATAGTGCGCGGCATACTGAACGTCAATGTCGCAACCGATTTCGTAATGATTTCTGCAAGAAAATGTAAGTTTTTTTTAAGGAAGTCGAAAAAGCCTTTGTTTTCGCCATTTTTTGCTGCCATTTTTTCATTTTAGCGAAAAATATACAAAAAGCATATGGCACATTTGACGAAAGCATAGTATGATAAGAGAAGTTTCATGAAACACACAAAAAGGAGAAGGAACAAAATTGAAGAAATGGAATTTGACGCCTAACGACAAAATATATATCAAACTTGCCATATTGGTATTTTTGGTACTTGCCGCAACCACATTGTTTAATCAAGTCATCGGCAATCTGCCCAGCATCAGCAACACCATACACAAATTTTTACAAATGACGCAAACATTATGTTTACCATTCCTGATGGGCTTTATGATTGCTTATATCATGAATCCTTTTGTAAATTTCTTTGAGCGTCATACCATGCAGGGCAACAATTTCTTTATACGTCACCCACGTTTTACGCGTACCCTTGGCATCATGCTGATTTATACGATTGTCATTGGCAGCATTGTTTGGATTATCATTTATTTGGTACCTGAAATTAAATCTTCTGTCATTACGTTCGCAAAACAAATGCCAATCTATACCACAGCATTGAATCAAAAAATAGAAGAATTCTTTTTGCAGGTAGATTTCATTGATGGGGAAGATGTGAATCGGCTGCTCAACCATATTTTAAATCCTTTGCTTGGGGTATCGGCAGATTTGCAAAATAGCTCCAATCTACTGCCAGACGAAGCCAATTGGGAAGGGATTTCCAATGTATTAAATTTAATTATAGGAAATGTATTCTCTATGGGGCGTTTCGCATTCAATTTGATTATGGGGATTTTCATTGCGTTTTATATGCTCTTCGACAAAGAAAAATTTCTGCATGAATTGCGCAAACTCACATATACTTTGACTTCAGAAACACGCGCAAGACGCATTTTGTACAACGGCAGACGGATACACAATATTTTCCAAAGCTTTATTGTGGGCAAAGCCTTAGATTCTTTGATTATCGGTATTCTTGCCTTTATCGGTTTGAATCTGATTGGTGCACCGCTTGCTTTGGTATTGAGTATCATCATTGGCGTTACCAATATGATACCCTATTTTGGACCATTTTTAGGCGGTATCCCCTCTGTTATCATCACATTGCTCATCAATCCATTAGATGGCGTTTGGGTCGGTTTATTTATACTGGCATTACAACAATTTGATGGCAATTTCTTAGGACCAAAAATCTTGGGCAATTCCTTAGATGTCAGCCCATTATGGATTATACTGGCTGTCATTGTGGGCGGTGCTTTGCTGGGACCTTTGGGCATGTTTATTGGTGTACCGATTTTCGCCACCATCAAATTATTCTGGTCAGAATATATTGACCGCCGTTATCGCAAAAAATATGGTGATGCCGATTTATAAAACAAAAAAGCAAAAAAGAAATGATAAATTTTTGTATTTTGGAATTCTGCTGTTTGCATATCCTACAAAAATCTATCATTTCACTTTCTTTCAAAATAATATTGATTTATAGCATAAGGAGGTCTTTCATGACACGACGTACCAATCAATTTTTCTTATTCGTATTTATATATTTCCTTCTTGTGAGCGCAGTTGCCGTTCCTATTTTGATGTTGTTTCCCATTTCTGAAATGCTGTTGCAATTTGTAGTACAATTTCTGATTTTTATTCCAATCCTTTTCATTTACCTCTATACAGAACGAGTATCTGCAAAAGAATGTTTCTCATTGCGCAAAATCAGCATCAAAAATGCAATCCTTTGTATCTGCATTGGTTTCTTTGTGATGCCTTTTATGTCTTTGATTGTGCTGTTGACCTCATTTTTACAACCCAATTTGGCAGAAGAATCTATGAGTTCCTTAAACAGCAGTGGTCTGTTCTTAATGATTGTTGTGACCGCAGTACAGCCCGCAATATTTGAAGAATTGGTTTTCCGTGGCATTGCTTTACATGGTTACCGTCAACGTGGTATGCGTACTGCGCTTTTGATGAGTGCATTTTTATTTGCTATGCTACATATGAATTTGCAGCAGGCATTATACGCATTCGCATTGGGTGCGATATTCGCATTTTTGGTACAGAGAACAGGGTCTATTTTTGCTTCCATACTGCCGCATTTTACCGTCAATGCCAGCAATGCCGCTGCAATGTATTTGTTCAGCGATATTACGACGGAAGCAGTAACCGCGACTCCTACCTTTTTGCAGCAGCTTATCGCGGTCGTGCTGCAATGTATCATATTCCTGCCGCTGTTATTATTATGCGGATTTTTATTCTGCCGCTGCAATCCCAAACAGCCGGAAACGGTTTCTTTTGCTGCTGCAACAGAACAACCAAAAGAAAAGCTTTTTAGTGCTTCAATCATCATTATCATTATATTATTTGTAGTATTTGGTGTATTGCCCAATCTTTATATTTTCCAAGCACTAGTAAACTAGCATAGTATGATAGCAAAATGAACAAAATATAGAAACGGCAAAAATAAAGCAGGAAAGTAAATGATTTTCTCGAATAATAAATAAAAAAGGAGGCGATGGCAATGGCTTTTTTTGACAAAATCGGTGAATTGGCAAGATCCGCGGCGGATAAAGCCAGCGATGGTATGGAGATCACACGCATCAACAGCGATATTACCATGCAGCAAGGCAATATCAATGAATACCAAAGAGAACTTGGCATGTATTATTGGTCAAAGTTTGTAACAGGCGAAAAATTGGACGAAGAAGCTATGCTCATCTGTGACAAAATTGTAGTAGCCCAAGATAAAATTCGACAATATGCAGCAGAAATCGAAAAAGTAAAGCGTGACCGTGAAATAGAAAAAGCAGAACGCGCAGAACAAAAACGTATTGCCGAGGAAAAGAAACGTCAAGAAGAAGCAGAACGCAAACGCCAAGAAGCGGAACGCAAGCGCCAAGAAGAAGAACGTCTTCGCCAAGAGGAAGCGCAACGCAAATTAGAAGAAGCGCAAAAACAATTGGAAGCAGCACAAAAACAAAAGGCTGAAATCCAAAAACAAACCGTGCAGATGCAGCAGCAATTGGAACAGATGCAGCAAGCACAAAATAAAGCGGAGGAATCCCCAGAAGATTCCACAAACAATCCAACAGAATCATAATCAAGAAAATTGTTTATCATTGCATATCTAAAATTTCATTTCTTCGAAAACGAGTATATCTCTACCGGCGGTAATAGCCCGCAAGCCAAAAGCTGATTCGTTGTAATCACGAAGCCGACAGACAGTCTGGATGGGAGAAGAAACACAGTGTCACATTACATTGTTTTTTTCAGCCGTCCTCGTTTTTGAACCATAGACAACAAACATTAGACAAAGGACGCTGAAACAAAATTTTTTGCAGAAACCATTTTTTCTGTAAAAAATATAGCAGTGTCCTTTTTTGTTTTGCAACAAACGAGGACAAAAGACAGGGAGGTTTTTTTATGGCACAAGAAAACATACTAGGCAGTGAAAAAATATCAAAACTCTTGCTGCATTTTTCGGTACCTACTGTATTGACATTGATGGTGAACTGTCTTTACAACATTGTTGACCAAATTTTCGTTGGGCGTGCCGTTGGTATCAATGGTATGGCAGCAACAAATGTTGCATTTCCTATGGTGACATTATCTGCCGCATTGGCTCTAATGGTAGGCGACGGCTGCGCCGCGAATATCAGCCTTTGTTTGGGCAGACAAGAACAAGAAAAAGCCGAGAAAACATTGGGCAATGCCTGTTTATTATTGCTTTTGGTCAGTCTATCTTTGGCTTTGATGATTTATATTGGAGGCGCAAATTGCGCGCGTTTATTTGGCGCATCTCCCGCAGTGTTAGACGATTCTGTCCTTTATATGCGCGTACTTTGTTTTGGCTTGCCCTTTCAAATGGTCAATATGGCATTCACGGCAATCATACGTGCCGACGGCAAACCACAATATGCCATGCGCAGTATGATTATTGGTTCCCTCATCAATCTGATATTAGACCCGATATATATTTTTTTACTGGATATGGGTATCATGGGTGCGGCAATCGCTACAATATTAGGGCAAATGGTGGCAGGCGGTATTTGTCTGGCGTATCTGCCAAGATTTACACACATTCATTTTGAAACGCGTAATTTACGACCTAGTTTCCCCATCGTCAAACAAATTTTGGCATTGGGATTCCCCAGTTTTTGTATGCAGACAGCAACCGCTTTGACACAAATCGTCATGAATCGACATATGCGCGAATGTGGCTTACTGACAAAGTACGGCAGCGAAATTCCGCTTTCCTGCTATGGTGTGATGATGAAATTATATCAGATTGCACATGCTATGTTTGTGGGTGTGGCTTCTGGTACACAACCCATCAATGGCTATAATTTTGGTGCGAAGCAATATGACCGCGTCAAACAAACATTTCGTATGGCAATTGTGATTTCTTTTCTGATATCGTTTGTATGGTTTGGTATTTTCCAATTAGGCGGCGGATTTTTGGCGGAATTGTTTGTTGTCAATGAGCCATTATACACAGAATTTGCTGTATTTTGTTTCCGTATCTATATGATGGGCTTTTTTGTCTATGGTCTGCCACAAGTTACGGCTTCTTTCTTTCAAGCCATTGGCAAACCAGCCAAATCACTTTTGGTGGCATTATCGCGTCAAATTTTATTTTTGATACCGCTTTCTATGCTTTTGGCAAATCGGTATGGCATGACAGGGGCGTTATCTGCCGCACCCATTGCGGACATTTTGGCTTTTATATTAGCAGGTATTATGATTCTGGCAGAATTTCGTATCTGGCAAAAAAATGGTATGTTATCGCTAAAAACAGAAAACATTTCACAATAGTAAAATGCAGTCTGGTAAATTCATTGTTCATACTTATTTGAGGTACATTGTTTTTCCAATTTTCTTGAAGACTTGAAGACTTGAGCACTTGAAAGCGTATCAAATTTATTTTGTTTACAAAATGAGGGTGTCGAAAAATTCGACACCCTCAGCTTTTCTTTTTCATATGGTTGAATCAAATCAAAACCTTTGTAAATATGAAATGAATGAGAATTTGTAAAATCATAAAGACAGCTATTATCATAATTTCCGTTTTCATTTTTTTAGGATATTTCATATAGATTTCTTCATAATCTTCTACACAAACATCTAATTTTTTTCTATATAAAAATATAATGAAAGAAAGATGAAATGCAAAACATATGAATGACAAATAGTAGAATACATGTTTATATGGTTGTATGTCTAATACAATATAAAGTGTCATAAAAATGAAACCTAATGACAAAATTCCACGTCTTAAAAAAAGTCTAAAAATCGAAGGTATTTTATTGATTCTTTTTTGGAGTATTTCTTTTTCATTCGCGCTCATTATGTCACTTCCTTTCATAAAAATTCGAATAGTTTTTTACACTTTTTATGTCATATACACTATAGAATTTTATTCTATATATTGTCATACTACTTTAGATTCAATATATTGTCAATGTAGATTTGAAATAAATTCAAAACAAAAAAATAATGTACAGCACAAATATGCCATACACTATTTTTTTCAAAAAACTGCTATTATACTACAGACTGACGCAAAATCAATAATTTTTGTCCTGGATAAATCTGTTGGGGATTCTCTAATTCGTTCACCATCAAAATACGGTCTATGGTGGTACGATATTTTTTTGCAATGCTCCACAGGCTGTCGCCTGGCTGCACAATATATATCACTGCGCCCGGCATTTTACATTCTGTGCTGTCTTGTTGTTCTTGTAATTCTGTCACCAATGTTGCACTGCCTTCGCCATTTACCACAACATCTAATACAATCTGTGCGCGTATTTCGCCTTCCTGTTCTGTCATCAAGCGGAAATCCAATTCCTCTATATTGCCTTCTACACGCGCGCTATCTTCCGCCACAGCGCCTTTTACCTCTATATTGCGTTGGAAAGGGAATCCTCTATGCAATACACATACCGGCTGTGCGTCCTGTTGGCACAAATACAATACGTCCGCTTCCAATACACCTTCTACCACGACTAAATCCGTTTCCGTATGTACATTTTCTATGCGTAATGTACCCCATGCTGTCACCGCTTGCAGCATAGGTTCTTCTCCCTGTTCCAATGTCATGATTTCGCGTATGGTAAAATGATTTTGGGCGGTACCCACTGGCACAGGATAGCTGATTTGCTCCTGTTGTGCGGTCAAATTTTGTTCTAAGCCATACGCATCTGTAACAAGTGCAATTTCTACCGGATTGGAAGCTGATAATTCTGCCCCTATGGTCACAGTCACATCAAACACACGACTTTCTCCGTCTTCATCTACATCAGGACGAATTTCTTCCTCCTGAATATTGAGATGCACCTGTGTCATTGTTTGTGGCGTCATACCGCTGCTTTCAATAAAACCATGGAATGGGATTGTCTGTGTCCAAACCGCTGGCATGCCTGTTTGGGCTGCTGTATACAAAACCTGCAATTCCAAATTGCCACGAATCGCTGTTTTGCCTTCCATTGCACGGATATCGGTATTGGCAATTCCAATATGTGTATCCAAAATTTCGTCAATCTCTGGCTGTTCTGTAGAAAGCGGGATACTTTCTTTGACTGTAAACCTGTCCTTTTTCTCTGTCACAGGCTGTATGGTCTGTATATTTTGTCTCAGCAAGGCAACTGCGCCATCTTCTACCCCTGTCACCATATCATATTGCTGACTGCCTGCGGTATCCACTTCCGCCTTAACTACAGCATGCAGACCAATCTTTCTATCATTGATCAAGCTACATTCCATATGCTCCAGTTCCATGCGGATATTGGTTTCGTCCCCCGCTTCCAATCCTTCTACATACAGCGTTTCTTGTATGGGCAATGTCATGGTCATAGCATACAATGGCTTTTGTCCACCTATGGCACGATATAATACGTCCACAATCAGTGTACCCATCAATTGCAATTTTTCTTCTGCCACTTTGCTCTCGTCCAACCGTACCCGACCACTGCACCGCAGCACTTGTGCTACATCCGGCTTGGTATCTGGTACAATCATATCGCCCTCCAACAAGATACGCGCTTGCTGTATCCCTTTATGTACCTTGAGCGTCATACCTTCCTTTTTTGTTTCCAAGGCTTCTCTACCTCCTTTTGTCGTTGACCGTTTGCAGCGGTCTTTCCATAAAATATATGTTTTGGATTACAAAATATGATTACTTCTGAAAATTTTGCAATGCTTAGAAAAACTGAAACAGCAAATTCCCCTGAAAAAAATGTACCTGATTCATTTTACGCAAAAGAAAAATGCCGGATTCCTGCATATTATCAGGATTCCAGCATTCTTTGTTTTTCTTATAAAGAAGCCTCTCTTGCTACATTTTCTTCTCTATTTTCGGTTTTCTATTTTATCATTTCATTTTTTATATCATACAATACTTTCGTACGCAAGCACGCAATGCTTCTAAATCCGCAGCATCTGGGTGTGTACTTGCTTTTTCAAAATTTTCCAACATCATGGTACGTTTTTCGGAAGGCTCCATAGCTTCATAACGTGTACGCACTACCTCCGGCATTTTTCCTTGACACATAAAACTACCAATCACTTGACAAGAGTCTGGAATTTCAGTTTGTACACGAGAAAGAATTTGTGCAAAATATGCCGCACTGCCGCCAAAACCTGCCGTACCAAACAGAAAAATTTGTTTGCCTTGCAAAGTATGTAAAAATTCTTTCATGTCATCTGGACAAGTGCCTTTATCCGTCCAAAAACCTATAAACAATATATCCGCATCTGCCGCTTGTGCAGTATCTGGCACGCCACAATAAGTGACCTCCTGTAACATATCTTGTATCACTTGTGCCAATTGCGCCGTATTACCGGTACAACTTGTATAAAATATTGCATGACTCATACAGATTTTGCTCCTTTCTCATAAATACAATGGGTACCTGTATGCCTTTGCAAACCACCTAAGCATTCCCGATTGCAACGCACACAATGGCGGATTTGATTTACTTCGCCTGCCATTACTTTTTTGGGCCAATCACTATCTGCCAAAAGTTGGCGACTCATTGCCGCGCAGTCTATACGACCACTTTTGAGCTGCTGCTCTACAAAATCTGGCTGTGTCAAACCACCTACGCCACAAACTGGCTTTTTGGTATATTGTTTCACAGCATCACAGAATGGCAAAAAACAGCCTTCCTGCCCAAATGCCACATGATTGGCAGGCGGAATCGTATTTTCTAAATCATCATGATTTGCCAATGTGACATGGAAGCTGTCCGCGCCTGCGCGTTCCAACAAAGGCAAAATCACAGACAAATCCTCTTGTAAAAAACCCGCCTTGCCATACTGCCCCATACGTATGGGCAATTTGACATCAATACTGATTTCTGGTATAGCTTTGCGCACTGCGCTGACTGCCTCCAATAAAAAACGCGCGCGTTTTTTCAATGTACCGCCATACGCATCTTGCCTATGGTTATACACCGCAGACGCAAAACTGCCACACATTCTATCGCCATGCACCTGTACCATATCAAACCCCGCCTGTTGGGCAAGTTTTGCCGCAGTTCCAAAAGATTTTGTAATCTTGCGCACTTTTTTCAACGGCATATTTGTGATATATGGAGAAACTGCCTCTTGCAACTTGATACGCAAATCGTCCATGCTGATTCGTTTCAACAATACACCTAGCACACAACGCACCATTGCTTTCCAATCGGAGTCGCTTTGGTGCAGTTGTGCGCAAATTTTACAGTGATATGTATGTACTGTTTCTGCCAAAGTTTGATAAAACGCAAAACCTTTTTTGGTATACAGAGAGATGCCAAAACCACCTTTGCATACTGGCACATCTCCTATGATAATCATTGCACAACCACCAGCCGCAATTTTGCGAATTTTTTCGATGTATTCTTCTTGTGATACACCAAATGTGGTTGGTGCAAAGATGATACGATTTTTCAGTTCGATCCTCCCAAAACGAATTGGGCTTTGTATGGTTTCATACATAACATAGTCTCCTATACTTGGATTGATTTTCTTAATAGGGGTATATTCTTTGAAATTTTACTTTATATAGTAAATGCAATAATGTTTCTCGTTCTTCATCAGATAAATCTACCATTGCAATAGCGTCCCATAATTCCATCAATTCATAGCTGCGAATAAAAACATTTTTACCTAGTTCAGTTAAAAATAAAACATGACTGCGACGATCTTCTGGATTTTCCTTTTGAATGATAAATCCACTCTGTTTTAATTTTTTCAATGCACGTGTTACATATCCTGTATCCATCTGCATATCATTTGCCAATTGCACAGGTGTGCAGCCAGCATGTCTGCCAATATATAATACAAAAATCAGAAGTCCTTGTGTTAATCCCATTTCCTGTAAACCAGGCAAACAATAAGATGACAAGTCTCGTCGCAATTGTAAAATTTGTCTTGCCAAACTTTGCATGTAATCCATCCTTTCCAATAACTGATTAAGTCAGCAAAAATTGTGAGATTTTATTTTGGCATTTCACAAATACATACGCCAACTGATATTGTCAGTATATTATGTCTACCAAGATTTGTCAAGTACCATTCATGCAGTTTTGCAAGATTTCGAGATTATCATACCAAAAAGGCACTACATATATTTTTATTTTATATGTAATGCCTTCTACTGTCAAACACTTCTATACAAACGATTTATGATTTATGAATTACAATGCTGCAATCAAATCTGTAGATACACATAATACGCCATCTTCCAATGTTGCTGCTGCAGCTGCCTGTTGTGTGGTTGCGCCACCATCTACGCTGTATTCTGCGCTGCCTACTGTAATCTGTACAGTCACATCATCTTTTGTTACCAAAACAGGCTGGTCTTTGCCCTGCCATTTTACAGTATAACCCTTTGCTTCTGCTGCGTCACGCAGTGCTACCATTTCTACCAATTCTAAATCTTTGGTTTGCTGTGTAGCTTCTTCTGTTGTTTGTGTTTCTTCTGTTGCTTCTGTTGAGGTTTCTACTGCTTGTCTTTCTTCCAGCAATACCACCAAAGAAGGGCTGGTTTGTGCAGGGATACTTCTTGTGGTGATGTCATAGAATACCATTGCATTTTTGCCTTTGACATCTTCTGCGGATAAAATCATTTTTGTACCCAAAGTGCTCAAAATCTGTGTACCATCTGCGATATTCAGTTGCAGGCTATCTTTTTCATTCACCAATTCATCATTGAACAAACCAACGTTGATATTGCCTTGGTCTGCATTGGTTACTACTGCGGTCACATTGCCCATGTAAGGAGGCATGCTCATGCCCATAGGGCTGTTTGCGCCATACACTACCATCACTTGCATATCTTTTGCCAATGTATCAGCTGTGACAACCGTATTGGTCACACGGTCTACCAAAAAAGTGGTAGGTGCAACTACAAAACGCAGACCACCATTTTCATTATCAATGGTCACAACTTTATTTCCATCTTCTGTATCGGAAATTTCTGTAATTTTACCACTTGTTGTCACAAATGCGCCTTGTTCTGCCACATCTTCCTGTGTTGTTGTCACTTCTTCAGAAGCAATTGGTGTTGCAGTTACTTCGCCTTTCATTACATTTGCATAAACAGCAGTACTGCCCATTACGGTAAAAGCTAATGCCAACGCAATCATTTTGTTCATATTTTTTTTCATAATAAAATCCTCCTTATATTTCACAATTCTGTCATTTACAATTTTATTTTTTCTTGCTTACACTCTATCAGACGCAGAGAAAATAAAAAGGTTCCCCAAAAAAATATTTTTTTTGAAAATTTTTTCTTACAAAAATTTTACAGGGTCAACCATTGACAGCACCCATCAGAACTGTTACAATAAATACAACTTCATCAAGCGCTTATCCAGAGTGGTTGAGGGACAGGGCCCTATGACACCCGGCAACCGGCAAAAATGCACGGTGCCAATTCCCCCGCATAAATTGCGGAAGATAAGCAAAGACCCAGAAAAGCCCTGCGGCTTTTTTTTTATGCTTTGCTCCTCCCTGTGCTTGATGAAACCATATCAATGATAAAGTGTATTTCAAGGAGGAAAAACATGAGCAGAAGATTATTTACATCTGAATCCGTAACCGAAGGACATCCCGACAAAATTTGTGACCAAATTTCCGATGCTGTATTGGATACCATTTTGGCAAAAGACCCTCAGGCACGTGTTGCCTGCGAAACTGCTACCACAACTGGTATCATCTTCGTTATGGGTGAAATCACAACCAACACTTATGTTGATGTAGAAAGCGTAGTACGTGATACATTGAATCAAATCGGCTACAACCGTGCAAAATTTGGTTTTGACTGCGAAACCTGTGCTGTTGTGACTTCCATTCATGGTCAATCCCCTGACATTGCGTTAGGCGTTGACAAATCTTTAGAAACCAAAGAAGGTACAGATGACAGCGAATTCGATACAGGTGCCGGCGACCAAGGTATGATGTTTGGTTTCGCATGTGACGAAACAGAAGAATTGATGCCTTTGCCTATTTCTCTGGCACACAAACTGACCAGAAAATTGACAGAAGTACGTAAAAACGGTACATTGTCTTATCTGCGTCCTGACGGCAAATCTCAGGTAACTGTAGAATATGTAGATGACAAACCTGTACGCGTGGATACTGTTGTTATTTCCACACAGCATGACCCCGATGCAACACAAGAACAGATTCGCGAAGATGTGATTGCACATGTCATCAAAGCAGTAATCCCTGCAGAACTGTTGGACGAAAACACAAAATACTATATCAACCCTACTGGCAGATTCGTAATCGGTGGACCTCAGGGCGACAGCGGTCTGACTGGCAGAAAGATTATCGTAGATACCTATGGCGGCTACGCAGCACACGGCGGCGGCGCATTCAGCGGCAAAGACCCCACAAAAGTAGACCGTTCCGCATGTTATGCAGCTAGACACGTTGCGAAAAACATTGTTGCTAGCGGTATTGCGAAAAAATGTGAAGTACAGCTTGCTTACGCTATTGGTGTAGCACAGCCCGTTTCTATACTGGTCAATACATTTGGCACAGGCAAAATCTCTGATGATGAAATCACAGAACTGGTACGCAAAAACTTTGACCTGCGTCCAGCTGCAATCATCAAAAACTTCGATTTGAGAAGACCTATTTACAAACAAGTTGCAGCATATGGTCACTTTGGCAGAACTGACTTGGATTTGCCTTGGGAAAAAACAGACCGTGTCGATGTATTCCGTGTATAAGGCATATTCGATATATTAAGGTATGTTAGGGTATATCCAGTATCAAAACGTACCATAAAATAAATTGACTAGAAAAAGCAGGAATTTTTCAAATAGAAAATTTCCTGCTTCAGGGTGTCGAAAAAGTCGACACCCTGTCGTCAAAGGCTCATTTCATTCAAGCCTTTGACGAGTTGACAGAAG